>NZ_CP024870.1:600000-1200000 GCF_002795265.1 Spiroplasma clarkii
TTTGCTTTTTCATGAGATGGTATGGGTGAAGAACTGTTAAAAGTTTTCACTGCTGCTGTCATCTTTGTAATTTTCTCAGTCATAATTGTTGTTGTAGTCAATGTGATTGGGATTGCAATTTATCATACTGTCTTAAAAGAGAGAATCCGTCGTATCAAAATCATTGGTCCAGCAGACATGATTCTTGGTGCCTTTAATGGTTTAGCTTTTGGTTTAATGTTTTCACTATATCTTTCAAGTTTTATTTCATTACCAATTTTTGCCACTGAAACTCAAAAATTAAGTTTATTTAATTATAGTCAGTTAACTGCAGAACAAAAAGAAGATTGGGCAAAGTATGGAAACTCATATAGTCGCTATTCACTCTCTAAAAAGGTTGCTTTTAATATGCCAACAGTTCCTTTGGCAAAATACATGTATACTAATGCTTGTGTCCAAAAATACTTGATAAATCCAGCATCTTCACTTGTAACTCAATTTGTCAGTCAAGGACAAACAGGCAATGTCTTTACTGAAATTCCAGCCACAGTTTTTGATACTTATGCTGAATTAATGTTGGATGGCTATGTTGCTAATAACCCCTTAAATGCACCACTAGCAACTTGTATTCAAATTATGCCTGATGATACACGTACCTTGTTAAGAACAGTGGCAGAAATTATGTTAGTAACTCCTCGTTCATTATTGGTTTCAGATGGAACAAATGTAGCAGATGTGCAAACAAATGTTAATAGCATACAAATTATGAATGCTTTTGAACAATTTCGAGCAGCTAATGAACTTGAAGTTGATTATGAAAAACCCAACACTTTTATGACATTAGATAATTTTAAAAAGTTCTATGCCTGAGCTGACACCAATAATGTTGTCAACCCCTTTATCCAGGTCGCTAACTTCTTTGATGATTCATTTGCAAGCTTAGGTTACAATAGTGATAAAAAATTAGCAGAGATTTTACATAATCCTACAAAAACTTACAGTCTTTTTAGGAACATCTTCTTTATTAACAAAATTACTAATGCAAATCCTAGTGTTCCAGTCTTTGCACCATCAGCTTGATCAAATGTGTTTGTGGCCCAATCATTGGAATTAACATTCAATGGGCAGCTGATGGGTTCATTATTTAATAAAAATTTAAAAACAAATTGAACCAATTTAAACCAAACATCACAAAGGTTAATTACCAATAGTCCAGCTCAAGACATTTATGAATCAAACCTATATAATGGATTTTGAATTCAATACTACTTTGATTTTGCAGATTTAAATAGTTAACTTGAATAAAATAGGTCTTGATATTGTACAAGTTGAGCGAATAAAATTATCAGAAGCCCTGATTGCTCAAATTTTACATGTTGATGAGTACAAGTATTTAACAAAAATAGAAGATGAAGCTGCAAAAAAACAATTTTTAGCAGGGCGTTGAGCTGCTAAAGAAGCCATTATTAAAGTTATTGATGATAAAATTACCCCAAAGCACATTTGTATTGATTATTTACAAGCAAAACCAGTGGTGACAAAACCTAGTAAATTAGCACATCTGGAACTTTCAATAGCTCATGAAAAAGACTATGCTGTGGCAGTGGTTTTAAATTTATAGGAGGAATTATGGAACAATATTTACAACTAGTTAAAAATGTTTTAGCCAATGGAGAAAGTCGCACAGATCGTACTAAAACAGGGACAGTATCTTTATTTGGAACCCAATCTCGTTATGATTTAAGAGTTGGTTTTCCACTTTTAACAACAAAAAAAGTCTTTTTTAAAGCCATTGTTCATGAAATGCTATGATTTATAAAAGGTGACACCAATATTAAATATTTAGTAGACAATAATGTTAACATTTGAAATGAATGACCTTATGAAATCTATAAAAAATCAGCAGTTTTTCAAGGTGAAACACTGACTGAGTTTATTGAAAAGATAAAAACAGATGCAGCCTTTGCTCAAAAATATGGTGAATTAGGACCAGTTTATGGAAAACAGTGACGAGATTTTGAAGGTGTAGATCAACTTAAACAAGTAATCGAAGACATTAAAGTTAATCCATATTCACGCAGACACATAGTGTCTGCTTGGAATCCAGCCCAAGTTAATCAAATGGCTTTACCTCCTTGTCATTCCTTCTTTCAATTTTATGTCTCTAGTCAAGGTGAATTAGATTTACAATTATACCAAAGAAGTGGGGACATTTTCTTAGGAGTACCATTTAATATTGCTAGTTACTCACTATTGCTTACATTAGTAGCCTTAGAATGTAACTTAAAACCTCGATATTTTATTCATACAATTGGGGATGCTCATATTTACACAAATCACTTAGAGCAAGTCAACCAGCAACTACAAAGAACTCCCAAAACTTTACCACAACTAACCATAGATTTTTCAAAAAAAAGTATCTTTGCAGTAAACTATGAAGACATCAAGCTTACCGATTATGATCCTCATCCACCAATTAAAGGATTGGTGGCAGTTTAGTGATTACCTTATTGTGGGCTCAAACTAGAAGTGGGGTAATTGGTAAAGCTGGGCATTTGCCATGAGATATTAAAGCAGAAATGCAACATTTTATAAATTATACTCGTCATAAAACAGTTTTAATGGGGCGCAACACCTGAGAGTCCTTAAAACTAAAACCCTTACCAAATCGTAAAAATATTGTGGTTACTTCAAGACCTATGACTATAACACATCCAAACTTAGAAGTGACAAATAATTTAAAAAATGTTTTAAAATACTATGAAAATAGTGGAGAAGAACTTATAATCATAGGAGGAAGTAAAGTCTATGAGACTGTACTTGCAATGGCTGATAAACTTGTAATTAGTTACATTTATCAAGACTATGATGGAGATACATATGCACCAAGCATAGAGTCATTGCCATTCAAATTGATAGAAACCAAAAAGTATCAAGATTTTGAAGTAGCAATATATGAAAGGAAAATATAATGTCAGCAGAACAACAAAACCAATTAACAACTGAGGTTAAAGCAGTGGCTCCAATTGAGCCCAAAGAGAAGAAAAAAATTTATATCTCAAAGTGAAGAATCTTTTCTCATGGTTTAGGGCTATTGAATATGATTTCAAAAGCCAAAAAAATAACTAAGAAAATCAAACGAGATCCTAATTTATACTCAGAAGAATATCGTTACAATTGAGTTAAGAAAAAAATGAGAACAGTTTTAAAGGTGGCTAACATTAAAATCCATGTTTTTGGGATTGAAAACTGATTAGATCGCGGTATTATTTTAGCTCCAAACCACCAGTGTAATTTAGATCCACTATTAATGCTAGCAATTAATGATTTTTCAAAACAACAACCTTTGGCTTTTATTGCCAAACAAGAACTTTGAACCACTAAAGTTGCCAAACACTTTATTAATTTAATTGACAGCATTCCCTTGGACCGTAACAGTCCTCGTAGTGCAATTAATGCTATGAAGCAAGGTAAAGAGTTACTTAATGAATACAAACGTAGTTTAGTAATCTTCCCAGAAGGGACTCGAAGTTCAAGTATTGAAATGGGTGAATTTAAAGGAGCTAGTATGAAGCTTGCTCAAATGGCTTATACTCCAGTTGTCCCAGTGACAATTATTAACTCTTACCAGTTGTATGAAAAGAGAGCAAGGGGGACCTTGCATGTTAAGGTAGTTTTTTCAAAACCCTTAGCACCAGAAAAATTTATTTCAATTAAAACAGATACTTTGACTCAAAATATCAAAAAAGAAATTCAAAAAAATTTAGATAAATATAAAGATGTTGATGTAAACCCAAAAACAAGCAAATTGACACCAAAAAGAGTTGATAAAAAAAGTCGAGTTTACTTTTACTAGTAGTTAGAAAGAATGGTAGAAATATGAATTTTGCAACAATTATTGATAAGAAAAAAAACAAACAAGAATTAACAAGTCAAGAAATAATTTGGGTGGTTAATTCTTTTGTTAATGATACTTTAAAAGATTACCAAATGGCTGCCTTTAATATGGCTGTTTGATTTAATGGAATGAGTGATGCAGAATTAGCAGCTTTTACAAAAGCTATGATTAATTCAGGAATCACTTATGATTTAAAAGGTGTGAAAGGACCTTTTGCAGATAAACACTCAACAGGAGGAGTTGGAGATAAAACTAGTCTAATTTATGCACCCTTAGTGGCTAAATTTGGAATTAAAGTTTCAAAACTATCTGGACGTGGATTAGGACAAACCGGAGGCACAATTGATAAACTTGAAAGTTGTACAGGTTGAACTGGAGAAATTTCAGAAGCTAAGTTTAAAGAAGTTTTAAATACTGTGGGGGTTTCAATTATGAGTCAATCAAAAGATGTAGTTCCAGCAGATAAAAAATTATATGCTTTAAGAGATGTTACTGGAACAGTTGATTCAATTCCCCTAATAGCTTCAAGTATTATGTCAAAAAAACTAGTTGTCCCAGCAGATAGCATCATTTTAGATGTTAAAGTTGGATCTGGTGCTTTTATGAAAACAATTGAAGCTGCCAGAGAATTGGCAAGAACAATGATTAACATTGGGAAAAGTTATGGCAGAAATGTTAGTGTGTTGTTAACTGACATGGATAAACCCTTAGGAAGAGCCATTGGTAATGCACTTGAAGTTAAAGAAGCTTGAGACACTTTACATGGTAAAGGACCAGCTGATTTAAATGAACTGTGTACTGTAGCAGCTGCAGTTACTTTGGTACAAAATAAACAATTTGAATCACTAATGGAAGCTGAAACAGCAGTGCAAGAAGTTTTAAGTGCAGGTAGTGCTGCTAAATACCTTGAAGACTTTGTAACTGCTCAAGGTGGTAATTTTGAAATGATTAAAGACTTTGATAAGTATTTTACTACAAAATACCAACATGTTATTTTAGCAAAACAAGCAGGTTATGTTAGCTTTACTTCAGCTGCTGCTTTAGGATACTTATCAATGCATTTAGGAGCAGGAAGAGCTACCAAAGAAGATAAAATTGATTTTGCAGCAGGTATTTATTTAAATAAAACAACTGGTGAAAAAGTGGAAATTGGTGAGCCAATTATGACATTATATACAAATATTGACAATGAAACCCAATTTGTTAGTGATGCAAATGACTTAGTGCAAATTTGTGAAAAACCTATCAAAGGTTCAGTGGTTATTGACTGAATTCACTAAAACAGTTAAAATAAGTCCTTTAATAGGGACTTATTTTTTAATGGTTTATTAAATTATTTTGATTTTTTTAAGAGAAATAACTAGTTCTAATAAACTGATAGTAGTAAAAAACCACATTTAAAACAGTTTTTAACCTTTTTTAAAGTTTATTGATGTTTTTAACCAAAAGTGTTATCATTTATGATAATATTTTCGTAGTCAATGGATTATATATTGGCACAAAGGAGATAAAACTATGAAAAAATTGATAAGTATTTTAGCTGCCACAGGACTTGTGGCAACTACTTCATCAAGTGTATTAGCATGTAACAAGGATAACTTTCTTGGAGAAGCCACAATCACTGCAGATACAAATAATGTATCTATGACAGTTGAGAGTTCAAAAATTGTTAAAGGTTGCTTAGTAATGGCATATGACAAAGAAGATACCTCGGTTGGTGGAATTAATGATGGGGATGCTGAAGATGGGAAAGCAAAATTGAAAATTTCAGTCGATCAATCTGTAGATCGTAAAGAAGAAAAAACATATACTTTAAAAATTGGTATTATTTTAGATCCATCAAGTTCAGAGGATCCTGAAGATATTGGTACAGTTAAAATCACTGTTCACAAAGTAGCACCTGCAGAAAGTAAATAATTTTAGAAATTAAAAAACCACATTTTAGTGGTTTTTTAACTTGTTATCTTTAAGTTTACTTAAAAATAACCAAAGTAAACTTTTAAAATGGTCAAATCATAGTGTTAATGAAAAAATTTAATATATTTTATAAATTCTCTGCAAAGTGTTATTTATTATGGTAATATTTTCAAAGCCAAGGTATGTATGTATTTTGGTCGAAAGAAGGAAAAAAATTAATGAAAAAATTAATTAGCTTATTGGCTGCCACAGGACTTGTAGCAACCACTACATCAAGTGTGTCAGCTTGTAATAAGTCTGAAACACTTGCAGAAGCTACAATAGCTGCTGATAAAACTTCTGTAGAAGTAACAATTGAGAGTGCAAAAATTAAAAAGGATGAAGAAGTAACAATTTTTAAAAAAGATCTTGAATGATTAAAAGGTTCTTCAAAACAACATGAAGAGGGGAAAGCAAAAGTTACTATCTCTGTTCTTCAAAATAAAAAAGCAGTCAGAGCAAAAGATGAAACATATATTTTAGATGTAACAATCCCAGCTCCAAAAACTAGCAAAGAACAATATGAAAAAATAGGAACAGTTAAAGTTACTGTTGTAAAAGTGGCTACTCCAGCAACACCAACTCCTGCGCCGGCAGCTCCTGCAACAACACCTGCTACTCCTGCAAAAAATTCATCAAAAAAATAGTAAATTTAACCACTACATTTGATTTAAAACCACTAATTTAGTGGTTTTTTTGTCTAGAATTAAATTTACTTATATTGAATGCTATTAAAATTTAAAAATATTACTCAAAAATAGCAACATAGTTATTAAAATGAGGGAATTAAAATATCGACAAGTAGAATTTATAAAGAAATTTGATTTATCTGTGGGTCAGATATTGAAAAAAGTAAAAAAATAATCTATAATAATAAATGTCTAGAGCAGGCTTGTTGAAATAGCCCATAGTGTTTGTTTAGCCCTATCAAATGAACATGTTATAAATTATAGATTTATATAATATAATGATTGCTTGTTCTGGAATTTATTAAAGTACTCCGCCCAGAGTACTTTTTGTTTGACTTCTACACATTTTCGTGGTATTATTTTAAAACTTATTAAGCATAAGTGAGATAATCAAGGAAGTAACATGAAGAGTAATAATAGTATCAGAAACAGTAAGATTGAATTTTTAAGAATTTTGTGCATTTTTTTTGTGATTGCTTTGCACCAAGTGACAGCTCACATGACTGATAAACAAATTCCAATGTTAAATTATTTGTATCCATTTTTAAATGTCTCGATTTATGTTTTTATGTTAATTACAGGGTACTTAAAAGCAACTTCGAACAACTATAATTTTTTCAATATAATCTTTATTGTTGCCATTTGTTGGGTTTTAAATTTAATCATCACACCATTTATATTATGAGATATCAAAGGGAAGTTAGATTATTTAACAGTAATTTTGGGAGGTAGAGATTGATGATACATTTGAGCCTTTTTAATTATTCAAGCTTGTGTCCCAATTTTAAACTTAGTCTTGTATAAAGTTCGTAAGAATTACTTACTACCAATTTTGATCATTATGTTTGCTTTATTTGCTTACCACAGTTCAATGAGATATGGGCAGTTTTTTGCAATTGACAATATTATTGTTTTTATCTTATTATATTTTGTTGGGGGAATAATCAAGCTGTATTATCCCTTACAAAAAGTTTATTGAAAGTACATATTTTTAACCTTAGTCTTAGCTTATTGAATTGTGGTGGTGCTTGTTAATACTTTAACAAAATTTTCTCTTGCTAAAGGTCTAGCAAATTTTGAAGTAATTCCTTTTGCAATCTTAATATTTTGTTTTACAATTTCATTAAAACCAAGTCATGCCAAATTTATTGATTATTTTGGTGCCTTAGTATTGTATATTTACCTTTTTCATTTTCTTTTTGATAACTTAGTTAACTACTACATTCGTCCTTTTTACGACCATTTAGACATCAATTTAGTTTATTTGCTGTCTTTCTTGCAAACTTTTATTAGTAGCACAGTTCTTGCAGTCTTAATTAGTAAACCAATTGTTAAATTAGCTAACAACTTAGCTCAAAAACCATACTTTAAAAAGTTTTTTAAAGCTGAAAACATTTACCAAAGTTAGTTAAATTCAAGTTACAAAAACTCTAGAAAAGGTTTCAAGACAAGATCTTTTGAACACAAATATGCTACAAGTGAGTGTTTAGGGGCTTTTCTTGCCAATTAATTTTAAAAAAAGATGTTTTTGTTATTGACTTTTATTAGTAGTTTTTTATATAATAGAAAAGGTTCTTAATTAAGGACACGAGCGCTGACTTAGCTCAGTTGGTAGAGCAATTGACTAGTAATCAATAGGTCGAAGGTTCGAGTCCTTTAGTCAGCACCACTTTGGGGAGTTAGCGAAGTGGCTAAACGCGGGTGGCTGTAAACCATCTCCTAACGGTTCGGCGGTTCGAATCCGTCACTCCCCACCATTATTGGGCTATAGCCAAGCGGTAAGGCAACGGACTTTGACTCCGTCATGCGCCGGTTCGAATCCTGCTAGCCCAGCCATTTATTTTTTTGTCTCGTTAGCTCAGTCGGTAGAGCAACTGGCTTTTAACCAGTGGGTCATAAGTTCGAGTCTTATACGGGACACCATTATCTTTTATATTTTACCCCCAGGTGGCGGAAGTGGTAGACGCACTGGACTTAAAATCCAGCGATTGTTATAGGTCATGCCGGTTCAAGTCCGGCTCTGGGGACCATTATATGGACTTGAAAATAAATACGATTAAGATCGTATTTTTTTGTTTCATTAGTAAAATTTATTGGGACTTGAAGTTTATTATAAAATCTATGATAATAAACATATATGCAAAGGAGAATTATATGAACATTTATTTATCTCAATTTTTAGTTGAAATGTTTGGTACTTTTATCCTAGTCTTAATTGGGAATGGGGTTGTTGCCAATATAGTTTTAAAAAACACTAAGGGTCAAAATTCAGGTTGACTGACAATTGTTGTTGGTTGAGGTTTTGCAGTTGGTTTAGGAGCTATGTTAGCTTATTTACTTGGAGGGAAAGCCCATTTAAACCCAGCAGTCACTGTGGCAGTTGTTATTAAAAACCAGGGAGTAATTATTAGTGGAGCAAACAGTTTTGGGATGGTTGCCATCTACTTAGCAGCTCAACTAGTTGGAGCTATTTGTGCTCAGGTCTTGTTAGATTTGATTTACATTAAACATATTCACCAATCTTTAAGTGAACAACAACAAGCAAGTGTTTTAGCAATGCATGCCACAGGTCCACAAAATAAGAAAATCTGAGTAAACTGTTTATCAGAGTTTTTAGCAACAATTGTCTTAGTGGCAACAGTTCTAGTGGTTTCTTACGGTAGATTAGCCTTCACTTTATGGTCTCTTGGACCAATGGTTGTTGGAGCTGCAGTTATTGCCATTGGATTAGGTCTTGGAGGTACTACAGGGTTTGCAATTAACCCAATTAGAGATTTAGCACCAAGATTAGTGCACCAATGTTTACCAATGAAAGGTAAAGGAAGTAGTGACTGAAAATATGGTTGAATCCCAGTTGTAGCACCACTTTGTGCTGGAGTTGTTGGGGGAGCACTAGCATTATTATTTTAAGATTAAAAAAATACAGAAGTTGACTTCTGTATTTTTTACATGTAATTTAATAAATTTAACTGACTGTAATCATATGTTAGTTTATTTTTAGCAGTTTTCACTGGTTTTGCTGCTGCAGGTTTTACTGCTGGCTTTGTTGTTGGTTTTGCTTTTTTACTGTTTTTAGCAGTTGTAGCACCCTCAGCAGTTTCACTGGCTTCTTCACCACCTGAACTTGAACCTGATGAATTTTTTATTAGGTTAACAATTTGATTACTTAAATCATCTGCTAAGAAGAAGTTTTTAAATGTTTCAAACCAATTTCTAATATCTTCATCATGATTGATTGGTGATGTGCGAGAGTAACCTGAACTAATTCCAGCTAGTTTTCCATTTCTAATCATTAAGAAGAATGGAGTTCCTTTGGCATTGTCTAGATAACTTTTAACTGCTGCATTAACTTGGTTTCTAGCATTAACTTCACCATTACCATTATCTACATTATACTTAAATTCTTTTGTATAGTAGATTTCTCTTAATTGATCTCTAACTCAATTTAAAATGTTTTTACTTCATTTTTCATTAAAGTTATCTGCTTTTGCTTCAATGATAAATTCACGCAACTTAACTTGATCTGGAACCTTAATTGCTTGTCCAAATCCTGTTAAATCATCAACTTCAACTTTATCACCAAGTGTTGTTAAATCTGCTTTATACTTAGCAATTAAACCATCTAGTAACTCTTGTACTAAATCACCAGTTATTTTTTTTGAATCTTCAAAATGATTGCAATATTCACAATCATCAGCCCCAATATAAACCATGAATGTTTCTTGGTTTTTAACAGCTCTGTTAAATTCGTTTCAGTAAGCGTCATTTCCACATGAAATAACACTAGCAGTAGAAGAGGTTAATAGTGCAGTGGCACTTAAAACGCTAATCAACTTTTTCATAATTTTCACCCCTAAAATACAATAATATAATACACTTTTTTTGCCCTAAAATTTGGGTTTTCTTACAAAATTTTTTTTACATTGTTATCAAAACAAAAAAGGACTAAATGTTATCAAAACAAATTTGGACTTGATTATAATAATAAAGGAAATCAGGGAATAAAAATGAAAAGAAATTATAGAGGTAAAAGACAAATGAAAACCAACAAACATATACAAGATATTATTAGGGAGGCTGCTTTATCCAGGGATAAAGCAGCCAAAAGAGAACTTTTGATAAAAAGTGGTGGTAGTAGATCATGGTTTTATGATGCCATTAAAAAATACAAAGAAATTGGTGAGGCCTTCTTTATCCACAAAAATAAAAACAATAAGCATGCTCAAAAGCGAACCCATATGCAAGCACTAGAGATTAGCAGGATTTTTAGGGATGAGTACTTAAACTGTAATTTTAGGGATTTTATGCGCTATTTAAAAGCAGATAAAAGATATGACTATCAGTGGGTGAGTTATTCATATATTTACAATATTTTAAGATCTAAAAATCATTGCTCAAAACTGGCACATAAAAAAACTATCAAATTGTTAGCAAAAGAAGAAGAGTTGAAAAATAGACCTCAAAGTCTACTGGTTCCCTCCTCAGCTACAGAAAGAGCAAAAGAAAATATCCATATTGCAAGGCCAAGAACCCAAAGGCGTGGTCATGTTGTTGAAGCTGATGCTACATTTTGAAGATTCAGTGATGAGGAGATTTGGGCATTGCATGGTTATATTGATGAGGCAAGTGGAGAGGTTTTAGGATTATATTTTGATCATCAAGAAACTACTGAAGGTTATTTCAATGCTTTGAAACCGGTCTTAAAAAATTATGGGACTTTTGAAGTGCTAAGAACTGACAAACGCAGAACTTTTTGGAGTGAAAAAAAAGAATCTTCGCCCGAAGATTCTCGAATTCAGTTTGCATTTGTAGCTAAAAACTTAGGTATTGACATCCAATCATCAATTTCACCACAATTCAAACCAAGGATTGAAAGGCTCTGAAAAACCATTAAAGGTACAATCACTACCTTTATGGAACAAAATAAAGTCACAAATATTAATGAGGCCAATCTAGTCTTACCAAAATTTGTTGAGTATTTAAATAATCATGTTGTAACCCTTCAAAAAGATTTTACTACAAATTCATTCAAAAAATTTGAGGGAGATCTAAATATTATTTTGGGACACAAATCAATTAGAGTGGTTGCAAGAGATCTAACTGTTACCTATGAAAAGAAAAAGTACTTTATATGCAATTTCACAACACCATTAAATATACCTAGACGAGAGATTATGATAATTCAATGTTGTGATGGTAACCTTATCGCATCACTTGGTGATAACTATTATAGTATGATTGAATTTGATAATGAAATGCTCTACAAATCAAAAGTTGTTCTTGAAAATGAAGGAGTGAAACCTGAAGATATGCCACAAAAAATTAAAAACAACTCTGTCTGAGCTCAATCAAACTTTATCTTTTTTAAGAAAAAATACTCAAGTTGATATAAAAAGCACTCCTATTAAACTAGCAATTTATTAAAAGTTGTATTAAAATTACTAAAAGTCCAAATTTGTTTTGATAGCTACAATTTGGGTTTTCTTACAAAATTTTTTTTATTTTGCTATAAAATAGTGCAAAAAACAAACTAAAAGTTTAATGGTAAAATATTTTTTTCGCTAAAGCGAAAATTATTTTTAAAGTTATCTACGAAAATCTGAATAACTCATATATAATGTTTGTGAAGAAGGCGGTACCAATCTATCAATAGATAATATCGTCAAAAAGTATTTAATAGCAGTCAAGTAAGCCTTCTGGTATCAATTAGCAATTTCTGACTAGCAATAATTTTGTTAAACTATTAAATAATAATTCCACGATATTTTAATAAAAATCTGTAACTATCACAAACTAGCAATAGCTTGTGTTTGTTGACTATTAATTAAAATATTCTCTTAACATTAATATAATAATGTAATAAGTAATTTTTTTGAACTAATTTTTAAAATAGTCTTTACAACTTAATTTAAAGAGTTGAATCTGAAAGTTGTTTTTATAAAGACACTTACTTCAAAATTGTTCAAATTTTCAAAAACTAAAGAAATGTTTTAAATGAAAGTCTTTATGTTTAGGATTTAAATAGTATAACGTTTTACAGATTTTTCAAGTATTTAATTTACTAAGGAGAAGCTATATGGAAAAGAATCAAGCTTTGCTGCAATCATTGAAGTTTATTACACCAGTGATCTTTGCAAAACCAGTTAGCTTCATAATTATAAATGAATTGATAAGTCAGGTTATTTTAAGGTGGGACAAGAGTTTACCACTTCTAAATAATATAAAAGTAGATTTGTGAGCTAATAACCCATATGTATTTAAGAAAGCTCAAAAATAATAATTAAAAGATGATTAGTAAAAAAATAATTGCAAAACTCCACCCATTAAGATTATGGTGTGTAGTTGAATTTTGAAAACTGAGATTAGAAAAGTTTATGGTTTTTTGAAAAACTTAAATTTATGATTATAAATATAAAAACAAGACTAAAAAAATGAAAAATGTATCTAATTATTTCACTATTATATCTTAGTGTAGCCATTGCAAATTGTGTTTTAAATTTAAGTAGAGATGACAATAAAATTTGATTAAACACTGTCTCTGCTAACATGAAAATTTACCTGCCATTCTTATTATTATTTATATTGCCTGTGATTTCATTTAGTGAAGCTAGAAATTATATATTTAAAAATTATAGGACAAAATATTATGAAGATTTTGAAAGTGGCTGAAAAAGATTTTGTGCAACATTATCTGACTATTTGTTTTCAATAATATTTATGTTAGTGATTGTAATAATTTATGGTACTATAAATTTTCTAATCCAATTGTCTTTTACTAGGAACTATTTAAATAATCTAATTTATTTATCAATAAGTATTCTAGTTGCCTTAATTGGTATTTTGATTTACTTTCCAATTCTATGCATTGTAGCTTATACATTGAGAAGAAGAAAGATAACATCACTATTACCAATAGTCTTAATTCCAATTTTATTTATAGTTAATACAGTTGTAACTTCAATTTCACTGTCTAACTATGTTTTAAATAAGGATCAGTTTTATTTTCATGTAGATGAAAAAAAATATGATTATAAGGAACTAAAGTATATTTTAAGTGCTAAAAGCTCTAAAATTTACAAACAAAATTTTTTACAAGCAAACAATGAAGTTGATGCACTTAATATTCTTGACAGAATTTTAAAAGATTATTACAGCAATTTTATTGTTCTAAAAAACAAAGCTGATAACTTTCTTTTTGTTAACAAATTATCAAAAGAAGGTATTAGTAGGTTAACAACTAACAAAACATTAGACAAATTGATAAGAAACATGTTGTTTGAAAAAACCAGTTACATATATTTGGATGAGTTAATTAGTTATTTGAAAACTTATGAAGTATATCAATATTATTTAAAATCATTTGAAAAATATTCAAAGATAGATTTTGAAAAAATCCCCACAAATATTTTAGACTATTGAATAATAAGTAATAATGGATTTGATTCATCTGTTCCGATTATTAATGGTGAAAATATTGTGGCAGTTTCAACTCAATTAGTTAAGGAAATGTTTATTTATATGCTTTATGCCTCAGCGCAAGATGAAAAGCTTCTAAATTTATTCCAAGACTACTTACTACTATTTTTCCAAAATGATGAAAAAAGAGATGAAAATCTGAGTTACTTTGATGAAGTATTTAATGGCATTGAGAGTGATGAACTTAAAAAGTTTAAAACTGAGTATAATTATAAAACCATAAATGATTTTGTCCATGTGTATTTTACAAATATCATTAAAAACATAAAATTATCTTCACAAGTATTGACTGATGCGGAGTTCTTTCAAATCAAAGCCTATGAAAGTCGCAAGCAGATGTATCATCAGTGAAATGTTTTAGATTATTTTAACAAACTCTATTATGTTTTTGACTGAAACAATCTTGACATTTCTAGTGAAAATTATAAAAAGCAAAACCCAGAAACCTATTACTTGTTTGATGCAATTACTGAAATAAACTTTAAAACCAGTAAGAACCAAACTAAATTTGGTGGCTTGAAAAACCTCAGACCACAATTAGCCATAATTGTTTCAATTGTATTTATTGTGCTAATTGTCTTAGCAAACCCAATTTTAATTGTAATTAAAAATAAATTTGTAGCGATACTTCAAATGCCTATACACTTGAAGATTTGTTAGAAGATATTATGAGAAAAAGATAAGATTTATATTCTAAAAAATATGAATTAAATTAATTATAGTGAAAACTATAAGGAGGTAAAATGAAAAAATTATTAATAATATTAACAAGTACACTACTTGTAACTACTTCCACTGTTACAGTAGTAGCTTGTGGAGCTGATTCAACTCCAGATTTAGATAACTGACAAGATAATAATGTTGAATATGAATTATTTGGTAAAAGTTTTAAATCCAAAGCAGAAGCAGTTGAACATTTTATGAAAAATGATACTAAAATTGAAACAAGTAAAAATTATAAAAATGAAATCACATTAGGAAACTCAAGTTTCAAAACCACTGCAGAAATGTTAAACCAGATTGAATCAAGTAAAGTAATTTCAAAAGCAAAAACTTATAAAGATCCAAAAAATTACTTAACTGACTCATTAGGTTCAGTTTCAGCAAGTGGAGTTGTTAACAAAATTGATGCAGTTAATGTTTATCAGGATGTAAATGGTAATGCAGTTTACTCTGGAAGTGATGAGATGAGTAAAAATGATGTGATTAGTTCTTATACAAATAAAATTAAGAGTGGTTACGAAGCAGATGGTTTGTTCTTTAAAAGTAGAGAACAAGTAACTGCTTACTACCAAAATAAATATGAAGGTGAAGAAATTAAATTAGAACAAAAAAAATATCATAAGTTAGGAAACCTTTGGTATGACAAAGAAAGCTTTGAAAATAACCTAGAAAAAAGTATTGTTAAAACAGTTGAGTATAATGGTCATAGAATAAGCGAAGAAAATAAATTTAATTTGTCTAAACTAAAATTGAAAGAAAGTGATTTAGATAAGATTACTAAAATTGAAAAAAGACCTGGAATGTATTACCTGGAAGCAGTTTCTGACGATGAGGGAACATTAGATATTGAGGGTGGTAACTTTCATAGAACTTCAAAAAACATTGCAGAACTAATTGAAGATAAAGAAAACTGAAGTTTAGTTTCAACATCAACAGAAGGATTGGCTGATGCAGGATTTAATGCTGCTCTTAGTGAAATGGCATTATCTACTGGATCAATTGGGTTTGAACTAAGCTCAACTGAAGGTAATTCTAAACCAAATAAAATCATAAATTTCTTTGAATCACTAGCAGTTTATTATAAAAAATTTAATCAATATGTTGATGAAATTTCAATGTCTTCTAGTTCAAAGTTAGCTTCAATATTTGGTAAAGCAGCTAGCAAGTCAAAAATAGATAAGTTAGCAGTGGATACTGAAAAAGTTAAAGCAATCTTTGAGAAATATCAAATTGCTCAAGAGATTAATGCTTTATGAAATAACCTAATTTCATTTCACAGTATTGATCAAAATAAAAAAATGGTTGTAACTTTGCATAATATTAGAGAATTGTTGAGGAGTTTAGATGTTTCACAATCTGACTCTAATGTAATTGATGAGTTTATGTATGCAACTTTACTTGCACTTAATGTAAGTAGTTTTAAGAAAATAAATAAAGCTCACAATACAAACAATAGTGATTTAGTTATAAGTCATGAATGAATTGAATTTGTGAATGATGCCAAAACAAGAGGGGAACTTTACAATGTCTTAGATTTACTAATGGACTCAGGTTATTTTACAGGTAAAAATAATAGTGCTAATAATTCATTAGGAATTAAAAAAACTTTTGATAAGTTTTTAGATATTGTCAATATTAAGACTAAGGATTTGCTTCAGTTAGCAAAACTTTATCAAAAACATCTTGAAGATATTGGGAAACAAATCAAGTCAACAGCAGAGTTTGCCAAAATTCTTAAAAAAAGAATTCTTTATGTTGAAGCTGCAATAACAATTTTAAACATGATTCCTGGAAAAACAACTGAAAATTGAGAATTTGTTATTCCAGATACAAAAAATACTATTAAGTATAAAAAATCATCTTGATTTTGAGAAAAAAATGAATTTAACCCAAGAAACATTATGCTGGCTTTAGAAATTGCCAAACCAAAAAATACTACAACATATCTATATAATGAGAAATACTTTACAAGTTATGCAGAAGCAGAGTACCGTATGAAAAGAGATATTGTAGATAACTTGTTTGCTGATGAAAAGAACATTGAGTATGGTTCAAAATATTTTGAACAAATTTTTGAAACAGATAAAAGTAAATTACTAGAAAGAATTTCAAAATTAGTTGAGAAAATGACAGCTTATAGTGATGGATTTGGTGAAACCTTTAGTAATTCAGATGCAGCAATCAATAGTGCTTTAAGAAAAATTTCAGACCAAGAATTTGTTAAAGCATATAAATATGATTACTTAGGAAGCTATTTGTATGAATACAGTTATGATGCAATCTACAAAAAAGTTCTTGAAACAATAGACCTTGAAACTAAAGCGGTTGAATTTAGTGATTACCTAGCCACAAACAAATTTGAAAAATTAGAAAACCTAGATAATGATGGTTATGATTTATACCAATTTAAGTTTAATGGTAAAAATTATTATTTTGATAATTACAATGGGGCTATTGTTAAATATATGCACTTGAATGATTATGCAAATGTCTTTATTCAAGTTAACTCAGCCACATATGAATTAAATGGTTTAATGTTTTACAATGAAAATCAATTTCAAGAATATCTTTTAGATAACATTAAGGAGGTAGTTTAAATGTTAAGAACTAAATTATTACTTTCCCTATGTTTAAGTACAGTGGTTACACCTGTAGCTGCAACTTATTCTGTGGGAACTAACTATACTGAAAAAATTCAAGCCATTCGTGACAATGTCAAAAACAACTCTAAGTTTTTACATGAAGGTAATGTTTATATGTATGGTGGTAAAGAATATAAAAGTGAAAATCAAATTTTAAAAGAATTACTAACTCAAAATCCCATTAAAGAAGTTACAACATCAAGTGATCCAGAAAAAATTATGTTAGATTATGCAACTGGGAAAATTGACGGAGATCGAGTTTATGGAACCAATGCTAGTGACTTTGTTAAAGTAGCTCGTAACTTTTATGGAAAAACAATTTTACCAAGTTGCCAAGAAAGTGGTGGGGTTTCTGGGTGCCAAGAAACTCAAAAAAGTGCTTATGACAGGGCAATTGACAGTTATGTTAACCCAGGGTTAACCAGATTAAAATATAGTTATGACAACTCACTATTTTATGATTCACCTGAAGAAGCTAAAATTGCTTACAAAAATACTGGGTTTAATACACCCCAAAGAACTTTAATGTATTACTATAATGGTCATTACTACAATGCCTTTAACCAAAACGATTTTGAAAAAATGAAAACTACTATGACTCCTGCTTATTATTATGAACCAAAGAGTTCTGGAGGTAAGTATAATCTTGATAAACCATTTTCAGTCAGCAAAGAGGACTTTGCTGAAGTTTATACAAATAAACTAGAAGATGATCTAAATGTTTATTTTGATAATGGTTGGGGGAACATATTAAATGACACTAGTGAAAGAAGTTACAACATTTCAATTGAAATTGGTGAAAATGGAGACTATTTTAAAGTAAATGGTCGTGGAAACACAATAATAAGAATTAAGGGAGGGAAAATAGAATTTAGTACAAAAACTGGTGGAAAATCAGAAAGATATGAAAAAGACATTTTAGATATCAAAGTATCTGGTGCAGAGTTGCTAAGACATTTTGATCCAAAGGCCTTTATGACTGAGTTTAAGTCTTATGACAGCTGAAAAACTGGTGTTATATCAAATGAATCAGGTAGCAACGATTTGAATGATTGGTATGAAAAAGAATTTACAGTTGGTGATACTAGTTTCAAAATTTATGCTTCAACTTACACATGAAGGGGATCTAACTATGCACATACAGATTTAAAAGCAAGTAAATATCAAGATTTGGGGTTCAGTGATGAAGCAAGTCTTGAATTAAATCAAAATCTACCCAACAATTTTAAGTATGTTATTGAAGCATTTCTCAATTCAGACCCTGGTAAGAAGTTTATAAAAGATTTTGGCAATGATTTTACATTTAAAACTTATTTGGGTATGGGTTATGGTATAAAACAGTCTTTTAAAAGAAAAATTAGAGAGTTTATAGCTGAAAATGAAACAATTTTTGAAGATGCACTAAAAGAAGATTGAATTTATAGTAAAAATAGCATTAGTAAATTTTCAGTTTATACAAGCAATCTCGAGAAAGAAAAAATGCTCAAACCATACAAGAATGTTGACCCAAGTAAAAAATTTGAACTATTAAAGGGATATAACATTAGAATGACTTATGATGAATGAAAAAATGATTTTTACTTTTTTGATGATATGAATGGAGGAAATGTAGTTTTGCAAGAAAGATGATTTGTAAGTGATACCAAAACAAACCTTAAGGACTTTAGTGATTATCATGGTTATAATTTATCAAATACAATTGAGGGTGCAAAACAAATTCAATTTGACAAACAAAACCCCTTATTATATAAAAAAGTGTATTTATACAATCCTAATGGAGAACTTGTTGCAGAAGAATACAATGAAGATGATGCTTTAAATTATTTAAAATCTATTTTAAACATTAAACAAAGTTATGTTCATAAAAATGAGTTAAAAAACATTGAAAATGCCTTTACAGATTTTAGTTCATTAATATCTAATGGTAAGTATAATGTTTATACTTACCATACAAAAGGTCAAGAACTATACTTTAACAATTATGAAGCAGCACTAGAATCTTACAAAAATAACATAAATCTCATTGCTTCAGTCAGTGTTGTTTACAAAAAAGAATTTGTCTATATTTATAAAGACAAAAATATTGAAAAAAACTTCTATTGATCAAATGATCAAGATCTTGACAAAATAGTTCAAGAAATTTATCAACTTTTAGGTAAAGGAGAGAATCACTAATGAAAAAAATATTATCACTACTTGGAGCAATGACTTTGAACACAATTACAGTTACTAGTGTTATTGCTTGTGATTCTGCAAATGGTGCTACTAAGGGTGATTCAGAATGAGTTGAAAAAGAAATTAAAGACATCAAAAAGTTTGATAGCTTTCAAGAGTTTTTTAAGGAACAAAATAAACATGAAAGCATAATTACTGATGAGTTATTTCGAATAAAAGATAGAAAGTATTGACCAAGACCTGATAGTCATGACAGTAGTTCAGATATATTTTGAAATCAAATTAATGATATGAGGTTTAGAATTGACAGAAGTCTAGTTTCATCAGGTTGAACTTGTACATTAGCTATGTCAAGAGGTGAACCAATTTCATGAGTGTTTTTCGATAAGGATGGAAATGAGACATTCTCATATTTAATTGATAAGTTTGCAAATCCTCCAATTGGTGAAATTCATGTTCATTACCAGTACTATGGTTTGATTAGCCCAAAAATAATAATGGAATCAGATAATGATGAGTCTAAATCAGATTTTAAGGATTTTGCTTTAATTATTAATAAGTCAGAAAGTGCATATTTGAATTTCTTAAAGTTTGGGTATATTAAAGTTGATGTTGTTGAACCAACTATATTTTGAGATTTAAAACCAAATCCAGGAGAAGAATATGAAAGCTTTTATGTAACTGAGATGAGTGTTAAAAATACAGATGGCTATTCAGTTTTTTGAGATGTAAAAGACATTCCAAAACCTAAAAATTAACTAACTATTTTTAAAACAAAAGTTATTTTTCATTTGCTTTTTTGACAAAAAAATAATAAAAAAATCAAAATATTTCTATCATTTGTTGTAATTTTTTGGTAAGATTACTTTGCTTATATCTAAACAATTTAAAGAGGAGGCTTGTACAATGCGTGAAGGAGTAATCTTACGTTGTTCAAATTGCAAAGAAGAAAACTATATTGCAAAAAATGACAAAAGAAAAGAAAAAATTGAAGTAAAAAAACATTGCTTTAAATGTAATGCTCACCAAATCCATAAACAAAAAAAATAAGGGAAAAGATTAAAGTTTTATGCTTTTTTAAGAACTTATTTTTTTTAATTGACTATAATATATTTAGAAATTGAGAGGAAAAATAATTATGAAAAAAACTATTTTAAATGAAATTTTACAAGAAACAAAAGCAGATGCAATTTTGTTGTATTCACCTCAAAATCGTTACTGATTTACTAGATTTAGTTCAAGTTTAGGTTATGTTTTATACACTAAAGACAAAACTTTTTTATTTGTCGATGGTCGTTACTTAACTGCTGCTAAGGAATCTACTATGGTAACTAATGTCGATGAAATTATCGGATTTGGATCAATCTTTGAGTTATTAAATGAAAAAATAGCTCAATTAAACATTAAAAAAATTGTCTTTGAGGCTGATTGAGTTTATGTCAATGAAGCTGCAATATTTACAAAAAAATTAAATGCAGAAATGCAAGCATATAATTTTGCAACTGTTAGAATGATTAAAGATGAATGAGAAGTTGCCCAAATTAAAAAAGCTTGTGATATTACCCATCAAGTTTTTCTAGATGTTTTAAAATTTGTAAAACCACAAATGACTGAAGTAGAACTAGCAAGATTTGTTAGTGATGCCTTTTTAAAACATGGTGCTGAAAAATTAAGTTTTGATACAATTGTTGCCAGCGGAGAAAATGGTAGCAAACCTCATGCAGTACCTACAAGTCGTCAGATGCAAATTGGTGATTTTGTTACCTTAGATATGGGTTGTTATTTCAATGGCTATGCTTCAGATCAAACTCGTACTTTTGCTATTAAAAATAATGATAACCAAAAATTACAAGAAATTTATCAAATTGTTTATGATGCACAACAATTGGGAATTGCAGCTATTAAACCTGGAGTGACAGGACAAACAATTCACAAAATTTGTTTTGATCATATTGCAGCTCAAGGTTATGGAGAATACTTTACTCATGGAACAGGACATGGGTTGGGAATTGAAATCCATGAAGAACCCTATAATTCAAATGCAGGTACAAAACCACTAGTTCCAGGAATGTGTGTCACAGTGGAACCTGGAATTTATATTCCAGGAGTTGGTGGTGTTAGAATTGAAGATGATATTTTGGTGACAGAAACAGGATATGAATACTTAACTACTCCACTTCGTGAACTACAAATTGTGAAATAGGGAAAGAAGAAGTTTTGAAACAATTAAATCACTTAGGAATTATTCTTGATGGTAATGGTCGTTGAGCTCAAAAATTGAATAAAGATCGCACTTTTGGTCATAAACAAGGAATGAACAAAATTTTTGATACTATCAAATGGTGTCAAGCTGAGAATATTGCTTATGTAACTTTATTCTGCTTTTCAACAGAAAATTGAAACCGACCAGTAAAAGAAGTTGATTATTTAATGAAATTCCCAGGTCAAATCTTTAGTGACAAGGAACTTAAAAAATACATTGCAAATGGGATTAGAATAATTTGAGTTGGACGTCGTACAAAAGTTCCTAAAAAAACCAGACAAGCTTTGGAAAATGCAGAGAGCAAAACCGAACAACAAACCAAAACTATAGTTAATTTGGCACTAGATTATGGTAGTGGTGAGGAATTGGTGAGTGCTGTGACAAAGATTTGTCAGGGCATTTTGCAACAAAAATTTGAATTAAATGATATAAATCAAGATTTAATATATAATAATTTATATACTTGTGCCTCTCCACCAATTGATTTTTTGATCAGAACTGGAGGAGAACAAAGATTAAGTAATTTTATGTTATTGCAACTTGGTTATGCAGAACTTTACTTTACAAAAATTTATTGACCTGACTTTGATGCAATAGCTTTGAAAACTGCTATTGCAGATTATTATGCCAGAGATAGAAGATTTGGAAGAATAGAGGTGTAAAAATGAAAAATATTGATTCTAATCAAGAAACACAAGACTTGAGAACTCCCAAAGAGAAGCATTCAATAAATCATTTTAAAACCGCTGAAGGTAAGCGAAGTTTTATGACTAGATTATGATCTACAATTGTAATGTTGATTTTATTAGTTTTATATATTTCTGCTGGTGCTGTTTATACTTATAAACAAGATCTGCCTTTAATAGAAATTGCAGCTTATGCTTCATATTTGGGAACTTTCTTTATTATTATTTTTGCAACCATTGAAATGAATAAAGCCACTGGTTTTAAAAAGTGATGACAGCATTTAATAATAAATTGTTTGGTATTATTGGCATTTTTATATCCAATTACTACAAATCTTTATCAATTTCATTTTTACTTACATTTTGGCAGAACCCTTAACACTATTGCCCAACCATGAATTTTTGTTCTAATAGTAATTTTAATTTCATTTGTCTTTATTTGTCTTGGAATTCTTGACAAGAACATTGGTTTACAAAAAGCCTTAATCAATTATTTAATGATGTTAGTGTTAGTGATTGGTTTCAAAGGGTTTACTATAACTAGTTTGTCACTATTTGGTTCACCTCCATATGAAACTAGGCTTTCATTTAACACTATTGTTTGAATTTGGTTAATGATTATTTTTGGAGATACCTTTGCTTATATTGGTGGAATGGCCTGAGGAAAAACAAAATTGGCACCAAAAATCAGTCCTAAAAAAACCTGAGAGGGTGCTGCTTTTGGATTATCAATTGCTTTTGTTGGTGGATTAGCTTATGCTCTTACCTTCTATTTTGCAGCAAGTAGTTTTGCTCCATTTACCAAGCCAATTAATGATTGAGCTAGTAAATCTGGGGATGTTTATCCTATCTTAATTTATGTATTATTCAGTCTGCTTTTTCCAATCATTGGGATGTTTGGTGACTTATTGTATTCTTGAGTAAAACGAACTTGTCAAATCAAAGACTTTTCTAAAATAATCCCTGGTCATGGTGGAGTTTTAGATCGTCTTGATTCAATTATCTTTTCTTGAGCTATTTTATTTCTAATTGTAGCTATCTTGATTTGATAAGGGGTCTTAATTATGAAGAAAGTAATTTTATTTGGAGCATCAGGAAATATTGGTAGTCAAACCTTAGAAATTTTAAAGGCAAATACACAGAAATTTAGTTTAACTGCTTTTAGTGTGGGGGATAATGACAAAGTTATTGCAACAATTTTAAATGATTTTAAAACTGTTAAAATGGTTTATGCAAATAATGTACAACCAGAACTACAGACCCAATTTCCACAAGTAAAATTTATCAAAACTGATGTCACTCAATTACTTAATGAACCAGGAGATTTGATCATTAATGCATTATCAGGTTTTTTTGGTGTTAAAGTTACTTTGGCAGCTTTGCAACAGGAGAAAATTGTTTTAAATGCTAACAAAGAATCTTTTGTGGTTGCAGGTGCTCTCATTCAAAAATTATTAAGTCAGTCTCAACAGGCAAAAATTTATCCTTTGGACTCTGAACATTGTGCAATTTGACAGTGTTTGGAAGCAAATCAAGAAATTAATAAGATTTATTTAACTGCTTCAGGTGGACCGTTTCGCACCAAGAGTTTAGCAGAAACTAAGAAAGTTGATTTAGTGGCTGCTCTTCAACATCCAAGTTGAAATATGGGTGCAAAAATTACAATTGATAGTGCTACAATGTTTAATAAGGCATTTGAAATTTTAGAAGTTTACCACCTTTTTCAAACCAACAAAATTGTGACCTTAGTGCATCCTGAATCAATTATTCATTCAATGGTAGAATTTGTTGATGGTAGTATTAAAGCACAATTGTCTGTTCCAGATATGAAACAAGTGATTAATTACTTTTTAAATTATCCTACTCGTACTAGTTTTATTGGTCAAAAAAATTTAAACTTTGAAGAATTAGTGACTTTAAATTTAAAGATTATTGATCAAAAGAGATTCACCCCAATTGCAATGGCACAAGCCTGTTTAAATGAAAACAATTCATTAGCAGTAGCTTTGAATGCAGCAAATGAAGTTTGTGTGGCTCAATTTCAAGCTAATAAAATTTCATTTTATCAAATTACCAAATTAGTTCAACAGGTTTTTCAAGACTGTCCTTTGCAAGTTTTGCAAACATATCAAGAAATTGAAGAGTTTGATACTTTAGTCAGAAAATTAACTGAACAAAAAATTAGAGAGGAAATGAGTTAATGACTGCAACATTTACACTACTACTAGGTTTTTTTGTAGGAATAATTATAATACTAACCTTAATTACCATTCATGAATTTGGACATTTCATTGTTGCTAAACTGGCTGGTGCTTTTGTCTATGAATTTTCAATTGGTTTTGGTCCTAAGCTTTTTACTTTTAAAGGTAAAGAGACTTGACTTACATTTCGTTTATTGCCACTAGGAGGGTATTGTTCAATTGCCTCAGACAAAGTTGACCCCCCAGCAGCACGAGCAGATTTAGAAATTCCAGATGAGAGAAAATTAGATTATATTAAACGCTGAAAAAAATTATTGTTTATAATTTTTGGACCACTAATGAATTTGTTTGTGGCATTAACAATTTTTACTTTAACATTTGCCATTACCCAGTCAAAACCAAATGATCAAAATTGAATTGGTGCAAACTATAGTCAAGATAAAATTGCTTGAAAACTTTTAGATGAATCAACAGCAAAACCTGATGCAAATCAAGTCTATGTGATTTGAGGTTGACAATTAAGTAATGGCTCAGAAATTGTTTTTGACAATATTTCTGAAAGAGATGACTGGAATGAGTTATCACAAAAATATAAAATAAATGAGGTTGGGGCAACTCGTTCAGCCAACTTTCTAAGAACAGCCACTAGTTTTAATGCTTCAATTGCTGATTTAAGGCAACAATTTGCAGAAACTGATGTTAAACTAAACTTGGCCTTTGCTTATAAAATAGTCAACAAGTTTAGTGGCACTACACAAGAATCTGATGTTACATGAACTCGACACAGTAGTGTCGATGAATATAGTTTGGGTGATTTAGTTGGTTTAGCCGCACCAACCCGATACTTTAAAGATTCAACAGTAGCTTATGCATATGGGTGAAGTGAAACTTTCAATCAATCAATTTCAATTATTAAATCTTTTGGAATGATTTTTACAGGTAGATTTTCAAGTCTAGCTGGTCCAGTTGGAATTGCAGGGCAAACAGCTGCAATGTTTGGGAGTGCTCAACAATTTTTCTTGTATGTGGGAATGTTAAGTGCCAATTTATTCATCTTGAATATGGTTTTCATCCCACCACTTGATGGTTATAAAACGTTAGAGATTATTTTAGAAATGATTTTAAGAAAAGAACTACCAGAAAAATATAAAATAACAGTGTATGTAATTGGAGCAATTATGTTTTTACTACTATTTGCAACAATTACAGTAGTAGATTTTATGCGGTAAGAGGAGGATAAAAGTTTATGGAACCAGGGCTTAAAGAGCTTTTAGAAATGATGAATATTTACTTCACTGAAGCAGAAGAACAAGAATATTTCAGTGGAGCTAAAATCATTGAAAAAGTTTTTTCAAAAAGTAAAAATGAAATTAGGATTTATTTATCTCTTAATGATTTTTTGCCAACCCATATTTTACATAAACTTGAATTTGGTTTAATTAAAGAAACAAATCATTTAAAAGCAAAAATAAATTTATGTATTGCTAATAAAAATTATACTCATGATTTAATTTGAAGATACATTGAATATGTTAAGGATAACAAAGCAGAATATAAAACTGGAACTATCTTGTCACTATCTCCAGCAAGTGTTTTATATGATTGTGAAGAAAAACAAGTCAGTTTTGTAACTGAAACTGAAACTGAAAAAAATTTGTTGCTCCAACATTTACAATACTACCAAGCTAAACTTTCAAAATATGGTTTTGAAGGTGTTAGAGTCAGGGTGGCTGTTAGCGAAAATAAAAGTGATGAAATCTTAAATGCAGTTAATGAGAAATTTGTTCAACAAGCCCAACAAATAGTGCAAACTCAACAACCAGTTTCAACTCAAACAAATACAACTAATAAGCCAAAACAGATTTTTAAAGCAAAAGTAGATTTGGGGAAACCTGATTATGTTTGTTTACATGATTTAGAAGAAGATGCTATGAATGTCACAGTTCATGGTCAAATTATTTCACTAGTAATTAAAAAATCTAAAGCAGATCGCAAAATCTATACTGTGGGAATTGCTGATAAAACTTCAGCAGTTAAAGCAGTTTATTTTCAAAGGGGTGCTGAAATCACTTTGTTTGATGAGGTAGATCATGAAACTGAGCAATTTTTTGCAACCTCTGGTAATGATAAATTAAAAACAGGAGATTGAGTTGCTCTAAATGGTAATTTTACTTACTCATCTTATGACAAAGAACATGTGTTTTACATAAACAAATATTGTAAAATTGAATCAAAAAATTTAGAGATAATTGATGATGCAGTTGAAAAAAGAGTGGAACTCCACACACACACAAAAATGAGTGCTATGGATGGGGTTAGTGATGCTAAAGAATACATTCAAACTGCAAAAAAATGAGGTTGAAAAGCCATTGCCATCACAGACCACTTAAATGTTCAAACCTATCCAGATGCTTTTAGTGCTTTAAAAGAAGTTAATGCTAATGTTCCAGAGGCAGAACAATTAAAGTTAATCTATGGTAGTGAAATTGTGGTATTAGAGGATGAATATTGAATTGTTAAAAACCCAACAGGACAAAACTTGAGAGAAGCTAAGTTTGTGATCTTTGACTTAGAAACAACAGGGTTGTCACCTGAGTTTGATGAAATTATTGAATTTGGGGCAAATGTTTATGATTATGCAACTGGAAAATCAAAAAGTGAAGATTGACTTTTTAAACCAAAGCAACCAATTTCAGACTTTACTACTGAACTTACTAACATTACCAATGATATGCTAGAAGATAAAAACTCAATTGAAGTTGAGTTTAAAAAAATTTATGAGTTAATTCAAGGAGCGATTTTAATTGCCCACAATGCTAACTTTGACTTTAACTTTTTAGATGCACTAGCACAGCGTTTAAATTACCCACCACTAACAAATACTGTTATTGATACTATGACTTTGGCAAGAGCAATCTTGCCAAAGTTAAAAAACCATCGTCTAGGAACAGTGGCAAAGTATTATAATATTGATTATGATGAAAAAACCGCTCACCGTGCAGACTATGATGCTGAAGTATTAACTAGTATTTTTGAAAGAATTTGAAGTGAAGCTCGTCAAATTCAACCTGTTGATTTGGATACTGATTGAAATAAATTTATCAAGTCAGATAAATTAACTGATGAAAATCACAGTCGAGTTAGAGGCTATCACTTACAAGTTTTAGCTAAAAACCAAGATGGTTTAAAAGACTTATTTAAGATAATTTCTTTTTCACATACTAAAAATTTCCTCAACTCTCCAAAAATTTTTAAATCTGAATTAACTAGATTAAATCAAAATAAAAATCTTTTGTTGGGTAGTGGTTGTTTGAATGGTGAAGTTTTTGAAAATGTTCGTACAGGAACAAAAGCTATGTTGCATAATACTATCAGAGCACTTGATTACATTGAAGTTCAGCCGTTAGCAGTCTACAAAAAACTATTACAAACTGGAGATTTAACTGAAACTCAATTAAAACAATTTATCAAAACAATTATTCAAGTGGCTGTTGAAGAAAATAAACTAGTGGTTGCAACCAGTGATGCTCATTATGTGAAACCTGAGGCAAAAATTGTTCGAGATATTTATATTAACACAAAAGGTCTGGGTGGAGTAGCTCACCCCTTATTTGATTATCGTCGTCGAGTTAAAGATAATCCCGATCAACATTTGCGTACCACTAATGAAATGTTAGAAGAGTTTAAGTTTTTAGAAGATAGTGAATTAATTCATGAAATTGTCATTACTAATCCAAACAAAATTGCAGATTTAATCCAAGGTGATATCAAACCTTTAAAAACTGAATTATATACTCCAAAAATTGACAATGTTGATGTCTTGTTAAGAGATGAATGTTATAAAAACGCTCACTTACTGTATGGGGAAAATTTACCCCAAATTGTTATTGATCGACTTGAAAGAGAGCTAAGTTCAATTATTAAACATGGTTTTGCAGTTATTTATTGAATTTCTCATTTATTAGTTAAAAAAAGTTATGAAGATGGTTATTTGGTTGGAAGCAGAGGTTCAGTTGGTTCATCATTTGTGGCAACCACTTCAAAAATAACTGAAGTTAATCCTTTAAAACCACATTATCGCTGTGAACATTGTTTATATTCAAACTTTGAAACACCTGAAGAATACAAATGTGGTTATGATTTACCAGATTTACCTTGTCCAAATTGTAGTCACCAATTAATTGGTGATGGTCATGATATTCCTTTTGAAACTTTTTTAGGGTTTAATGCAGATAAAGTACCAGATATTGATTTAAACTTTTCAGGAGAGTATCAACCCATTGCTCACAATTTTACAAAAGAAATGTTTGGAGAAGCAAATGTTTTCAGATCTGGAACCATTTCAACAGTTGCTGCAAAAATGGCTTATGGTTACACTATGGGGTATTTTGAGGCACAAGGGGTAGAACAAAAACGTCAAATTGAAGTTGACTGACTATCAAATCAAGCAGTTGGAGTTAAAAGAACCACTGGACAACATCCAGGGGGAATTATTATTTTACCAAAAGAATATGAAATTGAAGATTTTACTCCAGTTAATTTCCCTGCAGATGATAGAAACAGTTCATGGCTGACAACTCACTTAGATTTCCACTCAATTCATGATAATTTATTAAAAATGGATATTTTAGGGCATCAAGATCCTACTGCTTTAAGAATGCTCCAAGATTTAACTGGAGTTGATCCTCAAAAGATCCCAACCAATGATAAAAAAGTTTATGCATTGTTTTCAAATTTAACTAGTTTAGGTTTAAATCCAAGTCAAATTCTGGGTGAAACCACAGGAGCTATTGGGCTGCCTGAATTTGGAACTTCATTTGTGCGAAATATGTTAAAAGAAACTCAACCAAAAACTTTTGCTGATTTAGTTCAAATTTCAGGGTTAAGTCATGGGACTGATGTTTATGTGGGAAATGCCCAAGAACTAATCAGTAGTAAAATTGCCAACATCTCATCAGTGATTGGTTGTCGTGATGACATTATGGTTTATTTAATGTCAAAAAAAATTGATCCCTCAACTAGTTTCAATATTATGGAAAGTGTGAGAAAAGGGAAAGGTCTGAGTCAAGACTGAATTGATGTTATGAAACAACACAATGTTCCAGAGTGATACATTAATTCTTGTTTAAAAATTAAATACATGTTCCCCAAAGCTCATGCCACAGCTTATGTATTAATGGCTTATCGAGTAGCTTGGTACAAAATTTATTACCCAGAAGAATATTATGCCACTTGATTTACTACCCGAACAGACTTTTTTGACTTAGAAGCTGTTATTGGTGGTTTAAGTGCAGTTAAGTTTCAATATGAACAATTTGAGCAAAAAGTTAAAAACAAAGAAGCAGTTTCAAGTAAAGAAAAAAGTTTACAACCAATTTATGAAGTTTTAATTGAAATGTTTGAAAGAAATATTTTTATTAAAAATATTGACATTAATATTTCTGATGCTGCAAAATTCAAAGTAGTTGAAGAAAATGGCAAAAAAGTTATTTATCCACCATTTAATGTAATTGATTCACTTGGTGAAGCTGTGGCAAATTCAATTGTGGCAGCCCGAGAAGAAAAACCAATTTCAAGTATCAAAGATTTAACTACACGTTCTCAGGTGACAAAAACTCAATTAGAAACTTTTAGAAAATTAAAAATTTTAAGTAATCTTAAAGAAGATGAGCAACTTTCATTTAACTTTTAAACAGCTTAGTGATAAAGCTGTTTTTTAAATTAAACTATTTTTTTGTTTGTTTGATTAATTTTACTTTATAATTAATTTATACAAAATAAGGAGCAAAACATGTCAAAAGCACAAATTATCACTAAGTATCAAACCCAAATTCAAGAAATTCTAGCACAAAACCATTTGCAATTGTTTGAAATTAACTGAATTTATGAGCATGAAACCAATGTACTCCAAATTTTAGCAGAAAATAGTGATTCAAGTGTGACGAATGTTGAATTTGATAACTTGATTGCAGCCAATGAAGCTATTTCTGTTTTGCTTGATGATGACACAGATTTAACTGAACCTTATGTTTTAGAGGTTGCTAGTGCTGGAGCTGAGCGCCAAGTTAAAAATAAAGAAGTGCTTATTAATAACATCAATAAATACTTTTTTTTAAAGACAAGCACCAGTTATGAAGGGGTTAGTGAATTCAATGCCACTTTAAATACTTATAATCCAAGTACTGAGGAATTTACTTTTAGCTTCTTTTTAAAAGGAAAACCAAAGAAAGCAATTCTTAAATTTACAGAAATAATTTTTATCCGATTTGCCATTAAATTTTAATGGTTTTTTTTGTGCAAAAACTCCAAAATCAATACGATTATATAATTAGGAGGGCATTATGCAGTACAAATTTATCCAACAAAAAATCAACAAGGATTGCGGGGTCGCAGTAACTTGTATGCTAATTAATTATTTACAAAATAGTGAGCTCACTATTGAAGAGCTAAAATACCAGAGTGTAGTTTTTGACAATGAACTAAGTTTTTACAATCTGGAACTAATTTTTGCCAAATATAACATTGAATTTAAATCATACTATGCTTCATTTGAAGACTTTTGTGAGTTATGTCCAGCTGAACCGATGATTTTAAATTTAGTTATTGATTATCAAGAACATTTTATTGTTGTTTATAAAATCAAAGGCACCAAAGTTTTGGTTGGTGATCCTAATGACAAGGACATTAAATGAATTCAACTCAAAGAACTACAGACAAAGTTTAGTGGTTACTTTGGTATTGCTAGAAAACTAAACAAATATAAATTCAAGGTAAATTCATTATTTAATTGAAGTCATTTTCTTTTTGAAGACATTAAGAATTTTTCTTTTTACTTTGTGATTGCGATTATGCTGAATTTAGCAATCATGTTAGCAAATGGTTTTTTAAAAACCTATGCTCAAAATTTAAAAATTGGTGTTGCAAGCAATAAGCAGGTCCTTTTTTTAGGCTATGGAATTTTATTTTTTATCCAAATTTTCTTAACTTGAAGTCTTAGTCGTTTAGTTTTTAATATTCGCTTGAATTTAAACAAGAAATTGTATGACATCTATTTTAATAAATTGCTTGAAATTGATTTTGAAATCCTAGAAACACAAAAAAAAGAAGCCTGAATCAAAAAGATTATGCACATTAATACAATTACTCAAGCTTTGATTCAATTTTGTTTAACGATTCCAAGTCAAGGGGTTTTATTTTTAATGGCAGTTGTTTTAATCTCATGATTATCACCAACTTTTTTAATTTTAATTTTAATTGAAAATACATTATGCTTTTTAAGTTCAATTTTTTTTAATAGCATTTTAAAGGATAGAGTTTTAGCAGCTCATCAAGATAGTATCAATTTTAGTGTTCTATTTCGAGAACTCTTGGATGGGAACCAAGAAATTAAAACCAAAAATTTAGAGCCAGTTTATCGCAATAAAATCAATTCAAGTTTTAACCTCAGTTTAGAACATGAAAACAAAATTGATGTGATTAAAAATTTTAATCATTTTATAGTTAATTTAGTGGTTAAAGCAGCTTTCTTACTAACTTTTTATATTGCTCAAATTCTGATTTTTAAAGAAAAACTAAGTTTTGAACAGTTATTATTTTATGTTTCAATCTCAGCATATTGCACTAGTTTTTCTGAAACAGTTTTAAGTACTATTTTAAATCGTGAAACAAATAAAATTGCTCTTAATGAAGTTAAACTACTTTTAGAAAGCAGTGAAGAAAACCCAGAAATTGTTGAGTTAGAAACAATTAAAAGTTTTGAATGTAAAAATCTTTATAAATATAAAAATGAAGTTAGAACAGTTAATAATATTAACTGTTCAATTAACCAAAACACTTTTATTTCTGGAATGAGTGGGAGTGGAAAAACTAGTTTTTTACAATTGTTATGTGGCAGCACTAACAATTATGAAGGAGAGTTATTGATTAATGGAATTGACCTAAAAAACATTAATAAAACCAAATTAAGAGAAAGTGTTTTATACCTTGGTCAATATGATTATTTATTTAATGGTACAGTGTGAGCAAATTTACAACAATTTAAAAATAAAATTGACCTAGAGTTATTTAAACAACTGGATTTTTTAACAATTTTAAAAACCCATAATCTTGATTTACACAAAACTTTACGAGATAATGGGGCCAATTTAAGTAAAGGTCAAAGACAAATCATTAACTTTATGGCTTTATTTTTCACAAGTAAACAAGTATATTTAATTGATGAGCCACTTAGTAATGTTGATCATAGCCAGCCTATGATTTATTTGAGAAGTTTTTACAGTGTAAGTCAAACTCTCTGATAATAATGAGCGATCATAACAAACATTATCAAAACTATTTTGCAAAACATATGGTGATTAAAAATGAAAAATAAATCATTGGGTAGCTATTTTTGTCATTGTTTACTAGCTCTTACTGGTATAATTGGTTTGTTGTTTTTACAAAAAACAAACATTTATCATGAAGTTGTGGTTGTTCAAGATCAAGTGGATGAAACCGGACAAATTAGTCGAAAAGCCATTCTATTAACTCAAAGCAAAATAAACCTGAGTGAAATTAGGTATTTTACAATCAATTATGTCACAACAGCTCAAAATTTACCAACAAAACATTTAGTTTATAAAGATGGTTTGCTTTACTTAGAAGATGTTGATTTAAAAAATCTACAAAGTTTTGTCAGCACTGTGGAATTGTATGGGGCAAAAACTAGTCTCTTTAAGTATTTGTTTGCATCACTAGAATAGTTGTTATAATTAACTTAGTGAGGGTTTTAAATATGGAAGAAATTAGTTTTACATATGAATTTGATTTACCTGAACTTCACAGTTATGAAGCAGTTTTTCAACAAATTTTAGCAATTACCAAACAACAATTAAAAATTACTCAGGATTTAATGTTATCAGTAAACTTTATTGATGAAGAAAAATCACTAAATTTGAATCAAACTTATCGAGGTAAAGATTATGCTGGTGATGTACTTTCTTTTCCAATTGATGATCCAATGGGAATCTATGACCAGTTGGATTTTAAAGAAATTGGTGATATCTTTATCACTTACTCAATTGCTCAAAAAAAAGCAAAAGAATACAATCACACAATTTACAATGAAATGGCTTGACTATTTACTCATGGCTTACTGCACATTTTAGGTTATGACCATGAACTTGATAAAACAGCAGCGGAAATAATGTTTAGTTTAACAGATAATATCTTAAAAGTGATTAATGTTGACTATAAAATAGTATAATATTAGGAAGGGAGCAGAAACATGGCAGATAAAGATAAAAAAATTAAAAAAAGAGCTAATGTCGGAATTAGGGTAAAAAACAAATTTGGTAATGCAGCAAGAGGGGTTATTACTGCTTTAAAAGAAGAGTCTACTCTTATTGTTTACTTAATTGTAATTGTTTTGTGTGTAGGTTTGGGAATTTGATTAAAAATTTCAACCATTGAGTGATCAATTCTAATTTTAACAATTGGAGTTGTGGTTGGTTTTGAATTTGTTAACACTTCAATTGAAAACTTTGTTGATTTGTTAAGTTTTGAATACAACATTAAAGCCAAAAAAATCAAAGATATTTGTGCAGCTGCAAGTATTATTAATGCAATTTGTTCAGTTGCAATTGGATTTTTATTATTCTTACCAAAATTAATTGACTTTATCATGTCAGTCACTTCTTAGAATGGCAGGTAATTAATATGGATAAACAAGTAGTATTTGAAGAGTTAAAGAAATTAAAAGAAAGAGCCTATGTGCCATATTCTCATTTTAAAGTAGCTTGTATCATTTACTTAAAAAATGGGGAAAAAATTATTGGAGTTAATGTTGAAAATGCTGCATATAACCCAACAATTTGTGCAGAAAGAGCTGCAGTACCTCAATTGGTGGCCCAAGGTTACAATAAAAATGATGTTGAATTGGTGGCTTTATACACTGATTCAGATAAATTTGGTTCACCTTGTGGTACATGTCGTCAGACTTTAATTGAAATTTTAGATCCAAATCAAAAAATGTGGATTTTTAACAAAAATGATTTTGTTGGTGAATACACAATTGGGTATTTTCTACCAGAAGGGTTTACAGCTTGTGATTTAGCTTAATCCCCAAGTGTTAATTTTATTAGTTTTAATATCATTTTAAGTCAGAATTTTATATAATGATACAAAGCAAGGAGGCAATTTTGTGATTAGTTGGTTTAGTTGAGACACAATAGTAACTGATGCTTTTGCAGCAGTGGGGTTTATTTTGGTTGTAATTACACCCCTAATTTTTGCTGCAATTCAAAGAAGAATTTTAAATGGCCGTTTACATACTAGAGTTGATGGTGAAAAGTTATTTGAAAAACTAAAGTATGACTTGAATTTATCTAAATTAACAAATGTTAACAAAAGGTTGCTTTACAGAGATGTTAACTATGCTCGCTCAATTTTTGCAGGAGCTATGGAGTATAATAGTCGTGATTTATTATGATATTTTAATGAGTTGCACGCAAAAAACTTTATCTCATCTGCAATTTGAGGAAAGGCTTGAACTCATTTTTGAGTTTGGATACTAACTGTGGGTGTAGTTATGGGTGGTTCTTACTTGGACTTTCCCAATTGATTATTTCAAATCAATACAATGACAAAAGTTAGTGGAATAGTCAGCATTTGTGTAATTTTTCTGTGTACTGTGTTTTTTTGTGGAATAATTAAAACACTTGAATTTTTCCGCATCAAAAGAGTTGTCAACGATGAAGTTCGTCAAATCAATCTGGCAAAAAAAGAAAAAGTTTGAAAAGACTTTAAAATCATTTATTGATCATCTATTTCTGTCTTTTTTCTAGGTTGAGTATTAGTGTTTATTAATATGTTTTTTTAAAAATTGGAGGTGTAAGAATGGCAAGCAAATCTGGATTATCTGATCGTTTAGTTATGGGAAAACTTGGAAATATCTATACTAAAAGATTTTTAAAATCTAAAAATGTTAATATAGTTTCTGAAGGTGATTTTTTATCAAGAATTAGAATTTTGTGTAGTGCAACTTATCTAATGCCTTTTCAAGCAGTTTGAATTTGCTTTTTCTTATATGCTCGTCTTACTGTCGGTCTTAATATTGGTTCTAATGCAGTTGTGCCAGCTGAACAACTTTGATTGTTAAAAGAACAAGTTTTTGTTTTAAATTTCTTTTTATCAGTCCAACTTTATCATATTTTCTTGCTAGCAATTGTTATGATTGTGATGTTAAATATGACATTGGGGAAAGGGGTAACAATTTTTACAAGTATTTTTAATGCCTTGTACATTGCAGAGGCCATGCTTTATTCAAGTTTTATCTTTATCTTAGCATGGGTTGGTATTTTACAGAATTTTAACAGTTTCTCAGGATTTTTCACTGTTATCACCACACAATGAATTTGAGTGGTCATGATAATTGGGGCAATGATTTCTTTTGCACCAATCTCAGACTTGTGAAGAGAAGTTAACATTTGAAATCGTGAATGAATTAGAATTGATCGTTATCGTCGTACTGAAGACAAAGAAAATGGTTTTGTTTTTAAAACCTGAGTCACTCCTGGGGAAATCAAATCTCGTCGAGGAATGATAATTGCTGGGTGGTTTTCAATTTTTATTGCCTCAGTTTTTGAACTGATGGATGTGTTTGCTAACACTCAATTCTTAGTTTTTAAATATATAATTTTAATTTTTGGTTATGTTGTTTTTATAGCTTCATTTGTAGTGCCTTATAATCGACTAAGCTTAATTTTTTACTGATTAAACCAAACCTTTTTATTGGGTTTAGCCATTTATGGACTTGTGCTAATCCAAGGTCAAGCTTGACAAAGTGGTAACTGATATATGTATTGTTACATAATGCTGCTATTCCCTTGGGGATACAGTTTTAGGGCAGCAATTCGGTATACCTGAACTTTAAAAGATAAAGAAGAAATCAAAGCAGTTGTTTTAAATATGTTTGACAACAAAGATGATTTTGAAAAGTATTTAGAACAGCGTGAAGAAAAACAAGAAATCAAAGAAAGTGAAACTACCATTTAGTTTAGAGGAAATAGTTTTGGAAAAAATAAAATCAGGTTTTGTAAGTATTGTTGGTCGTCCCAATGTGGGAAAATCAACATTATTAAACACATTATTAAATAAAAAAGTGTCAATTGTCACTGAAAAGGCACAAACCACTAGAAATAGAATTCAAGGTATTTTAACTACACCAGATGCTCAAATTGTTTTTGTGGATACTCCAGGGCTACATAAAGTTCAAAATGAATTGGATCGTTATATGAACCGAGTGGCTTTGCAAGCAACCAAGGGCACAGATGTAATTTTACTTTTAGCACCAAGTGATGAATTTATTGGAGAAAATGACCGCTTTTTAGTTAAATCATTACAAGAAAGAGATGTACCAGTTTTTTTACTCATCACCAAAGCAGATCTAGTCTCAAAGGAATTATTAGATTTAAAAATCCAAGAGTGAAAAAATTATGGTTACAAATTTGCTAAGATAATTCCAGTTAGTGCAACAACTGGTTTAAATTTACCAGCTTTATTAGATGAAATTAAACAAGTTTTTCCTAATACAGGAATTAAGTTTTATCCAGATGACCAGTATACTGATCAACCTGAGCGTTTTTTAATTCGTGAAATTATTCGTGAAGAAATTTTACTACAAACCGAACAAGAAGTTCCTCATAGTGTAGCAATTTTGATTGATAAGTTTGAAGAAAAAGATACTTTAATTAAAGTTATTGCCTCGATTATTGTTGAAAGAGATAGTCAAAAGGGAATTTTAATTGGTAACAAGGGAAGTAAAATTAAAGCAATTGGTACTGAGGCTAGAAAAAAACTTGAAGAACTATTTAATAAACAATTTTACTTGGAGTTATATGTTAAAACCAAAGCAAAATGAAGACAATCTGCTTCACTAATTAAGCAGCTTGGTTATGATAAGGATAGTTATTAGGAGCAAAAATGAGTGCTGTAAAAATTGAGGGAATTGTTTTAGATAGTATTGATTATGATGATTTTGCCAAAATTGTTAAGGTTTTTTCAAAACAATTTGGGATTTTATCTTTTTTTGCTCCTGGAGTTAATAAAGAGGGTTCAAAAAATAAATACTCAGTCCAAAATTTGACTTGTAGTGAATTTGAAATATTTAAAGCTCGTAAAGATGAGAAGGTTAGTAAGCTTAAAACAGGGAGACTAATTGTTGATTTTTATGCCATTGCCACAAATTACAATAACTATGTTTTTGTCTCGATTTTGGTAAATTTGTTAACCCAATTGTTACCCCCAGGTTTTAAAGCAGTAAATATTTATTATGCTTTTAAAACAGTTTTAGAAAACATGAAAGCCAAAAGAAATGGTTTTTTAAACTATGCAATTTTTTTGCTTTACTTTATTCAAAATAGTGAATATCGTTTGCGAACTAATCGCTGTAGTCGTTGTAAAAAAACCACCAACTCATATGCTCGATTTGAATATACTGATAAAACACTAGTTTGTGTTAAATGCTTATGACCTGGTGAAAAAAAACAACCACCATCATTTGTGAAAATTTTTAGTAGTTTTAATGAATTTAATTTTACCCAATTAACAGAAATGATTTATAATACTAATGATTTAATAGTTCTCCATCAGTTTTTGATAAACTATTTGGTTGATGAATTGGGTGTTTTCATAGGGGCATTAAAAATTATTAAAAATAGTGCAGTTATGAAAATTAACGATAAAATAATAATGAACTATCAATAACACTTATATTGGGTAGACAAGTATTAATTTTATAGGAAAATATGTGGGTATTTAATTTTAGGTTTTGGATTTAAAATTATCTATTTATTTAGGAGATTACACAATGAAAATTGAAATGGAAAAATTAATTGCTCACTTGAAGGCACAAGGTTTTATTTTTCAGGGGTCTGAAATTTATGGGGGACTTGCAAATTCATGAGACTATGGACCATTAGGTGCTGAAATTAAAGCAAAATTAAAAAAATTGTGATGGGGGTTTTTTGTTAAAAAAAACCCTCATAATTTAGGTTTGGATTCATCAATTATTCTTAATTCCAAAGTTTGAGAAGCTAGTGGTCATTTAAGAAATTTTAATGATCCATTAATTGATTGTAAGGAATGTAAGTCTCGTTGGAGAGCTGATAAGCTAATTGAGGAAAAATTCCCTGAATTAAATGTTGGCGGGTGAACCAATCAACAACTTGAAGAGTTTATTACAGCCAAAAAGATTTTATGTCCTAAGTGTCAAAAACAAAGTTTCACCAATATTCGACAATTTGCTTTAATGTTTAAAACAAATCAAGGTGTTGTTGAAGATGAAGGGTCTGTAGTTTACTTACGACCTGAAACAGCACAGGGAATTTTTGCACAATACAAAAATTGTCAAAGAGCAATGCGCAAGAAACTACCATTTGGAATAGGACAAATTGGGAAGTCTTTTAGAAATGAAATAACTCCTGGGAACTTTATTTTTAGAACTCGTGAGTTTGAACAGATGGAATTAGAATTTTTCTTTGCTCCAAGTGATAATTTTGACTGATTTGAATACTGGTTAAATCAAGTTCAAACTTTCTTGAAAGATGTTTTAAAAATTCACCCCAATAATTTTTTAGTTAGAGAACACAATAAAGAAGAGTTGGCACACTATGCTAAAAGAACAGTGGATATTGAATTTAAATATCCATTTGGAACTGGTGAGTTATGAGGGATTGCACATCGTGGAGACTTTGACCTATCTCAACACCAAAAATTTAGTGCTCAAGATTTAACATACTTAGATCCAAATACAAATGAAAGGTATCTACCATATGTAATTGAACCAAGTGTTGGAGTCGAAAGACTAATGTTAGCAATCTTTTGTCAAGCATACACTGAAGAGGCTGTTGAAAATGGTGAAAGGGTAGTTATGAAATTACCAAATAACTTAGTTCCATATCAAGTGGCAGTCTTTCCTTTACAAAAACAACAAAATGCAGCTGCTGAGCAACTTTATGAAGAGTTGTTAGTAGATTTTGATGCAGTTTTGGATGTTACTGGAAATATTGGTAAACGTTATCGCCGACAAGATGCCATAGGAACTCCACTTTGTGTTACAATTGATTTTGACACAGAAACAGAAAAGACTGTAACTGTCAGAGATCGTGATACAATGAAACAAGTCAAAGTGGCATTGAGTGAACTTAAAAATTACTTAACAACAAAATTATAAAAGATGTGAGGTGATGGACATGGCAATTAATCAAGCACAAATTGATGAAGTCATTAATAAAGCAAATATAGCAGATATTATTGGCAAATACTTAGATATCCAAAAAAAAGGTCGCAATTATTTAGCTGTTTGTCCCTTTCATGACGATAAAGATCCATCTTTACACATAGCTCCATCTAAAAAAATCTTTAAATGTTTTGTTTGTGGAGTTGGGGGTAATGTTATTACCTTTGTTCAAGAATTTAATAACACAACCTTTTTTAAAGCACTAAATATTGTAGCCTCAACAGTCAAAGTAAAAATTGATGGTCTAAAAAATCTTGATGATCGCCCTCGATTTAACAATGCTGAGGCTAGAGTTTTAGTTATTAATAATGAAGCTGCTAAATTTTTTAATGCCATGTTAATTACAAAAAGTGCTAAACTAGCTCGAGAATATCTAATGCAAAGAGGCATTAAAAAAAGTGAAATTTCAAAATTTCACATTGGTTTTGTTCCAAAAGATATGGACTTAAAGCAATATCTATTAAAAAAAGGCTTTGAACTTAGAGATTTAGAAAATTCTAAATTATTTTCAAGTAAGGGTACCAAAGAATGAAATTTCTTTGAAAATAGAATTGTTTTTCCAATCTGAGATAATGAAAATAATATTATTGGTTTCTCAGGGAGAGCCTTTCAAACTGGTGATGAACCCAAATACAAAAATAGTATTGAAAATATAGTTTTTAAAAAATCTCAACTTGCTTATAACTTTGCTAATGCCATCAACCACATTCGAGTAGCTAATGAAATTGTTATTCTAGAAGGTTTTATGGATGTAATTAGTTTAGAAAGAATTGGCATCAAAAATTCAGTAGCAATTATGGGGACTAATTTATCAGACTACCATGTTAAACTTTTTTCAAAAGTCACTAAAAATTTTAAACTATTTTTAGATGGCGATAAAGCTGGAGTAAGTGCTGCTTTAAAGACTGCAGTATTTTTAATGGACCGCAACATTAATGTATCTATTATTGAAAACAAAACCAATCAAGATCCTGATGAACTTGTGGTTCAGGGGAACAAGAACCTGGTTGAAGAAATGATCTTTAATGCGCGGCACCCACTTGACTTTGCCATGGAGTATTATTTGCAGTTTCTTAATAAGAATAATTCAACAAGTCTAGCAGAGTATGTTAAAAAAATTGTTGAAATTATTGAGCATGAACGAGATGCTATTATTAAAACAACCTCAATCAATCGTCTAGCAAAAATTAGTGGTGTGGAAATTGATGAAATAAATAAATTAATTAAAACTGTAGCAAAAGTTGAAGTAGTTCATCCAGAAGCCACTTATCGTCCTGAAGAGTTTGATTATAATAATTTGTGAGTTGATCAAACTTTTGAAAATAAAGATGTTGTTGATGATTTTATAATCCACACTAACATAAATCAAAACTATGAGTCAGATTTTCTTAATCCTGAAGCACAAAACTATGAAACTGTTAAACTTAATGTTAGCCACTCAACTCAGCAAAAGAACTTGTTTAGTGAACGTCGCAAACGAGCTGAATCACTACTGCTTGTTAACCTTGTTGGCAACTCAGCAAATCTTGAAGTGATTAAAAATAATTTAGAATTATTTACAAATTTCAGTTACATGAAAGTTATTCAGCATATTATCAGTATGTATGAAAAAAACGAATACCAAGGAAATTCACTTGAAACCATTCAAACTTCTTTGGCTAAAGTTAAAGGGCTGAGTGAATCGCCACTATATGAAACTAAAAATCGACTTGATTTTACCAAAGATGACAAGCACTATTCAATTGGAGGTATTAATGACATGCTTGACACAATTAAACTTTATAAATTGTGGGCAAGGCATGATGACACATTGAGAAAAATGATTAAAACCACAGATTACCAAGCAAAGATAATCTTGCATGAACTATGTGATAAAATTATGCAAGAGATTCGAACAATTATGACCAAGAAAGAGGAGAGGAATAAATAATGGCACTAAATTACAAAAAATTTGAAACAATGGAAGAGTTTAAGGAATACTTATTTAATTATTTAGAAAAAAATGATAATGAAGTATCACAAGAAGAAATCCAAGAGGTTTTTTACAAGAAGTTTAAAGATATTGATGAAGAAGAAATCAATGAACTATTTGAAGAACTTGCTAACAGAAATGTAGTTTATACTGATGAAATTATTGATGAAGAAGACCTTGAAAAATTAGCAAAAATTGATGATGAAGATGATGAAGAATCTGTTGAAGATATGGTTGAAGGTTTTGCTGAAAGAAAGCGAAAAGCAAAAGACCTAAAAAAACAAAATCAAAATAACACCACAGTTAAATATCGAGTTGGTGGGATTAGCAATGAAACTAAAATTCAAGATATTATTAAATCATATTTCAACCAAATTGGTTCATCAAAAATTTTAACCAAAGATGAAGAGGTTGAATATGCAAAAATGTTAGAAAGTGAAGATGAAGCAGATAGAAAAGAAGGAAGAGATAAGTTGATTACTTCTAACTTGAAATTAGTAATTTCTGTAGCTCGTAAACATCTAAATCGTGGTCTTGATTTTGCTGACTTAATTGAAGAAGGAAACATTGGTTTAATGAAAGCAGTTGACAAGTTTGACTATACCAAAGGGTTTAAATTCTCAACTTATGCTACTTGATGAATTCGTCAAGCAATTACTAGAGCAATTGCCGATCAAGCAAGAACAATTCGGATTCCGGTCCATATGGTGGAAACTATTAATAAATTAACTAGAATTGAAAGACAATTAACCCAAGAATTAGGAAGAGAACCTTTACCAAGAGAAATCGCAAAAAAATTTGGGAAAGGGATTACTGCTGCAAAAGTTGTAGAAATCAAAAAGCTTTCAATTGAACCAGTAAGTTTAGAAAAACCATTTGGTGATGAAGATGATACCCATTTTGGTGATTTTGTTGAAGACAAAGATATTTCATCTCCAGATGAATATGCAGAAAAAGAAGCATTACGTGAAGTAATTGATGATGTTTTTGCAGATATTCTGCAACCCAGAGAAGAAAAAGTTATTAGAATGCGTTTTGGAATTTTACCAACAAAATTAAGAACCTTAGTTCGTCTAGCAGAGGAGTGCGATGATGACTCTGCAGAACAATTAAAAGAAGTGATTGCTAATTTAGAAATTCATTATGATACTTCAATTGAAAAAGTTCAAAGATATAAAGCTGCAATTATTCAAATGCATCTTTCAAAATATGACTCTCTCAAAACTTTAGAAGAAGTTGGTCGTGAATTAAAAGTTACTCGTGAAAGAATCAGGCAAATTGAAGCCAAAACTATTAGAAAGTTCAAACCTTCAGCATCTAATCCCAAAGCTAAAGTTTTAAGGGACTTCTTTAAAGGTTAAGATGAGTATTGTAACCCCAAGATTATTTGCTATTGCAAATCTGATTTCCGATGGTGAAGTTGTAGCAGATATTGGTACAGATCATGCTTATTTGCCAATTTACTTAGCAAAGTCTGGGCATGTTACAAAAGTCTATGCCACAGATATTGCCAAAAAACCTTTGCAAGTTGCTAAAAACAACATTCAAAGTTTTGCAGTAAGTGATAAGGTACAACCAGTTTTAGCTGATGGAATTGAATGATTTAAAGAAAAGAGAATAAAAATTTCTTCTTGCATTATTGCTGGAATGGGTGCTAACACAATTTTAGAAATTCTTAAAAAAGATCATGAGTTTATTGATTGTTATGTTTTAGCACCAAACACAGATGTGGAACCACTAAGGAGATGAGTTAAAAAAAATAAATATTATATTGAGACTGAAACCTTAGTTCTAGATAATGAAATTATTTATGAAATAATAAAGGTTAACAAATTTGCAGGACATAAAGTCAAAAGTAAGTTTGATTTGTTCTTTGGACCAATCTTGTCTAAAACTAAAAATAATGCCTTGTTAGAACAAAAGCTTTATTTAGAAGAACAAAAAATTATCAGTTTATTAAATCAAATCCCAAAAAAGGATAAAAAATATAAGCAGTTTATGAAAAAGAAAAAACTTATTAATAAACTACTTAAGAAGGAGAAAACAAATGTCAAAAGTTAACACAAATAGTTTAATAAACTATTTAAATGATCTATTCCCTCAAACTCATGCAGCTGAATGAGATACAGTTGGATTACAAATTGAAGAGGTTTACAATTTACCAAGTCAAGATGAAATTAGTGCCGTGGTGGTGTGTTTAGATGTTACCAAAGATGTTGTTGAAAAAGCAATTACTACTAAAGCCAATTTTATTATTTCACGTCACCCTTTCTTTTTTGGTGACATAAATGAGGAGTTGCAAAATCCTGCTAAAAAAGAAGTCTATGATGCTTTAATAGCTCATGAAATTCAAGTTTTTTCAATTCACACAAACTATGATAATAGTGAATCAAATAATTTAATTGATTTATTAGAAACTAGATTTAATATCAAAAAATATGAAGTTGTTGGTGAAAACCAAGAAGGGTATAAAATTGAGTTTTTAAGAGAAATTGCTTTATCTGAAATTGTTGAAAATATGAAATTGATTTTTGGTCAAGAACAGTTAGCTTTGTCTGTTAACTCAGACCTCAATAAACTTGTTCGTAAAATTTATTTAACTCCAGGTTCAGGTTCTGATACTATGTCACACTTAAAGCTGCAAAATGCAGTTTTTGTGACTGGTGAAGTAAAATGACATGAATGACTATATGCAGACCAAAATCATGTGGATCTGTTAACCCTAGGTCATTATATGGAAAATCACTTTATTGATGACATTAGAAATAAACTATACAAAACATTCACAGATATTGTAGTTTATGATTATGATATCAAAAATCTTTTTAAAGTAGTTTAAGTAAAATCTAAAAGTCTGACCACTGGTCAGACTTTTTATAAACTTTGTAAATAGTTGATAACTTCATTTTGAATGATGCTTGAAGTACTGGCTCCAGCAGTTACTGCAATGGTGTTAAGTTGATAAATTTGTTTTACATCAATATCTGCTTTGCTGTCAATTCTGATAGCTTTTATACCCTTAGTTTGGGCCAATTCCACTAATTTAAGGGTGTTATTGCTTCTTTCATCCCCAACAACATATAATAGGTCAATTTCCTCTGGATTTAGGTCTAAGACAGCTTGTTGACGCACTAGAGTGGCTTGACAAATATCATTTTTTGCAACAGCTTGAGGATATTTTTTTAAAATTGCTTGATAAATTAAATTAGTATCAATGATTGATAAAGTAGTTTGATTTGTAATAAAGATTTTTGCACTAGTTAAATTTAGTAGGGCAACTTCTGCAAGTGAGGTAACTAAATGAATGTGTTGAGGATCTAAACTGGTTAAAGCCACAGTTTCTGGGTGATTGGTTTTACCAATGAAAATAATTTCATAACTTTTTGCTAGGTGTTCTTGAATTAACACTTCAGTTTCAAGAACTCATTCACATTTTGTATCAATACAAGTTAAATTACGTTGCAGTGCTAATTCTACAACTTTTGGATCAGTTCCATGAGCTGAAAAAATCACAACACTATTCTCAGGTATTGAATTAACTAAATCATAGCGAGATTTTTTTCAATCATCTAATACTTGAATTCCTAAGTTTTTCAGCTCATTGACAATGATTTTATTGTGCACAAGCATACCAATCATAAAAATTTTTTGATTTGGATATTGTTTAACAGCATTTTGGGCCATTTTGATTGACCGAACTACTCCTAAACAAAATCCTCTTGGAGTTACTTTAATTACTTTCATTTATTTTCACCTCTCTTAATTTTATTATAAAATCTAGATATTCTTTTAAAATTGGACTAAAAATAATTTAAAATAATAGTATTGTAAGGAGGCACATTATGAAAAAAATCCACAGTTTTGTCACCAAACTAAAACCTTATAAAAGATTGTACAAGATTTTTTGAATGTGCTTTACTATTACTTGCTTGTTTATCTTTCAAATCCTTATGCTAATTTTAGCATATGCAGTTCCACATCTACGAGGTTCATTTTCTTACTGGTTTGAAGGTTTATATTCATTATTGGTAACTTCTCGAGTTGAGCCAAATTCTGCTCAAGGTTTTATTTTTGCAGCCACTGTAATTGGGTATATTCCCATTATTCCCATTATTCCCTTTTTGTATTTTACTTTTGCTAATTGATTTATCCAAGAAAAACTTAGTGATAGGTTTATTGAAGTACCCAAAGAAGATTACTTAAAATGAACAAAGTTCATTCATTTTTCAATTCTGGGTGGGTTATTTATTTTAATTCCTGGTCTAATAACTTATGCTGGAGGTGGGGGGATTTTACCTCATCAAGCTTTTCATGCAGTGCCTGGAGCAATTTCAGAAGACTTTGCTCAAAGAGCTGCTGGGGTTTCAGCTGTTTTATATTATGCAGTTGGTTGTCTCTTTACAACCATTATTTTATTATGAACTTTAGGAATGGTATTAGTTTGAGTTTGAGGAAAAATCTCAGACTTCTTTAGTTATTTGGGAGATTTGCGAGCCCAACGCAAAGATGCTCGACTTCAAGCCAAACATGATAAGTTAGATAGTAAAGTTTCTAAAAGAAAACCTCCAAGTAGTAGTGGAGACACAACTCATTTTGATACAAGTGATGATTTTTAAGTCTAGTCAAAAATTTGGTAGTAATTTTTAGTCTAATTTAGTTAGACTTTTTTGTTATAATATTCAAAAGGGGAGTGGAAGTATGAAAAAATTATTAACAATTTTAATGGCGACTGTAGTAATTTCAGGATCATTAACAAATGTAGTTGCTTGTAAAAAAGGTATTAATTTAACTAACAACACTCCTGATTCAGTTAGAATGCTTTCAATTACATCATTGAATACAAATATGTTAGTTAGAAATAGGGTCAAAATTGGAGCTAATATTAGTCAAAGTGATTTAAAAGATTTAATCAAATTGTTGGGTCTAGAAACCTCAATGAACCAAAGTATAAATGGTCCAAGTTTAGGTTTAAGTTTTAGAGTGGTCTTATTGGCAAATCAACTATTGGGTAATATTTCAGCATCTGTGCCAAACTACCAATGAATTAATTCAAAATTACAATGACAATCTTCACGATGAGGTTTTAATCAATTTCTAAGACTTTCTGCAGAACGAGGAATTGCTTCAAATGCCAGTGCTTGGTTACCAACCAATGACGATTTTTCATTATCTGTAACTTTTTTAGATAGTGAAAAAGCTGGTTGAAAAGGTGCTGGAAATCCAAAATATGCTAGAGTTAACATTAACAAACGCATTGTTGTTGATGATAAGGGTATTGTTGATGTACCTAAGTCAAATGCTGATGCAGTTTGGGTTTTACCAAATGCAGATCCAGCAAAACTTAATGCTGCAATTACTGTAGAGCATTCAACTAACCCTCAAACCCAGAACCGTGGTCATATTTACCAGGGTTTTGTAAATAGTTCAGAATTAATTGATTTACAAGATATTTTTGATGACTCAATTACAACTGTTCCAAGTTCAGTTTTTGGATATACTCCATCAGTTGTTGATTTGGTAAACAACATGTTTATTAACTCAAATATTGTAAATAAAGTATTGGCAGATAACCAAGCAGAAATTGAGGATGCATTAAATGACTACTTAACAAATGAACCAATTTGGTTAGGAAGTAAAGTGATTCTTGAAGATGTTAAAACTAGATTAAGAAATCAAATTTTCTTAATGATGTTTAATGGTATGTTAAATCGTTATGACAACAAGTATGATTATAGTGATTCAGATTTAGAATATGCTAACCAAATAATGATCACTATTTGAGAAAAAGTTAGAAGTGCAGTATATAGAATTAAAGAATTAGAGCATCTAGAAGATGTTGCAAAACAAAGAGTTCTTGTGTTTTATGAAAGTCTGTCTGACAGTCAAGAAAAAGATAGAAATGGTGAACTAACTAGTTCAGAGATTTCAGCAATTATTAATGAACTAAGATATGCTATTAAGATTTCAAGAGAGAACGGTACTTTTGGATCAACTGAGGATGACATAGCAGCAATGTCAGAGTTGAAAACTAATTTTTATTACAGTGATATGGATGGAAGAAACCATGAAATTAAGTCAATGGCAAATTTATCAAATTTTGGAGCAAACCCATCTCAATTATTAAATATTGGTTACTTTTACCAAAGTCTAGACCCTCTTGAAGATAATGTTGATAAGTTAACTTATAGTCCAGATAAAGGCAAAGACCAATGATCAACAGATCAGGAGTTTATCTCAGATGACGGATTTTTAAATGCTTTTTATAATGATAGATTTAATAAAATTTATCCAGAAATTGCAAAAGAATCTGGATGAGGTCAAGGAGGTAATGATAAAACTGTTCAGTCTGAACCATTTGACTTAAGCAAACTAGGAGATGATACTGACTACAGTGATGAAGATTGATTTGCTGGGGCTGGATACTTGGATCAGTTTAAAGTTAATGACAACAATAAAGATGAGATCTCAATCGCTATGATGGCAAGGTTAATTTCAGATGGTGCAACTAGACAACTTCAAGATGCCTTCGCTATTGGTTTTGCAGGAGGGATTTCATTTGATAATTACTACCAAGGAAATTTCTCATATAGCTTTGAAGATAACAGAAAGGATGATGATGAGGCATTTTTAACTTTAATTACTAGTGAAAATTTTGTTCAATTAATTGACTTAGCAAAAAATACTGGCAAATCAAACTTGAGAGATACAATTTATGATTCTGGCTTAGAGTTTGGCTCTGCAGAGATTACTCTTTACATCAATAATAGCTTTGATAGCTATGGGAATATAAGACTCCAAGATAAGCCATCACTCACATGATGAAGTCTACAAGACTCAAGCATTGAGAATCATTCATTCAATGTTATACTAAACATTGACAATGATAAAGGTTCAAAAGGAGCTCTTATTAACTATTGAAAAAGTTGAGTTATGAATAATCCAGATAATTTAGATCACAAGATTCCCCCACTTGAAAATCCTAGTGGTTAAAACACCTTTTTAAAAGGTGTTTTTTTATTATTAAAAGGAATTGAAGAACTAAAAAACCACACAAAGTGTGGTTTTTATAATTATATTATAATCAGCAAATGCATAAATGCATCTGTTTGTTGATTTGCTAATAATTAAAAAGATATGAATGAGTAATGAATAAGACTTATATCAACTCAAGCTCAGGCATTTGATATAAGATAAGTCGAAAGAAAGGATGATATATATTTTTACCCGAATGAAAGTGATGTGTTGGGCAAAAATATAGCCTGAGTGGTCCGAAAGGACATTCTTAAATATATCATATTCTACAAATTTATCAAGTATTTTTGTTAAAAAAATTCAATTTTTTTCAATTTAATGAAATTAGGGGGGTATCAATACCCTTAAATTAAGGTCTTTTTTTTGGTATAATTATATTAAGTTTTATTTAGGAGGTATTATGTGAAATAACATGACAATGTATAAGAAAATCTCTGGAACCAATGATTTCTTAGACAATAATCAACAATTGAACTATTTTGATTATTTTGGAATTTCAGGAGCAGATATTAACACAATGATAGTGTTAATGAGAGCAAACCTTAATAATATCTCTGCTTTTAAAAATGAATTAGCAGAGAAAATTCACTTTTTATTTAATAGCTATGTTACAAAAATTCAAACAAAAACTGGAGCAGTAGTTAAAGCAGTGAGCAATAATGCTCTTGAAACTAATCAAGCTTATGTTACTACAGCTTTATACTTGGGAATAAGACTTTTAGCACAAGAATTTGTGATGCTAACAAATGTTGATAAAGTAACTTACAAAACTCCAATTACTGTTTTTAAATTCAATCAAGAAAGCCATACTTATCGAGCATATTTGAAAAGTATTCGTTGCTTTTATGAATCATTAACTGCTTGAACTTTACAATTGCTGAATTTTGATAAAAACACTGCTAGTAATTTTAATTTTATGGATCAAATGATTGCAGCCAGGGTTTTTGATTTAAAACCCTACAAAAAATTGTTTATGTTAATTTGAATGAGTGGTTATGTTAATCAAATGATTGCAGCAAATGAATTTCAAGAGCATTTAGGAGTTGAAAATAAAAAAACTTGCACTTTAAATGATGATGCTTTAAACCCAATTAACTTTGACCCTTTATTTGAAGATTCACCAGGGTATGCTTCAGCTGATGATCTTGCAATTTTAACAAGATTTAGGCAATGAATTGATCACAGTTTTATAGATAATTTAAAAGATAATAAAACAGCAGCACTAGCAAAAATTCCTTATAATGATGAAATTTCAGTTGCTGATTATTTTGATTTATTAAAAATAATTGCCATAACATTTTATGATAATAGTGTTTTTGATTTTAAAAACCATCAAGATGATTTTATCAACTTAATTTTTGATAGAGGAAAACAAAAATATAGTGTACAAGTCATTAAAAAAGTCTTTTTAGAATTAGTTTATTTACAACAAGGTTTAACCTCAGGAGAGGTTTTTAACAATTTTGCTGACTTTGGCAGTTACAAAAAACCAATCTTGTCATTTTCAGATAATTTAAACTACCATTATTTATGTGCCTTTCCAGAGATTATTTTAATGGGTTCATATTGTCAAAAAGAGTTTGTTTTAATTGCTGAAAATGTTAAAACCAATGTTTTAACTCAATTTCAAGCACTTGTTAGAAGTAGTGTTGATAAAGTATTTTACAAAATCCCAAAAAGATTTTCAAACATGACAACTTATATACCATCAACAATTCCATTTTTTTCAAATAAATATGTTGAGGGGGAAACAGGGTCTTTCCCAAGCATAATTATTTATGAAAAAAACTTGAATAAGTGCTTGATAATAATTGAAAATTTCTATCAAGAATCTGCACGTTTATGAACAGATGAAAAAAATGCGATGAACCTATTGGTGGGTAAAAATCCTAAATTTATGAGTATTTTAAATCAAACTTACTATGCTTGATTTAAAGATTTTAAGAAATTAAGAAAATCTTTAAAAATCCCAAAAGATGCTGAAATTGAGATTGTAATTGCAGTCAATCGTTCTTTAAAAATAAAGCCAAAAATAACTGTTGAAGATTGTGTAGTTTATATTATTGATATTGCCTTAATCGATCACTTTTTAACAAACTTTATTTATAAGCGTTAAAGCCACATAATTGCTAAAATTTTGATTTTTAAAGACAAAGTTTGAAACTTTGTTTTTATTTTTTGGTCAAATAAAAAACCAAAAATCTTTATTAAAATCTAAATAAAAGCTGATTGGATTGTGATATTATGAAAATATCAAAACAAATAAGTGGAATTCTACATTTATGCTTGCTAGATTTTGATATTTAAACTCAATGGCAAAATTAATTATTTAAAAGCTAAAATGTAGTAAAATAAATTTGAGAGGTGGAAAAGCATGCAGTATCCTTATGTTGGTAGTGATTTAGATGGAACAATTGTTAGAAATGAAGATTTTCAAATTCTTGATGAAACCATAGCAGATATTTTAAATTATCAGAAAGTAAGTGGGGGTAATTTTTTTATTGTCACAGGTAGAATGTATGAGGCTATGAAACTTTACATTCATCAACTTCAAGTTAAATTACCAGTGATTTCATGTAATGGTGCTGTGATTACAGATCCAGTTTCAAAACAGGTAATCTATGAAAATAATCTCGCAAAACCAGTTTGTTTAAAAATCATTAAATTTGCTCAAGCAAATCAACTTGATTTGATGATTTATACAGCAAAAACAATTGCAGCACTAACAACCTCAGAAAGAGGTCAAGTGTTTAAAAAACATTATGGTCATTTACCACCTGAATTTGCCCCAAATCTACAAGAGTTTGAAAATTATGATTTGATGTATGCTCAGGTTGAAACAAACATTTTAAACCCAGTTAAGTTTTTATTTTCTTTTCCCAAAGCAGGTATGGAAGCTGAAAAACAAAAAACTTTAACACTATTAGATGAATTACAGTTAAATCATCCAACAACTTATATTAATGATCGTTTTTTAGTTGATGCTATGAACAAGTCAACAACCAAAGCCTCAGGAGTGGCTCAATGAGCCAAATATATGAAAGTTAATGTTAAAGACATTCATGTCATTGGAGACAACAACAATGATCATGAGATGGTGCAACAATCAAATTATGGAATTGCTGTTGAAAATGGGGTTGCTTCTTTAAAAGAACATGCAGATATTGTGATTGAACACATTGATGAAAATGGTGTGGGTAAATATTTACAAAACCTGATAGAAAAAGTGGCTTAGTTGTGAGAAATGTAGCCCTATTTGGGGGAAGTTTTGATCCAATCCACACAGACCACATAAACATTATTAAGGCTTGTTATGAAAAACTTGGTTTTGATGAAGTTTGAGTTATTCCAGCCTATGTAAATCCATTTAAAAATCTTTCAGCCTCATCAGTGAGCCAAAGAATTGAAATGATTGAGATGGCAATTGCAGATCTTGATTATGTTAAGTTAAAAACCTATGAGGTTCGCAAACAAACCCGAAGTTACACTTATGACACAGTGGAACATTATCAAAAAAATTATCCTGATTTAAAATTTGCTTTTATAATGGGTTCTGATCAATTAGACTCATTTGAAAAATGAGACAAGTTTGATAAATTAATTGCGGCAATTGAATTTAAAGTTTTTTTAAGAAGTGATCGCTTCAATGAGAAAATTGTTGAAAAATATAATTTAGAAACCTTTGAATTTGAAAACAATTATTTGAGTTCAACAAAAATTCGTAACCTAGAAGATGTTCACTTGCAAATCAAAACAGTCAATAACTATATTAACAATAACTTAATGTACATTTATGAACGCTTAGAATCTAAAATGGGTCAAGAGAGATTTTATCATTCGCTAAATGTTGGACAAACAGCATTAAATTTAGCAAGGTTAAACAATTTTGATTTGAATCGTGCTATGGTTGCCGGAACTTTACATGACATTGCAAAAAATTGACCTAAAGAAAAAATGCAAGCAATCATTGCCAAGTATGATTCAAATTTATTAACTGAACCTGAACCCACTTGGCATTCTTTTGCAGGGGCATTTCATTTGCAACAAGATTGAGTTTTTGAAGATGAAGAAGTTATTACAGCAATTTACAAACACACAGTTGCTGCCAAAGAGATGAGTATTTTAGACATGATTGTTTTTTGTGCTGATAAAATTTCAGTTGAAAGAGATTATCCTGGTGTTGAAAAATATCGTTCAATTACTTATGCAGATTTAAAAACAGGTTTTAAAACTTTGTTAAAACAACAATATCAAGTTGCTGTAAAAAAACATGGTAATGATAAAATTGGTAAACAGTTAATTGCAGCTTACAAATTTTGAATAGAAGAGGATAATTAACATGATTGGAATTATTTGTGCAATGGAAGAAGAGATTCAAACTTATTTGAACAAGAGTCAAGCAAAATTAATTGAAACTAGTCCTTATAAAATTTATCAAAATGAAAATGAATTGATTTTAATTTCTGGAATAGGTTTAGTAAATGCTGCAAGTTCAACTTCATATTTTTTAACAAAGTATGATTTAAATATTATTATTAATATTGGAACTTGCGGTACAGTTTCTCAAAAATTAAAAGCACTTGATTTAGTTTTTGTAGATCATGCTTATTATAGTGCAGCTGATGCCACAGCCTTTGGATATGCTTATGGACAAATTCCTCGTATGCCAAAATATTTTGAAAGCGATAAACAAGTAACAAATAAAATTTGTAAAGTACTTCCTTTACAAAATGTAAATTTAGCTGCAGCTGATATTTTTATAAGTTCTTATCAACAAAAAGAGTTTTTCTTAGATAAATTAAATGCAGAAATTCAAGTTGTTGATATGGAGAGCACAGCAATTTTTCAAACAGCATTTATTTTTGCTAAACCAATTGTTTCATTGAAAGTCATTAGTGATTCAGTTTTTATAAAAAGCAGTGCTGAACAATTTAACAAAACCATACAACAATGTAGTATTAAAATCTCAGAAACATTAACTGAGATTTTAAAATTATTAAAATAGTAAGTTACAAATATGTTTAAAAATAAATATGAGAAATATAGTAGCATGTTGTATGATGAAACTAAACCGTCTGGTACAAGTGTTGACGGTGATTTAGAATTTTATAAAAATATTTTATTACCAATTGAGGGGAAGGTTTTAGAAGCTGGAGTTGGAAATGGAAGACTGTTAGTTCCTTTTTTAAAATATAAAATAGATCTTGTTGGAGTTGATAAATCATCTGAAATGTTAAAATTATGCAAGAACAATTTACAAATAAATAATTTATCTTGTGAATTGATTTGTGCAGACTTAAAAAATTATCTTGTTAAAAATTATTTTGAAATGATAATTATGCCTAATGCAAGTTTTTGTTTAATCGAAAATAGAATTGATGCAAAAATAATTTTAAAAAACTTTTATGAATCACTTATTCATAATGGACAGTTAGTTTTGGATTTAATTTTTCCAGTTGAATTTGTTGCTGGTGCAAGTCATGAATATATTCATAATGTCAAAGGAATTAAACTATTAGTTAAAAATTATTCACAAACAATTAATTGAATTGAACAATACACAATTAATAAAATACAATATTTTATTAATGAAGAAATTCAAGAAGAACAAAATGTTAAACTGTCATGATATGGAGTTGAAGAATTTAAATCCATATTAAATGAAATTGGTTTTAAAGAAATTGAAGTTGTCTTAAACTACAATAACAAAAAATTAATTAACTTGAAAACAGTTACATTTATTTGTAAAAAATAAATTGAGAGGGTTTTAAAAATGAAAGAAATAAAAATCAAAAGTTTTGATGAAAAAGAATTACATACATCTTTATGAGATGATGTTGAAAAACCAGTTGGAGTTTTACAACTTGTTCATGGAAGTTGTGAGCATGCCTTTCGTTATAATGATTTTGCTTCAACGTTAAATAAAAATGGCTGAATAGTTGTTGCCAATGATCACCGAGGACATGGAAAAACTGCAGACTTAGCCAACAATGAATTAGGATACCTTGCAGATGATGATGGTTGAAACACAATCATTCATGATTTAAAAATTGTCAATGATTTTATTAAAAAAACATATCCTAATTTAAAAATTGTAATGTTGGGACATTCAATGGGAAGTTTTATGGCAAGAACATATCTAATTGATTATCCAGAAACTTTGAGCGGTTGTGTTTTAAGTGGTACTGCTTGACATAGTAAATTTGTTTTAAAATTCGGAACTAATGTTGCTAAGAAGAATCAAAAGAAATTTGGTCCAAAACATATTGATAAATATATTTGAAAATTAAGTTACAGACCATTAAATAAAAAATTTAAAAAAGAAGGAACTACAGGTTGTGAGTGATTAAGTATTAATCAAGAAAATGTTAAAAAATTTAATGATGATGAACTTTGTGGACAAATTTTTACATCATCAACTTTCAAAGATATGTTTAGTGGAATTTTATATAATCAAAATCAAAAGAATATTTTGAAAATGAATTCAAACACACCAATCTTGCTAGTTGCAGGAACCAATGATCCAGTAGGAGCTTATGGGAAAGGTGTAAAAAAAACTTATCAAGCGTTTTTAAAAGCTAACAAGAATGTTAAGTTAAAATTTTATGAAAATTTAAGACATGAAATATTGTTTGACAATGATAAAGATCTTGTTGAAAAAGATACAATTGCTTTCTTGAATTCTTGCTTATAAAAAATTAGTTTAAGGTAAAAACTAATGGAAGGTTTAGTATTAAATAAAGCACAAGATGAAATTGTTAAAGCAATTAACTCAGGAAAAAATTTAAAAATAATTTCACTGCCAAAGTCCGGTAGGAAGACTGCAGTTCTTAAAGCAATTGGCAGTCAGAAAAAACTTCTTTATATATGATTTAATAATTTTAATATCAAACCAAATTTTTTGAAAAGATTTAGTGATCAAGAAAATATTCAAATCATAAATTTAAAAGATATTAATAGTGATACTAATTTTGAAGAGTATGATATTTTTTATTTTGAAAACATTAATTTTTTGAATAACAATAAATTATTAAAAGAAGCTTTAGCAATTATAAATGGTAAATTGTTTAAATGTTTTGCAGACCCAAGGCCAGAGTTTGGTTGAAATAACCACATTGATGATGATTGTAATAAAAGTTCTCATGAAAAACAAATAATTTTTTGTGCTAGTTTTCCAGTAAATATATCAAAAAAATCTAGTGGACTAATTGAGCAACAAAATTTAATATCTATAATTGATGAGTTGATACCATATTTTACAAATTATTTTATTGAGATAACAATGAGTCAGAATTTTTGATTTTCAAAATATGATTTGGAGGTAATTAAACAAATATATCCTGGAAAACTTGATCATCTCACAAGTGAAAAACAATTTAATCGCTTTAATATTCATAACAGTAATATATTTTCATACTCGAAACTAGAATCTAAAGAAACAATGATAGTTTATGACTTTGAAAATGTTAGCATTAAAAAAGTTAAAACAGAAGTTGGACATGATCAAGTCATTAACATAAATTTTTTCAAAACACCAGAGAAAACAGTTGACTTTAAATATTATAATTTAGTATTATTGGTTGGCAAAAGTAATATTAGTAAACCTGAATATTTCAATAATTGATATAATTCATTTTTAGAAATTATTGGTTTGATTACAAATAAAATTTATATTGTTGGTAAATTTACAAAAGATGAGTTCATAACAAAAATTAGTAGATTAAAATCTGGCATGCTTCAAGGTCGAGAATCTAATTTAAAAATAATTGTTTCAAATCTTATTAATAAAAAGTTTTTGAAAAGTAATCTTGGTTATTTAAAATCACTTGAACAATATTTAGAAATTAAAGATATAACAAAAGATGTAGAAATTCATAATGGAGTTAAGTTGACTGGATTAGAGCAGCTTAGAGATGAGTTTGAAAATCTTTTAAAGCAAAGCAATGAAATAATCATAAAACAAAAAGCTGTATTCTACTCTCAAATAATTGAGTTTTATATTTATTTCAGCACTATGAAATATAAATTAAGCAATATTAGTTTCAAAAGTAGTACAAATCAAGCAAATGCATTTAAATTTAATTTTGAAGAAGATGTAGAAGATTTTTTTGCAGCATTAAATGACAATTCAAACAATTGAATTGCAAAAATCACAAAAAATATAGATCAAAATGACAGTAGTGAAAAAAATAAAGTTGCTAATATCCAAAAAGCTTATGAAAAAATCAAGAGATTTTATAACAGAAGCAGTGAAAGTATTAAAAATTCAATTTCAAATTCACTAGTTGAAACAAATAAATTTAAAAATGTTTTTTTGCAATCTAGCAATATTGAGTATCACAAGAAATGTTTAAGCAAAATTGGTAAGTTTCATGTCTCAGGAGAAATTGATTTCATTGACTTAGATTCAAATAAAATTTTTGAGTTGAAAGTTAATAAAGAATCTAAATTGTGTGCTGTTGAGATAGATGAATTTAAAACAGCTGAAATTTTACACAATTGCTTAGAATCAACCAAAAGTCCTAAAAAATCCCAGATTGAAATTACTGATAAGGTAAGTATAAAAAATTTTGCTGGAGTTGTGCAACTGATTTTATATGCAATGAGTAACTTGGAGGACAATGGTGATAATTTTTCAAAGCTAAGTCTTTATCTAGTGGAACTTTACACCCCAAGTATTTGGAGTGTAAAAATTAATTCATACTCTAATTTAACTAAGATTTCAATAATTTTAGAAAGATACATTATGACTTACATTTTAAGAAGATTTTGAAATATGTAAAATTTTTTTTCATATTTCAATTTCCATAAATAATCACAAAATCTAGAATATAATTATATTAAAGAAAAGGAGTTGTATTTTATGGAAAAATTCTCAAAACAACAAGTTGGTAACCTAGTAAATATGTTAGATGGTTATATGGCTAATGGGGGACACCACTTAAATGTCAATGTATTACGTAGAGAGGTTTTAAGAGATGCACAAGCCCATCCAGAAAACCACCCACAATTAACAATTAGAGTTTCTGGATATGCAGTTAACTTTGTTAAATTAACAAAACAACAACAAGATGAAGTTATCTCAAGAACTTTCCACGAATCAATGTAATTTATGATATTATAAAAATCATCTTCAATTCTTAGTTTGTTTAGCTAAGAAATAGGTGATTTTTTCTTAATTTTATAACAATCACACAAAAGCGAAAGGTGTTATTATGTCAAATTATCAAAACAATTATTATATTCCTAAAAGTCTGCAACAAGGTTTCACAACAAATCCAGAAGTCTTTTCATATGATGGTATCCAGATCTTAGAACACAAGAGTTTGGATTTCAAATTTAATTTAGCTTTTACTAACCAAAATCAAAGTCAAAACCAGTTAAATGTGGATTTTGAGGAATTTTGTAAAACTAATATTGACCCAATTTTTAAGAAAATAAGTCAACAAAATTGACAAGGGGATTTGACCAGAGATGAAGTGCTTAAATTAGCTAAGTTTTACTTAATAAATTACTTAAGAAATCCAAGTTGATTAAAATTATTGGCAAATGACGAAAAGAGATGACACAAAGCCATCAGTGAAGCTTTGAATTTAGATATAAAAAAAGCAAATAATCATTCAATTAACTACAATGATTTTCAAATACCTGTGGTTACACAGTGATTTATGGAGAAGACAATTTTTAACTTTTATTATTTGGACAAACCAGTCACTTTTTTCTCACCAGCAAACTTAATGACCCAAATTCCCTTTGAAGCCTTAGAAGATGGAAAAGAATCGGTCTTTGATCTAGTTTTTGCCAAATCAAAATACACTCCATTTGCCTTGCTTTCTCATGTTTGTCCAAATCAAGTGCTGATTATTAGTTCACTTGAAATTTATGAAATATATCATAGCACAATCTCACAAATGTTGAGTGGCAAAGGTGAACGTCCAAAAACAGTGTTTAATTACTTTGGCTATGACCAAGGTGTAGGTTTTGAGCAACCCAAAGTTTTAGCAGAAAACAAGCAGCCAATCAAAACCTCAGCTTTAACTGATAAATTTAATTATAAAACCAAAGTTTTTAGCCCAAAAAATAGTGCAGCCTATATTGGTGCTTTAATTGCAGCAGTCGGTAATGCAACTTGTATTTTTACAAATAAATCAGAAATGAAACAGTTTTTACAAGGATTAATTTCAGACTATGAATTAATTGAAAATTGAATTATTGAATGTGAAAAAACAGGTAAAATCTTTAATGATGAAATCATTCGCAATAACTTGCTAAGTGAGTATGCAATTTGAAAAACAACCCAAATAACAACAATTAAAGAACTTACAAAGTTTAAGATGGATTTAAAATAACAAGCAACTCAGTGGTGCTTGTTTTATTTTTTTTAAAAAAGTTTGGAAAAATTCTTAATATCTTTGAGCAAAAGTGTGGTTATTGATTATAATAAATATGAGGTATTAAAAATGAAACAAGGTGATCAAAAGCCATTAAGAGAGGTAAAAATACTTAAAAAGATTAAAAAGCAAATTGAATTAGATTCACTTGAAACTATGGGTGTAGAACAAGAACAATTGGTAGAGACATTTTTAAAAAAAGTCAGTTCTATTACAAAAAATGGTGAAAAAGTGAACTTCAATTTTGCTTACCTTTATTTAGAGGCTAAAATTATTAGGAATTGTGGTGAATGTCAAAATAATTATTATAATGAATTACAAACCAATTTATCTGATGAACAGTTAATTAATTTACTAACTACAAGTCAAAATATCACTCACTGTTTAAATTGTAATAACCATCAGGTTCCAAACCACAAGTGCAATTGGTGTTATCAAACTATGTGTAACAGCTGTTGTCCAAATTATTTAATTAAAAATTAGTTGAGGTGTCATATGAAAAACAAAGATTATGAAAATCTAAGTAATGCTCTAAAGGAACTCTCCATAGAGAACAAGACTTTAGAAATTACAAAAGAGTACTGGCAAGAACTTGAAAGTGTAATTCTTAACACTTACATAAATAAAAAAAATAGTAAATGTAGTTTTGAAAACCCTTTAAGAAATTGTTACCAAATTATTACAAAAAATTGTGGTGAATGTCAAAAAATTAATAGTCCGATTTTTAATAATGACAAAATTGATGACCAAACAATGTTACTCAATTTTGAAAAAATTGAACTAGAAGATTTGTCAAAAGAAGTTTTTGCAATGATTCATTGCCTGTATTGCGACATCCATTTTCCTAACGAACAACTAAGTTTATCAAACTCATATAGTTGTTCAAATTGTCAGCCAAAATTATATGACAAGATAATTACCCAATAAAAAGGAGAGTTACTATGAGAAAAATAACAAAAAATCTATATTTAGGAGATCAACATTCAGCTCCAACAGATACCAAATTGCGTTTGAGTTGTGCTGAAGAAATTTATTTTGATGTAGCACCTGATCAAAATACCTCTAAGTTTCATGATGGTAATGTGATTTATTACAAATATGCAGATTATCCTCAATATGAAAAAATGGATATTGGTCTAATTGATGACACTATCAAACAAATAGAAAAAAACATTGCTAATAAAAAGATCTATGTGCATTGTTTATGAGGTGTTAATCGCAGTGCCTCAATTGTATTTATGTATATGGTGCGAAACAAATTAATTGGGGGTAATAGTTATGCTACTGCTCAAAAAGAATTTTGAAAAATCTATCCAGATCATGCCCCCAATCCAGGGTGAAAGATCTTTTTACAAGAAAAATACCCATACAATTTTTAATAAAAGGAGAAATGAAAATGAATTTATCAATTGATATTGGGGGAACCAAAATTAGGTTTGCCCTAGTTAAAGACAATCAAGTAGTTAAAAGCTCAGAGTTTTTTAACAATGTAAAAAACTATAAAGAAAACATTCTTAAAATCAAAACAACCTTTGACCAATGAGCAGAAAAGGTTGAGTTTATTGGGATTGCTTGTCCAGGCCCACTTGACATTAAAAGTGGGAAAATTTATAACTCGCCAAATCTAGAAGATTGAAACAATAAGAATTTAAAAGAAGAATTTGGTTCAGTTTTTCAAGTTTGAGACATCCGTATTAACAATGATGCCAATGTGGCAGCTTTAGGGCAATTTAATGTCAGACATGATTTACACTCATTGCTTTACTTTACAATTTCTACAGGAATTGGTTGTGGAATGATTATTGATCAAAAAATTTATAATGGTTTTACAGGTACAGCTTGTGAGATTGCAAATTCTTTTCCAGATTTAGATTTTGGAACTGCTAAATCAGGAATTGAATACTTCGCTAGTGGGAAAAATATTGCTTTAAAATTACAAAGTCTTGGAGTTTCAGTCAAAGACACCAAAACAGCTTTTGAAATGTACTATGCAAAAACAAATCAGATAGTTAATGAGTATTTTGCTAAAATCAAGCAAAAACTTGTGGTAATGTTTGCCACTGCTATTTATTTTTTAAATCCTGAAATAGTTGTGGTTGGTGGAAGTGTAGCAATGCACAACCAAGAGTGATTTGAAGAAATTTTTGCAGAGGTTATTAAAGTAACACAAGATATTAATTACCAAACAAAGTTTGAATTTGCTAAAGATCTTGATGAAAGTACATTTATCGGTTGTGCAAATCTATAAAATAAGTATGCTTTTGCAAGATAAATTTAAAAAAACTTATTTTTTCTCCACTTTTTAATGTATAGTAAATAATGAAGGGAGTGTAAATTATGGGACAAACAGTAAAAGTAACTATTACAAACTTGGCTAACTTTGGAGCATTTTGCGATGCTGAAATTGATGGAAAAGTTTACAAAGGATTAATCCACATTACTGAAATTACTAATGGATTTGTATCAAACATTGCAGATTATGTAAATGTTGGTGATGTTAAAGACGGTTATGTAATTTCAGTTGATGAAGAAAAAAACCAAGCAAAAATTTCTTTAAAAAGAGTTAATGCATAATTAAGGATATTGAATTGTTTATAAATTGTTTATATTTTAAGAAATAGTTACTTTTATACCAGTAATTTTCCACTTTTAACATAAATCGTTTAATGAATATTTTAATCTTAAAAAATAATGAGCCCGACTCATTATTTTTTATTTGCTGCAAATTTTACTAGCCTAGAATAATGAATCTTTTTACAAAATCTTAAACTAATTAAATTTGATAATGTTAAAATATTTATAGAATTAGTTGCGGATGTGGTAAAAAATGGAGAAGTTTGAAACAGTAGCATTAAAGAGGCTAAAGACTATTTTGACCGAAAATAAAAACAGTCAGATAAATGTAAATCGCAAGCAAGATTTAAGTTACACTTATGAAAACCAGCCTGCAACACTGCATAATGTATACCTTGTTTCATTCTATAATAAGTCAAATATTAAAACCAATTTATATATTCGTTTTAATGCAAGTGAGGCTTTATTTTTTATACCAAATGATGGTAAAAAAAGTGAGGCCCTTTATTCAAGTCGTGTGGATACAGAAGACCAAATAAGGCAGTACCTTGCAGCCACTGAACTTGATCATTATGAAGCCTTGTTAAAAGCAGGGTTCAAAGAGGTTTCACCAAAACCTCATTCAAAGTTTATTAGATTTTTAGCAACCTTAAGACCAGATGAAATTAATATGACTGTTGAAATCTTAAAGCATGCAAACCTGGCAGAACAAATTGCCAATGAGTACACCTGTGACTATTATGATTCATTTTATAATTTTATTAATAATTTAATAGCAAAAATTGCCTAAAAAGGAGGAGTGTAAATGTATGAAGAAAAAAGATGCTGAATTTGTGAAGATTATATCCATCCAAGAGATGCTTGGATAGTTTTTAAAATTGTTTGATTATTGCAAAGAAGAGAAATCCATGAAGAAGCTTTTGCTCACATGAGTTGTATTGCTGAAGATATGCCTGAACATAATTTCCGCATGAGTCATCCTTTATTTGAAATTAATTTATTTATTAGAACAAAATGAGTTGGAGAATTTGAAACCACAATAAACATTAATTATAACCAACCAATTTACATTGAAGCTGAAGATTTAAATGAAATCATTGAAAATGAAGAAATTAATGGTCGTTTAAATAACTATAAAATTGAATTGAACTTATTTTTGCATTTTATTAAGTTAGATCACATCAATGAATGGTTTAAAAATATTTTGTTAATAGTTTTACCAACCATTAACCGAATGTTAGTTTTAAGTCCTGAGAAAAAAGAAATTGAATATAAATTAAAACGTTTAAATAAGTTTTTAAACTTTGATGTGATTTTGTCGAAAATTACTTTACCAAAAAAATTAAGCATGAAATATAGTTATGATATTTATGAAAGAATTAAAGACCCAGATTTTCAAAAATGCTACACAAATATGCAAAAAAATGACTTAGAATTCATCAAAGATGGGGTTGAAAAACTATATAAGATTGTTGTCACTGAAATGAGAAAAAGCTATGCAGCAATCAGTCAACCATATTTACATAGTCGTAAATATAATAAATATAAACCTCAACGAGTTCGCGCCTTTGAAATGGATGAGTTAATTGAAAAACCTATTGTTGAAAAGCCAATGGAAGAAAAATAGTAAAAACTAATTTTACAAAAATTAGATAATTTTAATTGTTTTGTGTGATTTGAAAAGAGTGAATTTAATCACTTTTTTATTTCAAAGTAATAGTCCAGTTTTGTTTTGATAACATTTAGTCCTTTTTTGTTTTGATAATCAGGAATTCTAAAATATTTATCTTATATCTGTTTATATTTGCCTTAATATTGTCTATAATATTCATAAGGTACCTTTTTTCTATGTTTTTTGTTCAAATATATTATATAAAAAAGGGTTCCTTTTTTTGTGTTTAACCAATAAAAAATAATGCATTCCTTATTGTTGCCTAGCATAGATTTAGTGAAAAAACCCGCTAAATTATGGTATAATTGTTAAAGATTAAATTAGTATAGGGGCTGGGCAAAGTGAAGTACTACATTATAACTATTAATGGTAAATATGAAGTTGTTGATGCAGTTTCTGATGTTGTTATTGCAGTTTTTCAAGATAATGCTTCATTACAAAACTACTTAAAAATGAAAAAAATTGAAGAAACCAACATTGAAAAAGGAATTATTGATCCATCAAAACGAATCAGAAAAGATTTTTCAAAAATCTTAAAACGCAATTCACTTGATGTAACTCCAGAAATTAAAGCACTTGAAACAACACAAGTTGTTACACCAACTGGTGAGATTGAAACAATTTCAACTGCAGCAGTTGCAAATGGAGGTATTAATTCTGGTGGTATTCCAATTGCACCAATTGATCCAGAAACACAAACTCTTGATTTTACAAATCAAGCAACTAGTGAACTTGGTGAAGTAACCCAAGAAATTGATGTAGTTACAAATGCTAATGAAAGTGATGAAGTGACCAGTGATGTCATTGTCATAGATTCGCACACTGGAGAAGATGATGAAGATCTTCCAGTAAAAAAAGTAAGCAAAAAGGATATCAAGTTACAAAAAAAAGAACAAAAGCAAAGAGAGATTGAAATGGCAAAACAAGCCAAAGCAGAACTAAAACTCAGCAAAAAAAACAAAAAATAGGGTTAGTTCACTCATACAGTTAGTGTATGAAAAGTTTGAAAAATAGTGTATAATATAAGTAGATTTATTTTAATATAAATCTTACAGGAGGGTGAGTTATATGTATTATGTATTACAAAATACAGATGTTTTTTATGTTGTAGATCCAACCATGACAAAGTTGGGTGAATTTAATTCATTTGAAGAAGCTGAAGATTTTTGTGCATATTTAAATGATCAGTTGAGCAATAATCCAGCCTATGGACAAAAATTTTATCCAGTAGCAAACACAATGCCAGTTCAAAGCCAACAAGCCTGTCAACCATTTATGAACATGAATCAAATGATGCCAATGCAACAAATGCCAATGCAATACCCTATGTATAATGATTTTAACCAACCAGCAGGTATGCCATTTGGTAGAGGAATCTCATATGGTAACATTACAGTTAATTGCAGTGGACCTGGAGAACAACCAACTGTTGCACAAACTCCAGCACAATACACACATACTGCACCAGCTCAAGCAACAGTTGGTGGGGTTGTTGAAAAAATCATTGAAAAACCTGTTGAAAAAATAGTTGAAAAAATTGTTGAAAAACCTGTTGAAGTTATTGTTGAAAAAATAGTTGAAAAAATTGTCAAAGTTCCAATGGAACAAGTAGAAGAAGGTCCAATTAATTATTTAAAAGATGAATCTTTATCTACATCAAGTTCTTTAGAAAGACTAAGACCAAACAGAGGGTCTGCTATTAGAAATAGACCAAAAAGAGCACCAATTACTTCAAGAATTAAATTTAGAGGTAGAACACATGGTATATATGATGAAAACACAAAATCATGATTGACTCCAACTGAATTAAACAATTTTATTTCAAAATTAGAGCAATAGGATGCTCTTTTTTTGTGAAAGAAGTTTAAAGGAATAAAAAAATGGGTGAAAGATTTACACTAGTCATTATTTTTGCAAGTATTTGGATAGCTGCTTTAATTGTAAGTGGATCACTAGCAATTTGGTGAAGGAAAAAATTTAAAAACTTTAAGATTCAAAAAAAATTATATCAAGAAATGCTGACAACAGCATTGGAAAATTATAATTTAAAACCAATTGAGATTGAGTATCCCTTACCAGTTGGAGAAACTGCTTATGCAAGCCTAACAACTAAATTGTTTTATAAAAAAATTAAAGAGAAACATTTTAAAACTAGTTTTTTTGAAAATAATTTTAAGAATGATTATCGCTTATTTTATTCAAATAAAAAACTTCTAGAAGAAGAGTGTAGGGTAATTTTAACAAATAAGAGACTTTTATTAGAAGCTAAAATGGAGTATTTAATTGTCAAACTAACTTCAAAGTCAATCATTCATGAAGTGACCTTTAGTAATTCAAAAACAATCTTCAATGGTTTTGAACTAAATGTTTTAGATAAAAGATTTCTGATTGCTTGTGAAGATAATTTTGATTTAATACTTGCTTATAAAAAAATTAAGGAGCATCACAATGAGTAGTGTATTTACAGGAATTGTATTAATTGGGGTTTGCAGTATTTTAATGATAGCAATGTTAATTAGAGTACTTGTTAAAATTTGTAAAATTAAAGCTAGTAAATTTGAAAGAATCTATAAAAATAGAAATTTAATTATTTGATTTTATGTAGCTTTCTTAATAATTTTACCTGGTCTGTTGGCACCAACAATTGCTTTTGCAGTTTTAACAATTCTGCAAAACAATCTTAATTTAACAAATGATGAGAAATTAAGTCAACTAAAATTAATTTTTAATATTCTTTATTTAGTTTACACAATCTTTATCTTGGCAAATTTATTAATGATGGGGAGATTTACAAAGTCATTAATTATTGTTGAACATGAAAATAATTATTTATTTTTAGATGGAACAATTATTAATAAAGATAAAATTAGAACAATTACTCATAATTTAAAAAGAACTGTTTTGATGATTGCCTATTATGATCCCCAAGATGTTTATGAAGTTATGGTTTTAAGTTATAACTTTCGCTTAAAAGATTGATTAAGCGAAAGCACAGCTTTGGAAATAAAATTAACTCCTCAATAATTATTAATACTCACAAAATTTCACAATACTCCAAGCTACTCCATTGTAAGATGAGAGCAAAAGTGGTATAATATTGTAAAGGAAAATTGTTATGGAAAAAAATGTAAAAGATATACAAGTCAATAAATTAATTGACTATAAAAACATGATTAATAAAAATAATGTTTTGATTGAAAATTGAGAGTACATCGATGAAAATGACTTTGTTTTTTTGAAAAAAATGAATGTCAATGATAACCGAACAATGCTTTCTAAATTAACAGGATCACTAATGCTATTAGTTATTTTCATTCCAATTGCTGCCTTTTTTTCAATTGGTTGAACAGCATTGGCAAAATTTACAAATAATACACAAATTGCAAATATCTTTAAAATAGTTAGTGAATTAGTTTTTTTAAACATTGGAGTAGTTTTGGTTTTTTGTTTAATGTATTCATTTACAAATAAAAAACTTTTTTCAATTTTAAGTTCAATTGCAGCTCAAGCTATTTTTGTTTTGGTTACAAGCCTTTTGACTACAGAAGTTGGTGATCAAGCACAAGTGTTGTTTTATAAAAATATTAATTACAATTTCTTTGCAGTAAGTTATGGCTTTATTAGTTTTTGAAATACATCAGTCTACTTTTTGGTAATCACTGCAATTATTATTCTAATAACATACAAATTTTTAAAACCTTTAAAATTTAGTGGGGGATTTTTAAATGGTGAAAAATTAGCTTATATATTAACTCCAGTAATAATTGTGGTTTTAACATTTATTTGAATTTTAGTATGACCAGGAGTTTGTATTGGTCTAATTTCTCTACTAGGATTAATTGCAAGAGCACCAAAAGGGTTAGATATCTTTTTGTTTCAAATTTTAGAGGCACTAGGTCAACCACTTAATACAGTGAGTTTTATTAGAGACCCCTTATTAACAACAAGTGTTGGAGGAAGCTTTGATGGCAGTTATTCAAGAATTTTGGCAGTTTATTTAAGAAGAGCTGCTCAACAAACTGATGTAAAAATGTCAACTCAAGATTTTAATCATGTTTATAACTTAGGTCTAGATATTGAGGGTTTAAAAGAACTATATTCAAGTGAAAGTGATCCAGTATTAAATTCACTTACCTATACAAAATGAACAGAGTCATGACTTAAATTTGCTATTGAAGGTGATGGAGTTAACTTATTTTCACAAGTTGGAGATCAAAATATTGCTCATAAAGTTTTAGAATACAACCGCCAAGCTTGGATAGATTCAGGTTTTGGAGAGGTTGATAGAACCAAATTACCATATTTATACATTGAAGATTTATGAGCTGCTGGAATTTATGTTACTAGATTTTCAGCAACAGGATTTTTAAGCTCAATGTTTATTCTTCCAGCAGCAGCTATTGGAATGTTGTGTGCTATGAACAAAAAATCTGCAATAAAGAATTTACCACTTTTCTTAATAGCAATGCTAACTTCAGTTCTAACTGGTAATACTTTCTTGTTAGCTTTAATTTTACTCATAGCTTCACCAGTTTTCTTCTTGGCAATTTATTTACCATTTATGGCCTTTACAGGAATGACTGCTATGTTTATTAGTATGTTTATCATAAATTATAATTCAACAGGGCTGTTTGACTTTATTATTGGAGGAGTAATTCCATATTCTGAATTTGGAGCTTCTACTGCTTATAAAGCACTTATTGTTGGGGGAGTGAGTTTTGGTTTAATGTCTATTGCTAGCTTTGCTTGATTTAAATTCTTACACTTTAACCCATTTGAATATTATAAATCAGCAGAATATAAAACAAAACATGATGTTCAAGATCTTGTTAAATTATTTGGAGATTACCACAACATTCAAAAAGCAATTATTAAAAATGATAAGCTGTATGTAATTTTACATCATGATGTAAAATTACCTGAGAAAAATAAATTCTTTGAAGAGGTGGTTAATGTTGGTGATAACATCTATATCTTTAAAATTAAACCAAATTGCAAAGCAACAATTGGAAGTTTCTTAAGTTATATTTCAATTTACCGAAATAGTGTAGCAATGCAAATTGAAAATATTGATACATTTAGAGAGATACTTAATGTTTTCAAAGTTTTAGAAGAGGAAACTTGAGAGAAAAAATACTTACTTGTTAAATATAAATTTAACATTGATAAATTTTATAAAACTACAAATTAATTATTTGAAATTAACCATTTTTAAACTTGTTTATTTGATTGAAGATGGTTTTTTTAATTAATTTTTTTATCACAAAATTATATTGGTGATAACCACTATAATCTATTTTGCTCTATTTTTAGCAATTAACTAGAAATGACTGTATCAAAAAAATGATTATTCAAAAGTTTGATAAGAGTCTTTATACTAATTTTTGAAAGCTTTAGATTTTTGATAATAATGGTTTTGAAAGTCTCAGATTGATGGTTTTGCTTGAAAAAACTGACTTAATATGATACTATTTAAAAAGATTAGTATCAAATTAAGCGAAAAAATTGGCTTAGGAGATGCTAATCGGGTTAATGAGGATTTGAAAATGTCAGGAAGGTGAAGATAATGTTTGCGAAATCTGAAATTATTAATAAGAATATTATCACAAAACGTGTTAAATTTGCCTCGTTAATTAGATTTGTTTGGAGAACTTTGTTTTTTGAAAAAGCTACAATAGTTACTAGTAGTATTTGTATAGTGACTTCATTAATGTTTTCACTGCTTTTCCAGGTTTTTTATAAGAGTCAAGAACAAGTTGTGATAATTTTTAACTATTATTTCATTTTTTATGTTTCAATTTTAATATTCATTTTATGTTTAAGATTGTGTCAAATTTTATGAAGCAATAAAATTGACGACCGAACTGTTATGAATTTAGCAATTTCAAATAATAGCCGTAGCAATATAATCTACTCATTTTTTTTGTGTAGCTTTTTATATTTAACTACAATAATTGTTGTAAACTTTTTTGTTGTTGTAATTCCTGAATTAATTATCAATCAAACAATTGCGAGTTTATTAGTTAAAAACACTTTTGTTTTATCATTATATGGTCTGTTTATTGGTTTATTATTATTTTCATTTTTAACTTTTGCTTTTTTGTTTTTTAACAAAAATATTGCCTTGATGGTTTCCGTGTTAATTTTAACTTTCCAATTTGTTTCTGCAATTCCCCAAAAGTTTCATGATGAAAAAAATCCAAGTATTTTTATTCCATTTTATGACCAAACCTCAATGAGTGTTGAGAGAATTAGAAATGTGATTGATTTACAAAAAAACATCAAAGCCAAAAATATTCGCTATCCAAATTTATCAGCTTATATCAATAGTAGCTTTTTAGAAGGAGATTTTAAAAAGGGTACCACTTTTGCTAGACCTGAAACAGTACTAAAAAGAACAGAAATTTGAGAAAAATTGGGTTTGACAAATGATCAAACAACCCATTTACAATATCAAAATCTTGAGTTAGCTAGAAGAGCTGAAGGATGACCTACTGCTTGGGCTAATAATAGTAGTGTTGATTTAAACATTATTTTCATTGATGAAATTATTGATTTATCAGCACTTGAAGTTTTGGTTGAAAATGCAACAGAATATAAGGAAATTTTAAGAGAATTTTATAATTTTGTGATTGATATTCAAACAAACTTTTCAACAACACTAGAATTTCAAAGTAACTATTGAGATCTTTTTGATGTTTTTCAAAATGTTTTAAATACTTGTGACTCAAATTCAGATTGTACTGATGAGCAAAGCTATGTTAAAAACAACAACCTTGAGACAAATAATTTACGAGGTTTAACTACATTAAATCTAACTAACTTATACCAAAATTATTTTTATGGTCAATCTGGACTTGCTTTGAGAACTAGTGATGAATTAACTGAGTTAGTCACTCAAAAACTTTTCAACCCAGTTCGCCTGGCAGTTAGAATTTTGGAAAATTACTTTATTGAATCAACAAGTGATTTCAATTTGATTACTTCAGTTGAAAACATTAATCCAGTGGTTGTCACAGATCAAAGATGAATAGATTACCAAAGTAGTGTTAGATTAAATAATTTACTCTATATTTTAAACCCAGTGGCTACAACTCAATCAATTTATACAACTTTTACTAGTGAGTCTTCAGAAGACATTTGATTTGAATATAAAAATCGTTCAAATATTATCTTTACAAAGCAACAAAATATTTTTATGACTTATCCGCGATACTCAATTGTTTTAAATAGAGATTACGTAATTAAAAATGATACCTATAATGAAGTTTCTCAAATTTGAGTCTTCATTTTGATTCAAACTCTATTTTTATTATTTTTCTTGGGAATGTCAATTAACAAGTTTAATCGCTTGGATCTAAATTAAGGAGGTGGTTAAGAATGATAATTAATGACAAAAACCCTGATGGCCCAAAAGAAGATAAATATGCTCCATATAAAAATATAAATAAACAAGTAAAAAAACCTGAAAAACCAAAAAAACCTGAAAAAATAAATAAAAAAGCAAAAGTTGTTAAAACCACTAAAACTAAAGTAGCTAAACCTGGAAGAATTAAAGTTGATAAAAATTTTAAAGTAAAACCAAATACGGTTATTGTTTTTAAAGATTTTCAAAAACGCTTTAAAAGTAGTGCTATTGGACCAATTTCTTTTGAAATAAACAAGGGAAATTTTGTGGGTTTATTGGGTTCTAGTGGTAGTGGGAAAACTGTGGTTTTGAATACTATTACTGGGGCAATAAAGCGCTTTGATGGTAATGTTTGGGTTGAAGGTCTCAATCGTCATAAGTGAAATTCATTTCATGCCAATGCCAAAATTGGAGTTTACCAACAAATGGACTTTAGCTTAGAGACACTTTCATGTGAAAATTATTTAAAAAATTATTGCACTTATTCAGGTATCAAAAAAGAGTTTCAAAATGAGGCAATTAAGTTTTGACTACAGTTTTTTGAGCTTTGAGAACATAAAGATAAAAATGTTCGTGATTTTTCTTGAGGAATGAAAAATAGGGTTAACTTGATTTTGTGTTTTTTAAAAAATCCAGAAATTATGATTCTTGATGAACCAGGAGCAAACTTAGACTCAATTTGAAGGGCAAGAATCAATAAGTTATTTAAATATTTTAAAGCAAATGAAAAAACACTAATAATCTCTAGTCACAATATTGATGAGATTATTGATTTAATAGATTATTACATTGTTTTACACAATGGAAAAAAAATCTTTGAAGGTCATAAAAATGAATTAAATCTTTACAATAAATACAAGTTATTTTTACAAGAAGACTTTAATGTTGAAGATTTTAGAAAATTTTTACAAGAAAAAAACATGAAAACTTTTAAGTATGATCCAAAAGAAAAATCAATTGTTTTTTCAACAAATGATTTAGTTGAAATAAATTGAGTATTTTTGTACTTTATTAAGAACGGGGTTCCAATTTTAAACCTTATTAAATTGTCAGTAAATATGGAATCAATTCATAAAGCACTTGAAGGAAAATTTGAACTTTAATTATTTATGATAAAACTTTTAAAAAAAATGAATTACTGTGTTGTATTATGAATATTTATTTAATATAATATAGTTATATGTGAGAGGAACAAAATATATGAAAAAATTATTAGAAATTTTAGCAACCTTAGGTTTAACAGCTTCGTCAACTGCATCTGTACTTGCTTGTGGTCCTAAAGAAGTTCCAGATGAAATTTTACCAGACCCTGTTGATCCTGCTGAACAAGAACGTTTGAAACTTCAATTCATTCAAGAAGTTAGGTCAGTAATTACTGCAAGTGTCAGCTCAAAGGCTAATTCTTTATTTTTGAGCAAGACTAGTGCTGAAAATGAAGGTCTTCAGTTTTTTACTTTTGAAAACATAGGTAATATTTATGAAGGAAATGATGAAGTTATTAGTTTAACTCCTGATAATATTAATGCAATTAGAGCAGATTTAAACAATTTATTAATACTTTCAAAAATCAATGAATTGGTAAAAAGTCAAGTTGCAGAGCAAGCCAAGTATAGTTTTTTACTTGAAGGAATTGATACTGACAAGATTGTTAAGACAACAACACCAATAATTGGTGATGAAATGAATCTTAATATGACAAGTTATGGTGATGATGGGAGCATTTATCAGGGAACAATAGACTTTGGACTTGAATTCATATTTATGTTTAATGGAAAAGAAGAAACTGAGAATTTCCAAAATAATTCATTGAGTTTTGGTATTACTGATAATGAAATAATTATTAATGGTATCCAAAAAATTGTAGAAGATTTACCTAGAACTATGTATAAAAAATATGGAGATTTATTTAGATTAACAGATGATGATTTTGAAGGTGATACTCAAGCACAAGCTAAATTTGTAGCTCAAAATAATAATGCTCGTAATTACTTTTTAAAACCTGAAAATAAGAAAGAATTAAAAACTAAAATTAGTGATGAAATTAATCAGTTGGTGCCAGATTTAACAGGGTCAACAGTTGAAAACTTAGATATTACAGATAGTGTAAGTTACGATAGACTTTATAGCAGTAGTAGTATTAAAACTGCAATTCCAAAAGATGGTTTTGTTGAAAATGCAATGTTTTTCAAAAATGATAGAACTGATGATCAATTAATAGAAGAATATAATGAGCAATTATCAAGTAACTTTGATTATACTGCATTTAAAGCCAGTGCAGAAACTAGAATTTTAGGAAATTTAGGTATTGATCTTAATTCTAATGAAACTGATTTTAGTGATTATGGTCATATTGGACTTGGTGAGTTTACTGTTAAATTAGCAGATGTTGAAGTGACTTTAAATGAGATAAATTTACTTTACTTATATAATTCAACTGAAAATTACGGATTAGCAATTTCTAAATTATTTAAGTCATGACAAGCATCTTGAAATCTTAAAACAACAGAAGATAGAAATGCTTTATATAAAATTGATGCAACAGATTCAAATATGGCAAAAGATGTTTGAACAGCAATTAGTAAAAACCCAGCCCAACCATTTAAAATCATTGGTGATGATAGAGATAAATTCTTTGGAGATGCCGTTAAAAACACAGCCTTTAATAATTTCTTTGTAATACATATAAACAGTAATAGAAATCCATATGCATCTGTAAATGATAAAGGTTTTGGTGTTAACTATAGTGGATTTCCTGGTAATACATGAACATTTATAAAATCATGAAGAATTGAATTTGTTCTAGATGATGTAAGGTTTGCAATTGATTTTACTTCAAATGAAGATTATAGACCAACACAATGAAGTGGTTTAGGTTCAAAACCAACTCCTAGATATCTTTTGGAGAAATAAAAATTTATTAATAACTAAATTATTTAGCCTGAAACTTTTAGTTTTGGGTTTTTTAGTTGCTATTGAACTTTATTTAAATCATAAATCATTCTACTAAGGGTATAAAACTTAATGTTTACATTTACCAAAAATATTAACCTAATTTAAACTATAATATTTTTAAAGATGTATTTGAAATACTTAATGATTTGCTGTGACTTTGGTATTTTAATGAAAAGGAGTCGAGAGATGGAAAACTTAATAAAGAAACTAATAAAGACTATTAATGAAGAAGAAGTAAATTCAATAAAATGAACCATTGCTTCATTTTTTATAGATAATTTAGATTTTGTAGCTCAAAGTCAAACCAAAGAAATTGCAAAGCAGTGTCATGTAAGTCCAGCTTCAATTATTAGATTTTGTTCATTGTTGGGTTATAGTGGAATTAATGAATTAAAATATATAGTAAAAAATTCAAAAGCAAATTACCCAGCTAGAGAAAACTGAGATGAAAATGAAAGAAACTATTTAGAGATTTGAACTGAAGGTTTTTTGAATTTATCTACGAATTTAAAGAACAATAAGCAAATCTTTCAATGCTTTGAAGGTGATAGAAGTATTTATATTTTTGCATTTAATGTTGCCTACTTTGCTTCAAAAAACTTTTTACAAAGAATCAGAGTAAAAAACTATAAAGTTTTTTTAGAACAAGATATTTCAACAATTGATTGATATATTGACCACATCAAAAATGATGACGTCATAATCTTTGTGAGTCTTAGTGGAAATAACTATATCTTACAAAATTTTGCAAAAAAAGCAAAAGGAAAATGTCAGACTTTTGCAGTAATTGGAGATAGACTTGGTTTTGAAAATGATGTTGACAATCATTTACTTTTAGAAAATAAAGAATCAAATTTTTGAAACCTTTATTCAATTAGAAGTCAGCTGCTACAACAATTGTGAGACTTGTTGTTGATCCAGTTATAGAAATCGGTTTCAGTTTTGAAATATGTTTTAGAATAGTTTAAAAGTAACAATTGAAAATTTTGAACTGTTATCCTTTAAATGTAATTTAAAGGAGGACAAAATGATAGATCAAAATATTTTAAATAAAGATTGTGTTATCTTAGATTCACAATCTCAAACAAAAGATCAAGCTCTGCTAGAATTAGCAGAACTTGGTGTAAAGTTTAAAGTTGTCAAAAAATCTCAAAATTTATTTGAGGGCTTTTTGAAAAGGGAATCAGAATTTTCAACAGGTTTGGAATCTGGATTTGCCATACCACATGCAAAAATTAGTGAAATTAAAAAACCAATGATATTTATAGTTAGGTATGGTTCAGAAATTGAGTGAGGAACACTTGACAATTCAAAAGTCAAAGTTGCAATTGCGTTAATGATTCCACAAAATTCGAACAGTGAACACTTAGCCTTGATGAGTAATATTTCTCAAAGATTGCTTGCTGCTGAGGTAAAAAAAATTTTAAAAACTAGTTCAGACCCTCAAGAAATTATTGAGGCACTGAGTGTTGTTGAGGTTGCAACCCAAGCAACTCAAAATTATGAGGGTTACTTGATTGCAATTACAGGCTGTCCGGCAGGGGTTGCCCACACCTACATGGCAGCTAAAAAAATTGAAGACTTTGCTAAATCAAAAAATTGAAAAGTAAAAGTTGAAAAACAAGGGGCGGCTGGTTTTGAAGACAAATTAACAAGTGAAGATATTGTTAATGCAAACGTCTTACTTGTTGCTGCAGATATTAACCCTGGTGAAATGGAAAGGTTTACTGAGATTCCAATTGTAAAAACTTCAGTGGCTGAACCAATTCATGACATGACAAAAATTTGAAAACAGTTGTTATCAGCTAAACGAGAAGTTGCAAATCAACAATTTCAAGAAATTGCTAAGACTACCCAAAAAGAAAAATTTAATTTTAAAGTAGCTTTTAGAAAACAAACTAAGACTTTAAAAAATTCAATTTTAACAGGAATTAGTTATGTTGTTCCAATAATTGTAGCTGGAACCACAATTGTGGCTCTAATAACTATCATTAATCAAATTTTTGGACAAGAAACAGTTGCCACAAATGCAAATTGATTAAATAAACTTTCAGATGTTTCAGGTGGAGCACTATCAATTTTATTAGCTCCAGTTTTAGCTGGCTACATTGCCTATGCAATGGCTGACAAGCCAGGTTTATTTCCAGGCTTTCTAAGCGGGCTTGCTTGTAATGCTGTAAGTTATTCAAAAATGGTTGATGGAACTGAAACCACTATTGTTGGTGGATTAGGTTTTTTAGGAGGTTTAATTGCTGGGATTATTTCAGGGTACTTGATGTTAGCTGCTAAAAAATGAGTAAAATCTAAAAAATTTCAAGGAGTTTTAACTTGATTTGTGTATCCAGTTTTTGGATCACTAATTGTAATGTGTATTATCTTATTTGTAATTGGAACACCATTAGCATTATTAATTAGTTTAATTTTTGATGGTTTAACTAAACTTCAAACTACAAATGTTTCATTTTTAGTAGGTTTGATTGTCGGAATGCTTTGTGTAATTGACTTGGGAGGACCTTTCAACAAAGTAGCTTGGGCATTCTCATTTGCTAGTTTTACCCAAGCCTTTGATGGAAACACTGTGGTTAATGCAAGTTTATTAGCACCTTACACTGCCTTTTGAGCAGCCGGAATTGGAACCGGTTGAACTACAGCTCTCGTTTCAATCTTGTGTAAAAAAATTATTACCAAAGAGGAACAAGAGGCTGGCAAAATTTCATGAATTATGTCATCACTGGGGATAACTGAAGGAAGTATTCCCATGATGCTGGCAGATCCTTTTAGAGTAATTCCATCATTTATGGTTGGAGGAGCAGTCAGTGGAGCTTTAAGTTATGCTTTAAATCTTGGATCAACCATTACTGGTGGGGGATTTATTACAGTAGCAGGAGTAATTTCAACTTCAGGTGCTCTAAGTGTTGGAGTTGCTATTCTCTTATTTATTGTTATTGCTTTAATTGGTTGTGCTATTTCAACTGGAATGATTGTTGGTTTAAAATTATTACATTTAAATCCCAAAGCAGAAGCAAAAGTGGGCAGAATTCTTGCTCAAGTCTTTACATTAGGAATTATTAATGTTAAATTCAAAAAAGAAAAAGCAAAAGTAACAGAAGTTAAAGTATAAAAATAGAATTTGGTGATAAAATGAAAACTGACTTTGAAAAAATGCTAAATCGTTCCCAAACTAATGAACGCCGTTGAAATCCACAATACATTGAGGCAACTTTCAAGATTAATTACAACAAAAACACAATTGATTCATCAATTGCAGATCTTGATTTTAAAACCCCAACCCCAATTGTGGAGGCTTTGCAAAACAGAATAAATCATGGCACTTTTAGTTACACCTACATTAGAGAAGATGTTTTACAAGCAATCAGTAGTTGGTACAAAAATTATCATCAACTTCAAGTTGCCACCAAAAATATTAAATTAGTCCATGGCACAGTTAATGCTATGCACCAAATTGTTAATGCTTTTACAAAAATTGGTGAGGGAGTTTTGATTCAAACCCCAATCTATGAACCATTTGGGAGATGTATTTACAACAATGATAGAGTAGTTGTAGAAAATAAGTTAATTTATGAAAACCAAACCTATAAAATGGATTTTCAAGATTTTGAAGCTAAAATCATAGCTGATAAGATTAAACTATTTTTCTGATGTAATCCTCACAATCCAGGTGGAGTGGTTTGAAGTAAAAGTGATGCTAAAAAATTAATAGAAATTTGTGAAAAGCATCAAGTTTTATTGGTTTCTGATGAAGTCCACTCAGATTTAATTTTAGAAAACCAAAAATTCTATTCTCTACTAGATTTCAAAGTCAAAAACAATTACTTTATAATTTGTGCATCACCAAACAAAGCTTTTAACCTTGGGGGGTTAAAAGGATCATATTTGATTATAGAAAATGAAGAAATTAGAAAAAAAATTGATAAAATTTATGAAGCAAATTCAATTACTTCACCAAATGTTTTTTATCCAGAAGCCATCAAAGCTGCATATACATCAAAAATTGTGCTTAATTGGTTAACTGAGTTAAAAGCCTACATTTGAGCAAATTATCAATTGTTAGTTAAAGAGTTTCAAACTTTAAAAAATGTTGAAATTATGAAACTACAAGCTTCATATCTTGTTTGAATTAAATTTGATGACAAAATTTATGATGTTAAAACCATTAAAAAACAGATGCAAGACAATGATATTATTGTTAATTGAGATACTGATTTTTATGGAGCAACTCCAGGTTGATTTAGAATAAATATTGGATCTCCTGAAAGTTTAGTTAGAGATTTAATTACCAGATTAAAACAAATATTTAATAAGTAAAGGAAAAAAAGATGAAAAATATAAAAATAACTTGTAAAAATGCACCCAAAGCAATTGGACCATATTCACATGCAGTTGAAGCAAGTGGTAAATTATTATTTGTTTCAGGACAATTACCTGTGGACCCAAAGACAAATAAATTTGTTGCTAGGGGCATTGTAGAACAAACTCAACAAGCACTGATGAATGCAAAAGCTATTCTCAAAACTGCAGGTTATGAGCTAACAGATATTTGTAAAACCACAGTGTTTTTAAGTGATATTCAAAACTTCACTGCAATGAATCAGGTTTATGCTGAAATTCTTGGAGAAGTTAATCCGGCTCGAAGTGCTTTTGAAGTTGCCAATTTACCACTAGGAGCTTTGGTTGAAATTGAATTAATTGCTAGTAAATAAAAATACCCTTAGGGGTATTTTTTAATTCAGATATTTTTGTGTAATGGAAGTATTTAAAAACTATTTTTAAAATCAAGGACTGTGATATACTTTATTTGCAATGAAAGAAATTGCAAATAAGAGTTATAAATAAAATGGAGAATTAATAATGAAAATCAATAGAGGTAAATTTTTACTGAATATTTTTTTGATGGTAGTTTTATTGGGCTGTGTTAGTTTTATCTTTGCTACACCTAAAACAAAATATGAAGTAAATCGCATTAAAACCAATCAAAAGATTGTAATGTTAACTTTTGACGATGGGCCAGGTTTTGAAGATGAAAAAATCTTAGATATTTTAGATCAAAATAATGCTAAAGCAATATTCTTTGGCATTGGTAAAAATTATGAAAAATATTGAACTGATGTAAAAATTAAAAACATAGTTGATCGAATGATTATGACTGGTAATTCACTAGGTAATCACTCTTTCACTCATGTAAATTATCATTTCAACATTAAAAAAGCAGTTGATGAATTTGTTAGAACCGATGAATTAATTCAAAAAATTTATGCAGAACATGGAATGAAAATTCAGGCAGCAGATATTCTTGTAAGAATGCCATATTTACAATATTATAGTGGCTTAGATTATTTACAAAAAAAATTAAATGTCAATTATTTTGTTCGAGGTTATTTAGGTTGTGATTATAATGGAGCTGTTTGTGGTAAAGAACACATCATAAAACAATATAAAAACCATTTGCAACCAGGGAAAATTTTAGTTGCTCACAGCAAAGATTTTGCTCAAGAATGACTGCCAGAGTGAATGGATTATTTAAAAACAATGGGTTATCATACTGCTAATTTTACAATTGGTCATTATTGCTATCAAAATTATGGGAGGTTAGTTTTTTAATGTGATCAACAGTAGAAATCTTTCAGTTCATTTGTTTAAATATTGCAGCTAGTTTTTTTATATATTTTAATTTATTAAATGTTTTAAAAAGAGGAGAAAACAAAATCTTTTGAGGGTTTTATATTGGATTTTTAGTATTTAACTGCATTTGGTTCTTGGGAATTTATTTTATAGATTTTGTTATTTGAAAATATTCATGAGGAACATTTGCTTGAATTCGCTATGGATTTTTAACCATTAGTGTCTTACAATTGACAATTTGTCTAATTTTTGATAAAAATGCACAAAAAAATTTTGGATTCCAACTTAAAACCTAAATCATTCTTGTCAATTTTTGACAAGTTTTTTTTGACTTAAAATTTCTAATTCGCTAATAACACTTGATATAGACAAGTATATTTTATATAATTGTCTTGAACATTACGTATTTAATAAGTTGTTCTTATTTTAATTCAGAAGAAATAAAATAACTAATTAAATTATGAACTTTATGAAAGAAAAGGAAATTAAAACAATGAAAAAATTATTAAGCATTATTGGAGCAACAACTCTGATAACTTCAACTGTTGCAAGTGTTGCAGCTTGTAGTAAAAGTGAAATGAGCATAAAAGTAGATTCAGGTTGGATATCTAAAGACAGTGTTTCTGATATTACAGCACTGGCATTAGACAAAATTGCCTTTCCAAATATCAAAAAAGCAATTGTGAGAGAGTATGGAGATGAATGATGAACAAAAATTTACATTTCTTATTTAACATTTGCTTGAGAATTTAAAGAAAATGGTGAAGTTTATAAAACTAGTGATTTACAAAAAAATGTTGGTAACGGACTTTTTGATATCTTAACTTTAGACTACACTATTACATATTTTTCATTTTATAGTGAGGAGTATGAATCTCCAATAATAGTTGATGGATCACATAATGGTTATGAAACAAGAAATAGAAACGTGTTAACAATGCAAGCTGTTCACCCAGATATAAATGGAAAACAATATAACTCAAGTCATAGTTATGACATTCCATCTAGTGAAAGAGCAAGATTCCAACAAATTATGAGTGGATGAGCACATCGTAAACTTGTTATTGATATGAAAGTTAAAAAAATTTAAAAACAGGAGAATGGGTATTATGAAGAAATTATTAAGTGTTATTGGAGCAACAACTCTGATAACTTCAACCACTGCAAGTGTTGCAGCTTGCAGTAAAGAGGAATTGAAAATAAATGTTGAAACTGATTGAATAACTAGACGTGGTGGGAGTCAGTATAACGAGATGATTTTGCTTATGTGAAATGAAACTATTATTCCCAGAATTAAAAACACAATCATAAAAGAATACAACAATGATTGATCAACAAAAATTGAAATTTCATATTTAACTTTTGGGTGGCAAATTAAAGGTGTTGACAGAATCTATGCAACTTTAAATAGGTTTATTGTTTCAAAAGATTTTTATAATATCTTGGCTTTTAATTATACTATTAGAAGTTATTCTTTGTACAGTGTTGCATATAGTGATGAATATAGTAATCATTTAAGTATTGGTGCAATAGATCCAACTGGTGAAAAAACTTCACTAAGTATAAATGAAACATTTGATACTACAGAAACTGAGCAAATCCCAACTTTAGAAGCAGATTATAGAATTGTTGTTGACATGAGAGTAAAAAAACTTCAGAAAAGTTAAAAGTATTGGTGTGACTTTCTAAGTGCTTTATATTTTTTAAAACTTTTACAAGGCAAGTGATTTTAAGATAAGTTTTACTTTTAAGTAGTTAATTTCAAAATTGTTAAAAAAATCTGAAAAATTTATTACAAAATTAAAACAACTTGTCAGGAAAGTGTTATTTGTAGTGCTATAATAAAAATTATCCTTGGTATTATCATTTTTTCCATGGATTAAGGAGGCAATATGAGTAAAGTTTATCGAATTGGTAAAGTCGTCTATGTTGAAATTGATGGTGTGACAATTTCACTGCAAAGTAAAGATGATGTAAATACATTAATGTTTGCATTACTGCCACAACTTCAAGATGTTAAAGATAAAATTTTAGATCATGTCTATGATGCTTTAATTGAAGTTTTTGAAGAAATTAAACATAAAAACGAAGTTATACATGCATAACAAACAAAAGCTATGAAAATGAATTTAGCAAATCTTTTCTCAACTTATAACTTCGTTCAATTAAAATGAACAACTTAGGGGAAATGATTTAAAGATATGTTTTAATAAACATATCTTTTTTATACATTGTTTTAACATATAGCTGAGATTATAAATTATTTTGAGAAAGGCATTGCTAGTGAAAAAAATATTAAAAAAATTTTGGGAAATATATTTAGAATAACTATAATTGTATTGTAAGAAAGAGGGAAACAAATTATGGAAAGTTCAATTTTAGTAGGCAAATATCTAAAGGAATTTAATACTGAATTATTTAATAGTAAAGAAATCATTGGTTTTAATGGTAAAGATGTGTACTCAGGTGAGTTTTATCTACACAAAATTATGTATCTAGCAAATATTTTTCATTTATTAGTATTTGAAGAAGAGTTAATACCAACTTCAGATTTTTTAAATTGAGAAAATGGTCTAGTTAATATAAGACTAATAAATCCATCAAATGAAGACAATATTGAAATTTCAAATGAAACTAAGGTTTTTTTGAAAAAAATTACTATTTTCTTTAGTGATTCAAAACCAGATGAATTATATGAAATTATTCAATCTGATATTGCTTATAAAAACACTAGTTTAAATGAGTCAATTAATATAAAAAAATTTATAAATTTTTATAAAGAAGAATATGCAGAGGCAATAAAAGAATTCAAAAATCTTTAAAAATTTAATTTAGAAACCAATATTTACCACAAAAAAACACTTAAAAGAAAATGGTTGAAACAAATGGGGTAATTTGTTTTGACGATAATGATTAACGTCAATTTATGAATGTAAAGCTATTATAAAAGGCATTTAATTCCAAATAATAATCTTAAATATTACTTTTAAAGTTTTAGTTAAGTTAATTATAAAGGTGAATGCCTTTTTATGTTTTGCTTTTAAAATCTACTAGAAAATTTCAAGAACATTGATTTATGAAAAATTGTTGTTTAAAATATTAATAAGATAAATGAGTATAAATAGTGAAGGAAAGAAAAATGAAAAATATTCGAGAAACATTAGTAAATTTAGCTAAGCAAGAAAATACTAAAGCTAAAAATCTTGATTCCTTTATAGCAAACGCAATTTTAAAAAATTACAATTCAGGAATATTTTTAAACCAAGTTCAATTAGCAGAACAGTGTTTTTTGTCAGCAAGTGCAATCACCAAGTTTTCAAAAAAACTTGGTTTTACTGGATACCGAGAGTTTAATTTTAATTTAAAAAATGAGTATTTAAAGTATTATGTTAAGGATAAGCAAGAGATTAATTCAACTTCAAAGATTAAGAATTTTTTTGATGTTTTTGTTAGTGAAATTAATGAGCAGCTAGATTTTGTCAATGACTTTATTAACATGATTAAAACTGAAAAGCGATTGTTAATTGTATCAAGTTACCAACTTCAAGATAGTGCTAAATATTGCTATGAAATTTTTTCAGAATTAGGAATTGAAGTTGCTTTTCAAACTGTAAGAATAATTAGTAATAAAATACTAAGTACAAAGATAAGTGAAGTTCCAGTGCTATGTTTTTTAGCTGGTCAAGACAATTACTTTTTAGTGGAGTGTTTGAATCGATTAGATCATCAAAACTTAGCCACCAAGCTTTGATTAATTTGTACCGAATCACAAGCAAATAAGGTTGTTAATTTTCACCAAAGATTTATAGTTTCAAAATCTGGTTATGCACCATATAAATTTAGAAAGATATTTATTGATTACTTAATTTTAAATATTTATTGTGAACTTGTGCAATATTTTACAAATTAGAAAGTATAGCACTTTAAATGATAATTGTAGAATTTTCCCAATTTTTCCATCAAAATTATTTTGAAAGGAGAAATTTATGGATAAATTCTTTTTAAAAATATATGCACCATGTGATGGTTTTGTAAAACCGATTACTGAAATCAAGGATGGTGCTTTTAAAACAAAACAACTTGGTGATGGAATCTTTATTGTTCCTGAAACTGATGAATTCTATTCACCACTTGAAAAGTGTGAAATAGCTTTAATTGCTGCAACCAAACATGCAATTTATTTTTCAAAAGATGAAGTCAATGTCTTAATGCACATTGGTTTAGACACTGTTAAATTAGCAGGAAAACCTTTTGAAGTCTTTACTAAAGTTGGTCAAACTGTGCAAAAAAATGATCTTTTAGTTAAATTGAAGAGAAGTGAGCTTGATGAGATTAATTTAGAGACACCAATTTTAGTAGATGTCAGTAACTTTAAAAGTTATAAACTAAATTATGTAAATATCAACAAACACGTCAAAACTGGCGATTTACTGTATGAAGTTGAGTACCAAATCAATACCAGCAAGTCAGCAGAAACTACAGATTTAGTAGTAATGAAACAAGAAATTAACAAGTATCAAGATATTGCTAAAAAAATTTTACAATATATTGGTGGAGTTGATAACCAGACAGATGTTTTTAACTGTATGACCAGATTAAGATTTAAAATTCTTGATAAAAGTAAAGTTGATATAAAAAACATTGAGGCCTTAAAGATTGTAAAGGGCACCAACTGAAATGGAGAACAATTGCAAGTAATTATTGGAGGAGAAGTTTATAAAGTTAAAGATGAAACTGTAAAATTAATTCAAAACAATGGTGAAATAGACTTTTCAACAAAGTTACAAGGTACAAAAAAACCATTTAGACAAAAATTAGCACCAGCAATATCTTCAATTTTATTCCCCACAATTCCAGTTTTAATTGGGGCAGGGATTATTGGAGCATTGCAATCAATTCTAGTGTTAAGTGGTTTATTACGAAATCCATCTGCAACAGAGCCATTACAAAGTTTAGACATGTGAAGTGCATTATTTTTTATTGCTTCAAAAGTTGGTCTAGAACTAATTGGTGTAGTGTTCTTATATAGCACTGTAAAATATTTGAAAGGTGATATTCCCTTAGCACTAGGATTAGCTTTAATGTTGACAAGTCATTACTTTATTGGTGATGGATGAAAACTATTTACTTTATTTGGAAATGAAATTGCCATTAAAACTTATGAAGGTACAGTGTTACCAATGATCGCTGCTGGTTTTTTAGTACATTACTTAAATGAATGAACCAAAAAATGAATGCCTTCATCAGTTGATGTTGTCTTTAGAGTTGCTTTTGTTTCTCTAGTTTGCTTTATTGTAATGATGTTTACAATTGGTCCAATTTTTAAAGTAATTGAGCAATTATTAGCAAAACTTGTCATTATCATTGGTAAACTTCCCTTTGGAATTGGAGTCGGAGTTTTTGCTATGATGTGACAACCACTAGTTTTAACAGGAACTCATGTGGCAGTTGTAACTACCATTGCTTTACCAATGAGTCAAATTCCAGCTGAACCATCAGCTATGTATTCAGCCTTACAAATTGCTATTGTTGGTCAAATTGGTGCAACAATTGCAGTTCTGATTAGAACAAAAAATCAAAAAATTAAACAAGCTTGTATTGCAGGGTTACCAGGAGCTGTCTTTGGGATTACCGAACCCTTGATTTATGGTGTCACTTTAAGAAAGATTTGACCATTTTTCTATGGTTGTCTTGGTGCCTTGGTTGGTGGAGTAGTTGGAGGTATTTTTGGAATAGAACAAGTGGCTAGAACTGGAACTGGTGTAATGTCTTACATTGGTTTAGGGTATGGTACTAATTTAGCTGTTGGTATTATTGCCTCTTTAATTGCTATGAGTACTGCTTTTGCTTTAACCATAGTTTTATATGTTGATCGAAAAAATGAAGTTAAAGAGGCAAAAAAAGTTTTCTCAAAAATCATTAAAGTTTTAAAAGCAGAAAACTATGATTCAAGTAAAGTACTTGAATTAAAAAATAGTTTCAAAGCTATTTGTTTAAAAATGAAAAAGGAAAACAATTTCACTCAATATGAAAAAGCTTTAATTGATCTAACAAAAAATGAACTAGCATTACAAAAACTACAAGATAGTTTTGCAACTAGTAAAGCCAAAAAATATAAAACTGCAATGAAATTTATGCAAAAAGACAAGGTTAAGTACAATAGACTTGCCACAAAATACAATGAATTACAAATTAACGAAGCTAAGTTAAAATTATTACAAGAAAAAAATGAGCAATTTGCTGCAAAGTTAGTTGGTGATAAAGAACTTTATGATAAAAATAATCTTATTTTTATCAAAGAATTTAACAATTTGGTTTCAAAAAACCTAATCAAAGATAAAGAAAAATTAACCCAATTTAAATTAATGTTTGTTAATGCGGTTAGTGCATTAGAAATAAACTATGAAATTATTGAAAAAAATGATATTAAATTTGATGTCTTTAAAAAAACTAAAAAAGTTGAGGTGATTAAAAATGCAGTTTAAATTTCCAAAAAACTTTTTATGAGGTGGTTCAACTAGTGCCTATCAATTTGAAGGTGCATTTGACACTGATGGCAAAGGACCATCAGTTCAAGATACTAGAAAAAACTACCCAAAAGACACAACAGATTTTAAAGTAGCTTCTGACCATTATCATAATTGAAAAGAAGATATTGCTTTAATGGCTGAAATGGGATTTAAATCATATCGTTTTTCAATTGCTTGAACTAGAATTCTTCCAAACGGATTTGGCGAAGTTAATCAAAAGGGAATTGAATTTTATAATAATTTGATTGATGAACTTGTGAAATATAACATTGAACCCATTGTAACAATTTTTCATTTTGATATGCCAGCAAAACTTGAAGAAAATGGCGGTTGACTTAATAGGGAAAATATAGATAACTTTGCAAATTATGCTAAAATTTTGTTTGAAAACTTTGGTGATCGAGTTAAAAAATGATTAACAATTAATGAGCAAAACATTATGATTATTTATGGTGAGATTGTGGGGATTAATTTTCCTGAAGGAAAAAATAAAGTTCAAACCAAATATCAAATTAACCACCACATGATGTTAGCCCAAGCAAAAGCAATTGCTCTTTGTCATAAAATAGTTAAAAATGGTCAGATTGGACCAGCTCCAAATATTTTATCAGTCTATCCAAACTCAAATAAGCCAATTGACCAATTGGCAGCCATGAACATGAGAATTTTTAAGAACTGATTTTTCCTTGATACTTGTATTTTTGGTAGATACAATAACTTGGTGATTGAATACTTAAAAACAAACAAAATTATGTTTGAGATTTTAAAAGGCGATATGGAAACAATTACAGCTAATAAACCTGACTTTATTGCCTTTAATTACTATGCAACAGCAACAGCACAAATGCCACTTGAAGATCTTGACTTTGATGCATTACCTGACCAACAAAGAATGAAGTCAATGTTAGGGATGTTTCAACAAGTTTCAAATGAAAACTTACAAAAAACTCAATTTGGATGAGAAATAGATCCAGTTGGTTTGAGAAATACACTTCGTGAATTATACGATAGATACAATTTACCCTTGCTAATAACTGAAAATGGTATTGGTGGTTATGATGAACTTATTAATGGATTTGTTGATGACACTTATCGAATTGAATATTATCAGCAACACATCAAACAAATGGCTCTTGCAATCAAAGACGGTGTTAACCTAATTGGTTTTAATCCTTGAAGTGCAATAGATCTTGTTTCAACTCATGAAGGTGTGAAAAAAAGATATGGTTTTGTTTATGTTAATAGAGATGAATTTGATTACAAGGATTTAAAAAGATATCCTAAAAAAAGTTTTTACTGATACAAAGAATTACTTGAAAAAAATTCAATTGAAATTGATTAAATTTAAATAAAGAGACAGCAGCTTTTATGTCTCTTTTTTACAATTAGATTTTTTATAGCAATAAATCTAATAGTATTAATGTGAAAATAGTGTAATTAGAAGCAAAAAATAGCACTCAACTATTTTAAATCTATAAAAAATTATATAAAATATTAGTGTTTAAAGGAGTCAAAAATGAAAAAAGCATCACTAATAGTCAACCTTTCATGCCTAGCAGCGATTATCATACTTGCCCCAGCATTTTGATGAATTGCTTATTTAATAAATGATACTATAGATGTCAATGAAAATTATTCTATTATTTCTATCTTCAATCTAGATTTTAGTGTTGCTAATGGAACCTTTTATACTAACTTTCTTGGTATTTGTGGGCTGTCATTAATTGGTTCATTTTTCTTCTTTGCTGTTGTTTTTGGGTGAGGAGTTTTTAGTATTATTTTTGAAGGTAAACTTGTTATGAAAAATAAATTTACAAAGAAAAATTGGTATGCCAATTATTTTTGTAAATACTTCTCTTTTTTCATTATAATGGTAGGATTTGTAGGTTTGCTCTTTGCATTTTCAATAATACTAACTTTTTCTAAATCATATATTGAAATTAAAAACTATAAATACCATGTTTTTGGTCCAGCCTGAGATTATATTGATTATGGTCGACCACAAATGTTTATTATTTTTAGTAAAATTTTAGTAGCATCAATTTTGTTTGTGATGCTACTTGCTGCTCTTTCAATTATATTGCTGATAGTTAATGTATTTTTAGCATTTATCAATCACAAAAAGTTAGTACCAGTTCAAGAGGAAAAAGAAAATAAAACTTTGGGCTGAGAAATGCCAACAGATATCTCTGCAGAACCATTAAAAGCACAAATCAAGGACTTTAAAGTAGTTGAACCATTTATTTATACAAATCCAATTTGAACCAGTACAACCTTTACTGCTGAAACTAATGATGAGTTTTTGAAAGAAACCTTTTTAAAACTTAGCAATCTAAAAAACCCACAGTTTCAAACTTTAAGAGCTTTTGCAAAGCAAAATCCATCTAGTTTACAGTTCAAAAACCATGAATTAGCAATAGTGGTTTATCCCTTTGTTTTAAATCCAGGTGAAGTTTTTAAATGAGTTAAGACTAAACTCTTTTTGGATAAGGCTCAAAAAATGATTGCAGTTTGTTACTATCATTATGCTACTCAATTAGCAATTTGTTTAGAAGAAAACTTAAAAAATTTCTTAGCTACTCGTCAAGTTGATTTATTACAAATTCCTGAATTTGTTGAAAAACTTAAAGAAATGGCCCAAAAAGCTCTAAACCATTTCTTTGAAAAATTTGAAATCTTTTTGGCTGATAATTACCGAACAATGCACATAACAAATTTTGCAATTTTTTATAATTTTGCTGGTGAAATGCCATTTTTTAGCAATGTATTAGATGGACTTGAAAATCTTTTTATAAAATATGATTTACTATCAGCAAAAATTGCTAATGATGCAGGTGTTAAAGCACCAAATCAGATCTTTAAACTTAGTGAGACTAAGGTTGAGGCAGCACTTGCAGATTTAAAATTAACCAAAAAAAGTACTAAAAAAGAATTTCAAACCACATATAGAGAGTTTTTATATAGACTTCACCCAACTCAACCTTGAAATGTTATTACTCCTAAAATTTCAGTGGATCAATTGCATCAACATAAAGTCACTTTAGATAGGTATTTTGCAAATAGACGAGCAGAAATCACTAATAAATACTTATTAAAATAGACTACTAGATTTTTAATGGCAAAATAACCAAAAAATTTTGTAAATATCTTGGCAAAAACAAAAGGTGCAAACCTTTTTTTGTTTTTTGGCATTTTTAATGTGCTTTAAATTTAAAATTTAACACTTATAATATTGAAAACTACGCGAATAAGTGTATAATACTTTTAGGCATATAGTTATGCCACATGTATGAAAGGGAACAAAATATATGAAAAAATTATTAGGGTTACTTGCAGCAACTGGGTTAGTTGCTAGCACAGGATCTACAGTAATTGCTTGTGGAGAAACCACAGATTCAGCAATTACAACTGAGGCAATTAAAACAGCTGTTATAGCTTTATTAGAAGAAGGAAAAAGTGATTATACAACTACAGCATTAAAAACATTATTAGATAATGAAGAAAATGCAATTACTGGAGTTGCTTCTTGAACTGTAGCTGCAAATTCAGGTGTGGCCTCAACAGCAGTATTTACATTCGATGTTGCAGAAGGGCATGTTTTAGATGATGATGCTGAAAAAATTACTGGAACATTTGAGATAGCAAACCTTTTAACTACTACACCAACAAAAGTTACAATTGATGAACTAAAAGAACAAGTTGAAAATGAACTTGAAGAAGATTCATATGCTAACATTGATGCATTAAATGAAGCATTAGAAGATGTTGTAGTAAATGGATTCTCTAGCTTTTCAGCAACTGCTGATGGTACTGTGAATGCAACTGTTACATTTACAGTTGCAGCTACTCATGAAATTACAGGTGGAGAAACAGAATTTACACTTGAAGATATCATTGGTGAAGCAGAAACTATTTAAATAAAAATATATTATTTATAAAAAAATAATCAATTTAAACTGTTCAAAACAAATTTGAACAGTTTTTTTGTTTGTCATGTCTTCTGTAAACAAATGACCATTTTCTTTGATAATTCTTGACAAATCACTTATAATATAAATATATAAAAAGGGAGTTGTAACTTATGATTAAGAATTTTTTAACCAAAGAAGAGAAAAAAATATTTTCAAATCGTGGTTGAGCTAAGATAAAAAAAGAAGACTTCTTTAGTTACATGGAAATGGAGCAAGCAGCTTTGGATTCATTGGTTAACAGTGCAGCAATTTCTAGTTTTAAAAACCCGCTTTTAGAAGAAAATATTGCCAAACAAAGAAAAGTTGTAGATATTTTAAATAAATACTATTATGAAGTTATTTTACCAGATGAAAGTGTCACTGATAGTTTTGACATTAATGAAAAGGAATTTGAAAAAGAATTAAAAATTTATAAAAGAATTCAAAGAAGATAAGGAAAAAAAGCAATGATCAAGCAAGCAAAATTTATAAAATCTGCAGCAGCTAAAAAGGATTGAATTGATGATGCTATTCCTGAAGTTTGTTTTATTGGAAGAAGTAATGTTGGTAAATCAACTTTTATTAATGCTTTAACAAATCAAAATAAACTAGCAAAAACTTCAAGCACACCAGGAAAAACAAGACTTTTAAACTTTTTTGATATCAATAATAACTTGTTTCGTATTGTTGATGCACCAGGTTATGGTTTTGCTCGGGTTAGTCACAGTTTAAAAGCAGAATTTGGAGCAATGATGGATGATTACTTGGTTAATCGTTCCAACTTGAAAGGTGTTTGTCAATTGGTAGACTTAAGACACAAGCCAACCACTGATGATGTTGAGATGTATAGTTTTTTTAAGCACCATAAAATCAAAGTTTTAGTAATTGCCACAAAAAGAGATAAATGCAAACGTAATGACATTGTTAAAAATGAAAAATTAATTAAAACCACTCTTGATCTAGCTGCCAGTGATTTGTTTTTATCAATTTCTTCAACTAGTAAAGAAAATTTAGCACAAGTATATGGTTTACTAGAACAATTGCTAGAAATTAAGTCAGATTAGTACAAAAAATGAATATTTAAAACAACCAATGACAAATTTTGTTTAAATTTAAACAAGTTTGTTAACAATGGTTGTTTTTTTGTCAAAAAGTGATAATTTAAAAAATTTCATTGAAGTAATTTCATTTTCTTTCAAACTAACACTTTAACTAGTTGAAATTAAAAGGTTTTATTTAAAATAACTATTTTAAGTTGATAAACTTCAATAACACTCCATAAAATAACTTTTAAATTTTAAAACAAATTTTATTTATGAGTATTTTTAGTTTTTTTAAATATAATAAAAACATATTTTACTAATAGTTTTATTATTGTTCGGGATACTAAATGACAACTTTAGTATGTGATAAGCAGGTAAAATTTTAATAAAAAAAGGAGTAAAAGAAATGAAAAGATTATTAGGACTTTTAGGAGCCATTAGTTTAACAGCTTCTGCAACTGCTGGAGTGGTTGCATGTTCACCAACAGGTGAAAGTGCTGAAAAAATTACAGAAGCTTTACCAGGTTTAATGTCTCAATATAGTAAAGCACTATTTATAAGTCAACAAGGAACTACAAAATCAAAAACACATGTAAGTTCAGATTATATTTTTGCAAATATTTTAGGAAACCAAAAATTTAGTGATTTAGGAATAGAAAAATTAGCAACCAGTAATGAATTAACTGGTGATGATACTTTAAATAGACTTTCTGAAAAACATTTAGATGTTTTGAACTTAACTAGCAACGCTGAGTTAAAAGGAAATGTTTATCTTGGTGGAACACTTGATTTAGAAACTGAAGTAGATTCAACAATTAGTTCTATTTTAAGTATGGCCCCAACCATAATTGGTCTTTTTGCAAACCCAGCAAATGCTGCTAATGCAATTTCATCAATTACTAGCTTGATTGATATTGAGTCGCTTTTATCTGGTGACTTACTAGAACAAGTTAAAACAATTGCTTCAGATGAGAACTTAACTCATTTAGAAGCTGCCTTTAGCAATGATGTTTATAAAGATATGGACTTTATAGATGCAATGAATTCAACTATGATTGGTTTAGCAAATGCTATAGAACAATTAGTTAACCAAGATAAAGCAACAATTTACGATTATAAAACAGTTGATGAAATCAACAAGAACTTTAAACTTGCCATTGAAGGTCTTGGACAAAACATATATGGATTAATTGATGGAACAAAAGCAATTTCATTTGATATTTCAAAAGACATGTTAGCAGTTGCAGAAATTATCCGATTTGTTAGAACTTTACTTGTTTATTTAAATACATTTACCTATGAAGAAATGACAGGGGATTTAATCACAATTGAAGAAATGACTGAAAAAAGGAAAATTTCAGTTCAAAGTGTTGAAAACAAAATGGATTTCAAAAATGTCATTAGTGTTTTAAAAGCAATTGTGCTTGATGAAAACAATAAAGGTGACATTGTTTTAAGAAACTTCTTGGGAGCATTATTTATGACTACTGTTGTTGATAAAAATGGAGCAATCATAAAGGGTAACATTTACTCAGTTCGTAGTGAAAGCTATAATGAATTTCCAGGATCTGCTCTAGGATATAGACCAGCTGGATATGCACCAATTTTGTCAAACTTAGTTGTTGCCATGTTGGGTGGAGAGATTAAAATTGAAGTTGAAGCAGGGATCATCTACTATTGTCCTGTAATAAGAGCAGTACTTGATAGTGGAATTAGAGGAACTTCAAATGTTAAAAATGTTCAAGGGATTTCTGAAGTTATGGATGCCTTGCCAACAATGGCAGATACTTTGCCAGATTTCATTGGTGATGCTTTACAAAAAATTAGTGGTAATGGAGATTACGATAAATTTAAAGAATCATGAATTAGTTACTTGTGAAATAATGATAACAAAGAACTAAACTTTACCTTAAAAGGATTTTTAGACCAACCTTTAACAGGGTTAATGTCATTATTTGGAACTAGTGAATATGGATTTGATCAAAAAACAAATTCAGGATTTGATTTTCTTTTGAAAAAAAGCTTAAAGGAAATTGTGGTTGATTTAGCAGCTGCAGTTGAAAATAAAGAAACTGCAGTCTTTGACTTTGAAAAAGTTGCAGACTTGATGGCTTTACTGAAAAAAGATAATGCACTTGCAAATACTTTAAATGAACCTGCAAAATTCTTTGAAGCACTTGGTTATGTTGGCGGGGAGAACCCATCAATTACTCCAGGAAGTCCACTTGAAAAACTTGTTGAAATTTTAAGTGAATTAAACTGACTGGTTAATGTGGCAAACACATTTTCAAAATGAGTTAAAGATTATCAAACTGAACTTGACAGTATTAGAGTTGAAGTTGAAGAACAGTTAAAAGGTCTTAAAGTTACTGGTCTTTCAAACAAAGATGGATCTTATGAATATAAAGTAACCGATGGAACTACAACTGCAAATTATACAATCAAACTTACTGCAGTTGAAGGTAAATCAACAGTTACTAGCATTGATGTTGCTTAAAAACTTTAGATTAATTCAAAAAAACAGTTAGTTACAACTAACTGTTTTTAGATAAAATTAGTTTCCAACACTTATAATGGAAATTAACGCATTTTTTTAAAACTAATTTAGTTAATTTTATAAAAGAACTTTTAAAATTTAAAATAAATTTTATTATACAAATAGGCACTTACTTTTTAAAAATGTTTAAGTTAAAATTACACTTGAATTACAAGGAGGAATTATGATTTATAACAAGTTATCACAAAAATGAAAACTAGGACTTGGGATTGGATTAATCTCTTTTGGAGGAGCATTTTCTCTAACTGCAGGTTTAATGGCCATTCCTGGTATGGGGTTAGAATCATTAAAGTTTATCAACAGTGTTGAAAAACAAATTGATGTTATTCTACCAAAAGATAAATATGTTTTAGATGGAAAAAGCATGGCATATGATATTGTTGTGGAAAATTCATTAAAAGCATCTTTTGCCGCTGATGCATTATCAACTTTAGACTTTAAAAGTGATGATAAAGACGGAACATTAAAATCTCAGTATGAGGCATTTGCAGATCAATGATGAGATAAATATTGAAAAGAAAAAACTGATAAAAAAGAGGACACTGACTTAAATGCCATTGGTAAAAACATGATTGAATTTGACAAAGCAGTTGCTGACAAATTCCATTCATATGGTTATGTACACACTGGTTGAGGGTGATTATTCTCAAAAGGTAGTTTGAGTGACACTTTTTCAAGTGACTTTCAAGCTTTTGCAGGGGCACAACAATCAATTTGAGATCAAGCTGATTATGAAGCCACTCTATCATGACAACCAACAGGTTTAAGCAAATTTAAAGTAACAGGTGCCAATGGGGGAAACATTGTTAACAATAAAGTTTGATTGTTAAACCAACAAATTGATGGTCTAAAACTATTAGTTTCTTTAGGAAATTTAGACCTTGGGGGAATCTTAGGTAAAAGTGCCAGTCCAAGATTGGACTTGAACCTAGGGGTTTTAAAAAACAAAGATTTAACTGAAAAAGATATTGCAGCTAAAATTACAGTGGCTGACTTATATCATCCAGATTTTACTACTGCAATTGGAACTCAAAGAGCTGCCATAGTGATGATGTTTATGTCAATAGTTATTCTACCTGCCAGTGTTGGTTTGGGAGTTTTAGCTATTATAGAATTTAAAAAAGGAGCATAAGTAAATGAAAAAATTATTAACATTTTTAATGTCGACAGGACTTATTGTTCCTACTGTTACTGGAGTTGTGGCTTGTTTGCCAGCAACCAAGTTTGACCCAACAGCAATTGGAACAGGTATTGACACTAGTGGAGCACTTGATGATAGTATTTCAAGTGAGGAGAATGAAAAATCAGATTTTACAAACTATTATATTGTTGGAGATAGTTTAAGTGATGTTGATGGTATCGGAACTTATATGGTTAAAAAACTACAACCACTTTTAGACCAAGTCATTGGAAATCTAACTCAAGGTATCCCAATTCCAAATCTACAAAATTTGAAAGTTAACCTAAAAGTAGCCCTTGATGGAGATGGTTACGGATTTGCAGATGCTGATGATAACCATCATAGTGCTTTCTCAAATGGGGGAACTGCTGGTTATTTATTAAATGAAGAATTGGGATTTAAACCTATGAAAAGCAGCAATATCTTTGTAACTGAACCAAATGATGATGATGGTGAAGGTTACGGGAATAACTATGCAGTTGGAGGTGCCACTGCAGCTCAAATGGATGGTTTCATGGGAAGTATTTTAAATGATGCCACAATTGAAAAACAAACTGTGGCATTAATCAAGCAACACAAAATTAGTACAAATGACTTAACATTCTTTGAAATTGGCGGAAACGATCTATTTGCCATGATCGACAATTACAAAGATACAGCATTAGTTGACAGAGTATTTAATGAAGGGATTAAATCAATTAGAACTGGGATTTACAATTTATTAAATCATGGAATGAGTAAAATTTTATTTATGACACCACCAAAAATGAATGAAGTACCAAAATATGGTGCATTCTTCAAAGAAGATGCAAATGAAGAACAAAAAGCTCAAGCAAAATTCATTGAAGAAATTGGTGAAAAATATCAAAAAGCAATTTTGGATATAATTACTGAAGTGAACACTTACTATGAAAACAAAGTTGAAGTATTTGATTTATATAATGAATTTGCCGATATTTTAGACTGATTTAAAAATAAAGATGTAGACAATAACATTATTGATCAAGGTTATACAGATGAATCAGGAGGGTACTATGTTTTAAATGATGAAACAAATGCCCTGTTACCAGGTGTAGCCAAGGATGATTTTATTTATGAAAAAGATGATTATAAAAACGGAATCGTCACAATTGCAGAGTTCATTCAAAAAATAACTGAGTTAGCAAGTCTTGCAGGTGGATTTAGTAAATCTGCTAGAAGTTATCAAACAAGAGCAGAAGGAACTCAAACATATGTACAACTATTAATGCTTGGTAGAAACACAAAAAATCCTACATGAGACATTAAAAATTACTTTTTCACAGATTATGTTCACCCAACAGCACAAGTTCATGAGTATGTTGCAAAATTACTTGCTAAAAAATTCGATCTAAAATAATTTAAGAACTAGCAACCTTACAATAGGTTGTTTTTTATATAGAAACCATAAGTTGAATTAAGTTCAACAAATTGTATTTTTTAAAGTAAATATCAAAAGAAGTGATTAGTTAGTAATTACTTTTTTTAATTGACTTGTGCAAATATTTTTTACAATTTTAAAAAATATTCAACAAACTTAAAATTTTCGCTTATAACTAGTGTTTTAAAGGAAATATTGAAACACTAATTATGTGATTGAGTTGCTAAATAATTGGGTATTGTGTAAAATATTTTAGTTAGGCAAATAATTTGAACTTTTTATTGAATGAGTCATTTACCAATCACGAAAGGAGATAAGAAAGTATGAAAAAAATTTTAAGTTTATTGTCAGCAATTACTTTAATTGGACCTGCAGTCATTACAACAACTTCTTGTTCATTTTTTAAAATGAATGAACTTGATAAATTATTAAGTTTCAGAGAAATTGATTATAATGATCCAAGCAATATTCCAGTGATGATAAGAATGCAAGATGATGTTTTAGCATACCGAGCAAATTATTTTAAAAACATCCAGTTAGCTGTTAGAGCAGAGTATGAAAAATATTACCAACAATTAGCCAACAAAGAAAAAATTGATGTTGATATTACTCAAAACACCAAAGTACCAGTTAAGAGTGGTTCAGTTGACTATGTCTATTTAGGACAGCAAGCAATGGGTAATTATTACCCCAGAGCCACAGAGTTGCATGAAATTAACCGTTATGAAGTTCCAAATTTTAGAGCTTTAAATGATTTAGGTTATACACTTTATATTAACAATTCTAATGACGAAAAAATTGAAATTATTAATGTTGATGCAAGCAAAAAAGCCATTAAACACAATGATTTAGTCTATCAACCTCTAACAAATACTAACAAAACTGATTGTGTTTACTTTAGAACGACTAACAATGTCACTGAAAAAACAGCCACTGGTTCTTCAAAATGAAAATTCATTGCAGTAAATGATCTGGGAGATATTATTGAATCTGAAACAAATGCTTATGGTAATTCTTCGTTAACAGTAAGCATTAGTGAGTCAAATCCTGAAAAATCAAAATCTTACTTAAATTATAAACTTGGAGATTGATTGCGTTATGAATATGTTAATGACATTAATTTTCAAGCTTATGAATTAACAACAATTTTATTGTGTTATGTTGAAGCAATTGGAAACTACATGTCTGTTGTTGAATTAATTGAGAGAAACTCAGACTTGGTAGATTATAGTGAGTTAATCCATGGAATGGGAAACATTAAATCAGGGAAATTTGATGGAGTTACTGGGGCTTCAAGTCTTTACACCACCATTAAATATGGTTACAATTTTGAATTGTTTACTTTAATGCAAGCTGATGGAGAAACTACAATGGGAATTAATCTAGATCAAAATGATGATGTCCCAGCCCCAGGTCTAACTGAATTCACCAACTTAGGTCTAGATACAACTCCACTTCAAAGGGAAAAATTAAGTTTTAACCCATATTTAATGTTAGATCAAAAAATTATTAACTTTGCAAAAAGAGTTTGAAATCTTTATTTAAAACTTGATGCTAAACAAATTGAAATATTAAAGGAGCATAACTAAAATGATACAAATTAAAGAGATAAAAAAAAGTTATAAAAAAAATTCACCAAATGTTATTGATGATGTCTCATTTGAAATTAAAGATGGCGAAGCTGTAGCAATTTTGGGTGCCAATGGTGCAGGGAAATCAACATTGGTTGAAATTATTGCTGGTATTATTGAACCAACATCTGGTGAAATTGCTTATGTGAGTGAAGGAAAAACTAGTGATAGTAAGAAAAATGATAAAGATTTTTTACAAAAAAATGTTGGGATCCAATTTCAAAGTGGAGCTTGACCCTTTAACACTATGGGAACAGATTTACTTGAGTTTTTTGTTGGTAGAAAATGAAAAACCAATGAGTATATTACTGAGTTAATTAATGTTTTTGAAATTTCAAGTATTTTAAAAAATAGAATTGCTAGTTGTTCAGGTGGAGAACAACAAAGATTTAATTGTTTTTTATCGATTATTAATAATCCCAAAATTCTAATTTTAGATGAGTTAATTACTGGATTAGATCTAAAAATGCAAATCAAGTTAATTAAATTTTTTCAAGAATTAAGAAAGAAAAGTGGCTTGACATTAATTGTGGTTTCACACATTCCAGAAGAAGTTGAGCAAGTGTGTGATCGCATTATCATTTTAAAACAAGGAAAAATTTATAAACAAATGGACATTACAACAGTGAAAAAAGAATTTGGAAGTGTGAGAAATCTTCTCACTGAATTTTTTGAGGAACAAATCTAATGTTAAAAAAAGTCAATGTCATAGATTTTAAAACAACTGTTGTTAAAAAACAATTTTTAAAAGTTTTAAACTTAGTTTTTAAACTAAATGTCACATCTGAAAGAACTTGAGTTTTGATAGTAACTTTACCAGCAATTCTCTCATTTATTTCGCTATATTGTTTTTCTCGTTACTCAACTTTGCACCGTATGTTACCACCTCAAATTGTTTGTTTAATGCTCACTTCACCACTACTAACAGGATTTATTTTTTCACTAAATATTATTGAGTGAAGACAAACATATATGCTCCGAAGACTGAAAACTATTGGAGTCAAGCCATGACAGATTTTAACAAGTAGTTTGCTTGTGGCTTGTATATTTTTAACAATTTCTTTACTAGTTAATTTCTTAGTAAGTTATTTGTTAGCTAAAACAACTCCAGAAATTGAGTTTAGTAATTTATCAAATTTAACTTCATATGTTTGAATTTGGTTTATTATTACCTCTGTATTAATGATGATGATGTTCTTTTTCTTAACAAGTTTTCTTTGTAATTTTATTAATAAAAAAAACATTGGGATTGTCATTCTGTTATTTACATTAGCATTTGCCTTAATATTTTCAGATATTTTAATACCTTCATATGTTGCAACTCAAAATGCTTTTTTAAACTATTTTAGTTACATCAACATTTTCAAATATTTTACTTGAATAATTCTCTTAACTGCATCATATGCATTTTTGGATTTTGAAGGGGGAATTAATCAAGTAACTCAAAGTGATGCTTCAAGTCCAGAGTACATTTTTATTAACAATATTTATGCACCTCTAGTAATTGCAGGTGTTGCAGTGGTGCTTTGCTTTGTACTTACTTGCAAGTATTTCAAATGAAAGGACTAATAGGAAATGGAAACAAAACAAATTTTTAGTACAAATTTTAGATTTGAATTAAATAGTTTTTTAAGACTTTTAAAATATTCTTTAAAAACAACTTTAGCTTCAATTAGAATTTATTTTTACTGTTTTTTACTACCAATTATATTTTATAGTGTAATTTACTTGATTGTGACTTCATTTGGTTACGCTAAAGTTACTTCTTTAAATCAAGTAAGTACTTTAGCATCACTATTGTTGGCTGCTTGTTTTGCTTTAATGAGTGCTGCTTGTTTAATTAATAACTGAAAGTATTCAGTGATGATTAAACAGTTTAAAATTTTTAGAATTAGTAAGCAAAACTTAATTTTCTCACTTTTATTAACTACAATTGTGATAACTTTACTTTCTTATTTGACTTTGATTATTTGGGGTTGCTTTTTAGATTTATTCTTAATTAATCAAAACTTTATTAATTCTTTAAAAATTATTACAAGTTTTTCACAAGTTTTAGGGATTTTCTTTGGCCTGATTTTAGCAGCTTTTATTACTTTTAGTATTGCTTACTTATTATCATTTTTAATTAGTTCACCATTATTAATCCAAACTTTAAATGTGGTAATCATTGTTTTTATCTTATTATCAAGTAATGTTGTTGGACTTAATTTAATTACTAACAATCAAGTAAATGCAGTCTTAAACATTTTAGGTTATTTTAACCCACTAAAAGCAGTGCAATGAATCTTTTTTGCCTCATATGCCAACTTAATTTCAAACTTAGTTAATGCTCGCCAAATTGTTGCCAGTGCTTATGGAGACTTTTCATTCACTCTTTACAGAAATGATGTTGGTTTAATTTTGCCACTAGCAATTTCAACAGCATTTTTCTGAGCAGGGGCATTATTTTTAACAACATTTTTTGTCAAAATTAAAAAGTAAAAGAAAGGAACCAAAATATGAAAAAATTATTAGTATGATTACAAATTGTTGCCATTGTGGCACCAACCATTAGTATTGTTAGTGCTTGCGATATTGGGACCACTTCAACTAGACCATATTTACTCTCACTTGATGATTATAACTGAGCAGAAGATACTGGAGCTGGAGCTGAATATAATTTTACAGACCAAGATAAAACAACTGACCAAGTTAATAGTGATGAAGTGGCAATTAAAACAGTGGCTAATGGTCCAGTTGACCAAGTTTTTGATTATGATAAATTTAGCACTGGTTATAAAACTCGTCGTTCAATTAGAAAACAAGGGGTAACTGGGGTACCCATTGTAACAACTTTTAGACCCAATGGGAACACCTGATCAGATTATGGGGTTGATTCAAAGTCAAGAAAATTTGAATATTTTAATTCAGTTTTAGACTGAGATAAAGATAATTTAGATCTAAAATATAACACTGCAGCCACAGATATTCGAGCACGAAACTATGTTGCTGCTAAATCAACCAAACGCCAATTACAAGGGGTTTATTACAATCGTTTTCATGATAAAGGAAATTCTGACTCATCAATTGTTGGAACTAATAATCCTTATTCAGCCCTAATGACCAATTATAGTTATGTTAATGACTTTATTGGTTGAGCTGGTTTTACAAATTTAGGGTGATTAACCCCATTATCTGCAGATGTCACTGATCAATTACATAAAAATGGGGTTAATGCTATTGGTTTACTTTATTTATCTGGATGAGAAGATGTCTCACGAGAGAAATTAAAAAAACTTTTTGAACTAGATTCACAAGGAAATTTTAAAATTGTGGATATTTTAATTAACCAAGCACTTACTTTGAACTTTGATGGTTGATTTATTAATGATGAAGCAAATGGGGGAGCACCTGATGGTTCAGTTGTTAAACAAAGTGATATTTATGAAATTATTCGCCAATTTAACATCAAAGCAGCAGCATTAGAAAGAAAAGGTGGAAAAACCTTAACTTTTAATTACTATAAAAATACAAATTCAATTAATAAAGAAGAACCCGCTTATTCTCAAACTCTTGCTGCAGTTAATGGAACTACAGTTGGGTTTGGAGCTAATGCAAAAAATCGCACTAAATTCCAACTTGACTTTAACAGGTTATTTCCAGGTGAAGAAGAAAACTTCTTCACTGAAAGAAATAATGGTGACCCAACTTATCCTTCAAGATTTTACTCAATGTATTATGAAGGTGCCAATACTCCTGGAATTGGTAACATAGATATTAGAAAATACTTGTACAAAGTTACTAACAAATTTTCAGAAAAAAAACCTGAATTAACATATGACTATGAAAACCATACTCCAGTTAGTTTTTCAAGCTTTGGTTCAGGAGCTGAAAATGATATTGCTCGTTCTTCATTTATTGAGTTTAGTAAAAATGCCAAAACTCCCTTTGATACAGATTGAGCTTGATTAAAAACCCAAGAAATTTCAAATTTGTATAATTCATACATGTATGCAGGTTATAATGGTTATTTGAAATCAGATGCCAAAGGCTTTGAACAAGCTTTTGAAAATAACAAAAATAAGTATAATGATGAAGAAAGTTACGCTGCAATGCGTAAAAATATGCATCGAGATGCAAGTTATGGTAATGCTATTGCTTTAAAAGATATTTTAGCAATCGATCCCCGAGTTGATTTTGATCAAATTAAAAATGAAACTCCACCAACTGATAGTAATAAACAATTTTTTTGAGATGAAAACACAGGAGTTTATCCATTTAGTTATGGTTATGGTAATGACTTTGCAGAACAAACCGTATTGACAGATACAAAATTAAATCAATATACAAATGCCGAAGAAACTACAACAGCTCCAAATATCACTACCAGTTTTTCAACTGGTAGTGGAATGTATTTTGTGGATCGAGATAGTGCAGGTAAATTGTTGTCTTATGCAAGTAATTACCCTTGAACTAATAATCGTTTAGCAGATGTTATGCCCACATACCAATGAGATTTTTGAAAAACAACCCAAAGTGATCGCACAGTTACTGACAACAATACAGTTGATGGAGTAAAGTATCGTTCAAAAATTACTAAAGCTGGTCAATTAAATGGTTATTTTGATTACAATAACCCTTATAAAAAAGGAAACTCAATTGCTATTGGTAATGGTTATGATTTTAATGGTGCTCAAGGTCGAATAAAACCAGGAATTTGAGAAAAAAATTCAGCTTATAATTGAAATTTAATGGGAACAAACTTACAAACCTCAGATTATACACTCGACTTTAAAGTTAAAGCTGCAAAACATGATGACATCAAGTCAGCAGGTCTAGCAGAAGTTGTTAAAAACACTAAAGTTCTTGTTAAAACTTCAAGTACAGAAGCTCCAAAAGTAATTGAACCAACTAGTGTAACACCAGTTGATGGGGGTTGGTATAATGTTTCACTCAACCTAAGTCAAGCTGGGTTAAGTGTCAACGATCAAAATCGTCTTGCTAAAATTGGTTTACAAATTAATACTGGTGATAATACTGAATTTATTTATAATGTTGGGGAACTAAGTTTAAAACCCAACACTATGTCAGCACCAGTTGTAAATTCAAAAATTAAGAGACTTTCAAATGAAGCTACAATTGTTAGAGATGAAAATGCCTCAATTAGATTTAATTGAGAAACTGATAATACAAGTAATATAGATTATTATGAAGTTTTTTACAAGTATGATGATAAGTGATATCGAGTTGGACAAACCAATCTTACTTCATATTACCTTCGTGATCTTGTTGCAGGTGATGCTTTAACTCTGGGAATAAGAATCAAATATAATTCTGGAGAGTCTTCACAAATGTTTACAGGAACATTTAAAATTTAGCTAAAATAATTATTTTTCAAAATATCTCTTTGGGTTTTAACGAACTGATAGGGGTATTTTTTTAATTTTTGATAACAACAGCAAGCTTTTAGATAGTTTATTGAATGTACAAATAAAAGCTTGACTTAAAATTAATGTGAGATTATATTTTTCATGTGCTAGCACAAGTGCTAGCTTAAAATTGCAAGTGCTAGCACTTTTTTTGGGCAAAAAGTCTTTATTAAAGGGGCTTTCTCAAAAAGTGCTAGCGACCCTTATCCTGCTACCAAAATTTTGATTTAAAGTACTTAAATGCTAGAAAAAGTGATTTTTTTTACTTACTTTTCACAAAAAGAGTGTAGCTATCAAAACAAATTTGGACTTTTAGTAATTTTAATACAACTTTTAATAAATTGCTAGTTTAATAGGAGTGCTTTTTATATCAACTTGAGTATTTTTTCTTAAAAAAGATAAAGTTTGATTGAGCTCAGACAGAGTTGTTTTTAATTTTTTGTGGCATATCTTCAGGTTTCACTCCTTCATTTTCAAGAACAACTTTTGATTTGTAGAGCATTTCATTATCAAATTCAATCATACTATAATAGTTATCACCAAGTGATGCGATAAGGTTACCATCACAACATTGAATTATCATAATCTCTCGTCTAGGTATATTTAATGGTGTTGTGAAATTGCATATAAAGTACTTTTTCTTTTCATAGGTAACAGTTAGATCTCTTGCAACCACTCTAATTGATTTGTGTCCCAAAATAATATTTAGATCTCCCTCAAATTTTTTGAATGAATTTGTAGTAAAATCTTTTTGAAGGGTTACAACATGATTATTTAAATACTCAACAAATTTTGGTAAGACTAGATTGGCCTCATTAATATTTGTGACTTTATTTTGTTCCATAAAGGTAGTGATTGTACCTTTAATGGTTTTTCAGAGCCTTTCAATCCTTGGTTTGAATTGTGGTGAAATTGATGATTGGATGTCAATACCTAAGTTTTTAGCTACAAATGCAAACTGAATTCGAGAATCTTCGGGCGAAGATTCTTTTTTTTCACTCCAAAAAGTTCTGCGTTTGTCAGTTCTTAGCACTTCAAAAGTCCCATAATTTTTTAAGACCGGTTTCAAAGCATTGAAATAACCTTCAGTAGTTTCTTGATGATCAAAATATAATCCTAAAACCTCTCCACTTGCCTCATCAATATAACCATGCAATGCCCAAATCTCCTCATCACTGAATCTTCAAAATGTAGCATCAGCTTCAACAACATGACCACGCCTTTGGGTTCTTGGCCTTGCAATATGGATATTTTCTTTTGCTCTTTCTGTAGCTGAGGAGGGAACCAGTAGACTTTGAGGTCTATTTTTCAACTCTTCTTCTTTTGCTAACAATTTGATAGTTTTTTTATGTGCCAGTTTTGAGCAATGATTTTTAGATCTTAAAATATTGTAAATATATGAATAACTCACCCACTGATAGTCATATCTTTTATCTGCTTTTAAATAGCGCATAAAATCCCTAAAATTACAGTTTAAGTACTCATCCCTAAAAATCCTGCTAATCTCTAGTGCTTGCATATGGGTTCGCTTTTGAGCATGCTTATTGTTTTTATTTTTGTGGATAAAGAAGGCCTCACCAATTTCTTTGTATTTTTTAATGGCATCATAAAACCATGATCTACTACCACCACTTTTTATCAAAAGTTCTCTTTTGGCTGCTTTATCCCTGGATAAAGCAGCCTCCCTAATAATATCTTGTATATGTTTGTTGGTTTTCATTTGTCTTTTACCTCTATAATTTCTTTTCATTTTTATTCCCTGATTTCCTTTATTATTATAATCAAGTCCAAATTTGTTTTGATAACATTTAGTCCTTTTTTGTTTTGATAACAATGTTTTTTTTACTTACTTTTCACAAAAAGAGTGTTAAAAATATGAAACTGTGTTATGATTATTTTGAAAAATGAAGAAAAAATTCATAGTTCAAAACTTAAATATGAAAATCACCTTGATATAAATTTTATTAAAAATCATCAATATTTCCTAAACATAAATATTTTTAGACCGGTGTTGCTTTTTATAATAAAAAGTACGGTAATTAAGCAAAGAAATCATTAAAAGCATAAACTTAGCTTGAAAGGAGCAGTTTTTATGAATTTAAAAAAAAGACTAATAAATAGTTTCTTAATATTTGGAATAATAACTTGCATATTAGCAAGTTCTTTATCAGTTTGGAGTGCCTTTACAAAAAGATCACCATTTTTTGGAACCTCATATGATAACAATTATGTTGTTAATGAGATTGAACTGGATTCAAACAAACCAGCTCCTCATAATTTCACAATTTTTTATGGTGATAGCATGTACAATTATGCCAATTATAAATTGAGTGCAGATGAAACACCCGTTTTTAATGGTAATTTTGCCTCTTTAAGAAAAACAAATAACCCATGAAAAGAATTAAGTTTATGACAAAATGATCGTAAATCTCAACAAATGGTAATGGTTTTTGATATGAATGCTAAAATATCAAATGTGACTGTTAGTATTCAAGGGGTAAATGAAGCAAGTAATAATGGGGTAGAAGCAAAAATTAATGTAATGAACTTTATCTTGTCAACAAAAACTATTGGGACAAGCACAATTCCAGAAGGAACCACTTATTTTCCTGATAAAATTGGGGGTAATACAGTGGTAAATCCTCAAATATTTCCAGTTCAACCATTTTTAGTATCATTTTCTTCTTACACTAACAAAGTTATTGCAAGACATTGAAACTACAATATCATTATTCAATATTTAGATAATGGAGTTTACAAAACTAAGGTTGAAAAAGTCACTCTCTTAGTTAGTGACAAAACCATTAATCCTACTTCAGACTTTTCATTTAATGCAATGACTTCTCCAGCAACATTAGCAACATATAATTTTAATGCAGCTAATATTCCACCAACTCAAACCACTAAAAGTGGTGTAGTGACACCACTTAACAAGCCTGATGATGAGGTTGCTAATGAAATTCGAGATTTATATAGTGCCAATAATTACTTTGACTGAATGACTCACCATGACAACTATTTCCCATCATATTTAGATGATAAATATGCAGATATTTTAAAAAACAATTATTCTTATATGATGCAAATGGGTGCTCAGTATGCTTATGCTCCAATTTTTGGAAACTCAATTATGAGAGTCTCAGTTAAAAATAAAAAAAATTATGAAACTCACAATAAATATTTTGAAGAGATGGCAGATTTTAGTGGTGACTGATTTGCAAATGAAAATTTTGAATTTAGTTTTGACTTTAATGGTTTTGACAAATACTTAGAATTTGTTAAAAACAATGGTTTTACAAAAATCTACATCCCAACCATAACCAGAGGAAGCAATGGTTTAAAATTCTTTTATAACTATGACAATAATGCTGGAGTGTCATCAGCAAGTCTAGGGTCAAATAATGCTCTTTACAATATTGTTTCAGCAGTTAAAGATGAGTTTATTGATGGCTATGGAAACATTACAAACTTAGGAACAAGTTATATTAATAATTTTATTCCCCAATATTTTCAAGCAGTTCTTAACTATCTTGAACAACTAAGTGATGAACAAAAAACTACTGCAAGTGGAAGTAAATTAGAGTTTTATTATTCTTTTGATGAAACTAGTTTTGAAATTGATCAAGCAATTATTGAACAAATTAACCAAATTGATGAAAACAAACTTTTAAAATCACATGCATATTTAGGTTGAGAGTACCGAGTGAATATTGATGATTCTGATGATCTTTACCAAAAGTTTGTTGAACAATTTGATGATATTACAATTCAACAGCGAGAAATTGTTGTTAATGCTTTAAATGATGAAACCCGTTTGGCTAACTTAAAAAAAATAATCCAAGAACGTAAAAAAGCAAATAAAATTACTTGGATTTACTCTTCATGAAACAATGCTCCTGCAACTTACATTGCCTCTTTACCAAGTGAAGCTTATTGAGGAATGTTGATTGCTGAAAAACTTGGTGCTGATGGCTTTACTCGTTTTGCTTATGAAGGTTATCGTAACTCAATTACTAGTGATGGGGATGTTGACAATAGTGCAACAAAAGAACCAGGAGATTCATATTTAATGTATCCAACTTATTACTTACAAAATACTATGCCTAGTATTAGGTTATTTAATATTCAAGAAGCTTATAATTTAGTTAAAAAAATGAGAGTTTTGTTTGCAAATGGTGATTTAACTGAGGCTTCAAAAATCCAGTTATTAAGTTATCTTGTTAATCCTAAGACTTTTAAAAATACTTCAAATTATATGTTTGCCAATGATAAAAACTTAGAAATTAAAGATGTAGATTTTGCCTCAATAAATGGAATGATTGAGTACTTGAAAATCTCATTAACTAACAAGGGGGCTTAAAAATGAAAAAATTATTACGAGTATTACTTTCAGTAACAAGTACAGTAGCACCAACTCTTAGTATTGTTGCTTGTGAACAAACGAACAACACTGAAAAACTAGAGTTAGAAATGCAAAAATTATCAAGTGACTTAAAAACTGATTTAAGTCAGATTGATGTTGCCTCAATGATTATTAATCAACAAAGCGCAGCTCTTGAAGAGTTTTTATCTCAATTTTTAAAGCGAAATAATGCTGAAAATGACTTTCAATTTTATTTTGCAAGTGGAAATGATGCACAATCAAATGAATTTATTACTTTAGCTGAATTATTTGAATTAGGAATTATATTAAAAGTTAACTTAGTTTTATTCAAAGACTATGATCAATATGTTAACTTTGAATTATTTGATGTTAGAAAAAACCTTAGTGAGCTAGATACAATTGTGAAATTACCTAAAAACTTTTACTTAGACAGAAACAATGTGATAAATCCCGACATTTATTCAATTACAAAATCTGCTTTTGTAGAACTAATTGGTGAGATTGTAAGTAAGATTGAAGAACCAGGTGTAGCAGAATTTTTACAAACTGCATTACACGTCTCAAAAGTTGACTTAAAAAATTACTTAATGAACACTTTAACAAATAATGTAATGTATTTAAGTATTGCTGAAGACATTGTCTTAGGAGAAGACAATCGAGCAAATTTAGTTATTTCCCAACTAGAAACCACTTCAAATTGGTTTTTAAACTCTTTCTTTAAAATGGATGGTTTTAGTGATGGTTCTGCAAATAGTCAAATTGTACTTTATGAAAAAATTGTCATTAACAATGATGTTACACAAAGACTTGAAACAGTTTATAAATTGGGTCAAGGTGATAAAGAATATGATCTAGAAAATGACATGTCTCTAGACTTGTCTCGACTAGATTTAACCGACAAAAAACTTGGAGATATTATGCCATATATTAAAACTTATGTTAAAACCTGAATTTTAAAAGAATTTCCCAACAATAACATTGATTTAACTGAAGCTGATTTTGAAATCAAAATTTTAAAAGCACTAAGTCCAACATCTGGTAAAGAAGATGAATGAGTTGATTACTGAAATAGTGTTGAAAATATTTGACAAGATAATGCTAACCCAACAGGAATTACTAAAGGCAATTACTTTGGAGAATCAAGAAATATTTTTAATGTAACAATTATGAGCTCTAATCGAGATTATTTATCAGTGTTTAATGATGGTGCAACCCGTAAATTATGTGCTTTTCATTTACCAATAATTTTTAACAATTAATAAAGGCTTCAAGCCTTTTTTGATGCCCTGATGATTTAGTTTAGAAATTTTTATATATTTTTTGATTAAAAAATATATAATATTTAAGAATTAAAAAGCAGAAACTGGTTAGATTTTGATAAAATCAAGAATCTAACTAGTGTTATCTTAAAAGAAAGGTGTAAAAGCAATGAAAACATACAAATTATTTGTTGATGGAGGTGGGACTTCCACAAAAGTTTATTTAACTGATCCACAACACAATATTTTAGAAACAAAAGTCTTTGCTGGAATGAATATTCAGCAAGGAGTTAATAAAATCTTACAAACAGTTCAAGAAATTAAAGATTATTTTACAAATAACTTTGAAGAGATTTATTTAGGAATGCCTGGAGTACATGAGTTTCAAGCAAAACCAGAAATAATCAAGATTTTCGCTAGTGTTTGTCAAAACACCCAAATAGTAACTGACATTGAAGTTCAAGAACACTTGTTTATTACTGAAGCAAGTTATTACATGTTGTGTTTGGGAAGTGGAACAATTATGATTGAAAAAGATCAACAACACAAGAAATTTTTAAATGGTTTTGGGCCAATGTTTCAAGATGATGGTTCAGCATTTAAGTTTGCTCAAAACTTTATTGCCAAAGCCCTTGTTGATTGACAAAATAATATTTCAAGTAACTATGTCAATTATGTTTATGATTTTTTTAAAACCAATGATATGGAAAAAGTTAAGTTAATTTATCAAAATTGAAATGATATTAAACCAATTTTATTAAGTTTTAGTAAAGAACTTTTAACTGAAAAAAATCAAGCTTATAGTTCTGAAATCAAAGCTATTTTACAACAAAACTTTGAACAATTCTTTACTTATTTTGATAAAGTCAAAATAAACCCAAATATTAAAAAAGTCTATATTTTTGGCGGACTATTTAAAAGTGATTTTTATAGAGAGTGTTTTAACCAAGCATTTCAAAGCAGGGGTTTAACACCTATCTTTAATTAAATTTAAATGGATTGTTTTATAAAAAGGTAGTGTTTTATTTTTTCAATTTAAGATCTCAATAGCACAAATTAGTTTCTAATTTGTGTTTTGGTTTTTATTGAATTTTAATCATTATTGACAGCTACCTTTCTTTAAAATTGTCAAAAATCTCTAAATGCTAGATAAAAGGTTTAAGACAAGAATATTTTAAAAACATCTTTCTAATTAACTTTTGATTAATAAAAATGAAAAATTTTAAAATCTATTAAAATATAAAGGAGTTTTTCATAGAATAGCAGAATTTATGCACACTTTAAGTTTTATTTTTATTCAAAAAGCGCAAAAATATAATATTTTTTTTGAATATTGTTGATTTTTTTACATTTTTTATGGTATTCTAGTAGTAGATTTCAGAGTGAGATACGAAAGGTTTATTTAAATTATTTTGTATCTCTGAGATCACAAAATATTGAAAAAAATAACTCAATTTTTGAAAGGAAAAAAATAAATGAAAAAATTATTAGGATTATTAGCAGCTACTGGATTAGTTGCAAGTACTAGTGCATCAGTTGTTGCATGTGGAGATGCAGATGCTAAGACTTTAGGAAGTGTTACTTTAGAAGGTTCAGCAGAAAAAATGATTGGAACTGTAAAAGATGTTACAATCGAAGCATTTGTTGAAGGAAAAGCAACACTTAATATTACATCAGATAAAGATGACAAAACAATTTTATCAGCTTCAAATTCAACACCATTTACTGCTGAAAACTTAAAATCAGATGTTCTTATAACATTAAAAAACCCATCAGAAGTAACTAAAGAAGAAGTTAAAGAAGTTCTTACTGTAAAATACAACGATGTTGTAATTGGAAAAATCAATGTAACAGTTAAAAAAGATACAGGACTTGCACTTCCAGGAGATACTGCTTCAATTAGTGTAAGCGATACAGAAGTTTCATTAGCAGTAGATGATACAAAAGTAATTACAATCACTATTACTGGAACTGTTGAAGGATTGGATGTTGTATCTGGAACTCCAGCAACTGCAACTGTTTCAGTAATTGTAGATAACCAATTCACAATTACTGCAGTAGCTGAAGGTACTTCAACAATTACTGTTTCTTCAACAACTGACGATGTAGCTGATGTTACAATTGCTGTGACTGTTACTGCTGCAGGTGGAGATGGAGAAACTGAAGAATAATCTCAACAATCATTATTAATTTTTAAAAACTTTGAATATTTATTATTTTAAAGTTAACCTAAACCATTTGGTTTAGGTTTTTTTATTCTTTTATGACATGATTAGAATATCTAAAATATTAATTAAAGTCATGATGTTGTTTGACACAACTTCTGAATTTGTTTGATCATTATTCTTAGTAACTTTAAATAAATTCTAGTAAAATAATTCTATTTTTTGTAAAGTTTAAAGATTATTTTGTAGCTATCAAAACAAATTTGGACTTTTAGTAATTTTAATACAACTTTCAATAAATTGCTAGTTTAATAGGAGTGCTTTTTATATCAACTTGAGTATTTTTTCTTAAAAAATATAAAGTTTGATTGAGCTCAGACAGAGATGCTTTTAATTTTTTGTGGCATATCTTCAGGTTTCACTCCTTCATTTTCAAGAACAACTTTTGATTTGTAGAGCATTTCATTATCAAATTCAATCATACTATAATAGTTATCACCAAGTGATGCGATAAGGTTACCATCACAACATTGAATTATCATAATCTCTCGTCTAGGTATATTTAATGGTGTTGTGAAATTGCATATAAAGTACTTTTCCTTTTCATAGGTAACAGTTAGATCTCTTGCAACCACTCTAATTGATTTGTGTCCCAAAATAATATTTAGATCTCCCTCAAATTTTTTGAATGAATTTGTAGTAAAATCTTTTTGAAGCGTTACAACATGATTATTTAAATACTCAACAAATTTTGGTAAGACTAGATTGGCCTCATTAATATTTGTGACTTTATTTTGTTCCATAAAGGTAGTGATTGTACCTTTAATGGTTTTTCAGAGCCTTTCAATCCTTGGTTTGAATTGTGGTGAAATTGATGATTGGATGTCAATACCTAAGTTTTTAGCTACAAATGCAAACTGAATTCAAGAATCTTCGGGCGAAGATTCTTTTTTTTCACTCCAAAAAGTTCTGCGTTTGTCAGTTCTTAGCACTTCAAAAGTCCCATAATTTTTTAAGACCGGTTTCAAAGCATTGAAATAACCTTCAGTAGTTTCTTGATGATCAAAATATAATCCTAAAACCTCTCCACTTGCCTCATCAATATAACCATGCAATGCCCAAATCTCCTCATCACTGAATCTTCAAAATGTAGCATCAGCTTCAACAACATGACCACGCCTTTGGGTTCTTGGCCTTGCAATATGGATATTTTCTTTTGCTCTTTCTGTAGCTGAGGAGGGAACCAGTAGACTTTGAGGTCTATTTTTCAACTCTTCTTCTTTTGCTAACAATTTGATAGTTTTTTTATGTGCCAGTTTTGAGCAATGATTTTTAGATCTTAAAATATTGTAAATATATGAATAACTCACCCACTGATAGTCATATCTTTTATCTGCTTTTAAATAGCGCATAAAATCCCTAAAATTACAGTTTAAGTACTCATCCCTAAAAATCCTGCTAATCTCTAGTGCTTGCATATGGGTTCGCTTTTGAGCATGCTTATTGTTTTTATTTTTGTGGATAAAGAAGGCCTCACCAATTTCTTTGTATTTTTTAATGGCATCATAAAACCATGATCTACTACCACCACTTTTTATCAAAAGTTCTCTTTTGGCTGCTTTATCCCTGGATAAAGCAGCCTCCCTAATAATATCTTGTATATGTTTGTTGGTTTTCATTTGTCTTTTACCTCTATAATTTCTTTTCATTTTTATTCCCTGATTTCCTTTATTATTATAATAAAGTCCAGTTTTGTTTTGATAACATTTAGTCCTTTTTTGTTTTGATAACAATGCTATTTTTTGTAAAGTTTAAAGATTATTTTATAAATAACACGTTTTTATGGTACTCTATTAATAGGTTCTAGAATGAGAACGAAAATGAGAATGAGTATATGAAATGTATGAAAGGAAATTAAGGTTTCTTCTGGAATCGAATTTAAAGAAAAAACAACTTAATTTTTTGAAAGGAAAAAAAATTGAATGAAAAAATTATTAGGATTATTAGCAGCAACTGGATTAGTTGCTAGCACAGGGGCAACTGTTGTTGCCTGTGGTGAAACAGTAAATGCATTAGCAAATGTTACACTAAACAATACCACAAAATCTTTTGAAGTTAAAGATGTTACAATTCCAGCATTTGTTACTGGAAAAGCAAACTTTGCATTTGAATCAAATGCAGCAACAGGAAAATCAATTCTTGTAGTTGAACAAATGACTAACCTAGATACTAGTGTTTTAAAATCAAATGTTAAAATTAGCTTAAAAGCAGGTACAGCAAAATTAGCTGCAGATGTTACAGAAATTATTACTGTAAAATACAATGATGCAGTTATAGGTACTATTAATGTTACTATTAAAAAAGACACTGAAAGTGCTGCAGTAACAGGTACAATTACAAACCCAGGTGATCAAGTTGTATTAGTTAAAGCTAGTGACCGTGTTGCTGTCACAAAAGAAATTACAATTACTACTACTGGAACTGTTGAAGGATTATCAGTTTCTTCTGGAACAGAATCAGTTGCAACTGCAACAAATGTAGGTAATAAAATCACTATTTCAATTCCTACAACTGCTTCACTTAACTCAACATCAAAAATTACAGTTAAGTCAGCTACTACAGGGGTAGAAGAAATTTCATTTACTGTGACTGTTAAAACAGCTGGGACAATTACAAAACCAGCTAATATTAAAGCAGCAGCAGGCATTAAAGAAGAAATTGTAATTGCTGCTAGTGACTTTGATTTAGTTGGGAAAATAAAAGTTGCAGCAAATCCTGCTCATGCAACTGTAACGTATAGTGAACAAGGTAGAAAAATTGAGTTCACAGGTTTGGAGGCTGCTCTTGGAACAAATGTTACTGTTACAATCAGTTCAGAAGATACTGCTGTTGAACCAGTTACATTTGATGTATCAGTTGTAGCAGGCTTTATTGTACAACCAATGGATATTGTTCGTACTAGTGGTGCTACTACTGTGGACGAAACACTTACCATTGCAGTTAAGGGTACTGTTACAGATTTTACTGTTTTAACATCACCAGAAACACCTACTGGTATTACTGAAGTTAGCATTAATCCAATTACCGGTGTGCTTTCATATAAAGTTGCTGCAGGATTAAATGCAGAAGCTGTTACTACAGTGACAATTGCTGCTACTGGAGTTACTGGAGTTACTGCAGTTACATTTACTGTGACTGTTAGTGCTGCATAATAACATCAATAACCATTATAAATTTTAAAAACTATTAAAATTAATAAATTTAGATTTTACCCTATACCATATGGTATAGGGTTTTTATAAATTAAGAATTTTGACATGAACTTGAAAAGGGCTGGCTGAAATAAAAACAAATGTTAACCCAAACCCATCTTGATCATTAAACAAAATTTCTTTCTATAAGTGTTAAAATATTTCAAAAAAATATTATTTTCACTTGATTCTACTTAAAAGTGTAGTATAATTTAAGTAGGTTTTGTTGGGAATAAGACTGAAGTTAGATTGAAAATATTAAAGTTTTTTAGTGTCATAAATTTTACTTTACAATTTTTGCAAAACCAAAAAAATAGTTTTCTTTTGCTAGAGAACAAAATTATAACAAGGTTAAAATTATTCGTTAGATTATTTGGTCTAGTTCAGGCAAAACAGTTAGGTTGTTTTGCCTGGTTGTCAATCTATACTATTTAAAATTTTTTTACAAGTTTTTTATTAATCTAGCTAGTAGTTGTGAATACATATATCCTTATTTGCATTTGAATATTGTTGTTTATAAACAAGCGTGAATATTGCCAATTAAACTGCATTGGTTGTGATTTTTAAGCATTTGGTAATCTGCTTACCAGTTCAAAGTTACAATTGTTAAGGTATCTCCAAAATATTGGTAATATAACAACAATACTGAGCACTTTTTTCAATAAAAACTTATAATACTTGTATGTCGGGACCATTATTTATTAATTTAGGTAATGGATTACAATGATTGTGAGCTTATTGTAGTTATTTTTTCAAACGTTTTAAATTATTAATAATATAAAAAAACATAACTAAAGTAACTTACCTGCTTTTGTTACTTTGCTAGAAATGTTTTACCATGTGTTGAAGTCTATACTTTACACCGTTCTTTATCACAACAACTTGATTTTCTCCTAGCAAATTGTCTGTAAAACTAAAATTGTGATTTATCACAAGATTAACAACTAATCTGGGGTTTCCTCAAATTGGTTGTTTTTTGTTTGTCAATGATCTTTAAATTTATTTTGAAATCTAAAAATATTCAAAGAATATTATTCCAAAAGTAAAGGTCAGTTTTAGTTAAAACCATGAATAAAAACCTAATTACAAAAGGTTTTTATTCAGTATATTTTTTTTAATTTCAACAATTCTTTCTACTAGTCTACGGAATTTCTTGAATATTTTATAAAAAGTGTTAAGATAATTGCGTATCAACCCAATGAGAGGAGAAAAGAGAATGAAAACTAAGTTTTTTAAAAAAATACATTCATTTTCACAAATAAATTTACTAATTTATTGTTATGCTGGGGTTCAAGGTTTTAGAGCCACATGACAATACACATCAATTAATGCAAATGTTAGTGGCTGAACAATTCTTGAAAAAGAGGTTAACCAAAACCACTAATGAAAAGGATCTTAAAATATTTAGCAAGTCTTTCTTTGCTAGCACAATTAACAACAGTCACAATTGCTTGTTCAAAGTCTCGTGGTCCTGAAGTTCTTGATGGTTTATGAATTACAGTGGGAGAAAAATATGATGAAATTGCAAAAAAAATTAATAATAAACTTGAAAATGTAGTTTATCAATATGAATTAACAGTGAGAAATAGTTCAAATTCAGAACTTAAGTTTGATAAAAATTACCAAGCCTTTGTTGGGGATAAGTTTAATTTTAAAGTTATCCACAAAGAAAATGCTGAACCAAAAACTAAAACAATTTTAGTAATTGATGGGCGTGAAGAATTCACCAAAAGTCTCTTGGGGACACTTAAAAATAATCTCTATGTTAATCATAGTCTAGATGATTTAAAAAAATTTGTTTTTGAAAAAAATCTAGAAATTCATTATCAACAAGATTATCTAGTTTATCTTAAAATTGATAATAAATATCAATTAGTTGCTGAAGATTATTATTTTCAAACAAATGATATTGTCATGTTTGAAGCAAAAACAGCAACTTCATATTATGTTAGTGGTAACTTTGAGTTTACCCCAAAAGATAAAAGATTAGATCTTGCAGAATTTGATTTTACAAGTTCAATTGGCCAAGGTTGAAATGACATAAGAATTGAAATTGCTTTAATGAAAATAACTGAAGTTGATGATGCCATAGATTGAGTTGACATAAAAATTTGTAGAGATAATACTTCTTTTGATTTGGATAATAGATATGAAGCACTTGAGGGAGATATTTTATTAATCAAACCAAGTGAACATAGTCTTAAATTTAAAAATAGTAACCAAACCAAAGTAGTTTTTAAAAAATTTGCAACTAGTTACTTTTTAAATTGAACTACAATCAGAGTGGGTTGAACCTTACAAAAAACAAAAGCACACTTGTATGATGTAGTCATAAAAAAACTAGAATATTTTGCCAATCCAGATTATCTCTTTGAAGAAGATGAAATCCAAATAACAATTAATGGTAGCACAGATTTAAGCCCAGATTATCAACTTAAAAAAAGTGATGAAATCTATATTAGTATAAACACATCACTAATGGAAGGAACAATAAAAAAAGAGGCTCAATAATAATAGTTTAGTGAAAAAATGCATAGATTCTTTTCTTGTAGTGACCAGGAGGACTAACATGAAAAAATTATTAAAGCTTTTAGTAGCAACAGCTACAATAATGCTGCAAAAATAGTTAATTTTTAAAAATTAACTATTTTTTTAATTTTTCAATAAAATACTGTAATAATTTTTATTTTGAAAAAAATATTCACGGGTTTTAAACTATAATAAAGGTGTAGAAGTAATGACTAGACTTTGAGCTCGTTAATTTACTTTATTCTAATAGCTAAATGCAAATTTTTTTTGCCATAAAAAAATCTTGTCAAGCTAGTTGGTAGAGCAAGGGAGGCAATTTTATGAAAAAACTATTAAAAATAATGACTTTTAGTTTTAGTGTTGTTATTGTGGGATCTCAATTGACTCAAGTTGTTGCTTGTACTAAGACAAGATTTGTACTACCAAATCAAGTAAATACTTTAAGTGAGGCCCAGATAGCTCTTGTGGATTACCGAGAAAAACAAGCGTCTCTAGCAAAAACAGTTAGCGTGTGAGTAAAAGAATTAGAATAAAAAGGCACAAGTGTAGCTGAATCAAAAAAAATGAAAATGAATTCATATGATTTTCAGTGATTGTATTGCCTTGATATGATTATTATTGCTATTGAAGCTCGAATTGAACTGTTTAATGCAGCAAAAAATAACCATGATATTGGCTATAAAAAAGATTTAATTTCTCAAGCTTTTATTAGATATGCAGCTATTGGTAGACAAGAAGGGAATTATATCGAAGAAACATTGAGTTTTATTGAAAGTTTAGCAGATTGGGCAACTAGCGGTTTTTAGGCTACTAGTTATTAACGGAAAAAATTAAAATTTCTTAAAATACCCTTTAAATAAAAGTGTTTAATACGGCATAAAGATTGCAATTTCAGAATATTACCATTATAATAAAAACATTAAAGAAATCAGTCTATTTATAGACCCTAACTTTTCTTTAATTAAAAATTGTATTTAAAAAAGGCAGGTGTTATTTATGAAAAAGTTACTTTCAGTTATTTCGAGTCTCTCAATTGTTTCAACAAGTGCATCAGCAATAGTTGCATGTAATTCAGACCCGCTTCCGATTGCAGGGAATGACCCAAACTCTATTGGAGATAAAATTCCTGACACTGAAACCACTGAGGACTATTATAAATGACTTGGAGATCAAAATGTTGGAGATTTTGACCCTGATAGAGCTCAAGAATTAGTTGTAGATTCAGAGAAAAAGGTTGTTATCAATAATGTAAATAGTACATTAGTTGCAACTAAATTGAATGAACAATCTTGAGTTAATGCTGGGAACTTGTATGATTCTATTTGTACCAACATTCTTCGCAACATTTATGGAATCAATGTTATTAACCAAGTTGGTGATTATACCCACTTCAATATTTTCTTTCTAGGATTAAGTGTAGAAGACTTAATATCTCCAGAACAATGAATTGAAAATGACTATGGTGATCGAGTTTCTTCAGGACTTTACAGAGTTCAAGCAACTCAAAGTAGTCCAAATATTACTGGTTCATTCCAATTTGAATTAAGTTATCACGACGATCAAGACTAAAACTAAATACAATTTATAAGTTTAAAACTATTTTTAAACTTGCCTAAATTACAATGACCACTAATAATGGTCTTTTTTTTATTTTTTTGAAGTAAAAATCTAAATTGGAGTAAAATATAAATGACAGGGGGGATAAAAAAATGTCAGTTTTAAACAAAAAAATTAAATTTAACAATGGTGAAGAAATACCACAATTTGGTTTAGGAACTTATAAATTAGATGATGAGAAAGCAACTTATGATGTAATTATTGCTGCCTTAAAAGCAGGTTATTTACACATTGATACTGCTCAAATCTATGGAAATCAAAAGTTAATTGCAAAAGCTTTAAAAGATAGTCAAGTTCCTAGAGAACAAATTTTTATTACATCAAAAATCTGAAATTCAGATCATGGTTATGAAGAAACTAAAAAAGCAATTGATCGTATTTTAGCTGAATTAGAAATTACTTACATTGATTTAGTACTAATTCATTGACCAACACCAAAACGTCTTGAGTGTTGAAAAGCACTAGAAGAGGCAGTAGCTGCTAAAAAAATACGCTCAATTGGGTTAAGTAACTTCCAAATTGTGCATATTGAGGAATTGCTAAAAAATTGTCAAATTAAGCCAGTAATTAATCAATTTGAATTACATCCAGCTTTACAAAGAAAAGATCTAGTAAAATACTTACAAGACAATGATATTGTTGTGGAATCATGAGGTACTTTAATTAGGGGTAAATGTTTTGAAGTTGAGCAAGTTAAAGTCTTGGCTGAAAAATACCAAAAATCTCCAGCTCAAATTTGTCTGCGTTGAGCTTTCCAACAAGGATTTGTGATTATTCCAAAATCATCAAAACCACACAGATTAATTGAAAATACTGAGATTGAAGATTTTGCCTTAACTGCAGAAGATATGGCTTTACTGGCAACCATTCCTGAATACAGAGATGGTCCAGATCCAGATAATTTTGATTTTTAAAGGAACAAAAAATGCTCTTAATTAGAGCATTTTTTTAAATAAAACTTAAAATCTCTTTTAATTTTACTTTATTCACAAAGTGATTGCCAAGATATTCATTAAAACACAAAACAATTTGACCTTGTAAGTACTGGTTAATATCCATTGCCCTTAGTTGCTGTTGTTTTTCATGAAGGTGTTTGGCTTTAAGATCTAGTTCATTGGCAACTGCATGGATAAATTTTGTGGCCTCAAACTGTTTTGTTGCAAGTGAATTTGTTAATTTATTAGTTAAAATTTTTACAGTGGCTTCAACTAAATCCTTAAATTTATCAATTAAATTGGTCTTACCATCATTTAAAAGGTATGATCTACCATAATTAAAAAAATCTTGCTCAAAAATATTGAGTGCCATTATTACTTCTTCTTTTTGCATGTTTCTTTAGACTCCATTTTCTATAAATATTTTACAATACTTTAGTTCAACAAAATAGATTTATCTAAAATCTAGATACTTAATTCATTGTTATCAAAACAAAAAAGGACTAAATGTTATCAAAACAAATTTGGACTTTATTATAATAATAAAGGAAATCAGGGAATAAAAATGAAAAGAAATTATAGAGGTAAAAGACAAATGAAAACCAACAAACATATACAAGATATTATTAGGGAGGTTGCTTTATCCAGGGATAAAGCAACCAAAAGAGAACTTTTGATAAAAAGTGGTGGTAGTAGATCATGGTTTTATGATGCCATTAAAAAATACAAAGAAATTGGTGAGGCCTTCTTTATCCACAAAAATAAAAACAATAAGCATGCTCAAAAGCGAACCCATATGCAAGCACTAGAGATTAGCAGGATTTTTAGGGATGAGTACTTAAACTGTAATTTTAGGGATTTTATGCGCTATTTAAAAGCAGATAAAAGATATGACTATCAGTGGGTGAGTTATTCATATATTTACAATATTTTAAGATCTAAAAATCATTGCTCAAAACTGGCACATAAAAAAACTATCAAATTGTTAGCAAAAGAAGAAGAGTTGAAAAATAGACCTCAAAGTCTACTGGTTCCCTCCTCAGCTACAGAAAGAGCAAAAGAAAATATCCATATTGCAAGGCCAAGAACCCAAAGGCGTGGTCATGTTGTTGAAGCTGATGCTACATTTTGAAGATTCAGTGATGAGGAGATTTGGGCATTGCATGGTTATATTGATGAGGCAAGTGGAGAGGTTTTAGGATTATATTTTGATCATCAAGAAACTACTGAAGGTTATTTCAATGCTTTGAAACCGGTCTTAAAAAATTATGGGACTTTTGAAGTGCTAAGAACTGACAAACGCAGAACTTTTTGGAGTGAAAAAAAAGAATCTTCGCCCGAAGATTCTCGAATTCAGTTTGCATTTGTAGCTAAAAACTTAGGTATTGACATCCAATCATCAATTTCACCACAATTCAAACCAAGGATTGAAAGGCTCTGAAAAACCATTAAAGGTACAATCACTACCTTTATGGAACAAAATAAAGTCACAAATATTAATGAGGCCAATCTAGTCTTACCAAAATTTGTTGAGTATTTAAATAATCATGTTGTAACCCTTCAAAAAGATTTTACTACAAATTCATTCAAAAAATTTGAGGGAGATCTAAATATTATTTTGGGACACAAATCAATTAGAGTGGTTGCAAGGGATCTAACTGTTACCTATGAAAAGAAAAAGTACTTTATATGCAATTTCACAACACCATTAAATATACCTAGACGAGAGATTATGATAATTCAATGTTGTGATGGTAACCTTATCGCATCACTTGGTGATAACTATTATAGTATGATTGAATTTGATAATGAAATGCTCTACAAATCAAAAGTTGTTCTTGAAAATGAAGGAGTGAAACCTGAAGATATGCCACAAAAAATTAAAAACAACTCTGTCTGAGCTCAATCAAACTTTATCTTTTTTAAGAAAAAATACTCAAGTTGATATAAAAAGCACTCCTATTAAACTAGCAATTTATTAAAAGTTGTATTAAAATTACTAAAAGTCCAAATTTGTTTTGATAGCTACAAGATTTATCTAAAATCTAGATACTTAATTTTTAAAAAATATCTAATTTCTTGTCCCAAAATATAGCATTTTGGTAGCAAAACAAGGAATTTTGTCCCAAAAAAATTCTTTTTGTCCCATTTTGAGATTTTAATATATAATATTGAAGAGGTGAGCCAATGGAGCGATTAATACAAATAGACCCAAAAATTTTGTTAAAACTTGCAGAGTTTGTTCAAGAGGGAAATATTACAGAGAGACAAAAAAAGATATTGTTTAATCAAATTTCTGAGGTTTTACAAGAAAATAACATGAGAAAAGAATCAATTTATATTAAAGATTTACTGGGGCATATTGCATATGCTAAGGTTTTAAAAGAAGCAGATGAAATTGATACCACTAAGTTTCAGTTTTTAAAAAGTGAGCTGTTAAGTGAAGAGCTACCAAAACAAAGATTAGGTAGACTTGTTGAAATAATTAACAATGATCATGTTGTTTATAAGTTTAATGGTTTGAAAATCTTTATTTATGGAAAACCAGGAACCGGAAAAACAAGTTTAGTTCAGACATTGGCAGCAGCAACTAAAAAACATCTATACTCAGTTTCTGCCAGTAACATAATTTCATCAAGACTTGGAGAAACTCAAAAAAATATTGATAAATTATTTGAAGAAATTAAAGAAGCCCATTATGGCTCAATTATTTTAGTAGATGAATTTGATTCATTACTGGGATCTAGGGATAGAGAAATTAATGATGAGTACTATAGAATGATTGGTACTTTTAATAAAAATCTAGATAAGTTACCAAAAGGTTCAATAGTGATAGCGATTTCAAATAAACCTAGTTTCATTGATGATTCGACTCTAAGACGATTTAATTTAAAAATTGAAATGAATGAAATTAGTTTAGATGATTTAGTTAAGACTTTTGTTTGCAGAGCAAAAGACTTTAATTTTGAAGTTGATGAAAACCTAATTAATAAAATTGCACAACTAAAGTATGATGATTTAAATTATTCACTGGTTGAAAATGTCATTTCCATTGCTCTTTTAGAGGAAAAATCCATAGAAGGGGCATTTGCAAAGTTTTTAAATCTTTCCTTAGATGATCTGAAAAATAAAAAATTTACATTGAGAGAAATTGAAAAAGTTAGTGGGATTAGTAGGTCAACACTACAAAGGAAAAGAAAAGATGGTGAATAGTCTTGAATATTGTTAAATATAGGGCTCCCCACAGAATTGTTCCTCAAAATTCTAGTGGTGGCATTGATTATACAAAATTAAGTTTTAATTTTGTATCTCAACTTAAAGACATTTTAAAAAGCTGTTTAGAAATTTTTGAAAATTTTAAAAAATGAAGTGAATTTACTACATTACCAATTTCAATTACATATTCAAAATTGGTTCCAAAAACATCTAGAGTGTCAAAGTTATTTAAGTTAAGAGATTCAGAACCATTTCAAATCGGTTCTGAATATATATTTTCAAAAGATGCAGAAGATATTCAAAAGATTCGCATTGTTTATGAATGTGGACTTGAAGATGTAAGAAAGACTTATACTAATCTAAGTCAGCTTTTTGAGATTATTAATAAAAACTATCCAAATATAGATTTATTAATGGCCACAAAGCTTAAAGAAATTAAAAATTCTAATGATTTAAAATCTAAACAAAAAAAACCAAAATTTAAGGAATTTATTAAGAACAATTTTAATCTGTTAAAAAATAAGCATTGAGAAATTTTAAAAGACCTAACTTATATAGAAAAAGTTGAAATTAAAATTTGAAATGAGTTTGATAAAGCACCAATATTTTCATTTTTACCATTAAAGTCAGTAGAACAATGAATAATAATTTTGGGAAAATATGATATTAATATTAAAAAAGAGTGATTAATTGCAGGTGAATATTGAAACATAAACATTGAGGATGTTAACAAAATTGTAAGGCATTTTCCATATGCATTTGCATTTGCAACCAATGATGTAGAATGTTGCTTAGAATCTGATGAGTTTATTGATAAGATTGATATTGATATTGAAATGCAAAGTAATAGTAAATTTAATAAAGAAATAATTGGTGTTTTTGATTCATATTGTGACTTGCCAAGTTCTTGGTTAGAACATGCTGTGATAAGTAGTGAAAAACTAATTCCAATTTCTAAAAATAGAGATACAGCACATGGTACACAAGTAGCATCATAATAATTGGGAATGACTTAATTAACAGTTCATATAAGGACAATTTAGGGTTATTTAAAATTAAATCATTTGAAGTTTTACCGCAGGGAACAATATTGGTGAGTACATTAGTTCGGGAAATTGAAAATGTAATTAAAAATAATTGTGATACAATTAAAATTTGAAATTTATCAATTGGTTGTGAGAGAATAGGGAAATGTATTTCTTTTTTTGGGAAATTCATTGACCAACTCCAATATATTTATGATGTGTTATTTATAATTGCTGCTGGTAACTATGGAGACAATAAACTCATTATGCCTGCAGACTCATTAGCTGCTATTGCAGTGGGCACAGCTTATAAAGATACTAATAACAAAATAAAAACCTGGAGCAAATCTGGAACTGGTAAAGTTTTTGGGACATATGAAAAGCCAGACTGTTATGAAATCGGGAATGCAATTGGTGCTTCAGATTGAAACCAAGACCCACAAATTACTTTAAGTGGGCCATCTCAACCCAAAGTTGAAAATGGAACTTCATTTTCTGCACCCTTAGTTGCTCGAAAGGATGCATATTTGTTGGGAAAATATAATTTGAATGTTCAGTCAACCAGAGCATTAATTAAACATTTATCTTCATTAAATCCAAATAAAATATGTGACTTAGGTATTTTAGATGATTTCAAAAATGATTGACTTATTCTTATTGAAGGGAGCACCGAAAAAGGTCTACTTAAAGAGGTTAGAGTCAAATTACCTGTAGATTTTTTTTCAAAAACAGAATTTGTTGTAGCATACTCACTATCATATAATGTTCCAGTTTTGAATGACATCGGTGATGAGTACACACCTTTTGATCTTTTTTTTAAACTTGCTAAAGTTAATGGAGATAACAAAAGACCAAACATAATAAAAAGTAATAATAATAAAAATGATGGAGTTGATGCTAGTGAGAGCACTTTAAGAAAGCACTTTGGTAAATTCAACCCAAATATTGTGTTGATTAATAACAGTTTTTGTAACAAAACACCAATTAAAATTTCAGCAACAGACAACGAGTTTGGATTTGTAATTAAAAGAACCGATCTAGTTGGGTTTGAAACTGAATCAATTGGATATGGATTGATAGTTCATTTGAGAGAAGTTGTTGAAAATTCACTAAGTTCATTTATTGATTTAAATGCAGAAAATATTATTGAAATAATTGACTTGGAACAAACCATAGATGACTTAGAAATCAAACAGTAAAGTTATATAATATTTCTGAGAGGTTCTTTATTTGCTTAACCAATAAGAAAATAATACAATCGATAATAATGAAAAATTAAAAAAGATTAAAAAAAATAAAAGTCTGTGCTATGATAATTGTGATAGTAGTAGAGGACCAAAAGTTCAGCCAGGCATAGAAAATATGCGGCAAACTCAGGAAGCTATTGATTGATATACTAAAAAAGAACTAGATGTTTTTTTTATAAGGTCTTTGCTAGTCCTTTTTTTATGCCTAAACAATAAGAAAATAATGACAATTTAGCCATAATCATTTTATAATATCTTTGTTAAATTTTGTTTTTATTTGATATAATTTTTTAAGAAGAGGGCGAATTTATATGGACAAATATTTGTCGCAAAAAAATGAAAATTTAGAAAAAGAACTAGAGACCAATTTTGAAGAGGGTTTGACTAGTGAACAAGTAGAAGATCGACTGCAAAAGTATGGAAGAAATGAACTGCCTCAAGGAAAAGTAACGCCTTGATATTTAATATTTTTAAAGACATTAACTCAACCAATCCAGATAATTTTAATCATTGCTGCAATTATTAGTGTAATTGCACCATTAATTTCAAATCACTGAGAAGTTCACTTTGAAGTATTTATTGACTTTATGGTTATTATTTCTATTGTTTTGATCGATGGTATTTTAGAAACCGTTCAAGAGGTTAAGGCCCGTAAGTCAATGGATGCCTTAAAAGAAATTTCAAAACCTAAGGCAGTTGTCATTAGAAATGATGGTCAACAAGAAATTGATGCAGGTGAACTTGTAGTTGGTGACATTGTAGTTTTAGAAGCAGGAAAATACATTCCAGCAGAACTAAAAATCATTGAAGCCAGTGATTTAATGATTGATGAATCAATTTTAACAGGTGAATCAGTACCAGTTGAAAAAATTGACACCCCATTAGCTAAAACTACTCAAATTTTAGCTGAAATGAAAAACATTGCTTTTATGTCCACTGTTGTAACTGCAGGTAGAGCAATCGGGGTGGTTATTAAAACTGGAAAAGATACAGAAATTGGAAAAATAGCTACTTCAATTAATGAAAATGATGAAAGTCACACTCCATTAGAGAAAAAATTTAATCGTTTTACAATGATTATTGCTTTAATAAGTTTCTTGATTGGGATTGCTATCTTCTTGACTTTGTTTGTTTCTGGAGATCAAAAGGCATGAGCAAACCATTTAATGGTTGCCATTACCTTGGCAATTGGAGTTATTCCTGAGTGTTTAGCGGCCATTATTTCAATTACTTTAAGTTTTTCAACAAAAAGAATGGCAACTGAAAATGTTATTGTAAAAAAACTACAAGCAGTTGAAACTTTAGGTAGTGTTAATGTTATTTGTACTGACAAAACAGGAACCTTGACTCAAAATAAAATGACTGTGCAAAAAATCATTATTAACAACCAAATTATTGATGGTAAAAAGTATAGTCTTGAGAAAAAAGATGAGCATGCTGATTATTTCTTAAAATCATTGGTTTTATGTAATGACTCAGTAACTGAAGGTTTAGAGAGAATTGGTGACCCAACTGAATTAGCTTTGGTGGATTTTGCTGAATCTATGGGCTATGATGAACAAGATGCTCGTGATGAGTGAAAAAGAATTGATGAAATTCCTTTTGATAGTGAAAGAAAAATGATGACTACTGTTAACAACATTAATGGTGTCAACACCACATTTACAAAGGGAGCACTAGATCAACTTTTAAAACACTGTACTAAGATTATGGTTAATAACACTGTTCGAACTATTACCCAAGCAGATAAAGATAGTTTATTAGAAATTGCCAATAAACTAAGTGATGATGCTTTGAGAGTGCTGGCTTTTGCATATAATACAAGCTATGATGTTGAACCCGATCAAGACGACTTAGAACATGATTTAACTTTCATAGCAGGGGTTGCTATGATTGACCCAGTTCGTGAAAGTGCAGTAAATGCTGTAAAACAAGCCCATGATGCTGGGGTTAAAGTTGTTATGATTACAGGTGACCATGCTGTAACTGCTTTGGCAATTGCCAAAGAGTTAGATATTGCTCACAGTATGAATGAGGTTATGAGTTCAGAACGTTTAAACTCATTAAGTGATGATGAATTATACCAAATTATTGAGCAAATTAATGTTTTTGCTAGAGTTAACCCTGAACATAAAGTTCGAATTGTTGATGCCTTTCAAAGAAGAGGTAACATTACCAGTATGACTGGGGATGGAGTTAATGATGCCCCATCTCTAACAAAAGCAGACATTGGAGTTGCTATGGGGATTACTGGAACAGATGTAGCAAAACAAGCTGCAGACATTATTTTAACTGATGATAACTTTGAAACTATTATTAAAGGAGTTAATGAGGGGCGAAATGTTTATCAAAAGATTAAGCGAGCAGTAACCTTTGTTATTGGGGTCAATATGGCCAATGTTATTTCAATCTTTGTCTTATCAGCCTTAAATAGTGTTTCACCAGTGGAAGCCACAAATATTTTGTGAATGAACCTAATTGTTGAGTCTTTAATAGCCATTTCAATGGGTATGGGAGCCAATGATAACAGCTTAATGAAAGTTAAACCAATTAAAGGTAAAAATCCTTTATTTAGGGGTATTTGGTGATCAATGATTAAGATCACTATGTTTACTTCAATTGCCTCAATTGCTGCATGATACTTTGGAATGGGTTTTGTAAATACACAAGTTATTGAAAGTGCTTTAAGTCAAGCAGGGTACAATGAGGCTCAGGTTAGTGAAATTTTAATTAGAAATAACCATGGTTGGTACCAAATTTTTAAAGATCACAATGTTTTAATAAGTGCAAAAGTTATTATTGGTAACTTTGGTAGAACTGCAATGTTTATTGCAATTACTTGCGGACCTTGTGGTTATGCTAATTTAATTAAATTATCTCAATGACAAACAAGTAAAAAAATTAACATTATTGTCAATAAACCATTATGAATTTGTTCAATGGGAGCACTAGGACTTAACATTATTGTTATTTTTGTTCCTGGGTTAAATACAAGTATTCTTAACTTAATTCCTCTAACTGAGTATCAAACTGCTTGATACTTAATCCCAGTGTCGCTAGCTATTGCAGCAGCACCAACTTTTATTATTTTAGCTCTTGATGGTATTGTTTTTGTGACTTATCATTACTTTCCAGATCCAAAAAGAAGAAACCAAATGTTAGTGGCAGAAATGATAAAATCTGACAAATTATTAGCTGAGAAAAAACGTAAAAAAGCAAAAGCTAAAAAACAAAAAGAAGAAGCAGAAGCAAATAAATAATCTTGCAATTATTAGTGTTTACAAGTTAAACCACTAAAGACAAGTTAAGTAAAAACAGATAAATTTATCTGTTTTTTTATTGAAAAATTGCTTAATTTATATTAAGCTGTGCTTAAATTAAGTTTTATTTTCAATTATGGTGCTTAATAGCCTAGATAAGTACTAGTTAAGTCCATATTTATCTTCATATTTTAAAGCAATTGTCATGATTTTCTTAATTTTTTAAGAAAATAATGTTTATTATTTGGTTTTTAGGACTTTAAAATACGGTTTGAATTTAAAATTTAACACTTATAATATTGAAAACTACGCGAATAAGTGTATAATACTTTTAGGCATTTAGTTATGCTACATGTATGAAAGGGAACAAAATATATGAAAAAATTATTAGGGTTACTTGCAGCAACAGGGTTAGTTGCTAGCACAGGATCTGCAGTAATTGCTTGTGGAGAAAACACAGATTCAGCAATTACAACTGAGGCAATTAAAACAGCTGTTAAAGGTTTTTTAGAAAATGGAAAAAGTGATTATACAACTACAGAATTAAAAGCATTATTAGATAAGGAAGAAAGTGCAATTCCTGGAGTTGCTAATTGAACTATAACTGCAAAATCAGGAACAGCATCGACAGCAGTATTTGAATTCGCTGTTGTAGAGGGGTATGTTTTAGATGATAATGCTGAAAAAACTACTGGAACATTTGAAATCACATATCTTTTAGCTGTTACACCAGTGCAAAAAACACCAATCACTACTGAGGAAATTGAAACAGAAGTTATTGCTAAAATTGGTGCTACAAAATATGCTAACATTGCTGCTTTACAAACAGCATTAGATGGTTTTGTAAGTGATATTGATGGGATCACTAGTTTGACTGCTGCTGAAGTTGAAGATAGCTTAGATGCAATAGTTACATTTGAACTTGAAGAAACTTATGAATTAGATGGAGAAGTTTATACTTTTACTCTTGAAGATATCATTGAAGAATAAGACTTACCTCATTTAATAATAAATATATTGTTTATTAAAATAATAATCTACTTAAATTACTCAAATAAATTTGAGTAATTTTTATTTACTTGCCAATTTACCTTGCAAATTAGTTTATAATTTTGAAGTAGTTGCAAGAAAACTTAATGTCATATATACTATTAATGATACAAGGAGGTCAGGTATTGTGGATAAAAAACTAATCAAAATCAAGCAGTCTATTTTTAAGATTACCATAACATCTGCCATCTTGTGCTTAATTAGCTTTATTATTTTCTTATTGCTAGTTTTACACACATTTATTTGGTGGGATCATACTGGAAGAATTCAAATTACAATTGAAGTTGCTTGTGGAGTTTTCTTTTTTATTTTTACCTTTATTTTTTCACTAGCATGAATTGTTGGGACTGTTTTTTTAGCAAAAAATAAAAAAACTTTAGAAGTAAAGAAACTTAAAAATCTCTCTACCCTTGATATTGGAATCTTATATTTTAAAGTAAGTGAAAGAATCCACAAAATAATTGATGAAACCATTGAAAATGAAAAGCAACAAACAGAAATAAACCCTGATGAAACAGTGTCAGTTTAGGGTACACCTCAACAATTTTTTATTTTGATTTAATTATAGTAAAATGAGATTACTATTTTGGAGATGATAGGATGTTTCAAGAAAAAAAATTAAAAAAAACTACAAAAATACTAACTATTGTAGGCTTAACTGTAATTTATTTGACCTGATGTTTGAGTTTTTGTGCTTTCTTTTTTGTTGATAGCTCTTATCTTGACTATATTTTAATAACTTGTTTTTCAATTTTATTAATAACTCTAATAGTTTATCTAGTCTATACAATTGGTTATGCACATCAAGGTAGGTTATTATTTTCTAATGCCTCAATTACAGATCCATTTCCTTGAAAAAGATATTTAGTTGTTTTTGCACTAACTATTTTCATTCCAGCAGCAATAATTACCATAGTTTTTATAATTTATTTAATTATTTTTAGCCGATTTTTAAGTTATTCAACTGTTAGCTTTATGTTATTATGTTATTTGATTTTCTTAGGAATAGTTTTATTTTTGTATGGAATAAACTTGGTTTACATCTATGTTTTATACTTAATTTTTAAAAAACTTGATGCAAAAAAAGCAGCTGCAAACACTGCTACTGAATCTAAAATTGCATAAAAAAAACTCATTTTTTTTAAAATGAGTTTTTTAGATATAAACTAAACATTTCTTACATTTCCAGTTCATTTTTCACCAAATGATTCTTTCCCTGAAAGTAAGTTGATTACATCAATTAATCACATAACTCCAAAAGTCATACTTCATAATGAGTAAACTAAATAGTTCATAATTAATAAGTTACCTGATTTGTCTGGATTACTATATGTAATTCCCATTCATCTCATACCAAGGGTTTCTTTTGAGCGAGCTGTATTAATCACTTGAATAATTCCATAAATTGTAAATGTTATGGCAGTAAAAAAAGCATCAATTAACATAGCTCCAAAAATTTTAAGACCTTTCATAATGTACCTCCTATGTGGAAATAATAACATTTCCTTTGATATATTTCTACGTTTTTTTGAAATTTTTTATGTAGCTATCAAAACAAATTTGGACTTTTAGTAATTTTAATACAACTTTTAATAAATTGCTAGTTTAATAGGAGTGCTTTTTATATCAACTTGAGTATTTTTTCTTAAAAAAGATAAAGTTTGATTGAGCTCAGACAGAGTTGTTTTTAATTTTTTGTGGCATATCTTCAGGTTTCACTCCTTCATTTTCAAGAACAACTTTTGATTTGTAGAGCATTTCATTATCAAATTCAATCATACTATAATAGTTATCACCAAGTGATGCGATAAGGTTACCATCACAACATTGAATTATCATAATCTCTCGTCTAGGTATATTTAATGGTGTTGTAAAATTGCATATAAAGTACTTTTTCTTTTCATAGGTAACGGTTAGATCTCTTGCAACCACTCTAATTGATTTGTGTCCCAAAATAATATTTAGATCTCCCTCAAATTTTTTGAATGAATTTGTAGTAAAATCTTTTTGAAGGGTTACAACATGATTATTTAAATACTCAACAAATTTTGGTAAGACTAGATTGGCCTCATTAATATTTGTGACTTTATTTTGTTCCATAAAGGTAGTGATTGTACCTTTAATGGTTTTTCAGAGCCTTTCAATCCTTGGTTTGAATTGTGGTGAAATTGATGATTGGATGTCAATACCTAAGTTTTTAGCTACAAATGCAAACTGAATTCGAGAATCTTCGGGCGAAGATTCTTTTTTTTCACTCCAAAAAGTTCTGCGTTTGTCAGTTCTTAGCACTTCAAAAGTCCCATAATTTTTTAAGACCGGTTTCAAAGCATTGAAATAACCTTCAGTAGTTTCTTGATGATCAAAATATAATCCTAAAACCTCTCCACTTGCCTCATCAATATAACCATGCAATGCCCAAATCTCCTCATCACTGAATCTTCAAAATGTAGCATCAGCTTCAACAACATGACCACGCCTTTGGGTTCTTGGCCTTGCAATATGGATATTTTCTTTTGCTCTTTCTGTAGCTGAGGAGGGAACCAGTAGACTTTGAGGTCTATTTTTCAACTCTTCTTCTTTTGCTAACAATTTGATAGTTTTTTTATGTGCCAGTTTTGAACAATGATTTTTAGATCTTAAAATATTGTAAATATATGAATAACTCACCCACTGATAGTCATATCTTTTATCTGCTTTTAAATAGCGCATAAAATCCCTAAAATTACAGTTTAAGTACTCATCCCTAAAAATCCTGCTAATCTCTAGTGCTTGCATATGGGTTCGCTTTTGAGCATGCTTATTGTTTCTATTTTTGTGGATAAAGAAGGCCTCACCAATTTCTTTGTATTTTTTAATGGCATCATAAAACCATGATCTACTGCCACCACTTTTTATCAAAAGTTCTCTTTTGGCTGCTTTATCCCTGGATAAAGCAGCCTCCCTAATAATATCTTGTATATGTTTGTTGGTTTTCATTTGTCTTTTACCTCTATAATTTCTTTTCATTTTTATTCCCTGATTTCCTTTATTATTATAATAAAGTCCAGTTTTGTTTTGATAACAATGTATTTCTACGTTTTTTTGAAATTTTTTACAAAATATAAAAAATAGTGTATTAAAATGGAATAAATGTGTCTTAAAAACACTCTTGACACTTATAAACTCTTAAGTAAGAACAAGATCATAGATAATCAAGTTAAAATAGAGTAAACTAAAAATATTAGATGGGGGAACTACAGGGTTTATGGAAGTAACAATTATTGGTGCTGGTTTGGCTGGCTGTGAAGCTGCTTGGCAGTTGGCAGAACATGGAGTACAAGTAAAATTGTATGAAAAAAAGCAATTAGTTAAAAATGAAATTCAACAACTTAATACTTTTGCTGAATTGGTTTGTTCAAACACTTTTCGCAGTACTTCAACTCAAAATGCAGTGGGAATCTTAAAAAAGGAACTGGAATTGCTAAATTCTTTTATTTTAGAATGTGCACAAAAAACCAGAATACCTGCAGATGATGCTTTAGCAGTTGATCGACAAAAATTTTCGCAACTGGTTGATCAAAAAATTAGAAATCATAAAAATATTCAAGTTTTTGATTGTGAAGTGACAAAAATTGATGAAAATCAGTATACAATTATTGCTTGTGGACCTTTGATTAGTGCTGAATTTAAACAAGAATTAACAAGAATTATAGGATCTCAAAAACTGTTCTACTTGGATGCATCTGCTCCAATTATAAAAAATGCTTCCATTGATTTACAACAAACCTTTTTTGGAGGGAGACATCACCAAGATGAAAGTTATCTTTGTTTGCCACTAACTGAAACTGAGTTTGATCAATTTCATCAAGAATTATGTAATGCGAATAAAGTTGTGCTTAAAGACTTTGAAAAGGAAATCTTTTTTCAAGGTTGTCAACCAATTGAACAGTTGGCTAAAACATCAAAAAAATCTTATTAAAAGGACCATTATCACCAAATGGGTTGTTAAATAACGGGGTTGAGCCATATGCTGTGGTTCAGCTGCGTCAAGATGATGCAGTTGATGATTTATATAATATGGTTGGTTTTCAAACTAATTTGACTTGAATAGAACAAAAAAGGGTTTTTTCAATGTTACCTGGGTTGCAAACAGCAGAATTTGTGAGATTTGGAGTTATGCATAAAAATTTTTATGTAAATTCACCAAAAATCTTAAATAAAAAATTACAAGTTATGCGTAATAAAAAAATTTATTTAGCAGGTCAAATCACAGGAGTTGAGGGTTACATTGAATCATTTGCCTCTGCTTTGGTTTGTGTGCAAGCACTGTTGCAGCATTTTCAAGGGAATAAGTTTGAACCATTTCCCACTGAAACCATTTTAGGATCATTAATTAACTATGTGACTAATCCTAAAATTAAGAAGTTAAAACCGATGAAAGCAAACCTAGGAATTGTTAATTATGAAATGCCTGCATTTGCTTCAAAGGTTGAAAAAAATAATTATATTTATGAAAACAGTTTAAAGAAACTTAGAGAATATCTAAATTAGCATTTTGACATTCTAGCTTAGAAGTGCTATGATTAAAAATATTATTAAAGAAAATAACTACAAGGGGGACACATGTACATTAATTCAAAAGATATGTTGGAGTGAAGATTTTGGTATAAAATACTAGTTATCTTATTAGTGATTGGTTTTTTAGTAGCAGATTACTCATATAACATTTATAAAATTGCTAAAATGGATCACAACAATATTGTTAGCGCAAGTGATTTTACAGGATGAGAAATCTTTGGTGCAAATGGAAAAGTAATTGGCCAGGATTATTTTGGTTACAGTTTATTTTATTTGGGCTACTTTACCACACAATCAAATATTTTAGTTTTAATTTTATTTATTGTGGCAATTATAAAGTTTAATTATAATCCAAATGAAAAAGGTCATAAGAGTTTTATTCTATCAAGATTTAGTGTCTTGCTAATTTCAATTTATATTTTAGTTACAGGCTTAATTTATAACTCAATTTTATTACCAATGCGTTTAATTACTTCTGACAAACCAATTAACTTTTGAATGGATATTTTTGTTCAAGAAATCGGTCATGGTTTAGTGCCCCTTATGATGGTTTGCTATGCTTTATTTATTAACAGATCAGCTTTTAAAAGAAATTCATGAGTTAAGTATTTTGCCAAAGACTTTACTTTGGGTATAATTTATCCAATTGTTTACTTGACTTTAGCATTAGTTAGAGGTGCTTTGACTTATGCTTCATTATCACGCCTTGAACCCTTTGAAAATTTAGGAGTTACAATTTCAAATGCTAGTCAGTATGTAGCTCACTTTCATATTAAAGCTTATCAATATTTCTTCTTAGATATTAACTCTGCAAAAGGTCAAATTTTCTTCCCAATTACCTTAATAATGATTATTTTAATTATTTTAGGATTAGGAGCAGCTTTAAACAAAGGAATTAATTTAAGATGTTTAAAATTAACAGATCCAGAAGGGTATAAAGAATATAAAGCAAATCATGCTCAAATTGCAGCAGAAAAAAAAGCAGCTAAAAAAGCTGAGAAGAAAAAACTTTCAAAACCAACCAGCACAAGTGAAACTGCTTAGTTTTGGTAAATAAAACCCCTTGTTTTTAGGGGTTTTATTTTGTAGACCTATTAAAATAATTTTAAATAATAATGAGACCTATTAAAATAATTTTAAATAATAATTCATTTTTTTTCAATATTGGGTATAATAATTTTGATAACTATAAGGAGTAAAAAATTTTAATTTTTCAGAGAGTTAGTGTTTGGTGTGAACTAATAAATTAGATTTTTGAAGGTTGTATAGTTTTTACAAGTGAATATCTTTGAGTGAGCTAGTTTAGCTAATAAGGATGGTACCACGGAGATTCTTCGTTCCTATTTTGTATTATACAAAATAGGTTTTTTTATTATTAAGGAGTGAAAAATTATGAAAAAAGAATTAGATAAAAAATATAACCCCACAGCTGTAGAACAAGGTAAATATGAATTTTGAAATAAACACAAGTATTTTGAAGCTGAATTGAATCAGTCTAAAAAACCATACTCAATTTTGATTCCACCACCAAATGTAACTGGAAAATTACACTTGGGACATGCTTGGGATACAGCCCTACAAGATACCTTAATTCGTTACAAAAAAATGAGTGGTTTTGACACTTTATATGTTCCAGGAATGGATCATGCAGGAATTGCAACTCAGGTTAAAGTTGAACAACGTTTGAAAGAGCAAGGAATTTCTCGCTTTGAACTAGGTAGAACTAAGTTTATTGATAAAGTTTGAGAATGAAAAGAAGAATATGCTCAAACTATTAGAGCTCAGTGAGCCAAATTAGGTTTAAGTTTAGATTATTCAAAGGAAAAATTTACATATTCTCCCCAGCTGAATGATTTAGTTAATTATGTATTTACTGAAATGTATAATAAAGGTTTAATTTACAAAGCCAAACGAATTGTTAACTGAGATCCAGTCCAAAAAACTGCTATTTCTAATATTGAGGTAATTTATCAAGAAACAACAGGGGGTATGTATCATTTTAAATATGTTCTAGCAGATGATCCAACTAAATTTTTACAAGTGGCAACCACAAGACCTGAAACTATGTTTGGTGATGTTTGTGTTGTGGTAAATCCCAAGGACAAACGTTATCAAAAATTTATTGGAAAAAAAGTAATTAACCCAGTAAATCAACAAGCAATTCCAGTTCTTGGAGATAGTTATGTCGAAATGGATTTTGGAACAGGAGCTATGAAGTGTACTCCAGTACATGATGTCAATGACTTTATTTTGGGTGAAAAATACCAACTTGAACAAGTCATTTGTTTAAATGAAGATGGTTCTTTAAATGAACTTTGTGGTGAGTTCCAAGGTCTTGATCGTTTTGCGGCCAGAAAAGAAATTATTGCCAAATTAAAGGCGGCTGGAACTTATGTTAAAACTGAAGAAATTGTTCACCAAGTTGGTTATTCAGAAAGAAGTAATGCAATTGTAGAACCATACTTATCACTACAATGATTTGTTAAAATGGATGAATTAGCAAGTAATGTGTTAAAATTACAAGCATCAGACCAAGCAATTCAATTCTTTCCAAAAAGATTTGATGATACTTTAAAGAGATGAATGGAAAATGCAAATGATTGAACTATTTCAAGGCAATTATGATGAGGTCACCAAATTCCTGCTTGATACCATAATACTAGCCAAGAGATTTATGTTGGGGTAAAACCACCAAGTGATGAAGCCAACTGAACCAGAGATCCAGATGTTTTAGATACTTGATTTTCATCAGCCATATGACCATTTGCTGTTTTTGATTGAGGGACTGATGAAAATAATCCTTTATTTAAGCATTATTTCCCAAGTAATGTTTTAGTTACAGGTTATGACATTATTTTCTTTTGAGTGGCTCGAATGATCTTTCAAACCCAAGAGTTTATTGGTTCGAAACCATTTGATGACGTTTTAATTCATGGTTTAATTCGCGATGCAGAAGGTAGAAAAATGTCAAAATCATTAGGTAATGGTGTTGATCCAATGGCTGTTATCAAGGAATATGGGGCAGATACTTTGAGGCATTTTCTTTTAACAAATTCAGCACCAGGTCAAGATTTACGTTATAGTGAAGAAAAACTGCGAGCAAGTTGAAATTTTATTAATAAAATTTGAAATGCAGCTCGTTATGTAATGTTAAATATTGAGTTTGTTGGGGATTTAAAAACAATTACCAGTAGTTTACAAAAGTCAGCATCATTTGAAAACGTTGCTGATAAATGAATTTTAAATAAATTGAGCCAAACAAAAAAAGCATATCATGAAGCTATGGACAAATATGAATTCACAATTGCTGGTAAAAATCTGTATAAATTTATTTGAGATGATTATTGTTCATGATACTTGGAATTAACAAAAGCTGAGTTAAACAGCTCAACACCAACTAGCAAAACAACTCAAGCAGTTCTTGGGTTTGTATTAAAAGAAATTTTGTTAATGTTAAATCCAATTATGCCTTTTGTCACTGAAGAAATTTATCAACAATTAGAACTAAGAACTTCAATTATGGAAGAACAATTTAGTGAAATAGATTTTGATTTCTTAACTCCTGGTTTTGAGGAACTTGTTTTAGAAGGAATTTCAAAAATTAGAGAGTTTAGAACCAATCAGAAAATCAAAAATTCTCATCCTTTGTCATTCTCTTGCAATGGCAAAGAATCAAGTTTTAAAAAACAATTAGTTGAATTATTACCAACTTTAAATAAATACTTTCAAGCTTTAGTAAATTCACAAGTGACTTTAACCTTGCTGACTGGGGAAGTGACCACTATTCAAGTGGGGGATTGTTTTTTTGAGATTTTAAATTTAGATTTTATTGATAAAGAAAAACAAGTTGCAGAGTTACTGGCTACCAAAGCAGAATTAAGTGCAGAAATTGCTCGTAGCCAAAAAATGTTATCAAATCAAAATTTTATAGCAAAAGCAGATCCAAAAAAAGTTGAATTAGAAGTTGAAAAAGCTAAACAAAATCAACTTCAGTATGACTTGATTACAGCAAAATTAGCAAAGTACCAAAAGAATAAGTAAAGACTAGTTTTTTAGTTAGTTTACTCTCTGATTGGATTAAAAAATGAGATAAATTCAGGGTTTGTCATGACAAACCCTATGGAAAATTATTTTCAAATACTTGGCAAAAACAATTGTATTTTTTCCAATTTGAGATAAAATATAAGTGTTAATTAAGTGATGTTAATTAATTAAAAAAGATAGTAGTGAATATAAAATCTAATTCAAACAATTCTGTTTGGGGATTTGCCTCATCAAACAGAATAAATATTTTAAAATAATGCAGACAATATTAAACTATGTTTTGTTCCTTTATCTCTTTGTATAAAGTTAAATTTAGCTTATTTATTGTCACAACTTAGTTAAGATTAATAGTTAATGAGACTATTCCCCCTTGATTAGCTTCATAAGAGTTATTTGTGTTCTTAAAAATTAATAATAGTTTTTACTAAAAGTTATACAAATTATTTCATATAATCTACATGCTAAGGATAGGCAATAAAATAATTTAAGTTATATCTATACTTTATAATATCAATTTTTACTAACCCTTTAGTGTACTACTTCATTTTTTAAAATTTCATCAGTTAATTGATAAAAATAAGTTGAATTTAGTATGTCAAGTCAATTGGTGTTGAAAGAAACTTTCTCTATCCGTAAGGATAGAGTTTTTATTATTTTTTTTGTTTTAAAAAAACAATTTTATCTGGCAAAATTAGTAATTTCCAGACGATAAATAATTGGAGGCAAAAAATAATGAATAAAAAAACTATTTTTTCAGGTGCTTTTATCTTAGTGACTTTAACTACAATTTTGTGATTAATGCTGAATAAAAGCCAAGTTCAACCTGTTAATATTAAAAATGATCAATATGTGACTTTTAAAATTAAATTTGATATCAAGTTAAAAGATCCAAATTTAGTTCCTCAACCAATTTTATATCAAGGACAATTAACTACAGAAAAGAAATTCTTAAAGAGTCAAAAACTCAGCTATTTATACAAGTGGTTTGATGTTAGTGTCTTAAAGAATTTTCAAACCACTAAGGTTATTGAATTATACCCTGATGAGGAAGTTGAAATTGCAAAAACTTCACGTTATAAAGTTGATGTGGATTTCTTCCTATCAAGAGGTATTAGTCTAAACAACTCAAAAAAAACAGTGGCAATTTTAGCAAATAGTGATGAAGATTTAGAAACTTGTTTTGAAAAATTGAAGAAAATCTACATTGGCAATGAATACAATAAAGACTTTTTTATGTTTGGTTTACCGAAATTGATTTACTAGACTTAACTATATCTGAGTTACTTGTGCAACATTACTACTAACAATTGCAACCTGGAAACTAAATAATTTGATAATTTGTGGTTTTATCTATGGATTATGTATAGCTAGTTATTGTTTTAACTTAAAAAAAGGGTGAAAATGATTCATTGTGTATGGATCATTTTTGACATTCTTTATAGTTTTTTATAAATTACAAATCAACCCATGAGTAAGTTCAAAAATATTTTATGTTTATGAGGTTAAAGAAAATTATTCACTGTTAAAACAAGGGGTAAATCTCTATCTAACCTCAGTAGGGGAGTCACAAATTTCGATAGGGGAGTTTGTGAAGTTGACGGGGGAGTCAACTAAGCTAGTAAACAATGGGGTTTTTTGAGAATTTAATTTTACAGACTATCTGAAAAATCTTAATGTAATTGGTGAAATTAAAAACCCTCATTTTGAAATTTGTCAGTTCAAATTTTTAAGATATTTGTTCTATCAAGTAGCAATGCACCAGCATGAACTTGTGAAAATACTGATTTTTCAAAGAAAAGCTCAACAAGAGTTGTATAAAAGTATGATCCATTTAAACATAAGTTGATTATTAAACTTAAGTGGTTTACTACTTTATCCAATTGATTACTTTATTGAAAAAAAATTATTTAAATTTAACAAGACCTACAAAAAATATAAAATCATACCAATTTTAGTCTTATTATTTTACTGCTATTTATTAAAGTTCCCTGTAGTTATGTTGAAAGTAATAGTGGTTTTACTAATAAAATGGTATTGTTATGTTAAAAAGTTTAGTATGTCCAGAGCAATTCGAATGACACTAACATGAACTACATTATTAATCTTTAATCCACTTTATCTATTCAATTTGGGGCTAATTTATTCATTTTTAGCATATTTTTTACTAACTAAATTATCAACAGCTCACTGGTACAAAAATTTATTCTTAAATTTTGTCCTTATCTTTTTGTTATTTGCACCATTAACTCTTTATGCACAGTACAAACTCTATTTTTTTGACTGACTTTATGAGTTAATCCTTTTACCATTTGTGCATTTATCATTTTTACTAAGTTTAGTATTTTTCATTCCCAAAATAGATGTTTGCTATGATCTTTTGGTGAATATTTTAAGTACCATAGTTAGGGCATTTGAATATGGAAATATTTCTATTGTGATTGGAAAAATTTCAGTAATTTGATTTGTCCTTTATTATTGTGGTTTAATTTCTTATATTAAACTTGAATTTAAAACCAAACGATTGCAAATGCTTTTGTTGGTTTTATTAGTAATGCTGGCTATTCCAGTTATCAGTACAAGTAGAATGAAATTAATGCAAAATAGTGTTCATATGTTAAATGTTGGTAATGGGAATAGTTTTATTATTAACTATCAAAGCAATGTTTATATGTATGATGTTGGTGAGGGCACAGGTCACTCACCAACAATTGTCAAGACTTATTTTGATTATTTAGGTGTAACCAAGGTTAACACAATTTTTATTTCTCACCACCATGTGGATCATTATAATTTATTAGAGAGTGTAATTGCTTCAAGACCAGTTAAAAAAGTTATTCAAAATGATAACACCATAACTGAAACGGCTTTTGGAGATCTAAAAGTGCACATTTTTAATGAGTACAAAAATTCAGATGAAAATGATAACTCTATGGTGATCATTTTTGAAACTCCATCATCAAAAATGTTATTTCTTGGTGATGCCACTAGTAAACGAGAGCACCGTTTAGTTCAAGATTTTCGTTTTGCAAATTTAGTAAAAAGGGGAATTGATTTTTTACAAGTTGGTCATCATGGTAGCAAAACTAGTAGTAGTGAAGAGTTTATCAAAACCATCAAGCCCAAGGTTTGTTTTGTTTCAGGCGAAAAAAAAGGGAAAAAAGCTTTCCCAAATTTTGAAACTATTGCTACTTTGACTAAACATCACTGTCAAATCTATACCACTCAAGGTCTTTATAGTTATAAATTTAAAATAGATTCCCATCAAGTTAACTTAATTGAACCAACATTCTGATAGTTGATTTTAAAAAACCAATAAAAAAGAGCTCTTCACTGAACTCATTGGTTGTATTATCTCATTAATCTTGATTTTTCTCTAGCAGCTTTGTTTGCTTTTCAAACACCTTTAACTACTGATTTATCAATTAAGCTAACAGCTGAATTAATTAATGTATCTTTATCACTTGCATCATTTGCTTTAGCAATTGATGCTTTTTTTATAGCAGTTTTAACTTGACTTCTAAATGCTTTGTTTGCAATTCTAGATTTTTCATTAGTTAAAATACGTTTTTTCTGTGATTTAATATTTGCCATTTATTTTCCTCCTAAACTACTAGTATTTTTAATATATACAAAATAAGTATATAGGAAAATCAACAAAATTTACAAAGAAATTATTTTTTTTCTTGTAATTATGACAATTAGCAGACAATGTTGTTTATGGTTCAGTTGCATTTTTCTTAAATAATAGTAAAATTCTTGGCTTTTTTTCATTAAAATAATAAAGGAATTAGGGTGAAAATAATGCAATTTCTACAATCAGCTGATAACTTTTTACTTCGTAAACAGGTACAAAAAATTATTAAAACTTTAAAAGCTCAAGATGAGTTTGAAGTTTTTGAATTTTCTTTAATTGAAGATTCAATTGCAAGCATTTATGAAGAAATTGTTACTTACTCACTGTTTGGTGGTAAAAAAATTGTAGTTATTAATGATTGTTGGTTTGTAAATGAAAGTAAAGTGAAATTGCACAAGGATTTTGATTTGAAATTAATTGAAAAAATTTTAAATAATCAAAATCTGGATGTTGAAATTATTCTGACTTTAAATTCAGATAAATTTTCAAAGAAATTAAAAATTGCTAAATTAACTGAGACAAAAGCTGATGTGATGCTGATTCAGGTCCCAAATATTATTCAAAAAAAACAAATTGCCCTAAGACGCTTACAATCAAAACAAATTAGTTATGATGAAAGAGCTACTGATCTATTTTTAGAGTATATAAATGATGATATGAATGTTTTTACAAATGAGCTAAATAAGTTAATCAACATGAACAAGCACATAAATGAAGAACTCATCCAAGCATCTATTAATCATTACTGACAATTTGATGTTTTTCAAATTTTAAATGCATTTATTAGAGGTGATTTAAATAGTTTTATTGTGGGTTGAAAGGGTTATATTGAAGTAAATTCAAACATTTTTGGTTTTGTGGCCCTATTAGGTGGGCAGTTAATTACTTTAAGAAATGCTTTATTATTGCGTCAGCAAGGTTATACCAATCAAGATATTGCATCACGCTTGGTAAAAAACCCTTATATTATAAAAAAAATACTTGATGAAAATAAATTAAAGATAAGTGAAATTAATGATAAAATAAAAGTATTGTACACATTGGAAAAAAATATAAAAGAAGGAATCTTTGATAATAAGATTATTCCAGAACTTGAATTTATTAGAATGTTTTGCAATTAATGTTAGAGGGGATAATTATGGAAGCAAAAAAAATATATGAAGATATTGTGGTTTCATTATTTAACATAATTAAGAATGAGAAACTGCGTACTAAAATTGCTTTAAATCTTGAGTACAAAACTAAGGCAATAAGTTTAGTAAATGATTTACTAGCGCTTGAAAAAGATTATGACTGTTCTTTTAAAGACACAAATTGAAGTCAAATTTATGCTAAGGCTATTGTTAACGTTACTAAGGAAAAATTAAAGTTTGAAAAACCTGATGATAAATCAGAAACAGACATCTATGCAGATTATGCAGATACTTTAACAGTATCACTAAATTTATATAATGTTCCAAAAGAAGTTTTAATGAGCAATAATCTAGAAATAACTGCTGAGGAAATCAAACTGAACTCAAAAGTGACTGAACAAATGAAGTCATTATACACTGAGCAGGTTGAAGAGACTACTGAAGTTTTACCAATTGTTGAGGTGGTTGATAAAAATAGTGAACAACCAAACACAAATCCAAAAAACCAATTTTTCCAAGATGGTTTTGGTGGACAACAGGTAAATTTTGGAGATATTCCAATCCCACCGTTACAAAATCCAAGATTTTACCCTTATCGTTCAAAACCAAAGAATATGAAATATTTCAAACTTGTTTCAGGATGTATTTTTGCACTTTTAACATTAATTTTTGTGATTGGTGAAATAGTTATTCTCTCACAATCAGTAAAAGTAAGTATTGTTGAAAATCCTGATTTTTTTAGTGGATGAATTTTTATAACTGATAAAAAAATTGAAGAACTTATCTTGCCAATTATGACTGGATTTACAGGTGCAAACACTCAGGTTTTAAGTTATTTTACTGTATTAATTGGTCTTGCCTCTGGTACTGGGGTTGCTTACTTTTTATTAACAAAACCAAGACATTATCGTGATCAATTCCGCATTTCATGAATGATAGTATTTTATGCCTTGTTTTTTGTTATTATAACTGGTATGAAATATATTACATCAGCAAAATACATTTGACCAGCAATGGTTAATCAATCAACTTTTGAAGTCAATTTAAAATCATCATTTGAAGCAGCAGCCAGAGCAGCAAATGTGGAGTGAGGTTATGTTAGTTCTTCAGTTAGCAATGTTACTGGATGAGATGCAAATATAAGATCGATATATCAAATGTTTTTAGATACCAATAGCATCAAACTTGCAGCAATTTTCTTATGAATTGAAATGGCAATTTCTTTTCTTGCACTAGTGGTTGTAATTACTTTATTATTCTACAACCCAGCAACAGATCGCAATAAAGTGATGAGAGCAGTTAGTGAATATCAAAAAGCAATGGGAGAAGCTATGAATGGTCGTAAATATAAGATGGATCCCACTCTTTTTGAGGATGAAGATGTGATTCGAGACTTTTATGAAAGCAAAAATAACCCAAAAGAATCAGATGAAAAATAGAGTAGGAGACTCTATTTTTTTTAAAAAAAATATGGTTTAATATAATTATAAAAATAGGGTAAATGAGGTTATTAAATGGGATATTACTATCGTCATGAATTTAAATTTTCAGACCACTCAATTCAGAGAATAAAACAACGTTTGAATCTTGGAAATAGTGAAGAGTATCTTTTAAAAGAAAAGGTACTTGATATGATTGAAAAATCAACTAAATGTTTTGAAACCTCAACACATTTGTATATCCACACCAAAAAACAAGACATTTATTTTGTGATAAAATTACCTGAGAAGTTAATTATTACAGCGACCCCAATTTCAATTGCCAAGCAGTTACAACTAATCGAAAGTGATGGATAGGAGGATTAAGTATGAGTGATTTTAATATGAAAAAAAATATTAAAAGGAATTTACTTTTGCCAGCTGAGTTCTTAAACCGTTGAATTACAGTAGATGATAATGGTAAAAGAACTTTTAAATACATAGATTTTGCCTCAGACCAAGTAGTTGAAGTAGAAGTTGAAAATGATCCTTTAATTAAAGTCCTTTTTGAGTGAGATACAAGTTTTGACATTGAGTTAATCCAAAGACAATATAGTCAAATCGCTAAAATTGCACGTACTATTTTTGATCGCCGAATTGGAAAAAAAGGGTCTGAAATTACAATGACAGGTAAAGAGGTCTTATTCATTAAGTATTTTTATTTTTTAGTATCTTTGTTGAATGGAGATTATCGATACAATTTTAATGAATTGGGTAGTTACAGAGTTTTTGATGTTTTAAATCCTGAAATTTCTTTAGACATTCGTCGCACAATTTTATCAATTATAAGTTATGTGTTGTTTGAGATGTATGATTATATCTTTACACCAAGGATTTTTGAAAGTTTATTCAAGTACATTGAAGATTCTGGGGTCAATTTTGTGCACCAAGAGTTTAAAAAACAAATTTTTGTCCCATATAATGCCTTAGAAAATCAAAATTATAAATTCTTAGATGCTTATTTTCACAACATTGTGAACAATACCTTTATTAAAGTTTATCGAGTTTCAGAATTAGATGAAAAATCACTAATTTTAACTAATAAAACTATTGCTAACTTCATGGATGAAAGAACTAAAATCTCAGTTTTAAGCATGTTTGTGGTTGACCCAATGTTTGCAATTGGTTTAATCAATTTAGGACCAGGAAGAGGTGAATATCGCCCCTTATTTAAGTTTATTACTAATAAGCAGGTGGATACAGGAATGATTCCTGCATGTTTAAAACCTGAACATTCAATTGAAGCTGATGGTATTTATTTAAGTGAAGAACAAAGATTTAATTTTAGAAGCTTTGAATTAACAAGTAAACAAGTTCGTTTAATTAATGAGTGTCTTACAATTAGAGATCTAAGAACAGATTTAGACTTTTTTGTCCAAGGTTAATTTTTAAATTTAAAGAGATTATTGTCTCTTTTTTATTTGATAAATAACTATCTAAAAATGTCTTTACAGTTATTGAAATTTAACACTTAAAAACAAGGTTTGCTCTATATTTTATGGTACAATGTATAATTTAATGTAAAAATAGTGTATAATTATTACAATTATTATTATGAAGGAGGGCTCTTCGTGCAAAAGGTTAAAATAATTAAAAAGAACCGCAAGGCTCAATATATGATTGTGGCGACTGTTTTATTTGGTTTGGCTTTTTTAAGTTTTGGGGTTTGTATGCTGTTATCTCCAATTGTGAATTACTCAGTTGATGGTTATTCATCTGAAATTTGACTAAGAAACTTCTTCACAAGAGAACTGACTGATGAGTTAATTGTTGAAGAAAAAGGATTGCAGGTTTGAAATTTACTTAAGTGATTGCCTTTTATTGCAACAGAATCAGTTTCTGGGAATGCAGTGGTTTTCTTACCAAGTAAAATTGCAATCATTTGAATTCCTCTTGCAGTTGGAGGTCTAGCAGTTTTGGTGATGACAGTTAGAGCAATCACTCATGCAATTGGTTACAGTCCTTTAAGTAAAAAAGGTATTGCTAGAGTTGTTAAACCAATTAGAAGTTATCAATACACTTTGACATTGTCATGATTTTTTTTAGTGTTAATTTTTATTACTGGATTTATTTCATTGGCATCAGTTTACCCATATTCAGCAGGAGGGTTTATTACTTTTAATCTTAAAGGAAGCATTATTATTGAAGCTGGAGATTCTGAAATCTATGAAAATAACATTGAAGCTTGATTAGTAGGCACTGGACTTAGCAAAAAATTTTATTGATTATCATTAGTTCATTTTAACAATGCTTGAGTAAAAGAGACAGGAATTCAATACATTGGATCTTCAGTTGTAAAAGATAGTACTTTCTTAAAAGCAATGTGAGCAATTGTCCCAACTTTACCATTATTAGTATTTTTACTTAATAATTTAATTGGAACAACATGTGGTGCTTGCTCATGGGGAACAATTAATGCAGTTGTTTTAGCTTCAATTAGTAGTGTCTTGGCAACAAATACTGAAGTAATTAGAGAAGTTATTGTACCTGGAACTGAAAAAACTTCAGATCTAGCTGTGACAAGAACAACTGAACTGGGACCGCAAAAATTGACTTCAAACTTAAAACCAAAATGTCTTGATTTTTACACAAGTTTAGCAGATATTTTATCAAAAGCTGCACTAACAAGTTCGCCATTATACAAAAAAGCTAAAAGTAAAATTGATGATTATAAAAGTAAGTCGGCTAAATTTGACTGAAATAATGAAGTTTCTGAGGTTGAAAGTGTACTGCGTTCAGTTGTTGGAAAAGATCCAAAATTTGTCTTGTTACTTGAAAAAATGATTGATAATCCTAGAATTGAAATTTTTGGATCTGACAAATATAATCTTGACAAATTGATTGACAAATATAACTTTGCATACAGCAAGTGAAATTTGATTGAGATGGAGCAAGTAATTGAACAAATCTATGTCCTAACTTTTAAACACAAAGAACTATATGGGAAAATAGGATATTGTATTAGAACTAAAGTTGATACAAACTTTAGTGAAATTAACAATAAACTAAATATTCTAAGTAGATTAGAAAGTGCTAAAGAAAGTGAAAATTATGATGGTTATCGTGAAATTTGTTTAGAAGCAATATTGGCCATGTCTCCAAATAAAGCTGAAATTAAAACAGCAATTAGTAGACATTTTCACAGTTAATTAAAATCATTTCTTCGAGAAATGATTTTTTATAAAGGGAGTTGATTTTGTTATGTTTGTTATTGGTGTGAGTGGTTTTATTGGAGCAGGGAAGTCAACCTTGTTAAATTATTTAAAAAAGACCTATGAAGTAGTTGTAATTGAAGCTGATTTAATTTCAAAAGAAGTTATTAAAGATGCAAGAGTGTTAGAGTTTTTAAAAGTAAATATCCCCCAAGTTATTACAAATGAGGGAAAAATTGATAGAAAAAAATTAAGAAGTATTGTTTTTTTGGATGCTAAATTAAATGATAAATTTACAGAAATTATGTGACCCTTAATTTCAGATAAAATTAACTATTTGATAAGTCATGATTATAAAAATGAAAGGGTTGTTGTAATTGAAGCTGCAATTATAGCAGGCTTGAATGTTAAATTTGATATAACTATTTTATTGCAAAAAGATGAGTTGCAAAGAATTGATGATGTGGTTGCTCGTGATGAAAGGGAAGTTCAGGAAATAAAATCAGTTTCAAGTTACCAAAGAAATAACTTAAATAATTTTAAATTTGATTATGTTCTTGAAAATAATGATAACATTGAAGTTTTTTATGAAAATATTGATAAATTGGTGAAACAAATTTCCTCCACTCATCATAATAAGTAAAAAATCTTTGTAAACTAAGTTAGTTTTGTACTTTTTTTAGATTTGTTGATCTAAAAAAAGTTAATGTTAATGATAGTCGAATAAAAAGCCCCAATATCATATTGGGGCTTTTTTTAATTTAGTTATTTTTTGCTAGTATTATTACTTTGCTGTTTTACTTACTGCTGTTTTTTTGGGAACTACTTTTGAATTGTTAGTTTTTGCTTTTTTTACATCTGTTTTCTTATTGTTATTTACTGCAGTTTTTTTAACAGCAGTTGTTTTGGTATCAATACCCACTTGTTTTAAGGTTTCTTTAACGGTTTTTTTAACAGCTGCATTAACAGCTTTTTTAATTAATTCTTGAGTTTCTTCAATAGTAAAGATTTTATCCTCATCAATTTTAGCTTCTTTTTGAATTTTTGTTCCAGTCTTTTTACTTGTTACTTCAGTCGCAGTTGTTTTTACCTTACTTGCTTTCACTGGTTTGGCAACTTCAATTTTATCCATATCTAACTCAGAAATATCCAAATTTGTCTCATTTAATGCATCTATTCGAGTTGTTTTTTCTGATGTGAGTTTCTTTTCAACTTGGCCTTTAACGGAGCGCACAGGGACTTTAAATTGAGCATTAGGGTTATCTGCTTGGTGTTCTTTGGCTTTTTTTATAATTTCTCCAAGTCCTGTAGTAGGGGTTGATAGGGGAATGTCTTGATTTGTGGGAGAAGGTGAACCACCTTGCATTTTTGCTCTTAAAGCAGCCATACGACTACTTACTTCCTCTTCACTAACAACCTTTCCTTCCTCAGCATTATTTCCTTGCTGACTTAATTCTTGTTTTTGTTTGGCCGCCTTTGCTTTTGCTTCAGCAAGAATTGCTCCAAAAGTTCCTGGTGCATCTTGTTTTTTGGCAAGTTCTGCAGCAATCTCTTCTTCTGTTTGAACTCCATGTAGTCTTCTGACTTTGGCACTTAGATCATTTTCAATATTGCTAAGTTTTTTTGAAACTTGCTGTTCATCACAAACATGAATTTTTAGGTGAATTGAACAAAATTTTGGCGCAAATGCTCCCATATATGCTTTCCTCCGATTATGTTAAGTAGTGTAGGGTATTTTGACTACACACCAATTTAATTTTATCATAGATATAATACAATGTTTAGACATTTATTTGTATAAAGTGTATTTTACAATATACACTTTACTCGGGTAACTTATATTGATCATCAGTCTTAATTATTAGTGTACAACAATTTAAACACAATAAACTTAAGTCAGATCTACTACTAGTAATTACCAGTTTACACCCACTACAAGTATATTTATTTCGCTTTTCATACCCTCTTTGGTCACCAACAATAGCATATTTATGTTTGATTTGTAAGGCAGCTTTGTTAAAATCCAACTGCTTATCAATGATTTGTCGCAATTCTTTTGAAGTTTTAGTATAGGCATAACCCTTACCATGAGCATTTGTTTTTGAACCCCTAATTGTTGGTTCTATGTACAATTTTCCAATTGAAATTGCTGCAGTTTTGAACTTTTTATTGTGTCTCTGGTTGTTTTCAACATCTTTGATGCCATTTTGATAATTATATTGGTGAATCATTTCATGAACTAAAATTCCAATTAATTCATAATAATCACCATTTAAAGCTAATGTTCAAATTGAAATTTGCATCTTGTTACCATCTAGTCAACCATCATTGGGATTAAAATGACCTAACATCAAGGATTTACTTTGACGTTTATTGTTTTCAACAGCAATTTTTACTTGAACTAATTTGTTGTCAAATAAAATTTCATTTAATTGTCGATGGATTGAAGATAATTCAGTAATAACATCTTCAAGCAATATTTGATTCACTTTAAATCACCCCTATTTTTTATTTCATTTTTTAATAATGCTGTCATTTGAAAGATGTACATCATCATTTTTCAAATATTTACTTTGTGCTCTGTTTTTCTTATTATACTTCAAAAGTTTGTCACCTGTAAAAATTGTTTTGGCACCAAATTTTGCTTCTAATTCTTTGACAAGCATATCGATTTCATTGTTATTATTGTATTTATCATTAACAATGTCTGAAATTGAAATTTGCATCATTCGTTTGATGTCATCGCTTAAATGTCAGAGTCTTACCCCAATTAAATTAATTTCAGAACCATTTCACAGTTCATAAAAACTTTTTCTTGCAGAAGCAAAAATTACATTTGGGTTATCTGTTGGTGTGGCAATTGTTTCTTGTTTTGTTGTTATTTTTTTATGAATTTGTCAATTATACACAACTCCTTGTTGACGACGGTATTTAATAACAACAGTTATGGTTCTTCCTTTTAAATATCTTTTTTTTGATCTATCACTTACTTTTAAAGATAATTCATATAAAATATCTTCAATTTCTTTATTATTGTTTGTTGGAAAATTTAAAGTTAATTCATTTCCAATTGATTTTAATTCATTGCTTTCAACATGAACCTCATCAATACCTATGCCATTAGCTCAGTTCCATAATAGAAAACCTTTTTTGCCAAGCAATAATTGAATATCTTCAAGTTTTGCATGTGCTAAATCATAAATTGTAAAAATATTGTTAATGTTTAAAGTTTTTTCAGTTGCAGGACCAATCATATGCATTTTTTTAACTGGCATTGGTCATAAAAGTTTTGGAACATCTTCAATTAGCAATTGTGATATTCCATATGGTTTGTTAAAGTTAACACAAGTTTTTGCAAGAAATTTGTTGGTACTAATACCAATTGAGCAAGATAAATTTAGCTCTTTCAAGATTTTTTCTTGAATTTGTTGTGCTAATTTTTTAACTGTGCCATATTTTTTTCAAATATTTGTCACATCAATATAACATTCATCAACTGATGCAACTTCAATTTGATCTGTGAAGTTTTCTGAGATCAAATCAAAAACTAGATGTGAAAATTTTATGTAAAGAGAAAAATCTGAATTTACAATTGTTAAGTTTGGACAAAGTTCTCTAGCTTTAAAAACAGGCATCCCTGCTCTGACTCCAAATTTACGAGCATTATAACTAGCAGTTGAAATTATTGATTTGTTATTTGGAGTTGCCACAATTACATTTTTATCTGCTAATGATTGGTCGGTCGCGATGTGACATGCTGCAAAAAATGCATCCATGTCCAACAAAAAAATTACTTTATTTGTTTTCATCTTCAATATCCTTAAAATAATCTCAACACTCATTAACAATTTGTTCAATTCTTGCAGCAGAGATATTTAAAATTGGATTGAGGCATTTTTTTATTCAACATAAGTATTCAATATTTTTTTTCTTATTTCCTAAAATTGGTGATCAACTAATGTCATTTACTGAGAAATTATTTTCTTGACAGTATTGCAAAACCCTTTCAATACTTTTTCTATGTCCAGATTTTTGATTTATTTTACCATTCTTGACATCCTCACGATCAGATTCAAATTGAGGTTTGATTAAAATGATACCATCAATATCATTTTCAACAATATTTTTTAATGGTATTAAAATTTTTTCAACAGAGATAAAACTAACATCACAACAGAAAAAATCTATTTTTTTTTCAAAAAAATCTTTTGTCACATTGCGAAAATTTGTTTTCTCCATTGCTTTTACTTTTGGATTAGATCTCAACTTTCAATCAAGTTGATTGGTACCAACATCAACTGCATAGACATAACTTGCACCAAAAAATAAACAACAATCTGTAAAACCACCTGTTGAACTTCCGATGTCTAAACAAACTTTATTTGCTAAATCTATTTTTCAAAACTGAATTGCTTTTTCAAGTTTTGCACCAGCACGACTAACAAATTCTTTTTCATCAGTTAAAATTTTAATTTGTAAATTTTCAGGATGAAACATTGTTCCTGGTTTTATAATTTTTTCATTATTAATAATTACTTTACCAGCAATTATAAAACCTCTAGCTTTATTTCTATTATCAAATAAATTTTTCTCAAGTAAAATTTGATCTAAACGTTGTTTCATATAATCACCCCTATTCTTAAAAATTATTTAAATTTTTTAACTGACTTAACTTTAAGTTTATCTCTTTTTTTATTTAACTCTTGTAAATTTCTTTTGCTATCCAGACTTGCATAAAGTGCATTTTCCATTTTAACTCATTCAGTAACTTTCTTTAAGAGTTCAGAACCATAAGTTTTTTCGAATCCTTTTTTTAAATTTTCAAGTCTGCGCATATACCTTGCACAAGTTAGTGACATTGGACGTGATAAATTTAAGCGTCCATATTTGCCATTATCTAAATGATCTTTAATAATTTCTAGTTCATGTTGTTTTTCAGATTCAGATTCAACCTCAATCTCGTTCTCCAAATTTATAATTGGTTTTTTATTTAAACCAGAATTAATTATATCCTCTAAATCTGAGTGCCTTGAAGTTACTTGACGAGTTGGAGTAAAAAGTTTATCAATATTTAATGGTGCTAGCTCTTGCGCTACTTTTAAACTAGAATCTGTTTTTTCTTTTGCTTGTGCTTTTTTAAGTTGCTTTGCATATTTTTTGCTAAGTTTTTTGTTTGGTTTATCCTCATCATCAACCATATCAATTGTGTAAAGTTCATCATCAACTAATCCTTTATCAATTACTTGATTTGATTTTTTAACATCAATATTTAAATCAGCTTGAGTAATTTCAACTGTGTTAAAATTACCTTGTGAATTTGAGTCAATCATGTTTTCTAAAGTTAAAGAAGTTTGATCATTGATTGAACTTTGTTGTTTTTCAAAGAAAGAACCATTCAAATCAATTGTTTGGTCATCATCAATACTAAATTTTTTGGTGTTTAAAGCTTGGTTTGATTGTTGTAAAGTTTTTTCATTGTAGTTTTGATAAAAGTTATTATAATCAGAATTAATCTCAACACTATCTGAATCAAAATTTAAAATATAATGTTCTGGAAGTTTATCTTCATAAAAATCCCGATTGAATTGGTGTAGCTCCCGAATTAAAGTTTGTTCAGTCCCCTCAGGAATTACAAATAATCTTTCATATTCATTTAAAATGATTCGGTCATTGTTATTTTTGATATGCAAGACATTTCTGATTTGGTTAATGTCATTTAAAAAAGCATCAACCTGTTCAGGAGGGACATTTCTTAAGAGATTTTTTACATCTTTGTCTTTTAATAATTTATCAATAAAAAATTGTTTTTCTTCTTGAATATTCATTAAAACCCCTCCTTTACTTGTTCTTATTATACCAAAAAATAAATTGTGATTAATTACTTAGAACCAAATACTTAGTTTAAAACCTATTAAAAAATAAGCAAAAAATGCTTATTTAAAATCTTCAATGTCTAGTTCACTAATTACTTTTTTGACTTCCCCTTCAATTGTTTCAAGTTCTGTTTTAGCAGATTTAATTAAGCTTGAAGCCTGTTTGAAAAGTTCTATTGAATCTTCCATACTAGTTGAACTGTCATTAAGTTTGTTTGTAAGATCTTTTAATAGTGCGATTGTGTCAGTAAAATTTTTATTACTCATTTGTTTTTTCCTTTCTGATGTTAACAACATCTAAGTCAATTACACCATCATGCAATTGAGCTGTTAATTTAGAATTTGCATTTAACTCTGTAACACTTCTTACAATTTTATTGTTATGCTTTAATATAGCAAATCCTTTTTCAAGTGGCTTAATTGGATTTAGCAAATCCAATTTCTCAATTTGATTGTTAATATTTTGTTGTGCTTCATTAAATTTTAATTTTAATTGGCTAACTTGATTTTGTAACATTGTTGTTAGCGATGATTTAATGTTACCAAGTCTTGCTTGAACAATTTGATTTAATAACAAAAATAAGTTTTTGATATTATTTTTTAAAGCAATTAATTTATTTTCTAACTGAGCTTGCAGATTATTTTTTAAATTTATAATTTCTGTTCTCAGTAGAGTTAACTTGTTTTGTAAAATATTTGCTAACTGAGTTTGGGTATTATCCAAACTTTTATAAATTGCATTAATATCAGGTGTTGCATATTCTCCAGCAGCAGTTGGAGTTGAGGCACGTTTGTCAGCAAGATAATCTGCAATGGTGACATCAGGTTCATGGCCAATCCCAGTTATGATAGGTATTTTTGATTCATGAATTGCATTAAGAACTGGTCATTCATTAAATGCTCAAAGATCTTCATAACTTCCTCCACCTCTTCCGACTATCAATACATCAAGCTTGTGAGAAAAATTATTTGCCATAATTATTTTACTTGCAATATCTTTTGCTGCACCATCACCTTGAACTAAGGTTGGAAACAAATAAATATTTGCAACTTTGTAACGACGACGCATATTACTAATCAAATCTCTAACTGCATCACCAGTGGCTGCAGTGACAATCCCAATGTTGTTTGGAATTTTTGGGATTTGTTTTTTGTTGACTTCATCACATCAACCTTTTTCTTGAACTTCTCTTAATCTATTGTCATATTCAATTGCTAATGCTCCAACCCCATCAATTTGAAGATTGTTAACTACAAAAGTTATTTTACCTGATGGTTTATAATAACTTATGTTTCCAATTGCAATGACTTCTGTTCCTTCACTGACATTTAAATTCATTATGATTGATGCTCGACTTTTTCAAATAGCACAATCAACTTTTGCTTCAGCATCCTTCAAAGAAAAATAAACATGACCTGACTTGTTGAAAGTTAGGTTAGCAACTTCACCTTTGACTGCTACATCTTTTAATGACCTTTCATTTTCTAAAACTTCTTTAATAAGATCACTAAATTCTGAAATTTTTATAAATTCTGTTACTTGCAAATTGATCACCTTTCTTGCTAGTAGACTAATTCAATATACTCAATTTTACTTATAGATAATTTTACTTTTAGATACACCAAGTAGTAAATCATAAATTCTTCTTTTGTAATTATTCCTGAATTTAATTTTTTTTCATAGGTTGAATAATTTTTTGAAATAAATTCACTTAACTCTTTAAAATCAGCTTGCGATATTTCAAACTTTGTTTCATTAATAATTTTGTCATCAACATCTGTTGAACTGAATTTAATTTTTTTTGTATTAACAATAAACAGATGTTCAAATTTTTTAAAAACATTTTTATAGTCATCAAGTTTATAAACATAATCATCAATTTTTTCAATGTTATCATTATTTAAAACTGTTAACAAAAGTTCTGAATATTTTTGTTTGGAAAATAAATTTGTCTGAGTAATATTTTCAAAGTCAGTATCTGTATCAAGTTTATCAAGATCAAGTGTCTTGGTGATGGTTTGAGTTTCCTTTAAATTATCATTTTCAAAATTAATTGTTTTGGTTTTTTTTGTTGAAACCTCATCAAAGATACTATTAATTTTTTGAACAATCTCTGTATCATTTTTTTCATCATTGTTAAAATTATTTTCACTTGAAAATGTTTTGGTTTCAAAATTTTCATCACTATTAATTTCAAAATCCTCAGAGTTATCAATTTCCTCATCATCAATTCCTTTGTTGAAGTCAATTGTTTTTGAGTATTGTTCTGCTAAGTTGTCATCAATTAATGAATTGGCATTATTGTATTTAGCTTCATTTCTTTTCAACACTTCATCAAAGTCCACAGTTTTTGATTCAAGGTCTGTAACTTCGCTATTTAACTGGACAGTTTTGGTTGAAACTGTTTTTGAATTTTTAAGTTTGAACATTGTTTCAACAACCTCAGGTTCATCAAGGTCTGTGGTTCTCATTAAATCATTTTCAGTTGCCGGACTGTCATTGGCAATTTCATCTCAAAACATATTCAATGTATTTGTAGTATTGATTGGAATTTGTTGAGTTACTTCTGGTTTCTCTTCAACTTTTGGTTTTATTTTTTTCTTAACTTTTTCTTTTTGAACTGTTTTTTTATTTTCAAGAGGTTTGTTATTAATTAGTGAACGAGAAGTGTTGATTGAAGTTGGAGCTTCAATAACTTCTAATAAGTTATGAGGATCACCTTGAAAAACAACTGCTGTCTCAGTAAGAGTTCTAAAGTTTTTTTGAGAAATAAGATTAATCAAACTCAGGTCTTCATATTTTCCCACACTAATAACTGGAACATCATGAACTAAAAGATTGTTAAATATTTTGATGTCATTTAAAAAAGCTGTTTTATAATTTTTTTGAACATCAACATTGTTGTAATAAATTACCAAAGTTGTTGGATCTAATGACTTTAAAACTTTATTTTGAGTTTCTTCAGTTTGTCCTTTGACATAATTTGTTGGCATAATGTCAAAGCGTCCAAATGAATTTAAAATTATTCTTGAAAAATAATCATTTCACAAGATTTTGTAGTCTAATTTTAGCTTTAAAACTTCTTCATTGGCTATTTCTGTAAAAATATTTTTATCAAATTTACTAAAATGTTTTGATAAGTTACTTTGTAAACGATACATTGAATCATAGTGTAGAATATTATCTTTAAAGAAATCAATGTAATACCAGTTAGTGTTACGAACCTTAACACCAACTTTGAATTTACGGTTAATTTGATTAACAAAATCCATGAATTGAGTGTCGGTTTTCTCAACCCTGGCTGCAGTAATTATTACAACATTTTTAATTTGTCTGTTTTTGATTTTTTGCTGAGCATAGTATAAATATTCATTAATTACTCCAAAACTTTTTTCACTTAAAGATTTTTTGGCAAAGTCTATCATAAAACTTAGTAAATAAAAGTCACAAAAAGCTTCAGTTAATAGAGTTTTATAATCATACATTTCAATCCCGAGTTTAGTTCTTTCCAAATAGACATTAAATTCTTTCATTAGCAAATTATAAATTGTTTGAGAAACTTTAGCTTTATAATCATTTAATTGTTCTCTTAATATCTTTGTGTTTCTTACACTCATTTTTCCACCACCTTTATTCAATTTTATCTAAAACAGCATTTAAAAATGCAGTATCTCAACTTGGCAAGAATTCTCGCACCATGTCAATACTTTCATTAACTACAATTGCTTTACTTGTGATCTTTTGAGTTATTTCATAGCTACCATTAATCAAAATTGCTTTGATAATATTGGGGAGACGTTCCCAAGTTCAATTTTCACTAATTAAAGGTTTCACTGCTTCTTGAATTTCAACAAAATGATCTAGTACCTTCATGATGAAGTTACTCATATCATCACTGTTTTCTTCAAATTGTGTTCCATCTAATACCTCTTGTTTTAACTTGGTTAAATCCTCATCAACAATGTATAACTTATACAAGATTTGTACACAATACCTTCTTCTAGTTTTTAAATAGCTAACTGTTTTTTCCATAAGTAAATTCCTTTTTTTGAAGTTATCCTTCTTATTATAACAAAATATTTACAATCACCAAGAAACAACCCTTGTAAATTAAAAAATTCTCATATATTTATGAGAATTTTTGCTTAACTATAATTTATTGATTACTAGCTTCTTCTGGAGTTCCTGGATTTTCTGGTGGAGTTGGGGTTGGTGTAACTCCATCTGTGATTTTAATTTTTGTTAAACTTCTTAAAGTAACGTTAACTCCAAACAGTTTAAAGTCTTTAATAGTTGATGAACCACCCTCAATTTTTTCAAGTTTTCCTTCATTACCAGTAACAAAAGTTAATTTTTCATCCTTATTTTTAAAGGGATTCATCAAGTAACTAATAAGGTTTGAGATATTAAGTGCTTGATAGTTTAAAACAAAGTTTGATGCTGACACTTGTGAGTAAATTTGATTAACATAAACTGAGTAGTTAGAATTTTTGATTTGTGTTAATAGTGATTGATATGCAATTGCTTGAAGTTCTGCAGTTGTCATTTCTGTTTTATTTACTTTGCTTTGATCTAACCATAATGTGTCACTAGCTAATTCTACAAATTTAGTTAGAGGTGTATCAACTTCAATTGTTTTATTATCAACGTTTAGTTTTGTTGAAAATGCTTCTTGAGCAGTTAAGTTAAATTCTAAATCATTTGTTGAGTTGCTGCCACTTGTAATTTTAAATGTTCCTGAAATTCTAGCAGCACCCTTATGTTTGGCAATTAAATTGTCAAAAAAACTATTCATTTCTGCCTCATCACTAGGAACTTCAATTCCTTCAAATTTATATGAAAAACTTAAATCTCCTGAATTAAACACTTCTTCTCATTTTTCAAAATTGCTAAGTCTAAAACTAATTAAGTTACTTAATTGGTGTTCTAACTTAGTTTTACTACTTAATCCGCCATCAGAGTCAGTACCAAAGTAATTCCCATTTAGTATCAAGTTTAATGGTACATTATTGATTAATGAATTTGTCCAAATACTATTAAGTGACGAAATATTTGAATATTCAGAACCCAATGTTCTGGTATTACATGCAACAACTGTGGTTGTTGAAGTTGCAATTAAACTAGCTCCTGCTAATAATCCTAATAATTTTTTCATTTTTATATTTCCCCTTTGCAGTTCCCTCTGCACTAATATATACTAATTATATAGGAGATTTTGTATATGAGCGCAGCTTTTTTTGATAATTCTGATGAATTAAATACCCTATTTCACTTACTTGGTGATGCTGAAAAGCCCAAATATAGTTCAAAAGAAATAGATGGATTTTGTGAAGATATTTTAATAAACTTCAATAATTTATTAGAAATTTCAACCTGCTTTGAGATTTTACAAGCAGATTGCCTAAATAGATACAAGCTAAATTTTTCTCAGGTTTTTGAGGCTGAGGACATTAATTTAAATGAAATGCCAAATTATCAAACAAATTCAGTTTTGTGACATAACTTCATTAAAACAAGTTTTTTAATGGTTAGCGCCAATCAAGATTCATTAAATTTAATCTCACCCAAACTTGTAACAAATTTTTTAAATATTGCAAAGAAACTTGATGAAGCTTTGCAACTTAAGTTGCATTTGTACAAATAAAAGTAAGGTAATTATCTTTTATCTTTAAAAACATCTGCAAATTTTTTAGCTTTTAGCATAGTAATTTCTGCAGCATATGGAGTTGAATTATCATTTAATCATGGTGTTTCTAAAATTATTGGTATCTCACTAAAAATAGGATTATGAACAATTTCACAAAGTGCATCAAAACCAATATAACCATAACCAATGTTTTCATGTCTATCTTTATGAGCATTAATGGGGTTTTTTGAATCATTTAAGTGAATGGCAAATAGTTTATCCAAACCTATTAACTTATCAAACTCGACTACCACTTGGTTGAAATTGTTTTTAATATCATAACCTGCATCATGTAAGTGGCATGTGTCAAAGCACACTCCCACCATTTCTTTTTTTTCAACCTGATCTAAAACAATTTTTAATTCTTCAAAACTAATACAAACTTCAGTACCTTTACCACTCATAGTTTCTAAGGCAATTTTTACTTTAGAGTTTGGTAAAGCTTGGTAAACTTGGTTAATTCCTTTGGCTACTGAATTTAGTGCTAAAGTACGGTCTCCACCAACTGCAGCTCCTGGATGTAAAACTACTGTGTGAACACCAATTTCTTCAAGTCTAATTAACTCTTCTTTTAATAATCTAACCCCCAACTCAAAAGTTTCAGGCTTAATTGTGTTGGCTAAATTAATAATGTAAGGACCATGACAAATTACTTTGTTGATATCAAGTTCATTTTCAATTAAAATTTGTTGGAATTTTTCAATATTTAGTTTTGAAGTGGCTGCTCTAATTGAGTTTTGTGGTGCTCCTGTATAAAACATTAAAGTATTTGCACCATTTTTTATTGCAGTTAGAGCACTTCCAACCAAATAATCTTCTTTCGCACTCATACTAACATGACTACCTAAATAAAAATTAGTTTTTTTCATAATTATTAAATACCTTTCTGACCTGGTGAACATCTTCACATAAGGTTTTTTTTAAATCTTCTAGCTGAGTAAATTTGATTGGTTCTCTAATTTTTGCAATGACTTTCACATCAACTTTTCTATCATACACTTCTTGATCAAAATCTAATAAGTTAATTTCAAAAACCTCTTGGTCAAGTTCGTTTTTTCAATAAAATCCTGCCCCCTTCAATAAGGAGTCAACCCCAGTAATTTTGACTTGACAAGCATAAACTCCATCATTTAATGGTAGTCTTTGAGGAGTTAATAAGTTTATTGTAGGAAAACCAAGTTGTCTACCTAGTTTTTTACCATGACTTACTAGAGCACTAAAACAAAAATCTAATCCAGAATGTTCTTTAAATTCTTTAAATTGTGCTTGTGCTAATAGGTCTATTAATAATATTGGAGTTGGTTTTGTTTGAAAATCCCCAACAATTTGACAAGACTCTTTTCAAAAGGATTTGCAAAAAAGTGTATTTAATCTCTGACAAACTCTGTCTTGAAAATTATCTGCTACCATAATTTTTTTTAAATTTAAAGAATTTGCTAGATCTTGATAAATTTCATTATCTTCTAACTTTGCAAACATTGGGTTTATAGCATAAAAAATTACTAAATCTACTTGAACTTTACTAGCAAGTATTTTGATATTTTCTTGATTTCACAGACCAGGATTGTAATATGAGTCAAAAGGCACCAATAAAGTTGTTTGCAAATTATTTTTTTTAGCAAATTCCTTTAGTGTTCTAATTTGTTCATCTTCAAAAGCAGTTCAATTTTCAAAATCTGCAAGTAATGCTACACTTGGTTGAAATTCAACATTAATTGTCGTTGAATTGTTATAAGTAAAAAAAGTAGTCATCAATTTACCCCTATTCTATGCAAGCAATGCTAAAAAATGATAATTAATAGTTTTCATTGAATGTTGCTTTATAATCTAGTTCTGCTTTTCTAAAGTCAAATTTTGGTTGGACTCTGTGACGAAATATCTTATATTGTTCTGTTGATTCAAACCAAAATTGTCTTCAACACCCAGGTTTAATGCATTTGTAAATGTTATCTCTAAGATCTAATGCAATTTTATTGTGTGCACAATTCATAAATGGAATGTCAAAGTAAATACGGTTCAGTGTTACCTCTAAATCTTTACCTATTTTAAATATTTTTTTATTGTTGTTCATTGTTATTTCCCCCTTGATCTTGATTTGGTTTATTTTTTTAATTCTTCAATTTTTTGTTCAATAAACTTAATTTCAAGTTCTAAATATAATTCATTTGATTTAAGCTCGATTAACTCATCACCTAAACCAGTGCTGATTTTCCTTTTATTAACCATTCCATTAAAGATAAATAAACCAAATAATGGAATGACCAAAACTCATCAACATGGTTTTTTGATTTTGCGTTCAATTTTTTTGATGTCCTCTCTAAAAGTTTTTAATCTTGCAGTTAGATTTGCTTTTTCAGAGTTTAATTGTGTTGCATCCATTTTTAAATATTTTTTAAACATAATTAACTCCTACTTTCTTAAATCTAACAAAATTTGGTTAATCAAATTGTCCATTGACTGAAAGACAATTTTAACTTCATTTGAATGTGCTAGAAATTCTTTTTTGCGTTCTTCAATTCCCACACCTTCAAGTGAAGCATAAATATTTTTTGTATCTTGTAAGAAAATAACTAGTTGTTCCATTGCTTCTAATTTTATAACAAAATCTTCTGCTAGTTCAATTTCAAGAACAAGATTTTTTAATGAAAGATAAAATTTTTCATTTCAGTCATTTACTTCATAGGTTTGTAAAATTTCTAAATAATTTTTAACATATAAATCAATTTGCTTGGTAAAAAAATGTGCCACATAATCAATATATAAACCTAAATCATCTTGTAAAGCTAAATCTTTAACTTCTAAGCAATATTTTAGTCACTCTTGTTCAGTAATGTAAAAATAGTTGTAGCGTTGAATTAGTAAAGTTAGCATAATACTTAAATCAAATTGCTCAGCACTAAGATTATTTTCAAAAATTGTCTTAATACCTTCATATAATACTTTAATGTCTTGAGATTTTGCTAAATTTAGTAATTGATTTTTGTCAGAATCAGAAATATTGAATTCACCTGCTCCTAGCAATTTTTTAACATCAGCCTTATAAAATTCGAATACCAAGTTTTTAAGATCTATTTTTTCTTGTAATTTCATATTTGGACCCCCTTTATTTTTTTGATGCTTTTACATTATTTTACACCATTTTTTCTTGCATAGGGACAACTAAATGTAGTATTATTAAAAATGAACAGGCAATGAAAGGCGTGGAATTATGTGAATAATTGGAACAATACTAACCTCTATTTTAGGTTATTTTTTAGGAAGTGTTTCATTTTCAATTGTGGTTGTTAGATGAAAATCGCAACAAGATATTAGAGAATTTGGTAGCAAAAATGCAGGAGCTACTAATGCTAGTCGAATGATTGGCAAAAAATGAGGATTGGCAATAATGTTTATGGATGCAGGAAAAATTCTGCTCACAGTTTTAATTGCATTTTTAATTTCGTTAATCCCTCACCAAGCATTTAATCAAACAAGTTATTTTATACCATGTCTTTTTACATTAATTGGACATTGCTACCCAATTTATTATAAATTTAGAGGCGGAAAAGCAGTAAGTTGTTTAATTGGTCTTTTATTTGTAACAAACTGAATTTTATTTTTAGCATTCACCTTGGTGTGATTTAGTTTAATTTTTATTTTCCGTCGTGTTAGTGTTTCAAGTATTTTTGGAGCCATTGTGGTTATGATTTTGATTTGACTACCCCCATTATCATTATTAACTTTTGCAGATTTAAATTCAAAAACTTATTTTGACTATAATGGGTTTGAATTCTTTACAACTTTAAAATCCACTGCTAATTGAGAAATTGCTATGCCATTTAATGCTCTCCACAAGATTCCCAATAAATCATCAAATGCTAATTTTTTTGATAGTTTCTTTGTAATTCAAATTATAATGACCATAAGTGTTGTGATTTTAATTTTTAAACACAGACAAAACATTGTGAGACTTATTAAAAAAACTGAGCCCCCTTTCTTTGAATTTAAAAAGCAAAAATCCACAACAAATGATCTTGAGCAAAAAATTAGTCCAACTAAGAAAACCAATTAGGTTTTATGCATATTTTAAGAAATTTGATAAATATATTTCAAGAAGATTTCTTGATTTTTTATTTTGCAAAAAAATATTAATTTTTTTATTGTATAATTTCAAAGGATTGGAGAAGTATTATGTACGCATTTGATTATGAAGACATTCAATTAGTACCAAGTATGTGTATTGTGAATTCAAGAACTGAGTGTAACACAACTGTTAAGTTAGGTAATCACACCTTTTTGATGCCAGTAGTTCCCGCAAATATGGCATCAGTTATTAATGAAGAATTATGTGAAAAATTAGCTAAAGAAAATTACTTTTATGTTATGCACAGATTTAATGTAGATAATATTAAATTTGTTAAAAAAATGAAAGCCCAAGGTTTAATAGCCTCAATTTCAGTTGGAGTTAAAGCTGCTGATTTTAAGTTAATTGAAGACTTAACTCAACAAAACTTAATTCCTGAATACATCACAATTGATATAGCTCATGGTCATTCACTGAATGTCAAAAATATGATAGAACACATCAAAAAACATATGCAATACAAAACTTTTGTTATTGCAGGAAATGTTGGAACCCCTTATGCAGTAAGAGATTTAGAATATTGAGGTGCAGATGCCACAAAAGTTGGAGTTGGTCCTGGTAAAGTTTGCATTACTAAATTAAAAACTGGTTTTGGAACTGGAGGTTGACAATTAGGAGCAATAAAATGATGTAGTGCTGCCGCTAATAAACCAATTATTGCAGATGGTGGATTAAGAGTTAATGGAGACATTGCCAAATCAATTCGTTTTGGAGCTACTATGTGTATGATTGGTAGTTTATTTGCAGCCCATGAAGAATCACCAGGTAAAAATGTGCTAGTTGATGATGTTATGTTTAAAGAGTACTATGGAAGTGCTAGTGAATATAACAAGGGTGAAAAACGTTATGTTGAAGGAAAAAAAGAACTAATCAAAGTTAGAGGTAAACTAATGGATACTTATAAAGAAATGAGAGAGGATTTACAATCATCAATCTCATATTCAGGTGGTAAAAAAGTTAGTGATATCAAAAAAGTTGATTATGTAATTTTAAAAACAAGTAACTTCTAAGAATCATTAAAAAAACTCCCTAAATTGTTGGAGTTTTTTTGTATTTGAATAATGTTTGTAAATAATAACAGTTGACAAGTCATTGTTATTTTTTGTCTTTTGTTGGGGTGTTAATTTGACACTCTTTTTTTATTCAATCATTTTCAATAATAATGCGATCAAGTTCAAAACCACAATCAAAATGACCTGGAAACAATGAGTAACCTGGATAAAAGTTTTCAATTAGATAAATAAAGTTATTTAGAAGTTTTTCTTCATCATAAGCTGTTGTTGAAATTGTTAAGGGATTTTTATTTAAAAAGATACTATCACCATTAAAAATACATTTTAAGTCAGGGAAAATAATGGCGATTGAACCTTCTGTGTGTCCTGGACAAGTAATAATTTTAAGATCATAACCATTAATTTTCATTTCACAATTTTCTGAAATTACTTTGAGATTCTTAAATGGATCAGCAACCCAACCTTCATTTTCAATATTATAATAAGCACTAGTGTTTTTATTTGGGTCAAATAGCATTAATAAATCTGCTTTACCAATGTAAACACTTTTAGGATTATGTTGTTTTACTATATCATTAATTCCATAACAGTGAGAAAAGTGACCATGAGTTATAAAAATATCAGTAATGATAATATTTTTTTCACTTGTAAAAGTTAAAATATCATTATACTGGCCATTTGCAGTATCAATTAAAATACCTTCATTGTTATTGTTGTACAACAAATATGCATTCGTATCTCTAAAGTTTTTATCAGTAAATACTTGTATCATTTGTACTACTCCTTTTTCTCAAACCCTTACAATTATACATATAAAATGTAAAAAATAATTATTTTTTTTAAAAAAAATAATTATTTTTCTGAATTAGGAAGCGATATTATCTCTTAGTGTCATCAAAAACTAAATAAATTTAGTTTCTAACAGTATTGTTTAACCTATTTGTTTTGTAGTCAGCCATAGTTTCTTATTATAATAAATAAGATAACAACAATTTATGAATAATGCTGCTAAAAAATTACAACCAAAAATTATGATTACAAGAGATAAATTTGTTTTCATTAAACCTAGTGAGGCTAAAATTAAACCAGGAACATAAAGAATTAGCACCATGATTAAACTTCTTAGCAGAGCTAATTTTTTGAAATCTCCAATTTTTGTAATTCCTCCAATGAGTTCATTTAAAATCTGAGAAAAGTAAAAACCACTTAGTATCACAAAAAAAGACATTGCTTTTTTTGTGAAATGCTGATCGGGTCAAGTAAATCAATTGATTATTTGGTTGCCTGCAAAAAGCATTATTAATGTTAAAAGCAAAAAATAAAAAATGGGTACAAGACTCAACATAACAAATTTTCTTTTAATTAAACCATGATTAGTTTGATAGTATTTTTCAAATTTATAAAAATTAACTGTTGGAATCAAGATTAGATTTCAAAAGATGGTATTTATAATTCATAAGGTTGTGGTCTGACTAAACATTGAGATGTAATATGATATTAAAAATAAAAAAAACATATTTCTCAAGCATGACTCAATAAAAACCATTGTCATATTTTTAAGAGCAGTTTTGTTGAATTTAATTTTTTCAATTTTAAAGATATTTTTATCAGTTAGATTTAAAATTACAAAGATAAAACTTATTGATAAACAAATTAAAGATGATAAAAATAAACTTAACCCAAGTCCAGCATAGGTTTGATTTTCAATTTTAACATTAATAAAAACTAAGTCCAGAGCAATAATAAGAACTATTCTCAATAATAAGTTTCAATAAATTGCTTTATAACTTTTGGTGGCAACTAGAAGAGCTAGATTTAAAATTAAAACTGCAGTAATTACTTTATTCCAGATCATTAATTCAAAATAGATTGGTTCTTCTGAAGCAATTTTGGTAAAGAAAAAACCTAAATAATCTTTAATACTAAAAGTTAAGATTAGTGCTATCAAAGAATAACAAAAAAAAGTAAATCAAAACCCAATTTTATAAGTGCTTTCTGATTTCTTTTGATTTAAACTAAGACAAATCATTGAAAATAATACTAAAACAATTCCCTCATTTAATGGTTCAGTCAAAATTTCTACCTTGTTTCATTGACTTAGAATGTCTCATTTAATGCTATTTTGGTCAATAAGGTTTCCAATCAACTTAGTTCTAAAAATTAAGATAAACAATTGGAGTAAAGCAATTAAAAAGATGATTAAAATGCAGTTTAAATTTTTATTTAAACTTTTTTTGCTTAATATCTCAACTCCATTTTTCATAAATTCACCCTAATCTCAAAGTTTTATTAAATTACATACCTTTTTATTATAAATTATTTTTAGTAAGAAACTTTTAAAAATAATAAGTGAAAGATTTTATCAGGCAAAATAAAAAGAGGTTATTTACCTCTTTTTACAGCATTCATAGTTTTTTTGATGTCTGCTTCACTGGGTTTTCTCCCCATACTTCTATACATTGCTCTGATTTGATTTTCATTAATTGGTGGATTGTCTTTTAATTGTTTTTGAATTATTTTTCTAGTAATAATAAAACCAATAATTCCCCCAACAATTAGGCAAGCAATTCCAATTAAAAGAACCCCTCATCATGTCATCATAATAATCTCTCCTTTTGATAATCTATGTTATCATAACACACTTTTACTTAAGTAATTTAATGATTTTATTAGAAATTTCATCAGCTGTAAATTTAATGTGTTTAATTACATCTCCAAATGGAGCAGAGTAACCATAAGTATCAATTCCAAAGGCATGACCACTGTCTCCTAAGAAACGATGTCATCCAAAAGTTGACCCAAGCTCAATTGAAAATCTTTGAGTTTTTTTATCAACCACTGTATCTATGTAACTTTGATCTTGTTTCATAAATTCATTCATATTTAGCATTGAAACTACATTCACTTTGTGTCCTTGAGCTTTTAATTTTTCTTTAACATCAAGAGCCACAGCAACTTCACTTCCAGCTGCTAATAGTGTAATATTTGCTCCAACTTCTTTACTGATTAAATAACCACCTTTTTTTGCATTGTCAATCAAATCTTGGTGAGTTAACTCTTTTAAATTTTGACGTGTTGCCACAATTACACTTGGTTTATTCTTATCATTTAAAGCAGTTCAATAACTGGCAATTGTTTCTTGCATATCACAAGGTCTAAAAACATTGATATTTGGCATACTTCTTAACATTGCCAACTGTTCAATTGGTTGGTGGGTTGGCCCATCTTCTCCTACTGCAATTGAGTCATGTGTAAAAATGTACAATGCTTGTAATCCCATGATTGAACTTAATCTAATTGCTGGTTTCATATAATCTGCAAAAACAAAGAAACCAGAAGCAAATGGTAGTAAACCTTGGTGTAAAGCAATTCCATTATTAATTGACCCCATTGCAAATTCTCTTACACCATACATAATGTTTCGCCCAGTTTTATTTTCAATGTCATAATTTCCATCAGCACCTTTGGCTTTAGTAGATTCAGTTAAGTCTGCACTTCCACCAATAAAACCACTAACAGTTTTGTTTAAGTAGTTAATAACACTTCCTGATGATACTCTGGTTGCTTGTTCAGCATTAGTGTTTAATTTCAACAATTCATCAAGATTAACATTTCAGTCCTTGTTAATTGCTGCAGTTAATTGTGCCATTTGTTGGGCATTGTTTTTTTGGTATTCAGCAAATAATTTGTCTCATTTTTCATTAGCTTCTTGTCCTCTAATTAGCACAGTTTTTTTGTAAAATTCATAAATATCTGCACTAATTTCAAAGGGAGCAGCAGATCAGTTAAAGTATTTTTTAACTGTATCAATATCATTACCTAGTGGAGCTCCATGAACTTTTTGAGTTCCCTCATTTGTTGCTCCAATTCCAATTACTGTTTTAACTTCAATGTAAGATGGTTTTTTTGATTTTTTAGCTTTTTCAATAGCTTTTTCAATAGCATCAACATCTTCACCATTATAAACAATTTGCACATCTCAATTAGCTGCTATAAATTTTTCTTGCATATTTTCAGCTTGAGCTACTGCTACAGGTGCATCCAATTGGATGTCATTTGAATCATGTAAAACAATTAATTTATTTAATTGATACCTTCCTGCAAAAGACATTGCTTCTTGACAAACACCTTCTTGTAAATCTCCATCCCCACATAAAACATAAGTATAGTGATCAATTAGTTCTTTACCTTTTTGATTGTATTTTGCTGCTAAATGACTCTCTGCCAATGCCATACCAACTCCCATAGCAAATCCTTGTCCTAGTGGACCTGTGGTAGCATCAACACCCTTTGTGTGACCATATTCTGGGTGTCCAGGAGTTAATGAATTTAATTGTCTAAATTTTTTTACCTCTTCAATTGGTAAATCATAGCCTGCTAAATGCAAAGCAGAATATAAAAGACCACTCCCATGTCCTGCACTTAAGACAAATCTATCACGATTAAATCATTGTGGATTTTGGGGGTTTATGTTCATTACTCTAGTAAATAGTGTATAAACAATTGGTGCAGCTCCAAGAATGATTCCTGGGTGCCCTGAGTTTGCTTGATTGACAGCATCAACTCCCAAAATTCTCATGGCATTTAAATTTTTGTTATTTTTATTCATGTTAAAATTCCTAACCTTTCAAAATAAATTATATAATTTTATTTGCACAAAAAAAAGGTCAAAATTAGAATTAATCTAAATTTACCTTTAAATTTGAAAAAAATTCAATTAATTTGACCTTATTTATTTTTTAACTTTTTTTAACTTTTTTTAACTTTTCTGGGGTAATATCAGTTCCCTGCTCATCAACAACTTTAATGGTTTTTAAATGACCAAGGAAATTGCCGCGAAACTTATTTAAATACTCTTCTCTTAAAGTTTTTTGTTCTGCTTGTTCGTCAACAGTTAAAGTTCCTGCTTTTTGTTTGGCTGCAAGTTCATTGATTCTTTTTATTAATTGCTCCATTTATATTGCTCCTTTTAATATAGTTTTCAGTCATTAATTGCAAAATTTGCACTACCAATTAGATCTGAATCTTCACCCAATTTATCTGTTAAAATTGCTAAGTCATCTAAGAAAATTTCATTAACATAATTTGGCAGCGCTTTTGTCATTGAATCCATTAAAATTTTTAATAAATCTTTATTATCACAAGATATCATAATAGCTTCGACATCTAGACTTTGGATTAATGATCCTGCTTTGACAGCTAGACAATCACCAAGTTCATCAAAGATTGCTTTGATAGCTTTTGGTCGACCTGTTTCTAAATAAATTTCAACAATCTTTCCCACAGTTAATTCTTCTGGATCACTAACCTCTTCAAACCACATAGCAATTTGAGAATCTGGGGCATTGATGTCATCCACAAATCTTCTTTTAATGGCAGGAAACGACAAGATTTGGTTTGAACATCCTTTTAAACCACAGTTACATTCATAACGAGTTGGAAAACCACCACCATGTCCATTGATTCCAGCAAAACCTCTATCTCCAGTTAGTAGTTTTCCATCTAAAATTATTGACCCTCCAAGTTCTTCTCCAATTGAGATGAAAATTAATGAGTAAATAGTTTTAGCATTTCCTACTCAAAATTCTCCTAGTGCTTTGGCATTGTTATTGTTTAAAACATGACAAGATTTTTTAAATTCTTGTTCGGCCATATCTTTTAAATAATAATTTTCTCAACCATTATCTTCATTTTTTCTAACAATCCCAATTTCATGATCAATAAATCCTTGCACAGCAATCCCAATTTTTTCAACACTATTTTCAAAGTCAATACCAATTGACTCTAAACCTTCAACTACTTTTTCTCGTAAGTTTTTTAATAGTCCTGCTTGAAAATCATGAACTACATAAAATTTTAACTGAATGTCCCCATAGTTATTTACTAAGGCAATTTTTGATGAAATTGTTCCGATAACAATAACAAGAATTTGCTTCATAATAGTTCTCCTTTTTTAATTCAAATAATGATTTTAGATCATTGCTGGTAAACAAATAACCTTTACTCCTTTTGTTGTAATGGGAACAGTTACACTAACTTGCATCCCTGGGTGAGTTTTAAAATTGATTCAACCCAATCCTGAAATATGTAAATCAACATTATCTGATTTATCAAACTCAAAATCAATGGTTGTGAATTTTTGATTAACATCTCCAACTCTTGGTACTAAACTCACACGATTTTTTTTATAGTAGTTATAAGCATTGTCTGCTTTAGTACGATGTAAAGGCATTTGTTTATTAACATAAAAATGAAAATTTGTTTTCTTCAATTTATTATTTTGTGGGTCAAGTTGGTTTGAGGTTTTAAAAGTAAATCAAGCAAGTCCCCCATAAAAAATTGATTGCATTGGGTGTAATTGGTAGGTAATTTGTTTGATTTCTTTTTGAAAGAAGAAAAAATCTCAATAATTTGGTGCAGTAGCAGTAGCAATGTGATGATGTTTTACCAAACCTGGTGTATCAAAAACATAGTTTTTGGCAGTAAAATTAATTTTAATTTTATCCAAAGTTGTATTAACATATTTTGAGGTTACAATTGAAGGTACTTGTAAATTTTCTTTCAAACAAGCATTAATTAAGCTTGATTTTCCAGCATTTGAAATTCCAATGATGTATTGATCATAACTAATTGATTTTAGTTCTTTTAAAAGAGCATAAACATAATCTAACTTTACTGAACTTGTAAGAATATATTTAGGATTTTTAATTGGTGAGTCTGCAAAAAAGTTTTTAACATACTTGATGATTTTTAACTTGTTAACAGATTTTGGAATTAAATCAATTTTATTAACCACAATAACTACTTCTTTTTCAGCAATTAATTGTTCTAATCATTCAACTCTGCTTCCAGGTAAATCAAAAATATCAACTACATAGTAGTAGCGAATTTTTTCAAGTGATTTGTTAATCTCTTTTAAAATTGCCACAAAATCATCATCATTAATTTCTTGTTCAACTAAACGATTGTAATGTTTGATGCGAAAGCATCTAAAACAATAATCTTGTTGAACAATATCTTTGACATAACCTGGTTGAGTTTCATCATCAATTTGTAAAGTTTTACCGCAACCAATACATTTCTTGGGTCCATCACCAATAATGTTGGTTGTATTACCAATGCCTCGATCCAATTCTTGTGAACTTATTTTTTGATTTTGTTTGATTTTTTTTGCATCAACTCCATGAACTTCCTCTAAGGTAATGTCCTCATCTAAGTTTTCATTAACTGCATTATTATTTTTAAAGAATTTCATAATTCCCTCCTAATTCTCCTTCATTATAAAAACCTTCATGTAAGATATTTTTTTGAGCCAATCGCTTAAAGACTATGTTTTCTAAAAACCCCACAAGCTTTGAACCCCCATCATTCCTACTTAAAGGTGTTATTAAAATACTTTTGATGTGACTGCGATTTGCCACTAAAACATCTGTGATTAATTGATCACCAATTAAAACAATTTCGCTTTCTTTATATGGTAAAAGTTTTCTGACAAATTTCATTTTACCTAATAGTGGTTTTTTACAATCTCAAAAGTAATTTTTAATCCCAGCTTTTTTGGCAAAGTTTTCAACTCGACTACGAACATTGTTTGAAAATAAAACAAATTCCATATTTTGTGCATAAACTGATTTTACAAAGTTAATTACATTTGGACTGGGAATGCGTTCATTTCATCCAATTAAGGTGTTGTCCATATCACACATAACTAATTTAATTCCACTATTTCGCAATGAATCTAAGTTGATTTTTTTATAGCTTTCTAAATAAATTGAAGGTTTAAAGTAGTTCAACATTAAAAAACCTTTTTTCTTTTTAGACATATGGCACCCCCAATATTATTACTAATATTATACATTTTTTTGCTTTTAAATTACTGGTTTGCAATAAAATAAGTTGTAAAAGTGAAAAAAAGAACACCTTTCAGTAAAGAAATAGTGTTCCTTAATTAAAGTTATTTTGTAACTTTAGCAGTTTTTGGTTTTGTTTTGGCAATTTTTGCAGTTCCTTGTGAACCATCAGTACCATTTAACTTAGCTTTTCTTTCTACATTTAAATATCAAACTAAAACACCAACACCCATAAAGAAGATAAATCCTCCAAAAATTAATAAGAAATCAATTAAAGCATTAGACCAATCGGCTTTTCAAGTTACTGGACTTGGAACAGTTCCAAAGAAAAAGGCAATTGATAAAAGTATTAGTGAAATGATTGAGATTGTAATTGGAATTCATTTATTTTTGAAGAAAACAATTGATCTTTCTTCATCATCCATTTTTAATCTTAATCTAATGTAGGCAAAAAAGTAGAAGAACATCTGCACCGTTGCTAGTGAAGTGGCGGCCTGAGTGATTCTTTCAAAAAAGTCATTTTGCTTAATTGTATTTTTAACAAAATTATAGTGACCTGCTGTTGTTAAACCAAATGCTAACAAAATTACTGTTACTACAATTGCTTGTACTAGTAAGGCATTTGTAGGCATACCATTTTTATCAGTTTTTGATAAGTATTTTCCCATTACTCCACTTGGAACTTCTGAGAAGAAAACTTTTGCAGGTCCAGCTGTTCAAAAGAACATTGAACCAAATCCACTAACTGCAGTGATGAACCCAACAATGTGAATAACAACTTTTCCAGCAGTTGAATCAAGTTCTAATCCTAAAATTTGGGGAAAGACAAAGTAATATGAATTAACTATACCTCATCTACTAATATTTTCTTGTGTGATTGTAGCACTTAAAACAATGACTCCAATAACCATTACAAAGATAACAACCCCCATTCCAATTAATGAAGCAAATTTGAATGATTTTGCTCCACCTTTAACATCTTTGATAAATGCTGACATGGTTTCAATCCCATTATATGCAAAGATCAATCATGGAAATGCTGATAAGAAACTTCATCAATCTTCACTTGAAACTGGGTTTCAAGCTGCTGAGTTTCCAAAACCAGCAACTACTTTTCCAGTTGGAATAGTATAACATAAAGCAATAATGATAAATAGTAATCCTAATGTAATACTAGCCATTCCTCCAATTGTTGTTATTTTTCCAATTCATTTTGGACCTTGTTTTGAGATGTAAGTTCCAGCTCAAAAGATTAAGATAGCACAACAAGCTAGTACTGTGGTACTCATTCTTGCTGAATTATCTCCTCAACCTTCTTTTGTTAATAATTCTGTTATTTTGTCAAAGCCATTAGCTCCGTAAACACAATAACTGGTAGCAACTACTGTAAATGGAGCAATTGTTGCAAAGAAGAATAAGTTACCAAAATAACTTGCTCAACTTGCTAAGAACCCACCTTTGCCCCCTAAGGCAAAATTACAAAAGCTTCCTAAACCTGACTCTTGATTTTCTAATTTTTTAATACTTCCAAATTCTGAAGTAATTAAGACCATTGGAATGGCATAAATAGCCCCCCCAATTAAGAATAGCACTGATGCTAGTAAACCAAATTGAAAACCATTGTTAATGATATTTCTAAAACCAAAAATGGTTACAAAACTCATAAAGACAACAGCAAATTTGGTTAACGTCTTTGCTCTTTGTGACATAATTTTTTCTCCTATGTTTATTCTATTGTTTTCTTGCTGCTATTTTAAAAGCTAACTCAAAAACATAGTTTCCCTATAAGAATAGTTTTTAATATTAAGTTGTTATTAAAATTATTATAATGAAACATTTCTTGAGTGTGTTGTATAATGCACATTCCAAACACATAGATAGCAGGTAACTAGTGTGTTTTAGTGCATAAGTTTTCGATCAATCACAACAATCTTGCTAATGTGAAGATTTCTTGCTTTTAAATTAATAGTTTTCATAATAACTTCTTGATTTGTCTTAATTATTATATACAAAAAATCAAAAAAACATATAAAAAAGTAAAAAAAATGTACTTTTTTTGTCACAAATAAGAGTAAATGTACTTGTTTAGTTACTATTTGTAAATCCCATATAAATTTAGTTTATTTTTTTATGTATGAGTTTTTAGTATAAGAAAGATAAGAAAATTCATAAATAAATTCTAAAAATACTAAAACTCTTAAAACATCATTGTAGCAATGATCTATAACTTGTTTGATTGCTTTATTAAGAACTTTATATTCATCAAAATTCATCTTTTTTTGTAAGGGATAAGCATAGAGTTTATAGGCTTTTTTACACAAGTCATGAATTTCTTCATTTTCAGATTTTAAAATATTATTGCTTCCAACCCCTTCAAATCAATCAAAGAATTTTTTACTACTAGTTAAAGCAATCATATCATCTGCTTGTTTTCCCTTGGGAAGATTGTTGGCATTATAAAATTCACTTCCATCACTGCAAGTGTTTGAAAAACTAAATGAGTTTTCTAAAACATGATAAATGTCAAAGTAACTAGCATTTAGTTCCTTGGTATCTTTGTTGTAAAAAGCCATATTTAAGGTTTTTCGAGCAAATAATTTTTTATTTTCATTAATTCACTGGTTAATGATTTTGATATCATTAACTCCTCCAGCACAGACTATGGTTTTTATTTCCTTATTGCGACACATATTTAAAAAACTCTTAATCATTTTTGAATATTGGTCATAAAAATCATAGTCTGAGTCATTAAAGGCTCTTTTAATGGTTATTGACTTAATTGCTTTTTTGTTATTTCTACTAGAAATTTCTTTTAAAGATTTTGCAAAACTATATTGAATGACATAAACTAAATCCCTATTTTTTTTATCATAGAGTTTGCTTGTAAATTCCCCAGTATCATGGGAGTAGTTAACAAATTCAGTATCTAGTACAATAATTGGAAATTGAATATTTTCAATTGCACTTCGTGCCATTTTCCGATCAAACCTAAAGGTTTGATGTTCATTAATTAAAAAAAACCCATCACCAATTATACTTATTGAATTCTTTTTCATTATAAGTCCACCTTACTTAATGACATTATTATAACAATTTTTTAACTTATAATAAAATTTAATGATATATTATAATAGTATGTAAGGTGGAATTAGACAATGAAGACAGGCAATAACTTAAAAGAATTTTTAGATATAGTTTCAATCAAGTGATTCAAAGAGAATTTTGATGATAAATTAACAGATTTAAAGAAAAGCATTTTAGAGATTCCTAATGAAAATGCAGATGCAATGGCAATGCAAATTTTTGATGTTCAGACATTAAATAGTTATGTCTCTGAAATCAAAGCCAATGTTGATTCATTAGAAAATTACAGTGAAATTGTAATTTTTATGAATAAATATACATTAAATCATAAAAAATTTCAAGATATTTTTACCAATAAAGAATTAGCAAAAACTGTTGAAAATTTTCAACAAAATAAAGATAAATTAACTGAAATATTATTACAGTCTCACATTTCTAATTCACTTGTTATGTTTCAAAATGCCTTAAGTGCTAACCTTGATTTAACAAATAAACTTGGAGCTGATTCGAGTTTGACTGAAATTGATATTGAAGATTTAGAATATATTTTGATTAAGTTGTTGGAAAACCAAATTTTTGAATTAAATGAATGAAGTTCAAGATTTCCTAAATTTTCAAATAAACTCTCTCAAGAATTAAAAAATTTAAATGAAAGTAAAAGCATTTTAGAAGTTGCAGACATTAGTCACACAATTGAGCATGTTTTTATGAATACTATTTCAGAATTTTTAAATGATACTGAAAATACACAAACAATCAGCTCTAGTGCTGAAGAAATTGTTGAAGTAAATAAAGGTGTTGAAATCTCTGAATTTATTTTAATTAAGTCATCATTCTGTGCTGAGATTTACAATAAATTCAAAGAGAAATAAAAGCTTATTTTCATAAGTTTTTTTTTATTTATTTTTTAAAAGATATTCATAACCATTAAAAGAAAAACCAGTCTCATCTTCATTAATTTTGAAATTTTCACTTGTCAAGTTTAAACCTTTAATTTGATTATTTCGGTTTGTAAATGCTTCAATTAAGTTTGGAATACTAGAGTTAGTTTCAATTTCAAAATTATCTTCATCAAGGTTTGGTGTAATTTTCAAATTTGCAAGAGACCTCATTCAAGCATTTAAAAATAAATTTATTTGTCAACTATCAAATGGTCCAGTACTTGACACAGTTAAAAGTAATTTACCAACTGTTTTTCAACCTTTCATAACTGTCACAGCCATTGTGGTACTTAAATTTACATTAATAATTGAAGTTTGTGAGAAGTTGAATTCATCAATAAAAATATTTTCAATGATGTAAGTTAAACCTGTAAAGTTAATTTGATCATTAACTACTAATGGGTTATAAATTTCTGCAAGTGAGTTATAGTAATTTTGTTTTTCAATATTCCAATCATCACTAATATTGATTATTGGTGAAGTGGTTTTACTGATTGATAAACTACCTTCAAAATCTAAGTGTTCAAAAAAACCATTTATATAACTTAAATATTCAAAATAAACTAAGGGAATTTTATTGTTTTGAAACAACTCATTGATAGTCTCATCAGTAACAATTGCACTTTTTGAGGGAAATTGCTCAATTGGTTGACATGCCACAGCCAAGGAACTAATTGGGGCACTGAACATTATTCCAATCAATGAAAGTAAAGTTTTTTTCATTATGCTGCCTCCTCTTGACTAGGATCTGGAATCACTTCAATGTGAACTTTTGCTACTAATTTGTTTTGAATTGAGAAATTTTTAACAAACTTAGCTGTAAAATGTTTATTTGGCTCAATAACTTCAGGTTCCTCTTCATCTTCTCCGTCTTCCCCATTGTTTTCATCAGCAAATGTTGTTGGGGTTACTTCAGGATCAACTATGATTTCTGTATATTCTAATCCAGTTTGATCATTGGCAAAGTAAAATAATTTATCAATAATTGTTTTAAGTTCATTATAATCAGCATTATAAACACTAAATTTTAAGGCATAAGTTGCTGGTAGATTAACAACATCAGGTTCCTCACCCTCATCAACTGCATTTAATTCTAAAGTTGGCATGTTTCCTGTATAGAAACTTATCATAGCAAGATTTAAGGGATTTTTTAGATCAAAAAAGTTATATGTTTCAGCTATGGTGTTATCATTTTGCAAATTTTTTATAACTAATGGTTGGATTGATTGTAAATAAAGTTTTTGACTTTCATCAAGTTGAGCATAATAATATTTTAAATTAGCTGTTGAGGTTGTTAGGTTGACTTGTGAAAAATCATAAATTATTTCTTCTGACTCACTAAAAGGAACTATGTTCATAATCTTTGCTAAGTTATCAATTGAAAATTGAGAACTTTCTAAGTTTTTATAATAGTTATTGTCAAAAGGTAAACCAGTCAAATTATTATACTCATCAATACCTAACTCTTTACCTTCAAATTCAATGTCACCACAAACAAAATTTTGACAATCATTTACTAAGTAGTTTGAATCAGCTTCAAAGATTACTTGATTAGTAGTACTAGTCTCTTTTGTTGTTAATTTTGTTGGGTCAGAACTTGATTTATCACTAATTTGTTCTAAGGTGTAGTTCATTGTAAATTGTTGACCATCTTTAGATGTAAAAATATTTGTTAGGGCAACAAAATCATTTAAATCAACTTTTACTTCTAAACCTGTATTTGTAGTACATGAAACTACTAGTAAAACAGTAGCTAAAGCACCAAAAACTGAGTTGGCTTTTAAGTATTTTTTCATTGACATTTTTTCACCTCTATTGCTATGATTATAACAATAAAAAAACAAGAATTGCAATTCTTGTCAACTATAATTCGAATTATATCTACTTGATTGGTTCACTTGATTTGGGATTACCTTCTTCTCAAAAATTAACTGCAAGAATGTTTTTAATAAATTTGACAGTAATTTCAACATCATTAAGTTCTGAGGGTAATTTCAAAAAACCATTTGTATATCTTGAAGCAATGTGGACTAAGGTTAAACCAACCATTTCAGGTTCTGCTTTAATTCACTCAATTGGATCTTGATTTAAAAAGTCTTTAAATCCATATTTTTCAGCCAACTCAGTTTTGAAACTAACAATCCCTTTTTCAAGTCAGTTTTCAATTAACCAATTGATAACTTTATTATGAAAAACTAATGGTTCACTTATGTGTTGGTTAGTTAATTTAAAAGCGATTTTTGGGAAAACTTTTAAACCATCTTCAATTGAAGGCATAATGACAATTTCATTAATTTTTTCACCATTATCTGCTCTAAAATTCATACCAATAAAACAGGTACCACTTAGGAAGGTAATTTTACCTAGACTAGATTGTTTCAAATTATAAACTTTCTTTTCCATATTATGTCGCTCCTATAAATATTTTTATTATTATACACTTAATTGCTATGAATTACTAGATATTTTTGGTTATTCTCAATTGTAGCCTTTGTTAGTGGGATAAATTTACAAAGAGACCAAATTTGTTAATGTAGTTTACTAGTAAGTTTGAGATTTATCATTAAACTCTTCTAAGAGGAGAACTCCCCTATCGGTAATTTGTCTCCCCTTTTGAGTCTTGATGATTAACCCATTAACTAATAAGTTGGGTTCAATACTATTTAGGATATACCCATATTGCAGATTTAAAATTTGTTTAAGTGATTCAAGACCCAAAGATTGATTTTCTTTTAAGATTTTTAAGTAAGCTAAATCCAGTGATGAAAGACCATATTTATAAATATCTAAACGTCTTAAAACAGTCTTTAAGTACTCTAAATTCAGTGAAACTGGTTTTTCAATAATTAAAAAGTCATGAACCCTTTTTAATAGATTAACTGCAATTCTAGGATTATTTTTGCAGTGAGTTGCAAGAAACTCAAAGAGTTGAGCATCTAAATTCAGGTTCATTTTTTGACTTTGAATTGCTAAAATTTTACTAATTTCAGGAATTGAATAACTGGCAAAAATAAAATTAATTGGAAACCGATTAATAAAGGGTGCAGTTAATTTGTTAATTTCAGTAGTTGCAACAATTAGAGTAAATTGAGGCAGATTAACATTAATAATTTTTGCATTGTACTCTTTGCCAATAATTAGATTGATCTTATTGTCTTCTAAAACAGGATACAGAACTTCTAAAACTTCTTTTGAAACTGCATGAACCTCATCAATAAAAATGATTTCTCCTTCTTTAATTGATGTTAGAGGAGAAATTATGTCACTCGGTTTTTGTAAGGCAGTTCCATTAAGAATATAGATTTTTTTACTTAACTCATAAGCAATTAGGTATGCCAGTGAAGTTTTTCCTGAGACCACTACCTCCATGTAAGATCATGTGGTCCAGACGGGTATTTCTTAGTTTGCTTGACTGGATATAAATTTTTAGATTGCCAATAATTTTTTCTTGACCAATGTAAGTTTTAAATGAACTGGGACGTTCAACATTATTAAGATTGTATTTCATTAAGCTTAACTAAAGCCTCCTTAATGATTATTTCAGGGTCTTGTCTTTCACTTGTTAATGCTAACACTTTATAAATGTCTGAAATTTTATATCCCAATTTATGCAATGAATTAATAACCAGCATTTGTTTTTTACTATATTTAATATCAAATACTTTTGATTTAGTTACAGCTACAATTTCCTTACAAATATTTAGACTCAAGCCTGTGATTTGACAAATTTTGTCCAACTCATTTTCTTTACATAAAGCGATTAATTCTTTGTAACTTAACTTATCAAATAATTCGAGCAATGATTTAATACCTAAGTTTTTAATGTCTAACAAGATTTTGCTTAGGTTTCGAGTGGCTAAATCTGAGAAGAAAATATATTCATCCACATAGTCATTTCTTACTCGAATTAAGTATAATTGGACTTGTTCTAAATTGACAAAGTCTTTAGTGCCAATAAAGTAACCCAAGTATCCAATTTGATTATTTTCGATCATTATTTTATGACCTTTTTGTTCAATGATTTTTACTATCATATACAACATTTTATTACCTCCAAGTATTTAATCGTATGATTTTTTTAAAATTCGCCTACAAATTTTATTTTTTTATGATGCCCATAATTTTATAACAAAGAAATTTATTGAAAATAAAAACCCCACCCTAAATTGAGTGAAGGTTTTTGTTCCCCTTGTATAAATAAAATTTGTTATTTTTTTGTTTTAGTTTTTTTAGCTGCTGTTAATTTTGATTTTTTTGCAATAGGTTCTTCGGGATCATTAACCCATTTCTGTCTATTTTCAGCAAAGAATTCATTTCTTTGTTGAGTAATAACTCTTGCAGTTTTAATTGTAAGAGGTTTACCTGGGTTATACTTACTTTGTAATTCAGAAATAGCTACACTTTCAGCACCTGTATTTAAAACTTTTTGGATTCTCGCTTTGTTTTTAATTGATTCTTGCACACCTGGTGGTAGACTCTCTAAATTTGAAACCCCATTTTTTGTCATTCCAGTTCTTTGTGCCCTAGTAATTTGATATGAGCGGTTTGTGCTAGCACTCAATACCTTTGGTCTTGCTGACAATGTTTTTTCTTCAATAGGTGTTGAAACCTTTTTAGTTGCCTTTTGTACTGCCATGTAAATTCTCTCCTTTATAAATTGATATTAATATTATACATTAAAGCCAGTTATTTTAAAGAACAATTCTATAAAAATAAAAAATTCAGCCTAGCCGAATTTTCTATTTTGTTTTTGTTTGTAAATTCTTTTTTCTTTTTTGCTAAGGTGATATTCACGTTTTCTTGCTTCAGCTTTTGATGATGCCGCTACTTTTTGAAAACGTTTAAGAGCCTTTTCAATAGGTTCTCCATCACGTATTACAACACTTGCCATTTAGTATTCAACTCCTAGTACAATATTAATTATATATATTAATTTTTAATATGCAATTGGTTTTACAAATTTTTTATTTTTTTTCAAACTTATATGTGGAAAAAATCACCTAAATTTAAAAAAGTTCTGCATTTTACTACCCAACTTTCTTAAAATAATAGATAATATGATTAGTTTAAGGAGAATACAAAATGAAAAACATTAATTTGATAATTACTGCTGGGATTGCAGCCTCAAAAGCATTAGCATTATATGAGTTATTGGCAAAAAAATATAATATTAGATTAGTTTTAACAAAAAATGCTGCAAAATTTGTTGATAAAACTGGGTTAGAAATCTATGATGAAATTTTTGATCAAGAATTTTATTCAGATAATCACACTTTTGGAGACCACCTACAACTGGCCTTCACAACTGATTTAAATATTGTTTATCCTGCAACCTACAATTATGTTGGAAAGATAGCTGCTGGGATTAGTGATGATATGCCTTCATTGCTTTTTGCTGCTAGCAAGGCTCCTTGCTTTTTATTTCCTAGTATGAATTTTAACATGTATGAAAATCCGATCTTTAAAAAAAACCAAGAAATTCTAAATCAATTAAATAATTTTCATTGATTTGAAGCAAAAGTTGGTAAAATGGCAAGTGGCCATATTGGAATTGGACGAGCATGAGAACCAAATGAAGTTGTAGAAATTGTTGACCAACATTTTTTAAAATTTAAAAAATTTAGTGAATTAAAGCTGCTTTTAAATTTAGGTAAAACTAGAAGTTGAATTGATGCAGTTCGTTATATTACAAATGCAAGTACAGGCAAAATGGGTTTAGCAATTCGAGATCAAGCAAGTTTTCATTTTCAAAAAGTAACTACAGTTTTTGGTGATAATGATTTCAATCTTGTGGCTAATGAAAATAACTTTTATGCTCAAACAAATGAGGCAATGTTGATTGAAATGAAAAAGCATTTTGAAAAAGCAGATGTTGTAATTTGTTCAGCTGCACTTTATGATTTTGAAGTTACTGAAAAAGAAAATAAAAAAATTGAGAAACGCAGTATTACTAATGCAGATCTACAACTTAATTTAAAAGCAGCTGTTGATGTTTTATATGAGCTTGGAAAAATTAAAACTCATCAATTCTTAGTTGGGTTTAGTTTGGCAAATGATTTTGATTTAGATAAAGCTTGAACAAAAATCAAAGAAAAAAATTTAGATATGTTAGTTGTAAATTTAACTTCAGCAATTGCTTCTCACAATAATAAAATTAAAATACTATTAGCAAAAAATAAATCAGTAATTGATTTCCCTGTATCACAAAAAAATCAAGTTGCACTTGAAATTTTAAAAGCTATACATGACAATATGTAAATTATTTTTTTGAAATAATTTACATTTTTTTTGCATCATTTCTTATCTTAAATATTTTTTTAAAATTCGCTAATGAAATTTGATGCTTATGTTTCAGATAAATTTTTTTATCAGCCTTATAAATTTTTAAATCATTTTGTTTCACCTCAAGAATTTTTTTCTTGGACATAATTGATTCAAAAAAAGTTTCAACAATTATTTTTTGGTCAGCTTTAATTTTAAAACAATACTGATTATTTTTTTGACTTTCAATATTATCAAATCATTTATTGAAATCATTAATATTAATTGGTTTTTTTAATTCTACTTCTAATAATTCATGATTTAATTTAATAGAACTGATATTTTTATATTTACCAAATCATTCTGTCATTTCAGAAATGTTTGCTTTTAATTGTGCTTGATTATTTAAATTAAGTTTAATTGGTGAAAAATTAATTTTTCTAAATCAAAAATATGCAATAACTCCTAAAAGTCCTGCAGCAACTACCCCAATTATGGGTACTAAGTAAAATCTTGTATCATTACCAGTAAACCATGGAATAATTCCGCTAAAAGTAAAATCAATTAGACCTGTCGAAAAAGCAGTTCCAGCCTTAATTTCAAATATTGAAGTGAACAATCCTATCAAACCATTTAATGGACTATAAATTAAAAAGAAAAATACGGGTGCAGTATAACAAAATAATAATTCAATTGGTTCAGTAACACCAAGTAACATTGTAGTAAGTGTTGCATTGATAAACATTCCTAGGTGATTTTTTCGCTCAGCTTTAGGAATTCTAAAGTACATAATTGTTGCCATGGTTGGTAAAACAAATATTGAATTTGAAAACCCTGGCGCTACAAATCTTGAGGCACGAATATTTAATGTTCATAAATCTTGGATTAATAAACCACCACTTGTGTTTAAAACTTTAAGAGCTAAAAATTGATCTCCAACTGCATTAAAAACATCTGATACTTTTGCACCTTCAACTCATGAAGTAATTTTTGTAGCATATTCAAATAAGTAACCTTCAGTTGCTTTGTTAACACTTTCTAAAAAACTATCAAGATTTGAAATATTAAGATTGTAAAAATAATTATAAGCTGCTTGGGAAAAATCGATCTCACCATTGTAAGCTAATCTTTGCAAGTAAGTGGCCAATAATGGTCCCTCTAGACCAACAATACTTCCACCAATGTTTGTGTATCAAATTGGTGCCTGTCACAACATTCCAGTTCCAAAAGGAATAAACATTCTTTGTACCATTCTAAAAATAAAAGCATCTAAACCTTGAGGTGATTTTGCAACTACCTCTCCAATTGCTAGTAACCCTTTTCCTAATAGTGGTCAAACGATTGCGAAACAAATTGCTAATGCAACAGCAAAAAGAGGAATAATAATTAATACAAATCTTTCTCCACCAAAAAATTCTAAACCACGAGGAAGTTTAGTATTTTTTAAATGATTATAAACTAAAATCATAATTGTCCCACAAACTAATCCACCAAAAACTCCTGAGTTAAAAGTAGTAAAACCAAAAGCTTTGGTTGTAAAAATAGCTAACTGTAAATCTTTTCAAAATAAAATATTAAATTTTGTTGTTGTGATGTCTACTTGGATCAAAGCTGAATTTGTAATTGTAAAAATTAAATAAAAAATAATTGTTCCATAAATAGCAACTCCCTTATTGTTGGCAAAACCAATTACAATTGCCAAAGCAAATCACATTCCAATATTTGAGAATAATAAATTACCAATATCTTTAAAATATTTTGCAACCATTGTCCCTGTTTGATTAAGATCAATAATATTTGCTACAACTAAAAATAGCCCAAAGATTGGCATTAAAACAATTACAAAACCAAAACTCTGAGATAATTTTTTAAAAAAAGTTTTACTACTGTTCTTTGTATATGCAGATAATTCAAAATCTGCGATCGATAGTAATGACTTGTTCATAATCTAATTCTTTCTATTTATGTTTAATTACCAATGAATATTTTTTTAGAATTACTTTACTATTTATATTTCTATTTTTTTGTTTCACAAAATGTTTTTCTAATTCTTCTTCTTCATCTTTGGTAATTATATTTAATTTTCTTTTACGTTCTAAAAAGTCAATGCGTTTACGTTCTTCATCTTTTTCATCACTTGTTTTAGAAACATGAACTGATTTTTTACTGATAAATTTTTCAACATTAAAATCATTCCCCATGTCTGGAGTTAACAATAATTCATCAGACTCATAACTTGAAATTTGAGTATCTGTTTCAGAATCATAATGTGATTCTGAAACACTAGAACTTGCTAGGATTTTAAATTTATCACCTTCAAGTTTATGTGCTTCTGCTTTTAAATTATCAACTGCATGAACTGCTTTATCTTTTGCAAGTAAAGTAGTTTTTGCAATATGTCCATGAGATTTTTCTTTTAACAATTCAGTTGATGAATGTCCTTTGATTTTATCATGTTTGTCTAGTTCTTTAACATCAACTGCTTCATAATCGTCAATTTGATCAAAGTCTCCATTTTCAAAATCTTCTGCCGAATTAGCAATATTTTTTAAATTTTCAACAGCATGATTTGCTTTATCTTTTGAAATTAATGATGAAGTTGCAATGTGTCCAACAACTTTTTCTTTCAATAAATCTCTTGTGGTTGACCCCTTAAGTTTTTCTTGTTTTTCAACATTTTCAATATTCTCAATTGCTTTTAATTTTTGAATTTCAATTTTTCTAAGTTCTTCAACTTTTTGTTGTAATTTTAATTCTACTAATTCTTTTTCAAAAAGATCTCTTTCACGTCTAATTCTTTCAATTTTTTTATCTTTAGCTTTTGAATTTTTTTTGATTTTTTTAATAATTAAATCTTTATCATCACTTGCTTCAATTTTAACTTCAGCTTCACTAATTGAATCAAGTAACTCTTCATCTCTTTGTAATCATTTTTTTTCTTTTCTTGCTCAAAGTTCATTGACTTCTTTTTCATTTTGTTTTGCAATTTTTTTTGCTTGTTTTAATTTTTCTAAATACTCTTGCATTATTTTTTGCTTCTCTTCAACTGCTGAAAGCTCAGCAACTTTTTGAGATTGCTCTGAGATTTTTTCATCAAGATTTTTATCAAACTGAAGCGATGCCTCTAAATTATTTTTAACAATTTTTTTAGCACTGTTTAATTTTTCAAAGTAAAGATTTAATTCTTTCTCTTTTTCATTTAACTTAGCAAGCTCTTTTTCATTTTCTTTAATAATTTTTTCATCACTTGCTAACCAAATTTCAGAAGTTTTAGTTCACAAATCAGCTTCAGGTTGATCATAATCAAGATCATATTCTTCAATATTGTTTTTAAAAACTTGCATTGGTGCAGTTGTTTTTGTATCTGGTTGCACTAAATCATCAAAAGGATTTTCAATGGTTTGGTTATCTTTAACATCTGCAATTGCTTCAGTTGTGTTAACCTGATTAATTTCAGGTTCATCAGCTAAAATTGAATCCATTTGTTTTTTTAAATAATCTTCTTCAGTGTCACTTGCAAGAATCTTTTCAATGTTTTCACTTTCTTCTTGTTGATGTAATTGTTGGTGTTCTACATCATCTAAATCTTTATGTTCATGATAGTGACATTCATAATTACCTTCAACATAAAAGAAATCATCTAAATCCAACGACTCATCAGCAAGCCCATTTTGATTTAATTTTTTAGCTTGTTCTTGTAAATCCTTAATAGAATCATTTTGTTTTTCTGCTAAATATTTTCTTAATTTTTCTTCATCATGTTCAAAATCGACAGTTTCATCTGGTTCCATTAAAATTTCTAAAGGAAAATCACTGATGTTGTCATATTCATCAACTTTATCTTTAATTCTTTTAATTTTGTTTTTACTATCACTAATAACTTGTAATTTAATTTCTTGAGTTTTGGTGTCATTATTTTCTTTGGCTAGAGTTAATTGTCTTTGTGCTAATTTTTGTTTTTGTTCTTCTTCAAAAATTGCAAGCTCAATTAGCCTTTTTTTGTTAGCTAACTCTTTTAATTTTTCTTTTTGTTGTTCTTGTTCGCTTGGCTCATCAATTCCTTTTGTAACCATTAAATTTCTAACATTTAATGCTGAATTTCGCAAACTAGTACTTGTTTCATTAATATTTTTTTGCACATCTTTTTGTGAGTTAACTACCCCAGTTGAAAATGCTCTTTGAATTCTTAAAAGATTTGATTTTCTTTGTTTTAAAATAATTTCTTGTTTTGAAGTACTACCTGCATTTTTGGCTTTAGCTTTTTTCAGGTGTTCTTCTAGTCCATCATTTTGAATTTCTAACAATTTGGCAATGTATCTGCCAATGCCATCACGAGTTTTTGTGTCAATTTTTGAAAATTCTCTTGTAAAAATATTAATTGTGGTTGGACTTAAATTTAAATCAATTAATTCATCAATTCGACGACGAATTGTACTGCTTAATCCAAAATCTGGAACCTCAATACCATGTTTTTTTGCCATACTAAACCCCTCCAAATATGTTACATAAGTTGAATATATTATATCAAAATATCAGACTTATTTATATAGGTCTATCAAGAAAATGATGCTTTTTACACCATTGACAGGTAACCTTTTTCCGGACACACATATTTTACAACTTTATTCTCACATAATTGTAAAATTTTTGATATAAACTTGCATTTAGCTGATACTCAGCAAGTCCTTTATAACAGTAATTTTCTTTTAAGCATTCTCTTTTAAAAACTGATCAAAACCCTTCAATCCAACCATTATCTGTAGACTTGGCTATTCTTGACATGCTTGGAATCAAATTAAAGTACATTAGCATCAACTTATAATTATATGCTTTAAATTCAGAACCATTATCTGAGTGTATTACACTGTTTGGCAAGAAGACACCAAATTCATCAGTCATTTTTAGAAATGATTTTTCTACAAGTTGATTCCCTTTATTTTTTTCTGTTACTAAACCAAATATTTTTTTCATTTTAATATGATAAAAACCACAGGTATAGTATCTTTCACCATTGAATTCCTTTTCTGTTATGTCTACTGAAAAAACATCACCATACTTATCAAAATTTTCAGGATCAGTTAACAAGTTTGGGTATTTACCAACCTTTTCAGGTTTTGCTACCTTATTTTTTCATTTCACATGATTATTGGTGGAGATGCTTCTCATTTTAAAGTATCTCAATATTTTTTTATGTGATGACTTAGCTATCCCCTTAGTGAGCAAATCTATTGCAATTCTTTTACAACCATAGGTTTTTCCTGAATCAATAAAGCTCTGCTCAATATTTAAATAAAAATCATGATCATAATATCTTACCCTAGGTTTCCCTTGCTTCACTCATTCATAGTATGTACTTTTTGGAAGTTGAGCAATTTTTAATAAGCCATTTTTAGGTATTTTGAATTCATTGTAGATAAATTCCTCAACAACTAAGCATTTAATTATATTAAGCTCCCATTTAACTACTTTTTTTTACTTATCAGGGCCTCAATTCTTTTTCACATTTCATTTCTAGTTTCTAATTCGGCATTTTTCTTCTTCAGTTCTTTAACTTCATTTCTTAAAATTATTAGTTCTTCTTTATCAGCTGAATTTGGTGCCCCAAGACCATCAATTCCAGATTGATCATACTTTTTACACCAATTTAAAAGTGTTTGATCTGAGATGCCATAACTTTTAACAAAATTCTTGGCCTTTGTCTTGCTCTCTCTAAATTTTAAAATTATTTTTTCTTTTTGCTTTGCTGAGTAATGTCCCATAAAAAAACCTCTTTCCTAACAATATTATTTTACATTCAATATAAATGTAATTTAATTTTTTGTCCGGAAAAAGGTGGAAGTACACTTTTTACACCATTGAGAGCTAAATTTGACAAAATATGAAAAAAACCCTCAAATTAGGGTTTTACTAAGCTTAATAGCTTGAATTGTTATCTTGTTTTTGAACGATTGCCACTCCACCACTTGTTCCTAAGCGAGTAGCACCATTTTCAATCATTTTCATGGCATCATCATAAGTTCTGACTCCACCTGCTGCCTTAACTTGGGCTTTACCATTAACTGTTTGAGACATCAATTTAACATCCTCAAAAGTGGCCCCACCAGTTGAAAAACCAGTTGAAGTTTTAACAAAGTCTAAACCTGCTTGAACAGCAAGTTCACAAGCTTTGACAATTTCTGGTTTTTCTAACAAACAGTTTTCCATAATGCATTTTACTATGGTTTTTCCTGCTGCAGTTTTAACAGCCTTCATATCATTTAAAACATAGTCTCAATCTTGATCTTTGATAGCTCCAATATTAACTACCATGTCAATTTCAGTAGCACCCTTTTTAATGGCATCACTTGTTTCAAAAGCTTTAACTGCACTAGTGGTGGCTCCTAATGGAAAACCAATTACAGTGGTGATTCCAACATCACTTCCCTTTAGTAATGAGGCTGCATATTCAATCTGACAAGGATTGACACAAACTGTGGCAAAGTCAAATTTTAATGCTTCTTCACATAGAGTTTTAATTTCTGACTTAGTAGCAGTTGGTTTTAATAAAGTGTGATCAATATATTTATTTAATTTCATGTCCTAATTTTCTCCAATTTCTTGTTGATTTTTCTCAACTAAATTTAATACTCGCATAGTTTCACAACACATACCTAGTAAATAGTCACGCAAATTGTTATTATTGCTTAATATCATTTTAACAAATACTCTTAATAAATACACAAAAGAATTTAATTCATCTTTATTTTCTGGTTCAATTAGTTCTTTAATTTCAGAACTATTTTTTTCAAAAAGCATAATGCTTTCAATATTGGTGATGTCTTCTAAACCAATTGTTAGGTTTTGAGCTACAATTTCACTAAATAACTTGCTTTGGTATGAGGCAGAACAAGTGATATTGACTAAAACATCACTTTCATGTCTTAAATTGACTAAATTTGTTAAAGAAGTGCCATTACTTAACTTAGAACTCATAGCTTTAACATCTTTAACCTTACCAAATAAAAATATGCAAAGTAAAATTGGGTAAATTAATAAGTCATAAGTTGTACCCTTACCATTAATTTCATCAAATGGTGGTAAAAAATCACCATGAACTAAATCATTTAAATAAGGGAATTTTTTAGTGACATTTAAATTGGCAAAAAATGGTTGGCAGTCGTTTACAAGATCAAATAACTTAGATAAAATTGGAGTTTGTAAAAAACGGTGTGCTTCTAGCAAAACAACATTGTTAATTTGAGCAATTTGGCATAATTCTAAGGTTTGTTCAAACTCAAGAGTCAGTGGTTTTTCAATCAGCACATGCTTTTGTTGTTGCAAGAAATATTTTGCTTGTTGGTAGTGTTGCCCAACAGCAGAACAAATATAAACTGCATCCACCTCATCAACTAGTACTTCAAAACTATTTGTGGGCTTAGCAATTAAATTATGTTTGTTTATAAATGCTTTGGCTTCACTTGTTGATGCTGCATAAACACAGCTGATTTTTAGATCAACCACTGTAGCAAGGGCTGCTAAAAAATCATTTTCAACTTGATTATCACCAATAATCCCTATTCTTATCATGTTTTATTCCTCCATAAAGGGGTTAGTTTTGTCCTTTTTCTCTAGTTTAACTTGATTTTCTTCAACACCATTTGGTGTTTCAAGATCTGCTGGATCTTTTTCATTTCAGGCTTGAACCACAAGCACTTGTTCACCCGCAATACTTAGTGTATCGAGCATCGAAATTACAATTCCTAGTAAAATTAAAATTATACAAAGAGCTATGGCTAGACCATAAAATACGACCACTGACATTAATGAACCACAAATTAGCACAATTGCAAGGCCCATAACCAATAAATAAAGACAGATATTAATAATTATCTTTTGTTTTTCTTTGGGTTTTAAAGTATAGCTTGATTTTTTATGTAAATAAATTCTAAGCATCAGGTAAACCACTCCTGCAACTAAGGCTAGTCCTAAAAATACTAAGTTTAGTTTTAAATGATTGAGATTAATCCACTCATCAAAAACTCCATTTTGCTGCTTAATTGCAACAGCTAAACTTACAAAACCAATTAAGTATCACAAAAGCATAGAAAATGTGAAAGTATATTTAACAAAAACATATGATTTTGGGTTAATTTTTGAGTTCATAAATTATCTCTCCCTACTATAAAATATTTTAACAAGAAATTTATAAATATTAGTAAAATTAAAAAAACACTTCAAAAAGTGTAAAGTTTTAAGATTTTCATTTAATGAATCCAAAAGTACATAAGATCGAAGTAATTATAGTTAGTAATGGGAAACCAATCATTAATCAAGCCGGACCCATAATTTGTTCACCAAATAGTGCTCAAATAATAACTTGTAGTGAAGTTGTGGTGATACTTAAACAAAGAATTTGAGCAAACATCATTTTGTTATAATTAAACATCCTAATTTTAAAGATTTTATAAATAGCTATAAACAATGGAATAAAACAAACTGGTAGTAAGACTAATGAAACCACTGCTATTGTGATTTGAGTTCCAGTTTGATAATCATGAACTAGTCCTGGATAAATTATTGTTACTAAAAAGCAAGCTGCTAAAATTCAAAATCATCAGTTTCTTAAGATAACTCCAGCAAATTCTCTCCTAGAATCAATTCTAACATTACCAAGTCAACGGCTGAATTTTGATAAACCATTATTACGGTTAGAAATAAAAGTGGCAATTCAAATTGAGCTAAAACTAATTGTGCAAATTAATGAAATTGGTATGAGAACTGCTAGAAAGATATTTGTAGTTATCAACATATTTGTGTTGATGATGGTTGAATCAATGATACGACTATCAACATGAATTAAACCATTGCCAAACATTGTAGCTAAAGTACCATTTAAAAAGAAGTTAAATGAATTAATTCTAGTGTGATCAGTTTGGTACTCAGCACTACCAAAACTTTTAGAACCCTGATCTAATAATGATACCTTGTCAAATTGTTTTTCTAAAAAAGCTATCAAAATAATGAAAGTGATTGCACAAACTGCAAAAACTAGAAATGAAGAATACATCCCTCACTTACCTACTGCTTTTAAAGTTTTGTATTGATATTCTTTTCGAATTCTTTCTACAAAAATTAATGAAATCATTGTTACAAGGTTAATTCCAAATGCCACTGCCACAATTGGTAAGACAAAACTTCAAAAAAAGATGAAGGTTGCTGCAGCAAACGAGTGGATTTGATAAGTTGTAATAAATCCTTCAGTTCAAAAAGAAAATGTTGCTAATTGAAAGGGATTTTTTATTTGTCCACCATCAATTAATAGGTTAATATATCTGTCAAATTCTGCATTGCTTTGACCAAATTCTGCAATCTTTTTTAATTCATCACTAACATTGATTGTGCTCGCCAAAACACATGTTGTGATAAGTATTGATATGAATGCAAGTCCTGTGGCCAAAGAAGTTGCATAGAGAAATTTATGCCTCATATTACTGTCTCCTTGATTGTTTCTATAATTATATAACTATTTCACTAAAAGTTTCAATAATTCTCATTGTTAATGTTGTTTCTCTTCGTTTCATCTCTTTACCACAAGCATTGATGAAGAGTTGTCTATCTGAAAAGATGTAAAGTTTTTGCTTAGCCCTAGTGATGGCAGTATAAATCATTTTTTTATTTAAAAATCACCTTGATGCTGGATTATCATGATCTAAAACTAAAATTACTGTTTCATACTCACTCCCTTGGGTTTTGTGGATTGTGCAAGCATAACTCAAAACTACATTAGCAAATTGCTTTGCTTTTAGTTCTTTATCTTGTTCAGAAAAACTCAATAAAGCTAAATTTAAAGAATTTTTAGTAATTTTTAAATCTTTAATGTAACCAATATCACCATTGTATAATTCTAATTGAGCATTGTTTTCAGTATACATAACTTTATCATTAATTCGATAACTTAAACCACCCTTTTTATATTCAGTACTTTTTGCAGAGTTAACTAAATTTTTAATCTGAACATTTAAATTAGCTACTCCTAAATCATTTTTATACATGGGGGCAATTACTTGAATATCAGTTAGTTGATCGGTTAGTTTTGCAGGATTATTTTCAGAATAAACTTTTTTTATTTTTTTGAGCATTTCTTTTGCATCATTTTCAAAAGAAAAATCTACATTGTTTAAATTCTCAAAATCAAAAGCTTTAATTGTATTACTTTGAATTGCAGTTGCCAGATCAATAATTGAATTCTTTCCAGCTGTTGTTGTTTGACGATTGTTTTGCAATAATTCAGTTGTCAAAAATTTTTGTGAATCAATCAAGTCCTCATATAGATTACCATAGCCAACACTTGGCAATTGGTTCTTATCTCCAACCAAAATTATTTTCTCAACATCAACCACTCCAACAAGTAGTGAAGCAAACAAATGGTTGTCTATCATTGAACATTCATCAATGATTAACATTTTTTTTGAAGTTGGATTGTTAAGATTGTATTCAAACTCACCATCTCCCCTGGCTTTTAAAAAACGGTGAATTGTCACTGCTTTATTTTCTTGTTCAATATCATTAATCCGACTAGCAGCTCTCCCAGTTGGAGCTAAAATTGCATAACGTTTACTGTGATAAATTTTTTGGTATAACTTGACTATGCCCATGATCACTGTGGTTTTTCCTGTCCCAGGACCTCCAGTAATAATTGAGACATTTGCTGTTAAAAAATTTCGAATTGCTTGGAGTTGTTCAAGATTATATTTGAAGTCTTGAATTTGTAAAGCTGTTCCAATTTCAGTTTCAACTTCTTGGATCAAGGTTTCAAAATCTGTATCAATAGTTTTATTGGGTGAGTCTTCAATTGCCTTGAGCTGTGTGGCAATTGTAATTTCATCTTGATAGCTTTCAGTTGTGTAAATTTTTTTAATGTTATCTTTTTTTCCAGCATCAAAAACAAAAAGTTTTAATTGCTTATTCATTAGTGCAATTGCTCTATCGATTTCTTCATAACTTAAATCAAAGAACTTTTCTTGAATTTTTTTGCGCAAATCAGCTAGTTTTAATCATGTGTTTCCTGTAGTAAACAAAATGTCTTTACTATATTTATAAGCTCATCAATAGATTCTTTTTTCTAATAGATTGTTTGTGGTGTCAAATGACAAAACAACTTTGTCCACCTCTTCAAAACTTGAAAGATTGTTTTCATCAGCATATTCAAAAAAATAATTTGTTAAAATTCTTCAGACCTCTTCATCATCAAGACAATCTTTGACTAAAAAATCATAGAACTCTTCTTTTAAATTGTTTTCTAAAAATTTTTCACTAATTGAGTCAGTGTTGTATAATTGCTTTAAAGTGTCAGTGAGAGTGTTAATTTTTTCTAACTCCAAGTCTGGAACTGTTTTTAATAACTCAGGAGTTGTGATTATTTTACTTAAAGTATCTACTGGAATTTGTTCAACAATCATTGTGGCTGATTTTTCACCAATAGTATCAAAAACACTAGATTTTAAATAATTAATTGTTTGTTGGTTATCTAACTGAGTTGTTGGTTGATAAGAAACAGTTTCAAAAATTTTGTGATAGCTTTTATGACCAGCAAATTCACCTTTAAATTCATAAGGGATGTTGATTTTTAAAGTTTTAATATCACCTCTAATAAAGGTGTTTTCCACTTGATCAAGTCTTTCGATTCTAGCAACGGCTTTAACTCCAGTTCTAGTTTTAAACTCCTTGATTATACCCACAATTTTCATACATACCTCCTTGGTCTTATAGTTTTTTAATTAATAGCCTGATTTTAAATTTGCAAAAGTCTATAAATAGACTTTTATACTTGTGTCATAAATAATTTTAGCATAAATTATTTTTCAAATAAAAAATGAATACATTTTGGTATTCATTTTAAAAAATATCATCAAGGTCTAAATCAATGTCATTTTTTTGTTTGGCTGCCTTAGCCTTGACATCTTTACTTGGATTTTTTTTAACTACACCGCCACTTGGTTTTGGTTTGACAATAGGTTTAACTTTATTAACAGGTTTAGTTTTTTCAGGTTCACCAATACCACCTTCATCATCTCCAGATTTTGATGATGGAGGAATATCTCCATTTTTAATAATATAAGATTTTTCTAATGAAGTTGTAATAATTTCATTTTGCATATCTAAGTCTGCAGGAACATCTTCTAACTCTTCATATTTAAAACTTTCAACATTAATTTGGATTAAATTATCTTCTTCATCTAGAATGTTTAAGATATCCTTACTTTGGATGTTGTACAAGAAAGTTGCAAACTCATCACGCTTTTTGTTTCATGGATACAAGCGTACTCCCTTTTTAGGACGGCTCATTAATGGTACTAGGTCTTGTTTAATTTTTTTAACATTACCTTTGTTAGTTAAAATTAAAATATCTCCACTGTCAAATGCTTTACCAGCAATGATGTCATCATCTTTAACAACTGTTGACTTAACTCCCTTAGCACTAGCACTAGCACTTGGAATTTCACCAATATCATAACGAACTGCATAACCATTTTTTGTTAACATTGTAACAGTTTTGGTTTTTGAAGTTACTAGTGAAGCAGAGACAATTTCATCATTTTCTTGTAATTTCATAATTCTAAATGATTTTGAAAATAGACGAGTTTCTAAATCTTCAACTGGAGTTCTTTTAATCATTCCTTTTTTAGTTGCCAACAAGATTTCTTGTTTGGCATTAACATATTCATGAACTACAAAGGCTGCTAAAATTCTTTCATTTTGTCCAGTCAAAGTGGCTATTTTGTTTAAGTGCATTCCAGTATCTTTTCATTTACTTGGAGTAATTTTATAAACTGGAATTGAGTAGTAAGTTCCAGCACTTGAAACTAATAGTAAGAAATCTAAACTTGAAGCTGGAACTGTTGAAATTCAAATATCATTAGGTTTTCTTTTAAAGTCTGCCATTGAATTTTTCCCAAGTTGAGAATCCTCAATTGCCTTTAAATATCCATCCTGAGAAATTCAAATTGTAAAGTTATGTTCAACAATAGTTTTTTTAATTTCAACATCAATATTTTCAATTTCTTTGATAATGGTACTTCTTCTTGGAATTCCAAACTCAGTTCTAGTTTGAGTTAATTGATCAACAATTTCTTGGTTTAAAATATTTTTATCAGCTAAAATTGCTTCAAATTTTTTAATTTGTAAAGCTAATTCTGCTTTTTCTTCTTCTAATTTTAAAATATCAGTTGAAGTTAAACGGTACAATCTTAAATCAACAATTGCAGTGGCTTGAACTTCACTAAAAGCAAATTTATTAACTAAATTTTCAATAGCATCAGTACGGTTTTTTGATTCACGAATAACTTGAATGATCTCATCAAGAATTGAAATTGCTTTGATTAGTCCATCAATTATTTCTAAGCGTTTTTTTGCTTTTTCTAAATCAAAAGTTGTTTTACGAGTTAAAACTTCTTGGTAATGTGCAATGTAAGCTTGTAAAATTGCAATTAACCCAAGTTGTTTTGGTTGTTTATCAACAATTACCACATTATTGTAATTGTATGAAACTTGTAATGGTGTATTTTTTAATAAAAATTTTCTGGTTAATTCATAATCTGCTTTATTTGAAAGTTCAATCACAATTCTTAGACCAGTACGGTCAGTTTCATCGCGAACTTCTTTAACTTCAATTTGTGGATTTGCATCAACTACATCACCAATTTTTTTAACTAAATCTTGTTTGACAATTTCATAAGGAATTTCATCAATGATAATGTTGTTTTCTTCACGATGCATTTTTGACTGAATAATTACTCGACCTTTTCCAGTCTCAAAAGCAGACTCAATTCCTTCTTGCCCCATTACAATAGCTCCTGTTGGAAAGTCAGGACCTTGCACAATTTTTAATAAGTCTTTAAGTTTGAGATTGGGATTTTTAATTAAAGCCACTGTGGCATCAATAATTTCACAAATATTGTGTGGAGGCATGTTGGTAGCATAACCTGCAGCAATCCCAGTAGCTCCATTAACTAAGATATTTGGAAAGTAACCAGGTAAAACTGTAGGTTCACGTTCTGAATCATCAAAGTTTGGAGCAAATAAAACAGTGTTTTTTTGTAAGTCATCAAGCAATAAACTAGTAATTTTTGCTAAACGAGACTCTGTATACCTCATCGCTGCAGCACTATCGCCATCAATTGATCCATTGTTACCATGCATATCCACAAGTGGAATGTTAAGTTTTCAATGTTGACTCATTCTCACTAATGCATCATATACTGAAGTATCTCCATGAGGGTGGTATTTACCAATAACATCCCCAACAATACGAGCTGATTTTTTATAGGGTTTATCATGGGTTAAATTAATTTCATTCATCGCATATAAGACTCTTCGTTGGACAGGTTTTAACCCATCACGAACATCAGGTAAAGCTCTTTCTTGGATAATGTATTTTGCATATCTCCCAAAACGATCACCCATTAATTCTTCAACTGAGTATCCCAAAATTCCCATTTCTTTTTTATCTGCCATACTAATTTATTCCTTTCTTATATTTCAAACACTGTTTCAGTTACATCTTTATTTAAAAATTCTAATAAATTAAGTCTATCATAAATTTTTTGACCAACTTCAGTTGCAATATATTGACCTGCTTGGTTTTTTGTAAAAATTTGTGGTTTGTTTTCTGCCACTAACCTAGCTTTTAATTCAGCTAAATGGTTTGCAATTGTTTGACCACGACGAACATTATTGTATAAATCAATTAATTGTTCTTTGTTATCATAACTTGCATAAAACTTATTTTCAAAGGCTACACTTTCTTGTAAATTTTGGTCTAAAATTTCTTTAATTGAAGCTTTTAACTCAACTTCATCACCAAGACAATTTGTTTCAAGTAGATAACTTGGTATAAATTGTAACACAGTTTCATTCTTAGCCATAGTTTGAGTTTCAACAATTGCAGTTTGGGTTTTTGTAATAATTTCTTCAAGCGACAAACCAGCAATTTCCTTGGCAAAATCTAAGTTAAACAATATTTCATGTAAGTTAATGAAGATGCCAAACATTTCAAGTCTTGTTCAAATAATAGTTTTTTTGATTTGTTTTGATTTTAAAATAGCACTAGCTGTATTGGGGTTTAAAAAGTAAGCATCAGTCTGACTATCATAAATTAAAATTCCATTTTGTGGCCTTGCCAATTGCTTGGCTTCATCTAATTTTTGTTTAGCATTATTCATCAAAATTTTAATAATTGATTTAAGTCATTCAATTTTTGACTGATCTGTCAAATCAAGAACTAGTGGGTTTCTGAACAAAGCATCTCAATCACCTTTGACCTCTTCACTGGGATACATATCTAAAATGATTTTATTGTCAGTTTCTTTTCAAATAACCATAAAGTCATTAAAAATTACATAGCGACTTAGTTCTTTGTTGATACTATTGTATTCATCAATACACTTTATTATGTATTCTTTATTTGTTGCTATTATTTTTTCCATTATAATACCCCAATCTCATTGAATTATTTTGCTTCAATGTATTCTATGTTGTCTTCAAGTGTAAATTTAACATTTTCTTCAATTCATTCTTTTCTTTTTTCAGCATTATCTCCCATTAAAGTTCTAAAAGCAGTTTCAGCAGATAAGGCATCTTCAATTCGCACCTGAATCAACTTTCTTTGTTCAGGATCCATTGTGGTTTCTCACAATTGGTCTGCATTCATCTCACCCAAACCTTTATAACGTTGGATTTCAACTTTACCTTTAACTTTTTTCATATGGTTTGCCAATTCATCTTCAGTTCACAAGTAAATAAAGTCTTTTTTACTACCTTGTGTTACTTTGAATAAGGGAGGCATAGCAATATAAACATTTTTATTTGAAATTAAATCCTTCATATAACGATAAAAGAAAGTTAATAGCAAAGTTTGAATGTGAGCTCCATCTGTATCCGCATCAGTCATAATGATGATTTTGCCATAATTTATATCATCAACATCAAAGTCACTACCAATTCCAGCTCCAATTGCATTAATAATGGTAGTGATTTCTTCATTTTTCAATAAATCAATTAACTTTGTTTTCTCTGCATTTATTACTTTACCACGTAATGGCAAGATTGCTTGAAATTTTCGATCTCTTCCTGATTTAGCACTACCACCAGCTGAATCCCCTTCAACTAAAAATAATTCATTTTGGGTTTTATCTTTACCTTGGGCTGGAGTTAATTTACCCAGCATTGTTTTACCTCTGGTTTTATTTTTTTGGTCTCGAACTGCTTGGCGAGCTTTACGAGCTTCGTCTCGAGCTCGTCTTGCTAACAGAGCTTTTTCAATGATGTTAACAGCAATAGTTTTGTTTTCTTGTAATCAAAAACCAAAAATTTCTTCAGTAATTTTTTCACAAGCACTACGTGCTTCACTGGTTCCTAATTTTCCTTTGGTTTGACCTTCATATTGAATTAAATTTTCAGGAATTTTTACAGTTACAACTGCAATTAAACCTTCTTTAATATCTGCTTGGTCTAATTTTTTATCTTTTTCTTTGATAATTGCTTGGGCACGTCCATATTCATTAAGTGCTTTTAATAAACCAGTACGATAACCTGTAATGTGGGTTCCCCCATCACTAGTTTTAACATTATTGGCAAATCCCATAATGTTATCTGCAAAGTCATCTGTGTAAGTCATAGCAATTTCTACATCAATTTCATTCTCGTTCCCTTTAATCATAATTGGGTTACACAATTGTTTGGCACTACCTCTTAACTCATTGACAAATTCAATTAACCCATTTTCAAAACGATATTCAACATATTTATCACTACGTTCATCTTTTAAAGTTATTTTTAAACCTGAATTTAGTAAAGCAGACTCTTTTAAACGTTCTGAAATTGTTGAAAATGAAAATTTTGTGGTACTAAAAATAGTTTCATCAGGAGTGAAGTTAACTACTGTTCCTGTTAATTTTGAAGTTCCAGTTTCTTTTAGTGGAGCAGTTAACTGTCCGCCTTTGGCAAATTTAATTTGAGAAATTAAACCATCTCGATAAATTACTACTTTAAATTTACTTGAAAGAGCATTAACAACTGAAGAACCAACTCCATGTAAGCCTCCTGATGTTTTATAACCATCACCACCAAATTTTCCCCCAGCATGTAAAACTGAAAAAATAATTTCAGGTGTTGATTGGCTTGTACCTTTGTACATTCCAATTGGAACTCCTCGACCATTATCCTTTACGGTGACTGAACCATCTTTTTCCAAGACAACATTAATTTCAGTACAATAGCCTGCTAAGGCCTCATCAATTGAGTTATCAACAATTTCTCAAACTAAATGGTGTAAACCGCGAACATCGGTTGAACCTATGTACATTCCTGGTCTCTTTCGAACTGCTTCTAAACCTTCTAAAATCTGGATACTGTCTTCAGTATAATTTAGATCTTTTTTTGTATCTGACATTTTCTTACAACCCCTTATCAATTACATTTTAGATTATCAATAAATTTAATATAACACATTTTTACCAAAATTGACATTTTTCTAGTTTAAGACAAAGAAAAAACTAGCCAGAGCTTAGTTTTTCCTTAATAAACTCTTAATTTTTGTAGCAATCATGTCAACAGCAATGGTATTATACTCTGAATAAGGCACAATAATGTCAGCATGATCAATTGAAGTTTCCACAAAATACTTATAACTTGGACGAACTGTTGTTAGATATTGTTCAATAATGTCTGCCACTGAGCGACCTCTTTCAACTGTATCTCTTTGGAGGTGACGAATAAAACGAATATCATCATCTGTTCTAATAAAGATTCTAATGTCTCCCCTTTTTCTTATTTCTTCAATGTGAAGTGATAAAATTCCATCCAAAATCACAACATCACTTGGTTCAACTCGGGTGCTGGTACCAGTTTGTGAATGAGTGGTAAAGTCATAAATTGGGATATCAATTGGTTTTCTTTGTTTTAACAGGTCTAAATGCTGACACAATAAATCAATATCTAAAGTACTTGGATGATCAAAATTTAATTTTTGCTTTTCTTCAAAGGACAAGTTGGCAAAAGATTTATAATAATGGTCCATAGAAACATGTACCACAGGTTCTCCTTCTAAAATTTCATTAGCTATTTTTAAAGCAACATTAGTTTTACCACTAGCACTACCTCCGGCAATAATTATAATAGTTACATTTTTCATTGCTTTCTCCTATTTCATATTAATTATAAATTATTTAAACCATATTTGTTTGTTTGAATTAATTTTTTTTAAAACTGACAGGTAACCTTTTTCCGGACACACATATTTTACAACTTTATTCTCACATAATTGTAAAATTTTTGATATAAACTTGCATTTAGCTGATACTCAGCAAGTCCTTTATAACAGTAATTTTCTTTTAAGCATTCTCTTTTAAAAACTGATCAAAACCCTTCAATCCAACCATTATCTGTAGACTTGGCTATTCTTGACATGCTTGGAATCAAATTAAAGTACATTAGCATCAACTTATAATTATATGCTTTAAATTCAGAACCATTATCTGAGTGTATTACACTGTTTGGCAAGAAGACACCAAATTCATCAGTCATTTTTAGAAATGATTTTTCTACAAGTTGATTCCCTTTATTTTTTTCTGTTACTAAACCAAATATTTTTTTCATTTTAATATGATAAAAACCACAGGTATAGTATCTTTCACCATTGAATTCCTTTTCTGTTATGTCTACTGAAAAAACATCACCATACTTATCAAAATTTTCAGGATCAGTTAACAAGTTTGGGTATTTACCAACCTTTTCAGGTTTTGCTACCTTATTTTTTCATTTCACATGATTATTGGTGGAGATGCTTCTCATTTTAAAGTATCTCAATATTTTTTTATGTGATGACTTAGCTATCCCCTTAGTGAGCAAATCTATTGCAATTCTTTTACAACCATAGGTTTTTCCTGAATCAATAAAGCTCTGCTCAATATTTAAATAAAAATCATGATCATAATATCTTACCCTAGGTTTCCCTTGCTTCACTCATTCATAGTATGTACTTTTTGGAAGTTGAGCAATTTTTAATAAGCCATTTTTAGGTATTTTGAATTCATTGTAGATAAATTCCTCAACAACTAAGCATTTAATTATATTAAGCTCCCATTTAACTACTTTTTTTTACTTATCAGGGCCTCAATTCTTTTTCACATTTCATTTCTAGTTTCTAATTCGGCATTTTTCTTCTTCAGCTCTTTAACTTCATTTCTTAAAATTATTAGTTCTTCTTTATCAGCTGAATTTGGTGCCCCAAGACCATCAATTCCAGATTGATCATACTTTTTACACCAATTTAAAAGTGTTTGATCTGAGATGCCATAACTTTTAACAAAATTCTTGGCCTTTGTCTTGCTCTCTCTAAATTTTAAAATTATTTTTTCTTTTTGCTTTGCTGAGTAATGTCCCATAAAAAAACCTCTTTCCTAACAATATTATTTTACATTCAATATAAATGTAATTTAATTTTTTGTCCGGAAAAAGGTGGAAGTACAATTTTTTTTAAAACATTCACTTGTCATTGCCAACTAAATTTTTTAAATACTTTTACAAGTTATTGAGTAAAATTTTTTTTCATTGTTTTTATTGCTCTTATCTTTAATAAAAAAAGAGTAAAATATGAATAAGGAGATGGAAAAAAATGGCAAAAGTTTTAGTAATAACAGGGACAGTTAGTCCAATCGAAAAATCATATTCAATTGCTTTAACAAAAAGTTTTGTTAAAGCTTACATAGCAAGTCACCCAGATGACGAACTAATTGAGTTAGACTTAAATACAGCCCCAATGGCTAGCAAAACTTTAACTCGTACAAACCAAACTGAATATTGAAATGAACAAGATGCTATGGAATATATTAACCAATTAAAAGAAGTTCAAAAAGTAATTATCTCAAGTCCAATGAATAACTTTAATGTGAGTGGTTTAATTAAAAACTACTTAGACCATATTCTTTTAGCAAATCAAACCTTTTCATACAAATACTCTAAAAAAGGAGATGCAATTGGGCTTTTAGATCACTTAAAAGTGCAAATTTTAACTACCCAAGGAGCACCATTTGGTTGATATCCCTTTGGAGACCACACAGCCTTTTTAAAAGGTACTTGAGAATTTGTGGGGGCAAAAGTTTGTGAACCAATTTTATTTGCTGGTACTAAAGTTGCTCCAATTATGCAAATGAGTCCAGATGAAGCAGTAGCTACAATTGCTGATAAAATCACAAAAGCTGCAAAAGATTTTTAAGAGATTAAAAATCTTTTTTTGTTTACCCTTTTATCTGGATTTAAAAAAGAGTAAAATTAATATGTGTAAAGGAGTGGTTTTATGAAAAACTGTGAAATAAAAGATTGTAAACAAACTTTAAATCCTCAAGATCCAAAAAGAATTTATGTTTATGATGAAAATTTACAAGAAGAAATTGCGATGAGAGTGTGTGACCAACACTACAAGGAACACATTGATGAAGAAAATGATGTTGATTGACAACAAGCAATTGATTCAATTGAGGATACAGAGTAAAAAAAGCAACTCATTTTGTGAGTTATTTTTTTATTTAAAAAAGTCATTTCCCTTAGTAAAGCCAGCAAAAAACTGCATTTTAACATATTCATGTCCAGCTGTGGGGTTTTCATAGCGGAATTTATTAAGTGCTGAAAGAAAAACTTTATCATCAAGACTTAGTTTTTCAAAGTATTTAGCAGAAAATAAGATATTATCTGCTAGGATTAAGGCACAATTTGATACAAAATACTCTTTGGCCTTGCTTTTTTCATCAATTATTAATAAATATTGGTTGATAAAATTCTGCAATTTTTTGTTGGTTTTGTCAAAAACAATGGTTACTAGTGTATTTTTACAAACATCATTCACACAAAAACTTATGGGATTTTCAGCAACAAAAACGTTATTTACTGAATTGATTACTTGAAAATCACTTGGACTAATTTGTGGATAGATTAGGTCCAAGATTTGAAAGTTTTTTTGACGCCCCAATTCCCAAGTAATTACTTTTAAATCTGTGTTTTTTTCATAACTTTTCAAATATTTTAACAAAATATTTTGTAAAGATTGAACCTGGTTTGCTAGTTTTTTTAAACGATAAACAAAAATTGCTTGAAAACCTGTTTCTGCGATTGAGTTAAAATTACTTAAAAAGTCCTCTTGACTGGCAGTCAAACAAACTTGAGCAATAAATAGTTTGAATAAAATTGCACAAGTATGCATCTGAATGATTTCTATTTCACTACTTTCTTTTGACAAAACGTTTTTTTGGTTAGTTTGCTCATGATCTGCACACCAACCAAAATATTTGAAATTATTGGCTTCAACAGTATTAAAGAAAACTTCCCCCATTTTAAAATTAGAATCTAAAGGGTTAATTTTATTGGTTGAATATCATTTTTCATTTGCAAAATCAATTTGGTATAAATTTGATTCCACTGCTTGTTTTTGACAAGTTGGAATTGCACAAACTTGTTTAGCACCTAAATTTTGGTAGTGTTTTAAAAAAAGTTCTGTCATTTTTGTTTGAAACACTTTAAATTCATCAGGATTTAGTAAACTTTTTTCATATGAAGTATAAGGTTCACTACGTTTTGGTTGCATCTTTGTTTGACAACATTCTGCAAAAACTTTACCACTCAAGCAAAAACACTGGTCTTGGTTTTGAAATTTAAAAAAACTATACCCATTATCTTCTAAAAAATTAATATTATCATTGTCAAGATAATAATTTTCCATAATTGATTCTAAGAATTGGTTTTTATCTTTATTTGATAGAGTGTTATTGCACATTTCTTTCATAACATCAGCCTCACTGACTGTGTTAATTTCTTTAATTTTGTCTTTATCCATTTTCTTTACCTCCACATAATTGATTTTGGATTAACTATTGCTCTCATTTTAAAAATTTGTTAACAAAACTCGAAACAACCTGAGTGATACGGTCATTATTTTCTAATTGTAAATTAGTTTCAATTCTTGCTTCTTCAATTCAAGTTTCAATCTCACCAGCAACTAACTCACCTTTTTTAGATAAATATAGTTCATTTTCATTAGCTCGGGCTGCTGTTTTTTAATCACTAGTTCATTATCTAACAAAATTTTTATATTTCTTGATAAAGTTGATTTATTAGTATTGCTTAATTCTCCAAGTTCAAATTGGCTAATGCCAACAGCATGTTTTATAAACATTAAATGAACAAAGGCATCAGCATAAAGTTTTGGGAATGCCTTAGTGAACCTTTGACGAAATTCCCTCATTAAGAAGTTTACTAATAAATAAAGTTTAACATGAATATTTAAATCATCAATATTGTATTTTTTTGGCATTTCTAATTCCTCATTATGATAAAATAATATTGTTTCATATAAAACAACATTATTACAAACCTTACAAAATATCAATCAAATATTAGGCACTTGCCTAAGTATTATAACACTAAATTAAGGAGACTAGAAATGAAAAATCAGAAAAAGCAGGTCTTCATTCTTAAGAATAATTTGTACAAACAAATCTGACAGTCTTTAAAAGATAGATGGTTTTTGGCAAGTTTAATGTTGACCTTGACAATTTTTATGTCATTATTATTAATTACAAATATAAAAATTATTGAATACATTACTGCTCTATTAGTATCAAAAAGTGTTATTGATGCTGCAAATAATGTGGAAAAAGCCAATGGTTTTTTTAGTCGTTGAGTAACTGATCCAAATTTGCAAAAAATAATTTTAGAAAATCTCAATAACACTATTAAAGACCGTGAAGCTTTTTTACAAGATGTAATCGAAACATTTTTTTATAGCAATGTTAATTATACAAATCACACAGTTTACTTAGTTCTTTGGGGTTTAAACTTAAATCTTTATAACCTTGTTGAAATTATGATTGTGGATATTGCTTTGGTTATTTTAGTGGTTTACATAGTTTACATCATTAGTGGCTACATTGCTGGAAGCTATGAGGCAAAAATTAGAAAAGCTTTAATTGACAAGTTAATTGATCAAGATTTAGATTATTTTAGTCAAAATAAAACTGGTGAACTAATTGGTACCTTGGTTAAAGAAAGTAGTATTCTAGCAAAACACATTAAAGAAGCACCAGCCAACTACACCCTATCTAGTGTCACAATTTTGATTTCATCAATTATGATGTTTAAAATTAATTGAAAACTAGCTTCGAGTGTTTTTGGATTATTAGCAATCTTTTTAATCTTAGTTTTTATCTTTATTTTGATAACCAATAGTAGCACTAAAAAAATTCACCAAGCAAGTCAGAAATTAGATAATAATTTAACTGAAAAAGTTTATAGCATTCGTTTGATTAAATCAAGTGGAACCTTTAATAAAGAGAAAACAGAATTTCAAGAGTCAATAAATTTTGTTGATAAAAAAAATAAAGGTAAATTATTTTTAGCTGAGATTCCCAATGCTTTAATTGTTGGAGGCATTGGAAGTTTCTCAATGGCTAGTATTATCTTTGGTGTCTTTTTATATTATGAACAAACTCAAGCACTTGTTAGTGTAATGACTGCTTTTACTGCTGGAGTTATTGTAATGACTCTTCCAATTTTGCAATTGCGACAAGTAATTGCTGATGAACCAGCAGCACATGTTGCTGCAGCATCTGTTGTAAGAATTTTAGATTCAACTATTTGCATTGATAAACACAAAACCCAAATTATTTCTGAGCCATTAACAGAAATCTGTTTTGAAAATGTTGAATTTAAATATCCAAGTAGTGATGAAATCATTTTAAAAAATTTAGACATTGAACTCAAAAAAAATTATAAATATGCTTTTGTAGGACCAACTGGAAGTGGAAAATCAACAATTGCTAAATTGATTTTAAGATTTTATGATCCATCAAGTGGACTTATAAAAATTAATCAAAAATATAATTTACAAGACCTAAATCTAAAGTCATGATTGGACAAGATTGGTTATGTTGATCAAGAACCACAAATATTAAGTGGAACAATTTATGCAAACATTGCTTATGGACTTGACAATGTTTCAAATGAAGACATAGTAATTGCTGCAAAAAAGGCAAAATTGCATGACTTAATTATGAGTTGATCTGATGGTTATGACACAATTTTATTTGAGTGTGGAAGTCAATTGTCAGGTGGACAAAAACAAAGATTAGTTATTGCTCGTTTGATTTTAAAAGACCCTGAGATTTTAATTTTAGATGAAGCTACTAGTGCTCTTGACAATATTGTGGAAGCGGAAATTCAAGCAGAACTTGAAAAACTTATGGTTGGTAGAACCACAATTGCAATTGCTCATCGTTTAAGTACAATAAAAAGTTTTGATAAAATTTTTGTACTTGAACCAAGAATGGGAATTGTTCAGATTGGAACCTTTGATGACTTAATTAGTAAACCAGGTTTATTTAAAAAATTATATGACATCTCAAGTTAAAAATTTTAAAACTAAAAATGCTTCCAAATATTTTAGAAGCATTTTTTCTAATTATTTTTAATTGATGTGATCTTAATTGTCTAAGAAAGTTAATGCTCCCTTATACTCAATACTTTTTTTAGCAAATTCGTTTGCTCCATTAATAATTCTACTTAATTCACTAGTCCAATCATTTGGATTTTCAAATTTTGCAATCTCATTAATAATGTAAGCAATGAAAGCATCACCAGCTCCAGTTGAGTCAACAGGATTTTGAGATTTTTTAATTTCAAAATGTTGTAAAATATTTTTATTTGCAACAACACTTCCAAGGCTACCTAAAGTAATTAAGAAAGTTGCTTGTGGATAAAGTTCAATCATTTTTTTTAAACTGCTTTGATAATCTTTGACTTCTGAAACTATCATAAGTTCTTCTTCATTCATTTTAATTAGATTGGCACTTTTTAAAAATGGTTTTACTTTTTCACAAAATTGTTTAACATCATTTTTTCATAATAAGTTTCTTCAGTTTGGATCAAAGCAAATAAATTTTTTTGCAGCAATAGTAGCTTCAAGAATTTGATTATAATTTTCACATGGTTCTGCTGCTAAAAGTGATGTGGCACTACCAAAATGAAAGATATCAAAATCATTGATAGAATCTTTGATTGCAGCAAAACTTATTTTTTGATCTGCATCAAGAGCAAACTCAAAGTTTCTTTCACCTTCTCCTCAGATTGTTACAAATGCTAATGTTGTTTTGTTATTCTCAAGAACTTGCATTTTGTCATAACCAACATTATGCTTTTTTAAAAGATTAATAATTTTTTGACCATTATCATCCTTACCTATTGCTCCATAAAATGAAGCACTCCCTTTTAAATGTCCAATTGAACAAGCTACATTAAGTGGAGCTCCCCCAACATTTTCTTCAATAACAGCATCACCTTGCTTGATTACATCAATTAAGGCTTCACCAATGCATAAAGTTTTTTTCATATTAATTCTCCTATTTTTTAAATTTTAACGGTTTACATCTGAAATTTCAACATTAATTTCTTTTGAGAATTCAATTTTATTTCAATCTCTAATGAAGAATCTTGATGTGAAGATGGTTTGATAATCATCTGCAAACATTTCAATTGAAGATCTGTCAATAAACATTTCAACAAATTGTTTGTCAATTTTTCTAATGGCATATCTTGGTGCTTCACAAGTTGAGTCAACAGGTTCAGATTGGTGAGTTCTGTCCATTGAAATTTCTTTACTGTCAAATTTTATATTCATAAATTCATTTTTATCATTTGAAATTTTTATCTCTAAATCTCCAACTAGTTCAAATTTTAAATGCATAACTTGTTTGTCTTTAATTTCTGTAACTGTTTTTTTAGTTTTATTAGTTAAAATGTTTTTACAATACTCAGCTAGAGGTTTTTGTACTAAAACATTTTTGTTTCAGCTCAATTCTCTTGGTATGGTCATAATTGAATGTCAAGCAAATTGGTCAGTTGGATATTGAACATCAACATTTCCAAATCATGCTAGCAACACTAATTTTTTATCTACTCAATAAGTTTGGGGTGCATAAAAATCATACCCATAATCCATTGTGACCATTTCAAACTCTTCCTTTAACTTGTTGTTTTCAAAATCAAATTCCTTAATTGCAGTATAAACAACATTTCTAGTACTGTTTAATTCATATTTGTCATCATTTTTAAATCATCCTTCTGAAGAAATCATAAATAAAATTTTATCTTCAAGAGGATCTAGGTTGGGACATTCTCACATATGACCATAGTCCACATTAAGACTAGAAGTTAATGTTTTAAAGTAAGTGAATTTTTCTGGTGTTTGCATTTCATAAAATACTAAACCACCTTTTTTGGTATCACGACATTGAGCTCCAAAAACTAAATACTTTTTACCTTGGTATTCAAAGATTTTTGGGTCACGAACATGAGCTGTGAATCTTTCAAAGTCATTTTCTACAACCACTTCTTTGTTGATGATTTTCCCATTGACAAAGTCAGCAGCAATTTGAACTTCTTCAATAACATTTCCATTACCATCTTCATTATTTCCTGTATAATAAATTTTTACTTTATCACCAAAGTCATAGGCACTTCCTGAAAAAGCACCTCCTGCTTCTTTGGGATGATCGGGAATAATTGATTCTCCATGATCGTGATAATTTACAAAGTCTGAAGTTGTTACATAGAGTCAGTGTTTAAAACCATGATATGGTTGTAAGGGACTTCATTGGTAGTGAATGTGGTGAACTCCATCTTTAAATAATAATCCATTGGGATCATTCATCAATCCATTTGGAGGTGCTAAGTGAAATACTGGTCGATAATATTTATCACTTGCTACTAAATTATTATATGCATCAATATCTTTTTGTTTATGTTGATTGCTTTTTATTCAAATTAATTCGGGTTTTAATTTCATATTTTTCTCTCCTCTTTTTAATTAGTCAGTTTTTAAAATTGGACTAAAGTCTTTTTCAAGAATTGATTTTGATAAACTTTTAAAATAGTTGACTCTTGACAATAACATTGTGGCTAAAAAGGTTGTTCCAATTGTTGCCACCAAAGCCACAGCCATTCACAAGAAGCCACCCCCACTTAAAGTTGTTATCCCAAAGTTAGCATAATCTGGGACATTTGCTTGGGGGATCACTGATAGAAAAATTAATAGTGATGAAGTTCCTAAAATCGCTAACACTCCTGTTGAAGTGGTAATAACTGCTCCCACTGCAGAACCAATACTTGCAGCAATAACTGGATACAAGAAGCGTAGAGAAAATCCAAATAAGGCAGGTTCAGTTGAACCACTTGCAAAGGCAATTAAGTATGAAGGAGTGGCAGTTTTTTGTAACTCTTTATTTTTACTGTGAATTAAAGCAACTGCTAAAGTACTTGTAGCTACTGCAATATTTAATTGTGTAAACAAAGCCATCATTGTGGTAGCATTGTAGGCAGCAAATTGTTGTAAGTTAATAACTACAAAGATTTGAATAAAACCAGTCACCACAGTTCATGGTAGTATTAAGCCAAAGATTGGGTTAAAAACATATTTTGCCACTTGGTGAGTTGTAGCTCACAAAACTCCAATATTCATTCCATAAGTAATTAGCATCCCAATTGGAGCAATAACTAGTAGTGCTACAAAAAATGTAATAATTGTGACTGCAGGAATTCCTATTAGTTGTTTAATGACACCTCATTTTATTTTATTGACAAGTCTTTCCAAGTAAACTCCCATAAAACCAATTCCTACAAGAGGCAGAATTTGCCCTTCAAAAGAAATTTTTCAAGGATAACCACTCACTAAATTACTAAATGAAAAGTCTGTTCCAGTTCATTTAAATAAATCGTTGCCACTTTGCATAAACAGTAAAGTGCTACTTAAATCTTTTGCACATAAAACTATTCCAAGACTAATTCCAATTGCTTGTCTCCCATTCATCATTTTAAAAATTGATCATGGAATTAGGATTGAAAATCCTAAAACTAATGCATTTTGTAAGATTGCAAACATCTCATAAACTGGATTATTTTCATCAATTAATTTAATCACATTGGTAATTGTGGCAACAATTCCCAAAGTAATCAAAAATGGTACTATTGGAGTGACAATAACCCCAATTCCATTTATAAATGCTTTTAAACCACCTTTTTTGGGTTTTAATTCAACATCAAATAAGTTGGCAACTCTATTAACTGAAATACCTAAACTGGTTAAGTATTCTTTGTTAAAACTTTCAATGTCTTTTGGTATTAAAAGTTGTATGACATCACCTTTTAAAAGTACTCCATTGTGAAATTCAAGTTTTTCAATTTCCTCTAGATTAACTAATTGTGGATCTTTTAAGACAATTCTTAATCGGGTTGCACAGTGATTAATGCTGATAATGTTTTCTGAACCACCAAGATTCTTATTTAATATCTTAAAAGCTTCATTATTTTTGCTTTTTTGTTTAAATAAATTCATTATTTTTTCCTTTCTATTGAAATGACTCCATTTCAATATTATTTAATCACAAAAATCGAAAAAATTTCAAAATTGTTTAGAAATATTTGTTAAATTTGAATAAAATTTATTTTTTTATATAAAATTAGGCAAATAAAAAAGTGTGCCTAAGCACACTTATTCAGAAATAATTACTACTTCATTTTTTGTTGCAAATTTAATAAATGACTTTTTGTCGAATTTTGATTCGTCAGCTAAGACAAAAACAAATTTTGACCTTTCGATTACTTTTCGCTTGATTTGTAAATCATCCATGCGAGTAGTATAGCAATTAAAACTTTGATCGACTGATGATACTTCTAAAAATGCAATATCAAAATTGTATTTTTCTATGAAATCTACAGCACTGTACCCTACCAATGAATGGTTGGCAATATTGTAGTTTCCACCAACTAAAACAATATCTCTAAATCCTTTTTCATATAATTTTATAAATATTGGAATTGAGTTTGTTAAAATATTTATCATCAAATCTACCGTTAGCAAATCTGCTAAAAAATCAATTGTGGTTCCGCCATCTAAAAAGATTGACTCACCTGGTTTGATACAGTAAAAGGCTTTTCTTGCTATTTCTTTTTTTTGTTCAATGTTTATGTTTGCTGTTTCTAAATAGGGAATTTCCTTAACAAGTGGAGCTGAGAGAATTTGGTAGGCACCAAATTCTTTAACTATTTTACCACCCTTTTCCAGGTTGTTTAGAATCCTACGTGTAGTAGATTCAGGAATGTTAACATGTCCCTGTAATTCTTTAAAAGTTATGTTATTAAATTGTTTGATTGTTTCCAAGACAACTTTATAATTGTTTTTCTTTTCCATAAATACTCCTTTAAAATTGAATTTTGTCATCTTCTCAATATGAATCTTTTAAGAAACCAAGAGCACCTTTATTTTTTAGGCTTTTTTCAACAGTAATTAGTGCTTGATTCATTGCTTCAATAATTGCTTTTTTGTTAATTACTTTTCCATAGATATTGTTGACAAATGAACTTACTAGAATGTCACCAGCTCCAGTTGCATCTTCAATATCATTAATAATTTGATGTTCAAAATTAATTTTATCTTTATTTCAATAAATTTCAATTTGTTTATTCTCTTTGGTATTTATCAAGACTGCTTTTGTTTTGATTGAACTGCGAATATCAACTTTAACACCCAAAAGGTCGGCACTTTTTTCAAGTAAGTCAATGTCACTGTCCTTTAATTTTAAAAAGTCGGCATTTTTAATAAATTCCTGAGCTCTTTGATAGTAATTTGCATCACTTTTTCAAATATCTTTACGGTAATTCGGATCAAAAACAATTGTTTTTTTCTTAGCAGCTGCAGATCTCAAAATACTTAAATAAACATTACTAAAGTAATTTTCCTCTCATAAGTAGAAGGCACTTGTGAAGCTTATTACATCATATTCATCTATGTCTATTGGAGATAGTTTACTAAAGTTATCTAAATTTTTGTAGATAAATTTAAATTCAACTGATTTATCACTTTTAGTACGTACCATAGCTTTAATAGTAAAGTTGTCATTAACTGTAATTGGTATTAGATTAATCTTATTTTTTAGTAAAAAACTTTTGATTTTTTTACCATGCTCATCACTACCAACATTGCTAAGCAATGTTGAAGTGTTATCATCAGATTGTGCATAAATTGTTGCATAATTTAGTGCAGCCCCACCAATTATGTTAAAGATTTTGTCTTTATCTGGCCTTATAATTATATCTATTAATGATTCCCCAACACTTAAACTTTTCATATACAATTCTCCTTTTTTTTCATTATATTTTAAAATATTAAAATATTTACTTTTTTTTCATATTTTTTTGGTCATACACCAAAAAAATATTTAAACTAACAGGATAAAATACTAGCATAGTGTGCAATTTTGGAAAGTTATATAAAAAGTCAGTTAAAATTAGATAATTAATTAACTAAACTTATTGTTTTAAAATTTTATAAAAATTTCAAAATTAACTGTACAAAATTTGTTTTCCTACATAATGTTTTATTCCCAACGTTTGTTAAACTAAATTTTTTAAAGTCACAGTTATTTTTAAAATAACTGTGGCACATCACTCATTTTCTTCAAACAATTTAATGTTTAAATATTTCTGTTCTCTTAAATATAATTTATTAGCTTAATCTCTATTTGATAGTTTTATAATAATCTTGAAATTAACACATCTTCTCAAAATCCTTATCAAATATTAGATAGAAAGCAAAAGTTCAATACTTTAGTTCAGTATTTTTTAGAGGCAAACTATAACCCATCAAATTCATAAAATAGCTGTTTTTTTATGTATTCAAAACTTTAATTTTATGAAATTAGATGGGTGTAACTAGTCTTCTCTTTGAAATAATACCTTTGAAATTAATTTCGATTTAAAAAACCTTACATTTAAAAAGTTTTTTAATAAATTAAGACTATATTTTTCCCTTTACTTTCATATATTTATATTATCATAATTTTTAGAAAAATTTAAATAACAACCAAAATAGAATGAAATAAATTGGTCAAGTTACCTATAAAAGTTGTAAAGACTTTGATTCAACACAAATTTACACTTTTAATAGGTTTTTATGATTAAATATAAGAATTTCCCCCATTAAAACATAATAAAAGATAGCTTTATTTGTTGCTATCTTTTCTCATTTTTTTAAGTGCAATACTTGCAGATCTTCTATTAACATTATATAAATTTTGATCTACTTTTAAATCTACTTTTGGTAAACCTGGATTAGTGTAATCTTTTGCAAAAAAATTAATATTTCTATGACGATTTGTTCATAAAATTGGATTTGATTTAGAATCTTTAAATTCAATTTGTTTAATTGCTTTGCTTATTACCCTGTCTGTTTGGAAATTAAATTTCATCAGCTTCATGATGTCTTTTGTTGGTATACAACGATAACCATAGTTTTCTCAAATTACTTTTCTCATTTCAATAGCATTACTTGCAGTTTTTGTGGCAAAAACTCACTCTACATCAATAAATAATGTTTCAGCTAGTAGAGATTTAAAGTTTTCTGCAATATAAGCATTAGTTTTAAAGAGCTCATATTTATTAATGAAATCAACCATTGGTTTAGACCTTAAGAAAAACTCCTTTTCATCTCCAAAACGAATGACATCTCCATCATCAATGTTGTTAAAAACTTGCTTTACTTTTTCAATAAAATCATCTTGATTTGTAAAAATTGAATGTAGAATTTCAAGGTAATGCTTGTGCTCTGCTAATTCTTCTGCTTTAACTTCATAGTTAATATACTCATAGTATTTTTCACGAATTAAGTTAATTGCATTTAAAGCAACTACAGTTAAAAGTTCACTTTTGCTAGCATTTGGTTTATTAAATTTATCATAATGGGACCCAATGATAAAACTTTGGTCCAATTTATGATCTGCAGGAGTAAGTTTGACAATTGGGAATAAAAATGGATAAACACATTTAATTGTATAAAATCAGTTATTTGATTTTTGAATTTTACCACAAATTGGTAAAATTAGTTTATTAAAATCAAGTAACTCTTCATCAGTGAAACCAATAAGTGCATCTATTTGGAGATCCATATTGGGTATTTTTTTTCTAAAATTAGGATAATATTTGTTAAAACTTAGACTTTCCTCATCCCACTTACCTGCTAAGAGATTTTTGATTACTTGTAGTTGTTTTATATCATAAAATTTACCAGCAACTAGTTTTTGATATTTATCAAAAATGTATGTCTGCACTCCTGGTTTTATAAAATTTTTTAGAATAATTTTTCTTACTTGCATGATGTTCACCTCAATAAATTAGTTATATTATACCAAAAATAGCAGTAAAAATAAACATCATTGGGGGTATGGATTGATTTTATTTGATATTAGTTGAGTGATTATTTGGAATCATTTGGCTTTAAATGGTACTATAAGTTTAATAAAACTTGTAATTTATTTTTTCACCATAGTTAAAAAAAGCCAATAAAACTGAGTTTATTGTCTAAATAAATTAATAATTTCACAAAGTGTTTGCATTTGAGTTAAAAGTCCCATAATTTTTCAATAGTTTAAAGTCATGTCATTGGTTTGTAAAAAAAGATCATGATTTTCCATATAATTTGCTTCAAATTTTTCAATACTAGTTTCTAGGGTTCTGCTTCAAGTGTCTAAATCTTCATTTGCTAAATTTGTGCTAAAACTTTTGATTATTTTTGTATCAAAAACTTCATTTAAAACTATTTTATTGTCCAAAATTTGTTTTAAATAAATTTTAAGTTTTTTGAAAATAAAACCAACAACCTGATCATAATCAGGTACTTTTTGGTTTTGACTAATAAAATCATAACAAAATCTGATTAAATTATCTGTAATTAAAAAAGTTTCTTTTAAAGAATAAAGTTTGCTAGTTAAATCATAAGCATTAACAGCTTGTCCCTCATTAATCAATTTAACTAATAAAAATGATGCATCTTCATAAGCAAAGTAAAATTCATCCCTAACTTCTTGAAAGGTATCTAAATATTCTAAATTAAACAATTTTTCTTTAATCTTTTGTAATTTATTAAATTCAATTTGGTTGCTTGCAAAAGCTTCATTTACTAAGTCTAGTCAAATAAATGCATAACTGGTTGTTATTTCAAAGTATTTTAAAACTTTTGGTAAGTGCTCTGCTGTGAAATTGTACTTGCCTAACATATTTTTGACCACCTTATCTATAAATACTATATAATAAAAACAGTTGAGGAGCTGAACTTTTTTATGATAAACTTATTTAAACCTTTTGAACCTTCTTTGGTAAACTTGACAGATTTAAAGAATGTGAATCCCTTTTGAAGTAAATCTTTAAAGCAAAGAGTTTCAAAATTAAATAAATGACTTGTTAAGTTTAGTGGAAACTCTCAGAACTTTGAGATTAAATCATTTACAAATTATGAGGAATACCCTAATTTATTTAAACAAGTGGATCATTTTAAAAGTTTTCTTAATCAAAAGTACTCATTAATAAAAACATCAACTAAAATGCTTTCTAAATTTCAAAAGTTAATTGATAACTATTGTGCTACTTTAGGAATTATTAAGGCAATTGAAATTATTTGCAACTACTATCAATCAATTAATTATGAAAACATCAGTCACAAAAAATTATTTATTATTGATACTTCAAATGAAATTATTGAAAAGTATTTACAAAGTTTTAGAAAAAAACTTGAGACAGTTTTAAAAAAAGATAAGTATATTGACTTATGTTTTAATAACATTGTTTGCACTGATAGTTCATTAACAAACACTTTTGTTTTTGTTGGTTTAACTTTAAAGTATGTCAGCATTTTATTTAAAAAAAAGAAACTTTCAGAAGAAGATTTCATTGGTTTAAATGCTGCGATGATTGAATATTATGCCTTTATTAATGACTTTTCTCAAGTGATGAATACTTTTATCAATTCTGTCTATTAAAAAAATCTGGAAGCCAGATTTTTTTAATCTATTTTTTTATTTGTAAATTTAATTCCTCAAGTTGACTTAGAGTTACTGCATCTGGAGCATTTGTCATTGGATCAATTCCAGATGAGTTTTTTGGAAAAGCAATGACTTCTCGAATATTTTCACTCCCAGTTAATAACATACAGATTCTGTCAAGACCAAGAGCACAACCTGAATGGTAAGGTGCACCATAACGATAAGCATTAACAAATCAACCAAAGTTCTGTTCAACTTGTTCTTTTGTTAATTCAATTGCGTCAAACATTCTTTGTTGAATATTTGGATCTGTAATTCTTTGACTACCTCCTCCAATTTCAAAACCATTTAAAACTAGGTCATAAGCTTTGGCGGTTGCATTTTCTTTATCAGTATCAAAATTGTCAAGACACTCATCACTAGGCATTGTAAAAGGATGATGTGCTGCAACATAACGATTTTCTTCTTCTGAAAATTCAAACAAAGGGAAATTTGTAATTCAGGCAAATTTAAAAATATTTGGATCTAAAAGATCTTGTAGTTTTGCAATATGGTTACGAACTGCTCCCAAGGCTTTTGATGCTTTTATATAATCATCAACTGCAAATAAAATTGTAGCCTCTTCTTTTAAATTATATTTTTCAATTAAACTTTGTTTTTCACTGTCAGATAGTTTTGATGCTAAACTCCCACTTCATTCATTGTTATTAAATTTAACAAATGGTAATATTTCAACAGAATTTTGTTTGGCAGTTTCAGTTAATGCTTCTAAATCTTTTTTATTTAATAAACCAGTAACACAAATTGCTCTAATTACTTTATTATTAATATTTTCAAACAATGGTATTGTTGTTTTTAAAAATAAATCATTTAAAGTTTTGATTTCATAACCAAATCTCAGATCTGGTTTATCATTGCCATACTTATCAAAAGCATCAGCTCATGACAACCTGGTGATTGGTTCGTTGATTTTAATTTTTTTAATGTCTAAGAAAACTTTTTTAACTAGACTTTCAATTGTTTGCATAACATCTTCACTATTTGCAAAACTCATTTCCATATCAAGTTGAGTAAATTCTGGTTGACGGTCAATTCTTAAGTCTTCATTTCGAAAACATTTTACAATTTGAAAGTATCTATCAAATCCTGAGATCATAAACAATTGTTTATATAATTGTGGAGATTGTGGTAAGGCATAAAACTTACCTTGGTTTAATCTTGATGGCACTAAAAAATCTCGAGCACCTTCAGGAGTTGATTTCCCAAAAACTGGAGTTTCAATTTCAATAAAATTATTTTCAATAAAATAATTTCGAATTGAATGATTCATTTGACTACGCACCAACAAATTATTTTGCATCTCTGGTCTTCTTAAGTCTAAATATCGATAAGTTAAACGAGTATCTTCTTGTGACTCGATTTGATTTTTAATTTCAAAGGGAGTCAATTCAGACTTGTTAATTATAACAATTTCATTTACTTCAATTTCAATTGCACCAGTTGCAAGGTCAGGGTTTTTTGATTTTCTTTCAATTACAAGTCCACTAACTTCAATAACATATTCAGGTTTTAAACTTGCTAAACTTGAACTAAGTTTTTCACCAATTACTAGTTGAGTAATTCCATAACGATCCCTTAAATCAATAAAAGTCAAGGCTCCCATTTTGCGAATTTTTGCAATTCAACCTTGTAAAATAACTTTTGTCCCAACATTTTTTAAATTTAATTCACCACAAGTGTGAGTACGTTTCATATTAAAACCCCTTTCTTAAAGTTTCTACAATATTTTCAATTTTAACTTTTTGCTCTTTGTTAGTAATTTGATTTTTAATTACCACAACATTTTCTTTTAACTCATTATCTCCAATGATGATAATATTTTTAGCATTAAATTTTTCTGATTGTTTAAAAGCAGATTTTAAACTGCGATCCATAAAATCAAAATCAACTTTTAAATCACTACTACGCAACATTAATAACAAAATATTGGCAAAGTGTTTAGCTTTTGGAGTCAAACCTATTATATATGCATCCAAATAATTTTCTTCAACTAAGCTGATATTTAAAGATTCAAGTGCTAAAATTATTCTTTCTAATCCAAAAGCAAATCCAGCAGCAGGTAAATCAACATCACCTAATTCTTTAACAAGATTATCATATCTTCCTCCTCCAAGAAGAGTTGAATTATTTGAATCTTTAATTTCAAAAACAAAACCTGTGTAATAATCTAGACCTCTAACTAACAATTTATCCTCCACAAATTTTATACCAATATTGCTTAGTAATGTTTTTAAGCTTTGATAGTGTTGTTGATCTGCTTCATTCAAGTAATCACTCATAGCAACAATATTTCCAAACAGGTGGTTGTCAACTTTACAATCTAAAACACGTAATGGATTTGTCTCTAAACGGCTTACACAATCAGCACATAAGGTTAAAGATTTTAGTTGTGCTTTTAAATCAATGATGTATTGTTTTCGGGCAGCACCACTAACTAAATAATTCAAGTGCACATGGTGTTGCTCTAAACCAATTGTTTTTAAAATTGAAACTGCTAAACAAATAATTTCACTATCAATCTCAAAGGTTTTTGGACCAAAAACCTCAATTCCAAATTGATTAAACTGTCTTTGACGTCCTGCCTGAGGTCTTTCATAGCGAAACATGTTACCAAAATAAAATAATTTTAAGGGTAATTTCTCATTGATGTAAAGTTTGTTTTCTAAAACTGCTCGAACAGTTGGTGCTGTACCTTCTGGTCTTAAAGTTAATTCCCTATTTTTACGATCTAAAAATGAGAACATTTCTTTAGAAACAATATCAGTTTCTGTACCAACTCCACGTTTAAAAAGCTCTGTAACTTCAAAAATAGGTGTTTTAATTTCATTGTAATTGTATAAATCAACTAAATTTCTAATTATCATTTCTAGACTAAAAAACTCTTTAGCTTTTTGTTCAAATATGTCTTCAGTACCTCTTGGTTTTTGAATCATTTAATTCACCTATTTTCTAACTTTTTAATTTTACACTAATTTTAAGATTTTTAATATATCAATTTTAATGGGTTTTTTGCTTTAAAAGTAGTAAAAATAATGAGTTAAACCCATTATTGAGGAGCAGCCATCGCTAAAAAGTTTGCAAAAAATGAATTCACAACCCTAATTGTTCGATAATTTTGTTTTTTGGCCAGGAATTCTTCACCAATTTGTGAGTTAACAAAAGTTCAATATTCTTTTCAAACCCTTTGATATTTTTGTAATAAAAACATATTTCAAACCTGGCATTCAGTGTCATTACCATAAAATTCTACAAACTCATTTGTAAAATTTCAATCAAATTTTTTATTGTAAAAATTTACTTCATTAACAATTACTAGATCTTGAAATAAATTATCATAAGCTATTTTAGAGTTTCTAAGTCATTCACCATAAAATTTTTTACCCCTAGTGTAACCCCTATGGATTCGACTAACTCCTGTTGAAACAAATCCTAAACCAACTGTATTAATTAAAAAGTTGAAAATATTAATGACGTTTTGGTTAAAATTTAAACTTGCAGCAGATTTTGAAATGTAAGTTGCTGCTCAAAAAATTCACAACAAGTAGGTAATAAAATAAATTAATAATCAAATTAGTTCTAACTGAATGAAATGTTGTCCAATTTTTTTATCTTCCTCTTTTGAAAGAAGCTCCTTGAAAATATTTTTTTTGTTATTAATTAAATCATCTTCATCAATATTTTTATAAACTTTTTGTTGGAACCAAACTCTGTTATTTAGCTTTAACATATATGATAGAAAGTAAAGGTATGTTAAGATTGTAAATGCTAAACTTATCCAAGTGGTTCATGTTACTAAAGCACTATTGTGAGGCAAAGCTGCTTTGACAACATAATTTGCAGTCATACTTGTAACTGCAAGCAATAAGACTACTATTAAACCTAGCATTTGTTTAATAAAAGTAATTATTCAAAATTTTGTTGATTTTGTTTGAGAAAAAATTGCTTCAAACAACTCAGGACAAGTTTCTTGAATTTTTTTCATTTCATTTCCCCCTTTTAAAGTTATTTTTATTATATGACTTTATTAGTTAAATTAAAAGAAAATACAATTAATATTTAAAAAATCTGAATTAATATTCAAATTTTTAAGATTATTTAGTTATTAATTATAAAAACAGACACTAAATTCTTTTAGCTATTTAAAAAATCTAATTTTATATACACAAAATGCTAATCCTGTTAGAACAAAACTAAGTGAAATTAGAGTAAAAATTAATAGTCCTTTATTTGGTCCAACATATACTAATTTTTCTGGTGGACCATTCGGATCAATATTTATATTATGATCAATATAAATACCTTTAAAAAAGTAATTCTTACTTAAACCATAATTTTCTCAAATTGGTTGAACAATTTTGAAATTCATTGGCACAAATGTATATAAATTAAAATATTCAAATCAAAGAACTGGATTGATGTAGTAGTTATACAATAAATCTTTATTTAGATATTGAACTGTTGATTTTTTCTTTCAACCATCAATTTCTTTTGAAAAATTTATAATTTCAAAAAAAACAGACTGGTACATGATTCTAGCACTTGACATATTTTGTTTTTGAAAAATTTCTTTAATAAAGTTTCTCCTTCCTTCATATGTAGGTGTATTATCAAGAAATGCTAAATAATTGGTAATTCACATACTATGACCAGAAAAATAATAGAATCTAAAATAAAATTCTAAGATTAACTGATTTATTTTTTCAACCTCTTTTGCATATTTTTTATATTTTTCATTAAACTTAATTTTTGAATTTATATTATTTATATAGGTTTTCAATTCTTTGACCAAGTATGTTGCATCTTTATTTATTATGTCTGCCTCTAGAACATTTAAATTAGTTTTTTCAATATCTGCTGATTTCAAAAACAATTCAAACTCTCTATCTTCACAATCTTCAACAAAAAATTTATGATTTTTTGCATCTTTTAAATAGTTTTCACTTAATTCATTAAGTTCATCAACAATTTCAACAAGTTTTCCTGAAGATATCATTGAATTATCTAATCTTTCTCTTATTGAATTGTAAGTTTCTTCTATCTCAGAATCTAGGGTTTCAGAGTTTTCAATTCTTATCACAGATTTTCTCAAACAGTTGTTTGTATAAGTTCGAAGTTCCTTAATTAGTTCACTATTTCCCATTGCTTGATCTATTTCTTTTGCTAGAGTGTGAAAATAAAGTTCACTTCCAAAACTAAATTGGTTCCCAGTCATGTCATTTTGAACTTCTTCATAATTTAAATTTATTAAAATACTGCTAAACATTGGATAAAATGACAAAATGACTATAATTGATCCTGAAATTATTAGACTAATTTTAAAAAAGATTATTGAGGTTAATAAACACACAAAACTTATGAATACTAGTAGTAGCAATATTGTTGCATATAAGTTTATTGAAATCATCTTTACATAATATGGATTACTGTAATTAACTATGGCACTGATGATTATCACAAATGTAGCAAAAACAAAGCAGCTTACAAGGTTACTTGTAATGACAGCTAAATGTTTTGCAAAAAATATTTGTCATGACTTTAATCCATTTTTAGCTTCAATAGTTCTAATCCCATTATGCTTTTGGACATTTAAAAATTCATGAAGTTGTAAAGTTGCTAAACTTCCACAAAATGAAAAAATAAAGACTGAGTTGACAATGTTTAAAATTCAAGCAGAGTTTTCATTTTTAACAACCATCACATTTGATATTCCCCAAGCTAAATTTAAAACAAGTAAAACTAGGATAAAACAGATATTAACAATTAAAAAGGACTTTTTTATAAAAATACTTTTTAATGAATATTTGTAACAAATATTAAATTTCATTATTTTCCCCCTCACTTTAAAAAGGGTAAACTACCCTTTTTAAAAACTAATTGAAATATGCTTGATTAATTTTTGAAGCTGCATAAGCTGCATTTTTTTGACTATTATTTAAAAATGTTAAGGCAGTAGCAATTAATACAATCATTGTTAAGAAAACTACTAAAATTTTCTTACTTTTTTTCATTAATTATACCTCCTAAATAAATAATATCACTTTTTCTAAAAAATACATTTTTTTTCAAAAAATACTTTAATTTTTAGAATTTTTTTACTATTATTGGTGTTTATTGAAATTTATAACACTTTAAGTGTTATAAATTGTCTTCTTAAAAGTAATTCAAGAACATAACTGAAAAAAATACAAAAAAACTCTGTTAAAAATCAGAGTTTTTCATTAGAGTAACTTTTAATTTAATTTATTTCATAGCTTTTTTAGCAGCTTTTTGTGACTCTCTTTGAACTACAAGTTCTTGGTAAGCTGCTTGTCTTACTACTAAATCTGCTTCATAAGCATTATATTTTTCAAGTCTTGCTTTCAAAGCATCTTGTTTTGCAGGATTATCTGCAAATTTAGCAATTTTAGTTTCTAATGATTCTTTAACTCCATTAGTTCCAGATAAAGCTAATTTTCCTTTTTTAATATCAGCCATTCTTCAGAATCCTAAAATTAAGGCCATTACAAATGTTCCAGCAATTACTGCTAAGATAAATCCAACAACTCCCATAGCTTTTTGTGCACTAGCAGAATCAAATAGTAAAGAATTTGTTAATGGTGAAACAAAGATTCCTCCATGTGGTGCATTAATAGCAATTTTTAAAATTCCCACAATTGCCCCTGCAGTTGCTCCTCCAGCAACTGCAGATCCCATAATTCTTTTTGGATCTTCAATCATAAATGGAATTGCCCCTTCTGAAATGAAACACATTCCCATTAATCAGTTTGCTTTAGCAGCATCTCTATTTTTTTCACTTCATTGTCTTGGGAATAAAACAGTTGAAACTGCAATTCCCAATGGTGGGATCATTCCAGCTGTCATAGCTGCTGTCATAACCATTGTTTGTTGGTCATAAGCTGCACTATTTGTATCTTTTACAAGTGCAAATCCAACTGAAAGTACTCCTAAAACGTAAGCAATTTTGTTGATTGGACCACCCATGTCAACACACATCATAGCTCCAATAATAATACATACTAATCACATCAAGTTTTTACTTGCCAAGTAAGTAATACCTTCTTGTAAACCAAACATTACATAACCTAATGGAATGTTTATTGCTAGCATAATAATTGCAATTGCTAGTAGTGATAACACTGGAATAAAGACTATGTCTCTAACTCCTTGTAAACCTTTTCCAAAGTTTTTCATTAATTTACTTAGTCCTAAAACTGCTAAACCTGCAAGGTAAGCACCAACTAGAGCTCCAATAAATCCACTTGATAATCCTGATAAACTTTCAGGTAAAAATCTTGTTCAAGCACCAGACCAATTTCCAGCAGTTCCATAAACCATACCATTTCCATTTGCAAGTAATCCAGCAACAGCACCAGGCATCAACCCTTGTGCTCCTACAAGTGAATAACATACATATGCTGATAGAATTGGAATCATTAATTCCATTCCAACTTTACCTATGGCACTAAAGAAGTGAGCAACAATTCACACTGTTCCAAAACTTCCAGATGAATAATAAGTTACATTATTTATAACATAAGTTTGTCCTGATCCTAAGATATCCCAAGCTGCTGTTATTGATGGGTCTTCAACACCTGAACCAACAAGTGCTGCTAATTTAGCTGGACTAGCTACACCAACAAAACCATTTACTGTTAAGTAGATGTAATCTAGTAAGAAACCAATTCCTAAAATGATTCCTCCTGCTACTACAAATGGTAACATTCTTGAAACCCCTGCTAGCAAGTTATCTTTAACTTTTTTAAATTGACCTAGGGTTAGTTCACCACTACCCTCATTGTCATCTTTAACATTTTCAATTTTTTTCAAATTTTTGTGATTTTTATAGTCATTAATTAATTCTTTTCCGTTATATATAGCATCTTTAGTAGAAGTATCAATAACTTCAAAACCATTAAATCTTCCCATACCATTAATAGCTTTGTCATGAGCCAAAATAATGTATTTTGCATTAGCAATATCTTCAGCAGTTAACTTATTATCAACCCCACGACGACCTTGGGTTTCAACTTTTGCTGTTAACCCTAGTTGAGAAGCATATTCTTCAATTTTTTCAGCAGCTAAATAGGTATGAGCAATTCCTGTTGGACAAGCTGTAATACCAATTACATCATAATGTCCTGATTTTGGAGCTGCTTTGACAGCTTTTGGTGTACTAAATAATTTTTGCACAGTTGCTACTGATTTTGCGTTTCTTAATCCTTCTTGTACTTCACTTTTAATTAAATAACTTGATAAATTTGCTAATGCATCTAAATGTTCATTCCCATCTTTACCATTTGTTATAATCAAAAAAACTAAAGAAACTGGTTTTTCATTGAGACTTTGTCACTCAACTTCATTTTTTAGTGAAACAAAAGCAATTGCTGATTGTTTCACTGTTGGATTTAAAACGTGTGGAATTGCAATACCTTCACCAATTCCAGTTGAACCTTGTTCTTCACGTTTGTAAACTGCTGCTTTAAAAGCTTTTTCATCTTTTACAAAACCTTCTGCAACTAATTTTGAACTTAAAAAGTCAATAACTTCATCCTTAGTTTTTAAATCTTGACTAAAAAATGAAATACTTTTTGAAAACATGTCTTTTATTTCCATGTTCAAATCCTCCTAGATTTCATTTACTTGTATTTTGTCCACTAAACTAGTAATAGCATTTTTATCTGCTAACCATTCAGTGAATGCAGTAGCAGCCCCACTGGCGGCTGCATACTGCAGTGATTTTTTGATTGAAAATTTTTGATCAATTCCATAGACAAAGCCCGCCAACATACTGTCACCGGCTCCAACTGAGTTAACTAATTCACCTTGAGCAACACCAACTTTAAAGTTAGTGTTATCTTGTCCAAAGAAGATACTTCCTTCTGAACCCATGCTTAATAAAATGTTTTGAGCCCCTAACTCTTTTAAATTTTGGATTAGTTTTTTTATTTCTGCAAAATCAAAATTTGGTTTAAATTCCACACCTAATGTTGAACAAATTTCTTCAAGATTGGGTTTTATTAAGAAAGGATGTGCTTTTAAGGCATTTTTTAATAAGTCATTAGTAGCATCACAAATCAAAGTTGCTTGCTGCTCGTTGACAATTTTCCCAATTGCTTCATAAATTGTTGAATCAATTCCCACAGCAACACTTCCTGTTGTGACAACTATGTCACCAGGAATAAGCTTAGCTGCAAGAGTTTTTAAAAACTCTTGTACTATTTCTGGCTCTGCTGTAAAACCCATTCCATTTAATTCTGTTTCTTGGTGTGAAGCTAAATGCTTAATTTTATAATTTACTCGTGTACTGCCTGGATTATAGATGAAATTTGTTGATAATTTAATTTCTTGAAATTTATCTGTAAAAATCTTTTTGTTATTTTCACCCATAATTCCAACAGCTTGAACCTGAGCACCCAAATTGTTTAAGATGACGGCTGCATTAATACCTTTTCCTCCAACAACTTTATACTCATCATTATAATAATTTGTAACCCCTAGTTGAACTTTTTTTGTTGTTAAAACAATGTGATCAATTGCAGGATTTAATGTAATTGTATAAATCATGTTTTACTCCTCATCACTAATTAAGGCTAGTTCCTTTTTGTTGCTAAATTTTATAAATGATTTTGAATCCATTTTACTTTTATCTGCTAATCCAAAACTCAATTGTGAACAACGAATGGCTTTTTTCTTAATTTCTGCTTCATCATCATTGGTAGTGTAAAAATTATACTCATTATCAACAGCATTGACCCCAATAAAAGCTACATCAAAGTTGTAATTTGAAATTGCATTTAAGGTTTCAACCCCACAAATTGCTTGAGTTGATAATTTTAATCTCCCTGGTAAAACATAAATATGTTTAACACCATTATTTGCTAACACTTGAGCATTGATAATTGAGTTTGTGTAAACTCTAACATTTAAGTTTGGGGTGATTAGTTGTGCTAAAAAATAAGTATTTGATCCTGCATCCAAAAAAATTGTTTCATTTTCTTTAACACAAAAAATTGCTTTTTGAGCAATTTTTTGTTTGGCTGCAACATTTGTAGTTAACTTATAGTCTAGTATCTCTTCTAAAATTGATTTTTCTTTAACAGATTTAGCCCCACCATGTACTCTTTCAAGTTTATTGATTTCACTTAGATCTGTTAAATCTCTTCGCAAGGTGGTAAATGGGATGCTCAGAACCTTAGATAATTCTTCATTGGTACAATATCCCTTCTTATTAACATAATCTAAGATATTTTTTCAACGTTCTTCTTTAAGCATTTTATCACCTCAAACATATTGTATATCAACTAATTTAAAAAAACAACCAAAATCAACCAAAAGAATTAAAAAACAACCAAAACTTTAATAGAGTAGTAATCTAACTAAATTACTGTTCTAAAAGCAAAATAAAAAAATGCTTAACCAACTTTTGGTATTTACCAATAAACTTGATTTTAGCATTCTTTTTGATTATTATCTTTTTTTACGCTTCTTGACTGGGTCAACCCCTCTTGATTTAGCCATGGCATAGTTTATGTCTCTAAACTGATACTCTTGTTCGATTGCTTCATCTCAAATAGGATTAATAACTTCTTTACTTAAACTTTCTTCTTTAGCTTCTTTGGCAATTTTGTCTGGATTTGCTCCTTGCTCAATTTTTGAAGCTTGTTCCATAGTTAGATATGGATCTTCAGGTCTAATTCCAGTATTAGTTAGAGAATCAAGTTGCATTCTAATTTGAGAAGAGGCTAATTTTTTATCTTTAAAATCAACTTGTCATTGAATTGGAAATTCGCGTTCAAAACTTTGAGTATCTTTAATAATTGTATAAAGAATATTGATGAATTTTTCAAAGCCTGTTTCACCTCTTCAAAATGTAGTTAAGTCATGATGGACTAATTCTCCACTAATTAAGTCAAATTTTGATGAGTGCATTTCAAAAATCTTTTCAGCCCAATCTCCCTCTTGAATTAAATAAAAGTTTGTAAACAAAGTACAATTAAAAATGTGTCGATCTACTTCATAGATTGAGAAATTAAAACGATCAACTGTTGTAATATCAATTGCTACATTAAAATTTGTAGTGTCAACAACTTTATTTAAATATTGTAAAACTGACTGAGCATATTTTAAAATAAATTTAAGTTTTTGACTTGAAAAGATTACTGTTTTTCATCTTGTGAAGTTAAAGTCAAGTTCTGAATCTTTTCTTGTTGAAGCAATATTAAAATCAAGATTTGCTCTAACAAAATCTTTAATTGGTAAATAAATCATTTCCTTATTTTTCATAATATTAATCTCCGATTCTATTAATTAAATAATAACGTATTTCAACAATTAAAACAACCCTTATATAGTGGTCAACAAGTTAGACAACCAAGAAAAAACAATATTAATTAAATTAGTATTGTTTTTAGTATTAATAAGTCAAAAAAATTGATTTATTGTGAGTAAAAGTTTATTGGATCCAATTTTTCAGAACTAACTAATTTGTTTCTTCTTCAACAACACTAGATGCTCTTTCAGCTAATTCAACACCAGGAACTTCTTTGATTGCAGTTATAGCTGTATTGAAGTGTTCAAGATCTCTGACTTGAAGCACCATTGAAGAACGAGTTAATAACTCTTCTTCACTAGTAATCAATTTAGCTTCTGTGACCTCAATTCTTTGTGTACCAAACACTTGAACTATTCCCTGTAAAACTCCAGGTCTAACACTTGTAACAATTCTCACTTTAACTTTGTAAGTGAGATTTGCTAATTTCTTAACATTTCAAACTGCTTCTAAAATATTTTTAACATTTTTTGTATTTAAAATGTTAACACACTTACTTCTGTGAATTTGAAAACCCTTTGATTTAGACATAAAAGCCACAATTTCTTCAACTGGTAGTGGAAAACAACATTCAGCAATGGTTGAACTCAGGTTTTCCATTTTATTAATAATTATATCACCTCGACTTGAAGTTGATTTGTACTTTCTAGTTTTAATATCTAGGATTTGATCATCATTCATTTCATCAGTGGCCTCAACAAAAACAACTTCAACGGCCTCTTTAATGGAAAAGTCCCCTCTTCCGATTGATAATAAAAAATCATCAATATTTTTATAATCTAAAACCAATAATTTTCTTTTAATTTCTTCTAGTGAATTTACTTTTCACTTTAAGTCATTTTCAATAATGTAACGATCAATCTCTCTTTTAGTATTTCTAATTAATTTTTGATTTGAAATAGTTTCTTCTCTGACAATTTTTTGAGATTTATCTGCTAAGAAATTTTCAATTGCTTTTTTAGCTGTTGAAGTTCTAACAAACTTCAACCATTTTTCTTGTGGTTCAATTTCAGTTGAAGTTTGCACTTCAATCATTTCTCCAGATTCTAAGGTTGTATTAAATGGAGAAAAAACCCCATTTATTTTAGCACCAACTGTGTGGTTTCCAACCTCAGTGTGGATTTTATATGCAAAGTCTAAAACTGTACTTCCAAATGGCAAGGTTACCACTTGTCCATCAGGAGTTAATACATAAATTAATGATGTTAAGTAGTCACTTTTAACTGTTTCTTCAATTTCAGCTTCTAATTTATCCATTCCAGATTCATATTCAACTTCTTCACCTTCTGAGGCTAATTTTTCTAAGTTCATGATTCTAGTAAACATGTCAACTTTTTCATCAATTTCTTTTTGTTTTGCTTCTACACTAACATTTTTTTCATTTTCTTTATATTTTCAATGAGCTGCAGCTCCATGCATAGCAATGTCTTCCATATTAAAAGTTCTAATTTGAACTTCAAAAATGATCCCATCCTTATTGGCGACTGTGGTGTGTAATGACTGGTACAAGTTATTTTTTGGAGTGGCAATATAGTCTTTAAAACGTCCTGATAAAGGTGTATACATTTGGTGGACTCAACCCATTACTGTATAACATTCATCCACATTTTCTGTAATAATCCGCACTGCAATAATATCATTGATGTCTGTGAAATTCTTTCCAAATGTGGTCATTTTACGATAGATTGAGTAAAATGACTTTGATCTTCCATAAACTTCAAATTTAGTGATTTTTTGCGAATCTTTTATTTTATTTTCAATATCTGAAATAATTTCATCAATAATTTGTTCACGTGCTTCAATATCTTCTTCTAGTAGTGCAGAAACTCTTTGGTATTCTTCTGGATTTAAGTAACGAAAACTTCAATCTTCTAAAAGGTTTTTAGCAGTTTTCATCCCAATTCTGTGAGCAATAGTTGAGTAAATTTCTAAGGTTTCTTTGGCAATAATTTTTTGTTTATCAGGGGGCATGTATTTTAAAGTTAACATATTGTGCATTCTGTCAGCAATTTTTACAATGATAACTCTAATGTCACGAATCATAGAAATAAACAATTTTCTTAAGTATTGTGCTTTCATTTGAGCACGATTTTCTTTGGTAAAAAAACTAACTTTTGTTACTGATTCAACAATGTTTGCCACATCAGTTCCAAAAATTTGTTCAATTTCTTCATGGGTTACAGGTGTATCTTCAATGACATCATGTAAAAGTCCAGCAATAATTGTTTTGGGACCCATTTTTCATTGAGCTAAGTAATATGCTGTAGATAAAGGGTGAATTATAAATTTGTCACCACTTTTACGCATTTGACCTTCATGCTTGTTTTCAGCATATAAATAAGCTTGACGAACTTCTTCAATAATTGTTTCATTATGGATGTATTTACGCATTTCTTCTAACAATAAGTTGACATCGCGACACTCAATATAGTGGAACTCTTCATTCAATTTATTTGACATAAAGCCACCCCCTGTTTACTCTAATGATTATATTATAATTAGGTCTCGAAAACAACAAAAAACTTTGCAACGATCAGAAGTGATAACTGCAAAGTTTGACTTTTTTTAGTAAGTAATTAAACTTACACTATTGTATTCTTGAAATAATTTGGCATCATGCAAGAATGATAAATCTGCTAAGAAGATTATTTTTTCAACACTAGCTTGGCAATCTTGAACTAGATTAACAATTGCTTGCATTGTTCCCCCAGTAGCTAAAACGTCATCAATAATGGCCACTTTATCTCCTGGTTGTAAATCTCCAATATGCATTTGAATATGACCTTGTCCATATTCTAATTTGTATTCTTTATTCATAACTTCTCTTGGTAGTTTACCTGGTTTTCTAACCAAGACAAAGCGGCACCCAGCAGCATAAGCTACTGCACTAGCAAACAAAAATCCGCGTGCTTCAGGTGCAACAATTACTGTTGCTTGAGATGCTTTAACTTGTTTTACCATCTCATCAACTGTGTATTTAAATGCTTCAACATCATTTAATAATGGTGTAATGTCTTTAAAAACTATACCTTCAATTGGGAAGTCTTTAACATCAACAATATATTTTTTTAGATCCATGTCTTTAATCCTTTAATCAACTAGTCGTTGATCCCTTCAATAATTTGTTCTTCACGACTCACTTTTAAGTTATTGATAAAGTGCTTACGGCTTAAGTGGTTTCTAATTCTAATTTGTTCTAAGGCCATTCAAATTGGTAAACAAATTAGCAACATTACTGCAATTGAGGCCACAACTGCAATTACTATTGCAATTCCGATTGTAGCAATTGGTGTAAAGGCAATTAAGAACAACACTGCAAAGGCAATATAAATTAAACCTACAAGAATTGAACGTTTTAAACCATATTTAAAGGTTTGCACCATAACTTCTTTCAAGTAGTTATTTTTACGAGAAACTCGATTAATTTGAATCTTAGTTTCACGTTTTTTATCTTTATAACTTAATCATTTTTCATGTTTGTATTTTTTAAAATCATTTTTAATTTTAACAATATCTTCTTTGGTTAAGTTATCTGCTTTTAAGGCAACTTTTTTCTCAGTTTTTTGTACAAAGATTTCATCACGAATCATTCTTTTTAGATTCTTTAATTCAGCAGATAAACTAATTTCTTCTTTGAAGAATTGTTTTAGACTATTTTCATCTTTTGTAGCAATCAAGGAGCGCGACTTCCCAAACACACTCATCATTGATGTGACCATTACCAACATACTAATTGAAATAGCCACAAGTACTCCTACTCCAAAACTCAAGTGTAAGGCAATAACTGCAGCAAGTGTAATTGCTGGTACTAAGACAATTCCAATTACCATAGCAATATAATATGTTCACTTAAATCTAATTAGGATGTAAATTAACATAACTAGGACAATTGATAATAATGCATATGAAATTTGCACTGACATTCTTAAGATTGTTGAAGCACGAATTTGTTTGGTAATGTATCCACCATTTTCACTAACAGCTTGTTCACGGTTTAAACCACCAACCACTGTAAATAGATTTCTAATTGCTTGTGATTGGGTTGAGTTAGTAGTCATTACAGCTAAGGTAACTCAAGGTACATCTTCGTCAGAAGTACTTCCAGATTGGAAAGTGAAACTTGAACCATGAGAAACAATAAATTTATGATTCTGATACTGACGACGAGTACTCATATTTGACAACTGTGCCACTTGGTTTACATAACTTGGGTTGTTAAATAAAATTGTTAAGAAACTTGAAACTGTATATTCAATGCTAATTTCTGAATTAGTTCCTGTACTTTGATTTGAAAGCAAGTCAACTAGTTCACTTCTTAAACTCTCATCAATATCAGTACGGTTAGGTACATTTTCAATGGCAGTATAAACTTGATCTAACTGGTTACCTCAAATTGTGTATTCTGTTCTATTACCAAAAGTATTATCATAATTTGGTCCAAATAGACCCCCAATTACTGCAGCAACTGCAGTTAGTGAAGCAATAACAATAGCAAAGATTTTTGAACCACGTTTAATTTGTTTTTCAACAACATTGGTTTTTACTTTGGCATTTGTTGATAGTAGAATTTCACTTTCAGCTTCAATGATTTCTTGAGTATCATCTGCTAAAATGAATTTTAATTCTTCAATCTTTAAATCCAATTTGAAAACCTTTTTTGGATGTTTGGTTTTTTTTGTTTCTAATTTTGTAATTTTTTTTGTAATTCTTGATTTATATTTTTCTGTTAATTTTAAGTTTTTAGCTTTAACTTTTTCATCAATTTTGCTAATTTTTTGTTCTATAACTGCAATTTTGTTAGTGACTACACTAATTTTTGCAGCATTTTTGCTTGTAGCATTATTTAAATTGTCTAACTTAACTCTTAGAGTTCTTAGTTTATAAGCTAATCAAGCATTATTTTGATTGGCAAAATCTGTGTTTAAGGCAAATAATGCTGCTTTATTTTCAAACATATTTGTAGCAATAACTAATTTATAAAGGATTAATCCAAACAATAAACCAATTACAAATGAGAAAGCAACTCCCATTAAGACTAGAATAGCAAATGATTGAATGGCATTAGTTGAAATTCAAAACATTGAAATTGCTGGAATAATCAAGGCCACTAACATATCTACTGCCAAAGTAATTGTTTCTTTCACGGCAATACTGTAACTCACCTTTGTATTTCTCTGCTTTAAGAAAATGTTAAACTTGGTTTGTTCAAAAATCATTGAAAAGATTTCTAGATTAATTGCTGTAATAATAAACACTGCGAAGATTGCTTCTGCACCTAAGGTTAAACTAAATCATGTTGAAGCCAGTAATGTGAGCATTGTAATTGCACTAATGATGGCAAGCATAATAATTCCCATAACTCTGTAAGCTATTAAAGCATAAATTAAGAGCGCTAAGACAAAACATAGTAGAAAGGCTGCAGAAACTCACAACATTATTGATGTAATTGTGGCTCCAATTGCTGAAATGTTATTAACTGTAAAAACAAAACCTCTGGTTGATGCATTGAAAATAGCGGCACCAATTCTTGCCTTTGACTCAGGCTGATTTGAATACTCAATAATTAATTTATTGTCTCTAATATATGAGTTTGCTAATAAAATGTTTCCATTAGTAGATCCTGCACTTTTAAAGATGGTTCCATCCATTAAAAAGTAACTTTGAATTTTTGTTTCCATTATTTTTGAATTTTGAGTTCAACTATTAATTGAATCACGCACAAATTTAACCATGAAAGTATTTATTCTTTCAAAAACATCACGAATTACACCTAATTCAATTTGAGAAACCCCACCAGAACCAGATAAGGCATTTCCATTAACATTCTGAGAATATTTTCCTCCAGCTGCAAAATCATCAGTTGTAGCATTGGGGTCATAAACATATTTTGAAGTATCTGAAACATATTCAAATCCATTATTTAAATAGTTGGTGAAGGTAGTAACAAATCCTTCACGATCTGATGCAATATTTAAAACATTGACATAACGGTATTGTTCAACATTACCTGTACTACGTTCTAAATATCTTCCAATAAATAGGTCATCAATAACTTTTTTTTGATTTTCATCTAGTTTATTATCACCAGCAGCATTATAACTAATTTTAAGTGTTCTAATTACATTGTCATAAAAACTTTCAACTCTTGTTCTTAGGTCATTGCCTGGGACTAAGTTATATCAGTTTCTTATGTCATTATAAAGTCCATCTGCATCAATCATAATTGTTGATGAAATTTCACTTTCACTTTCACCAAATAATGAAGTGAAAGTTTCACCATTTAAATCAAATTCAATAGCTGGATTTTTACCAGCATTGCTTGTGATAGAAGTTGATTTTGCTGAAGTGAAGTATTCATTAATACCTTTTCTAGTGTCATCAGTAAACTGCATGTCCTTTAGATCTTTATTAAGAATAATGGCTCCACCATTTCTTTGAATTTGGTTTTTAAATTCAGTTTCACTATTGTATGCATCAATTGGTGACAAAACTTTTAAATAGTTTGCCCCAGCAGTTTCAACAATAATTTGGTTTGTTCCCATTGGGTTTAAACGTTGCTCTAAAACTGAAGCAGCTTCACGAGCATCACCATTTGGTTGGTTATTTTGGCTTTCTTTGGCATCAGCACTAATATCACTAACTGCTACTAAAGCAGAATAATGTCCTTTAAAGTCACTCCCCAATTTGTAGTTTTCTGAAAAGTATTGAGTACTGAAAAATATTCCTGAAATTAATGCCCCTATCATTAATAAAATAGTGAATATGTTAAAAAAACGCTTAGCTTTAGGTTTAGACCTTTTGGGGTTATTTATGACATCTTTTTGTTGTGTGTTGTCAATCACTTCAACCACTTATCCTTCTAATATATATTTTAAATCATGTTCTAAAGTATCACTTGATTTATCAGTAACATCTTTTAAATTTAAGTACTCATAAATCCTATTGACTTTAATGTTCATAATCAAGAATGATGCATCATTAACATCCCTAATTTGGTTATTAATTAAGACTACATTCATCAAATAATTGTATAGATCATTGATTGTTGTAGGGGGAATTTCTCGTCTAATTTCTACAAGTTTTAGTTCCAGCAATTTCCCTACAATCTCTTTAAATATCTCTTTTTCCATACAACCACCATACTAGATAATTATACAAAAAATATGACTAAAATTTTAAAATATTTATTTATTTTTCATTAGGTTTCATTGTTATCAAAACAAAAAAGGACTAAATGTTATCAAAACAAAACTGGACTTTATTATAATAATAAAGGAAATCAGGGAATAAAAATGAAAAGAAATTATAGAGGTAAAAGACAAATGAAAACCAACAAACATATACAAGATATTATTAGGGAGGCTGCTTTATCCAGGGATAAAGCAGCCAAAAGAGAACTTTTGATAAAAAGTGGTGGTAGTAGATCATGGTTTTATGATGCCATTAAAAAATACAAAGAAATTGGTGAGGCCTTCTTTATCCACAAAAATAAAAACAATAAGCATGCTCAAAAGCGAACCCATATGCAAGCACTAGAGATTAGCAGGATTTTTAGGGATGAGTACTTAAACTGTAATTTTAGGGATTTTATGCGCTATTTAAAAGCAGATAAAAGATATGACTATCAGTGGGTGAGTTATTCATATATTTACAATATTTTAAGATCTAAAAATCATTGCTCAAAACTGGCACATAAAAAAACTATCAAATTGTTAGCAAAAGAAGAAGAGTTGAAAAATAGACCTCAAAGTCTACTGGTTCCCTCCTCAGCTACAGAAAGAGCAAAAGAAAATATCCATATTGCAAGGCCAAGAACCCAAAGGCGTGGTCATGTTGTTGAAGCTGATGCTACATTTTGAAGATTCAGTGATGAGGAGATTTGGGCATTGCATGGTTATATTGATGAGGCAAGTGGAGAGGTTTTAGGATTATATTTTGATCATCAAGAAACTACTGAAGGTTATTTCAATGCTTTGAAACCGGTCTTAAAAAATTATGGGACTTTTGAAGTGCTAAGAACTGACAAACGCAGAACTTTTTGGAGTGAAAAAAAAGAATCTTCGCCCGAAGATTCTCGAATTCAGTTTGCATTTGTAGCTAAAAACTTAGGTATTGACATCCAATCATCAATTTCACCACAATTCAAACCAAGGATTGAAAGGCTCTGAAAAACCATTAAAGGTACAATCACTACCTTTATGGAACAAAATAAAGTCACAAATATTAATGAGGCCAATCTAGTCTTACCAAAATTTGTTGAGTATTTAAATAATCATGTTGTAACCCTTCAAAAAGATTTTACTACAAATTCATTCAAAAAATTTGAGGGAGATCTAAATATTATTTTGGGACACAAATCAATTAGAGTGGTTGCAAGAGATCTAACTGTTACCTATGAAAAGAAAAAGTACTTTATATGCAATTTCACAACACCATTAAATATACCTAGACGAGAGATTATGATAATTCAATGTTGTGATGGTAACCTTATCGCATCACTTGGTGATAACTATTATAGTATGATTGAATTTGATAATGAAATGCTCTACAAATCAAAAGTTGTTCTTGAAAATGAAGGAGTGAAACCTGAAGATATGCCACAAAAAATTAAAAACAACTCTGTCTGAGCTCAATCAAACTTTATCTTTTTTAAGAAAAAATACTCAAGTTGATATAAAAAGCACTCCTATTAAACTAGCAATTTATTAAAAGTTGTATTAAAATTACTAAAAGTCCAAATTTGTTTTGATAGCTACAAAAATATTTATTTATTTTTCATTAGGTTTTTAACTTAAAGACTAGTTAAAAACAAATGTTTAGACTTGACTTGAATCTTGGTTATCAGATTTTTTTTGTTTCTTTCTAATTTTACGTTTGTGCTCTTTATTGTATTTAACAATAGCAATTTGACGAATTTTTTCAAGTTCTGCATCATCAGTCGAGACCTTTCTGTGAATAACATCCCTTTCATCATTGGTTTTAATTTCATAATTAAAAATACCCTTAACATCTTTGGTTTTTAAGATATTAATTTTAGCTTGTGGATCTGCTAAAAAGACATCTTTTTCAAGCAAATCCCAACTCATTACTGACATTGCTACCATCAACACTGAACGGTGCAAATAGTTTTTATTAATTCTGTTTGTAGCTTCTCAAGTTAAAATATCATTTTGAAAACCTTTATTTAGTAAAATTTTGTTAATCTCTTTTGGTTTATTTGTAGTAATTAAATAAGTTCTAGCTTTATATTTTGGATATAGTGTGTTAGTGGCAACAGCACTACATAACACTAAGGCAATTGAAGAAAATAATGATGGTCCAAAAATGTAGGCTAGTTTAATGCGAGCTACAATACTTAATGGTAAGACATCACCATACCCGTCTTTACAAACAAACTGGACCAAATACTGGTAGGCTTGAGTTTGATTAAAAGTGGTTGGAGCTGTATTAAAGTTATCTCAAATTGCTTGGATAACATCTCCATCTGGAATATTTGAATTAATACCTAAATTAAACAAAAATTGTGGGTCTCAATTTCCATTAATGTAAGCACGGTTTGCTTGAGCATATTCTAGCATTGATCTAACTAAGTCAAGATTATTTTTATCTAATCTTTTTAGAGCATCTTCAACACTTATGCTTTGTAAAATATTGACTTTTACATCTGGAGTAACCATTGAGACAGGTAAAATAGCAGTATTTAACACAATTACTAAAGCTAAAATGATAAAGTTAACATTTCGGTTTAAAGTCCCAATTGGTTTATTTTTAATGTTTGAAAAATACATAGTAAAGAAATCTGATCCTCCTGTTGAAGAACCAATTTTATACACTAAAGCATAAGCTGAACCAACTAGCACTCCTCCTAGGGTTCCAAAAATGAATAATCAAATTCCTGAATTTCATGACCCTTGAATACCACTTAGAAGTTTATAGTTAACAATGAAGTGAAAAGAATTTGGGTTTACTACTGGAATTAATTGTAAAATTTGGTCAAAAGCAATTTGTAAACCAATAAATAAAATAGTAGTATAAGTAAATTTTTTTCCCAACTTGATGTATCCAAAAATAAATAAGGGAATATTCATAGCAAAATAATAAATAAAGTAAAATGAACTTTGCATTTGAGTATTACTTTTGAATGTTCAAATAGCAAAAAACCTGGCTATGGCCCCAATCCCTGCTGGGAAGAGACCAACACGTCCAGTTGATGAAATAAAGTAGTCAAAAGCAATGGTTACTAAAAATGCTGCTAAGGTTAGTCAAGCTAAATCTCGTCAAAATTTAGTCTTAAAATATGTTTGTACTAACAAGATTTGTTCTCGACGAGACATAATTTTGTGTTCAATGTGAGACAAATCAATTTGATTTTTGTCTTTAATTAAGGCTTTTGCTACTTTTTTAATAGCTTTTTCTTCTTCTTTTGAACTAAACTCTTCATGAATTTGCTCAACAACTTCATCAAGTGCTTCAGTTTGTTCGGTTACTTTTGCTGTATCCTTCACTGCCCTGTTCCCCTATCTTTCAAATTATTAATATCCTTGTCTAGAAATAATTTATCACAAAAAAATAGTTGTTTGTTAAAAAACATTTTATTTCTCATATTCTTCTTTGTTTTTTTTGATTGTAGCACGTAATGCTTCAAAGGAATTACCTGCTCTTTTTTCTGCTTGTTTTTTTAAAATTGACTCACGTAAAACATCTGCATCATACATAGATTTGCCTTTTGCTTTAAGTTGCTTTTGTTTTTCAGTGTCATCATCGGGATCTGCTCATTTTGAAGCATTAACCTGGCTCATAGTTGCCTTGGCATGGTTAATGATACTTAATAAGCTCTTTGGTTCATTAGTTTTTTCAGTATTTGTTGGTTGTTTATCTTTTCGCAATGACATTAGTTCCTCAAATATTTGATCTACATTGTCTTGATTTTTTTTGCTCATATTTTCACCTACATATGATGATTATACACAAATTTAGCGATAAAAAAAGAAATGAAATGAAAAAACCCATTCAAGTACTGAATGGGTTAATTGTAAGATTTAATAAAATCAGTTCTAACTAATTAGAAGTGTGATTTTAAACGAATTGTAACTTTGAATGATCCAACTTTAATTGGGTCGTTGTCATTTCTAGTAATGTCAACCACTGTGTATTTTTTCTGATCTGCTTGTGAGTATCCGGAGAACACGATTGGTTGATTTGCTTTTGATTTTGTTGTAATAAAGATTGGTAGTTTAGTTGCTCCAATAGCTGGAATTTTTCCATAGATAATAATTTTTTCAAATGGAGATTCAACTTCTGCTAATTGTGCATTTAAGAATTTAATAAATTCATTTGCTACTAATTGTGAACCATGTTTTCTACTATCAACAAATTCATGAGTGTCATTGTTTGAAATGTAGAATACGATTGGTGCATCAATTGCTACCAATAAGTGTTTTTTATTTACAGTAGTTCCATCATAAGCATATGCTGATTTATCTTGTGATCTATCTGCAATTAATTTTGAAATATTTTTTGTTACATCTTCAATTGAGTAAATTTTTGCATTTTTTAAATCATATTTAGCTGATTTATTTCATAACAATTCATCGTCATTTACATGAATATTTTCTAAGAACATCATTTTACGCAATCATTTTTTAGGAGCATTTTTTCATTCATCCTCACCTAAAATAACTTTTGATGGTCCTTCTTCTTCAATTTTTGGTTTCATAACTTCAACAATATCTAATGCTTCTGGTTTTTGACCTTTTTTATCAATTAACATAACTGATGGTCCTAATCCTGAAATAATTGATACTGTATCTTTTTTGAATCTTTTTACTCAAGCGTCATGTTCTAATTCAAATAGTTCATTAATAATTTCTAATTCATCATGTGAATTTTTTGTGAAATCAATAATGTAATTTGATGACATTAAGTTTAATAATCTTGCTAATAAGTATTTTAAAGTATTTGTTGTTTCATAGATTTTAAATTTGTGTAATGGATCATTATCTCATGGAGATAAAGCATTGTTATACATAATTTTCATTGAAACAAAGTTTACGTTTGATTTTTTTGAAACTTGAGCAATTGCTCCTGCTTCAGTATCAATTACATCAATTGTTTGACCAAATTTGTCAACCATTTCTTTAAATTGTTTTGAATTGTAGATTAACATATCTGCAGTTCCAACAATTCCATCTGATACTCCTAATTTAAAGTTTTTAACTTTACTTACCAATTCTGTGTTGAATGAGAAAGCTTCAGGTTCATGCACGATTTGTCCATATTTAATATCTTTAAATGGTGTTAGATCTGCATCTCTATAAATAAATTTAGTTGACATAACAGTATCTGTTGTATCAAATTTGTCATTTGTTGATAAAGCTAAGTCTACATTGAATACAGTTTCTAAAGTTTTGTATTCTTCTAGTAAATAAGTAATTGCCATAGCAGCATTTGCTTTACCATAACCTATTGTTGCGATAATGAAGAATTTTCCTCTGTATTTAACATGTTGGATAACCATATTTCTTCATCAATATTTTTTAACAGTTTTAACTCCTAAACGGTCCTTAACTGTAAAGTAAGCGGTCGAAATAATTCCGATCATTCTCTGTCACCTCATATTTTCTGTTTTTTAACCTTTATCATCAAGCCTAAAATTAATAACTCAAGATAAAGACTACATTTATTATACTAAAAAAAATGGGCAAAAATCAACATTTTAAAATTAATTCTTTTTTTCAAAAAACAATCAGTAATTTAAAAAAAACTCTCAAATACTTTGAGAGTTTCTGGACTTAATAAATAATTTTTTAGTTATCAAGAACTGAAATTATAAATCTAATTAGTTCTAAAATATTTGTCAAGACAATATGCTTGGCATTTTTTGACAAACTTTGAAAATACAATTATTTATTATTTTGAAGATTTTAAAATATGTAAATTTTATTAAAAATCAATTGAGTTAATTACATATTTACCTTTTAATAATCCAAGTTTAATTTTATATAAACTTGTAACATTCCCGTCAGTGACACTATATGAATATATATTGTTACCAGTTTCTACAGTGGTGACTGAGATTTTTTGTAAATCTGCTATGACATCACTTTTAACTGCAGCTAATTTTTCTGTTTCTGCAGCTATATATTTTTGAAAAATATTGATAACTGAATTAATTCATTTACTATTACTTGTAATATTTACTAATTTTTCTAAAGCTGAACCTTTAATTATTTCTTGGTGGTCTTTATCATAACCAACAGTTGTAAAAAATTTTTCAGGATTATTTAAAGCGCTTGCTAAAACTTCATCCTTTTGACAAGCAGTAATAAAATCTTTAAAGGCATCAAAATTTATGATGGCTGGTTTACCACTCAAGTCATTAGCAATATCTGTAACAATGGTTTGAAAACTTTGATTTGTCAATGGAGTTAATTCTGAGTTGGTGACTTTCTCAAAACCAACTTCAGGTTTTGAGAACTTACTTGTTAAATCACTTATGGGTTGTTTTAACATATCTTTAATTGTGAAATTTAAAACCTTATTGTCATTTTCTCAAAGGTAATCCAATCAATCATTTTGAAATATTTGTCATTCTTCCCCATTTTTTATATCAATTTTAGTGATTAAGTCTTTTAAAAAATCAGGGAATTTATCTTTTTGTTTTGGTAACGCTCCAAAAATCATAGGTGCTATAATATTTGTTTGACCAACTCCTTTGTTAAGGATAATTCTAATTATTGAGTCTACATAGACAGGAAAACCCGCAGCCTCAAATTTAGATTGACCTGCAAGCTGTTCAGTTAGTTTTGTTAATATTGAAGTGTAACCCCAATCATTTTTTGATTTACTATGGTCACCAAAGGCATTTATTGACCCCTTGCTACTTAATAAAATGTTAATGATATTTTTAAAGACAGTAACTCCATCCTCATTATTTGCCATAAAACTCAAACTTTGAAATAACTTATTAACATCAAATTGATTTTTTGTTATATCAAATTGAGCAGCCTTATGCTTTTGCACAGTATCAACAGAAAGTATTGATCCAGTAATTTCTTCGCTACTAAATGTATTTAAGTAAACTAGCAATGTTCTAATAAAACGAATAATTTCAGCAACGGCTGGAATATCTTTGTTAATGTCAAACTTAATTTTAGTTTCACCCTTGATTAAACTATGAATATTTTTAGCTAAACTTGTCACTGCAGCTTCAATATTTGTGTCAATATCTGCACTTGTGGCATATGCAAATTCTTTATCTGAATTATTATTTGTTAAAAGATTCATAGCATTTGCCAAACCAATTATACTTGAATCAATAGCTTGACTATATGTCAACCCGGCATAAACATCAGCACTAAATGCTGTGGCAAGTTTTGCAAGATTGGTGGCATCCAAACTTGGTGCAAGTTGTTTTAAAGTGTCAGGAGACACTAGTTGAGAAATATCATCTCCACCAATTAATTGGATAGCTTGTGTTGCAGATTGCGGTGAAGCTAATAATGTTAATATTTTTGGCACTTGTGAAATAATAGTATCAAGTGTCTCATTACTTTTTGGTTTTAAACTAATTACTCCAGCAGTGTATGCTTCCCCACTAATTTTTGCCTCACTAATTAGGTTTTGAGTATCAATTTTTTCAGCAACTAGTTGTTTAAAATAAGTTTTGTCAGTACTAGTTGGTGCTGCATCTTGTAAATTCATATCAGCTATTTTAAAGTTACCAATAACTTCATTGAAGATGTCAGTTGAACTAACATGAACTTTTGATTTTGTTGTTCCATGTTGACTTAAAAATAATGCTTTACTGTATTCACTCATCATTTTTGCAACTAAAACTTTTGATGCACTTGCATCATTTTTGTTTGCTTCTTTTGGAGAACAAGCAACTACTCCAGCACTAGCAGACGCAGTTAGACTTAAAGCTCCCAAAAGCACTAATAATTTTTTCATTTTTTCATTCACTCTCTTTTTTTGTATATTTTAAGTACTAACTATTCATTTTATTTTAAGTTGAATTATTTATCTCACATCACAAAATAATTAATACATTAAAAATACAATAAGATTATAAAATAATTTAATAGCGATTTGTTTTGACAGGTAACCTTTTTCCGGACACACATATTTTACAACTTTATTCTCACATAATTGTAAAATTTTTGATATAAACTTGCATTTAGCTGATACTCAGCAAGTCCTTTATAACAGTAATTTTCTTTTAAGCATTCTCTTTTAAAAACTGATCAAAACCCTTCAATCCAACCATTATCTGTAGACTTGGCTATTCTTGACATGCTTGGAATCAAATTAAAGTACATTAGCATCAACTTATAATTATATGCTTTAAATTCAGAACCATTATCTGAGTGTATTACACTGTTTGGCAAGAAGACACCAAATTCATCAGTCATTTTTAGAAATGATTTTTCTACAAGTTGATTCCCTTTATTTTTTTCTGTTACTAAACCAAAGATTTTTTTCATTTTAATATGATAAAAACCACAGGTATAGTATCTTTCACCATTGAATTCCTTTTCTGTTATGTCTACTGAAAAAACATCACCATACTTATCAAAATTTTCAGGATCAGTTAACAAGTTTGGGTATTTACCAACCTTTTCAGGTTTTGCTACCTTATTTTTTCATTTCACATGATTATTGGTGGAGATGCTTCTCATTTTAAAGTATCTCAATATTTTTTTATGTGATGACTTAGCTATCCCCTTAGTGAGCAAATCTATTGCAATTCTTTTACAACCATAGGTTTTTCCTGAATCAATAAAGCTCTGCTCAATATTTAAATAAAAATCATGATCATAATATCTTACCCTAGGTTTCCCTTGCTTCACTCATTCATAGTATGTACTTTTTGGAAGTTGAGCAATTTTTAATAAGCCATTTTTAGGTATTTTGAATTCATTGTAGATAAATTCCTCAACAACTAAGCATTTAATTATATTAAGCTCCCATTTAACTACTTTTTTTTACTTATCAGGGCCTCAATTCTTTTTCACATTTCATTTCTAGTTTCTAATTCGGCATTTTTCTTCTTCAGTTCTTTAACTTCATTTCTTAAAATTATTAGTTCTTCTTTATCAGCTGAATTTGGTGCCCCAAGACCATCAATTCCAGATTGATCATACTTTTTACACCAATTTAAAAGTGTTTGATCTGAGATGCCATAACTTTTAACAAAATTCTTGGCCTTTGTCTTGCTCTCTCTAAATTTTAAAATTATTTTTTCTTTTTGCTTTGCTGAGTAATGTCCCATAAAAAAACCTCTTTCCTAACAATATTATTTTACATTCAATATAAATGTAATTTAATTTTTTGTCCGGAAAAAGGTGGAAGTACAATAGCGATTTGTTTCAGATAAAAAAATAATTATATTTTGAAATTAATTTTAATTTTTCCTAGCCAGTGTTATTTTTCATAAAATCAGTTTTTACTTTTAACATTGAAAGTTTTAAAAAAACAGACTCTAGTCTGTTTTTAAAATATCTAACACTAATACTGATTCTAATTCAACCATTCCTGAATATAATTTTCCAAAATGATTTTTATTTTCTAAATCAACTGAGCTAATTAATAAATTAACTTCACGGTTGTCAATCATCCCAAACAACATTGGGGCTGTGACTAATTTTTCACATTGGTGTTTTGAAAAAAACAGTGGATCTGATTCTGCTAAAATCCCATATTCAATTCTACTAAAATAACCATATCCTGAAATTTTGGCATCAATAATGACATACTCACGCACAACATTATGTAAAATAGTAATTACATCTTCATCTTTTGAAAGATAAACTACTAAAAGATTTCCTTTTTCTCTTATTTCCATTTAAATGATATCCTCCGCATTTCCATATAGTTGTGAACGTTTCTCTTCAAGTTTTTTTGCTTTTTCTTTTTCTTTTGTCTTAGCTTGCTCCATTTTTTTGAATTTTTTACTATCAGTATGCACAGGACGCATTCTTTTTTTATCTCTAACTTTATTAAGGTCTGCAATTTGTTCATCTCGATAGGCTGCTTCTTCATCTTTTAATTCTCTTAAATCTCTTAAAGTTTCATTAAGTGATTTAACAATCTGTTGTGTTGCAAAAGGATCGTTGGGATCATAATACATAACATTATCAAAAACTTCTTGAGTTTCAACATTAGGCATTGTTCCAACCACTAGTGAATGAAACCTGTTGTAGTTTTCCTTTAACTCATTGACCAAAGCTCGGGTTGAATCAGGAATAGTGTCCATCATAAAATCTGAAATCATTAATAAATCTGCTCTTTTAAAATTTTCAGTTTTCATTTTGTCAATTACTTTTTGAAAAGCAGGTTTGGCATTAGTTTTTCCATAAAATGATTTTGCCAAAAACTCTAACATTTTTTTGATATTAACATTAAGTCCATCAATTGTAAATTCTTCAACATCTTGATTGGCAAAATTAACAAAAACTATATCTCTGTGTTCTTTTAAAGCAACTTTTGCAACCGCAATTGCCAAGGCCTTGGCAATGTATTCTCCTGCCCCTTCCATTGAACTTGAAGTGTCAATACAAATAATAAATTTACCTTGTTCTAATGGGATTGGAGCTTCATATTCAACTTCTTCCATTTCATGTTCAATGATTGATTCTTGTGATTCAAATAAAAATGATTGTAGCTGAGATTCCACATATTTTTTGTAAAACACAATTTCAAGTTCTGGATCAAAAAGATTGGCAAGTTCCATAGGGAGTAATCTTTCAATATCTTTTGAAATAGTGACCCCCACTAGTTCTTCTGGGTTGTAAGGTAATTTTACAAATGTTGGATAAGTGGTAATTTGTTCAGTAATGTTTATTTCCATTAAATCATCTTCACCATTTAAGCGACCTAAAAGTTGAGCTATGGTTAAGATACTGGGATCTTTATATAGAAACTCGGCAAAACGGGAAATTGATTCAATATTTTGGTTTTTTAACTCATCTTCAATGTTGGCAAGTTTCCCAAATACATCATACATAGTTTTATAAATTCTAGCATACTTTGTATAATTTTTGATAATAGCATAAATTTCAACTAAATAGTTATAACGTAAGTCTTCAACAGTTTTTAAACGAAAATCAATAATTCTTTTTGTTAACATGAAAGTTCAAGTTTTAAAAAAATCTGTTAGTCAATCTCGATCTTTTAATTCTATGTAACCATTATCAATTTTTCAACGCATGGTGTCAATGTAAGTGCTAAAGGGTGAATCAAATTCTTCTAATTTTTTTTGAACAAGATTTAGATTTTTGGCAAAATCAACTTCATCAAATTTATCTGAAATAAAATTATAATAAATGATTTCCTTACGAATTGGATCAGGAAGTTTAATTTGACTAATTGTAGATAATTTTGGGGCAGAGTAAAAACCATTGATTTTGTCGTCAAGTTGTTCTGCAGCATACTCATGACTTTTTTTAAACTCAATGAAATCACTGTTATGAAGGTCTTTTTGACGAAGCTTCTCAATTTCTTTTTTAATTTGATTAGCTGGTTGTTCTAAATCAAAGTTCATTTCTTTCACCCACTCTTTTTATGTTCTAAAAGATAAAGTCATCATCAAAACCAGGTGCAGGTGCAGCTTCTAATTCAGAATTAGCCCTTGACATTGCTGGTGCTTGGTCCATTTGAGTGTTTTGCTCAATTTGTGGAGTTTGTTTGCCTTTTGGAACTGAATCAAATGCCTCTCCAATTTTTTCATTGTAAATATCTTCAAAGAAGACACAATTCATATTTGTGTATTTTTTATATTCTTTTAGCATTTTTTTTGAAACTTCTTTAACTTGTTGTTCTAGTTCTTCTACTTTTTGAGTCAAACTTGACATTTGGTTATTATATTCACCAGGATTGTCACTTTGAATTTGATAACGTTTGTTTTCATTAATAAGTAAAATTTGATCTGCTTTATTAGCTCTAATTCTAAATTTTTGACTACCTAAGTATTTATTTTGTGTTGGACCAAAGTGTAGGTCCACTTCAAATTCTTCACTTGGTAAAGCTTTAACTCGGTTTCAATCTTGTGCTGAAATGAAGCAAAATTTATAGTTTTCTCCTCCATCTTTAAAATCAACTAAATAATAAACCCCATTCAAATGACCTCTAAAAATATCAGTGTATGGAGTTAAACGCAAGTATTGTGCTTCAATTTGACTAATTTGAGCATTTAAACTATCAAGATCATTTAACAAGTTATTTTTTTCATTTCTAAATTCTAACCCAAATTGTTCTAAAAAAGCGCGATAAAAAATGTTTTTGTAACTTGCTTCTTGTTCCTCATTATCTCAAATACAATGAGGGATAACAAATAAATCAGGAATATCTGCTTCTTTGCGACCATTATAAAAAGCACTAGTTTTCATTAGACCAGCGATTTTTTTTCACCTACGATCAGAAATATATGCTTCACCATGAGTTTCTAAATTCATTTTTTTTCTAAAGTAATGAATAAAGTCAAGACATTTACGAGATAGACCAACTTCTTTTGATTGACGCTTTCAAGCTTCTAATTCTGCTACTGAAATTTGAAGGGTTGGATCAACATCAACATCAAGTGATGATTCCCCATCAAGTAAGTCTTCAAAGTTCTTTTTATCATGCAAACCTTCTGCAATGTAACGAATAATAAAGCGGTCAAATAAGGCTTCAAGACCTTCACCTTCTGCAGGTAACTCATTTGAAGCAGAAATTAATAATTTTAAAGGAACTTTAACATCTGTTCCACCATTTCTAAAGATTTTTTCATTAATAATTGTTAGCAAGGTATTTTGGATACTTGGTCCTGCTTTTCAAATTTCATCTAAAAACCCAATGTTAGCAGCTGGTAAGTAACCATCAACAACCCTGACATATTTACCTTCTTTTAATAGTCTTAAGTCAATTGGTCCATAAATTTCTTCAGGTGTTGAAAATTTTGACATTAAATACTCAAAATTGGTTCCATTTTTAATAGCAAATTTCATCCTTCTTGAAATCAAAGACTTGGCAATTCCGGGTTTACCAAGCAAAAAAATTGATTCTTCACCAAGTAGAGCTAGCATTGCCAACCTAAAGATTGTTTCTTTTTCATAAACTTGGTAGGAAATTGCTTCAATAATTTTTTTAATTCTTTCTGTTATGTCCATTTTTTATACCTCTGCTTTTCAATATTATGATTATAAATCAATATCTTAATTTTAACAAAAAAATAATGGTATTTTTAACCATTATTATTTACATCTCTTAACCCTTCTTTTTCTTAGGCACTAACATAATAACTGAAACTGTAATTCCAACCACAGCAGCTACTGAAACTAAAACTATAACAAAGATGAAGAAACTTGATAATAGTCCATTACTTGGATTATTTCTAGCAATTCCAAACATCTTCCCTTCATATTTAGAACTTAATGTTGATGCTTGTGAATTATCTTCAGGTCTAAGGACATTACGTTTTCCACCAAAACCATCTAGAACATGTCCAAATTCATGAATAATTACTGCAAATTTTTCAGGACTTGATCAAAAACCAAGTTGATATTGGGTGTTAAATTCTTTTAACAATAAAGCTTTACCCAAAATTACAACATAAGATTCATAAGTTGATGAATTATTACTTAAATATGAGGTTGATGTAACCCCTAAAGTACTAGAATCATGACCAACTAGACTATCATCTTCAGCAAAAATTAAAGCACTACACATTCTTTTAAACCATATCTCATTGTTTGCAAATGTATATAAATAATTAAACATTCTTAATGTTGACTCTCTTAATTTTTCAGTTGTAGCTTCAGTTCATTTTTCAGTATCACTATTTGTTGAATAATTAAGATATTCGGCTTCAATTGCTTGAAAACTATTTGAAAGTCAAATTTGACTTACCCCTGTAACATCTTTAGTATTTTCAGAGAAAAAATTATCCAATGTTGCAAAATCTGCAAAGTGATTTGAATTAGCATCTTGAAATAATTGCAAACTATCATCTGAGGCTTTTGTATATGAATCATTAATTCATGTTTCTAAGAAAGGGTAATCAGTTCTCAATCAAAGAGATATCTCGAAACTATTTCTTGAAAAATATTGCTCAAAAAAAGAAACAAAATAAGAACTAGTATTTCTTAAATCAAACAGATTATTGCTATACCCTAACTCAACTGCTCCAGTTGTTGGGGGTTGTTGTAAATTTAAATTGTACTTTGGAGCATCAGCAGCAGCAAATTTACTTTCAACATAAGCTTGAATTGCTTCACCTCGCACCCCAAAGTTACCTCCATTAGACATTAACCCTGGAAGAATTTCAACAAAAAAGTAATTCAACAATTCTCAACTCTTATTTTTTTGTGCATCTGGAGTTAACATTCATTTAATAAATGACTCTGCAAAAAACTCTTGTTTTTTTGAAGAACCATAAAGACTAATGTTAATTGTTGAAGCAATTAATGATTGCACAAAGACATCTACAGTTGATGGAGAATAGTTATCCAAATCTGCATAAATAGCAGCAATATCTGCATCGCCGTTAATTACTGAGTTGACCAAATAATATTTTAAAACAGCTCCATAATACATCAATTCAGTATTATCTGCATCCAATAACTCCTTGTAACCTTCATTAGTAGCATAAGCTGTTTGGTATGAATCAGTAGTATAAGTTTTTGCCTGAGATTCAGAATAAGTCATTGGTACTAGATTAATTGATCCTCCAATTATTGCTCCAATACCTAGCACTTTTAATATTTTTTTAAACAAAATTTTCACTCCTCTAATGATTGTGAAACATCTAAAACTCAGCAAATAAAATTTACTTAATCGTAAATTTTTTTTCAAAATAATTTATTTTTTAATAGTTTTACTTTCAACAATCATTTTTACTTTTTAATTATTTACAAATCAGATTCCCATCTAATCTGCTTAAATTTTATCATACAATTTATAAAAATTATAAATAGTTTTTTTGGTTAATTTATTCAAATAAATCTTCTCTTCTTTTTTTGTATTTTTCTTTTTTGACTTTAGCAATTGATTCTTTAATATGTTTTTTTCTAATTTCTTTTTTAACTTTATCAATTTCAGCCTTTCTTTTTTTCTTATAACCTGGTTTAACCTTTTTTTTATGATAACGACTAATTATTTTATTTTCTTCAATTACTGCAGGAGCTTGGGGATTAAAACTTTTTTTCTTTTTTGAGTCATTAATTTGGACAAGTTCACTACCAACTAATTTTTTATTGGTAAATTCAATCCCCATACCTTTCAAAGCATCAATTTGACTTTGATTGGTTGAATTAAATAAAACATAACTTTGTCCCAAGTAGTTGTTACGCCCAGTTCGACCACTACGGTGAATGTAGTACTGTAAATCTTTTGGTAAATCAATTGAAATAACATGACTTACTCCCACAATATCAATTCCTCTTGAAGCTACATCACTAGCCACAATTCATTTGAATTCCATATTTTGGATCCTTTTTTGCATATTGGTACGAGTTCGAGCATCTAAATCTCCATGTAGTTCACCAATGTTTTTAATTCCAAATTCTCTCAATCAACTAACAACTTCTGGAACTTGATCTTTTTTGTTAACAAAAATTACCACTAAATATGGATTAATTGCTTCTTTAATGATTTTTAAAACTGCTTTGTTTTCTTTATCTTTTGTCCAAACTAAAATATGTTCAATATTTTTATTACTTGGTTTATTATCAAGGTTTTCAATAAAAATTGCTCTAGAAAAGTATTTTAGTAAAAATGGTTTAATAGCATTACTAACTGTTGCTGAAAATAAACTAATAATAGCTTGGCGATTAATTTTTTCAATCATAAAATCCACATCATCAATAAATCCTAAATCAAATACCATATCACATTCATCTAAAACTACATAATTTGCTGTGGTTAGTTGCAGATAATTTTCTTCATACAAACTTCGCAAACGAGTTGGAGTTCCTACCACAATCATGGGTTGACTTGTTTTTAAAGCTTCTTGTTGTTTTTTTAAGTCATCTCCCCCAACATATAAAGCCATTGAAGCTTGGGTTTGAAACTCCAATAAGGTTTTGATATTATCATAAATTTGACGAGCTAGTTCTCTTGTTGGAGTAATAATTAAAAATTGTACTTTAGCCATTGTGTAATCTAAGTTATTTAAAATTGGCAGTAAAAACGCATGAGTTTTTCCTGTTCCAGTATGAGATTGAGCAATGACTGCTTGGTGTTTTTTTAAATAAGGAATTACTTTAGTTTGAATTGAAGTTGGTTCTTGAAAACCAATTTCAACTAAAGCATCATTCAAAAACTTTTTGAAACCAAAATCTGAAAATTTCATCTAAATTACCTCCTTGTCTGCTCTACTCTATTAATTATATCTGTTTAATACTAATTGTCTAAATAATCTTCACCTTTTTCAACTTCAACTAAACTTAGACTTGGATAATCTCATTGACGTAGTACCTCATAAGTGGCAATACCAACACTATTGGCAATATTAAGACTGCGACCAGTGGCTACCATGGGAATGCGAAAGCAATGTTCTTGGTTTGCTTGTAAAATTTGTTTTGGAATTCCAGTTGATTCTTTACCAAACATTAAAAAGATTTCTTGATCAATTTTTGTAAAATCAAAACTACTAATTGGTTTTTTACCATAACGAGTTAAACAAAACAATAAGGCTTGAGGATTCTGCTGACTAAAATCTTCTCAATCATCATATTTAAAATATTCACACCCCTCAAAATTGTTTGCACTACTACGGGCAAAGTTTCGCTTATCAAAGACAAAACCAAAAGGTTCAATTAAGTGTAACTTGGCATCTGTTAAAGCACAAGTTCTCATAATTGCTCCAACATTTGCAGCAATTTCTGGTTCAAATAAAACTATATTTATTTTTTTCATTTCTCTATTTCCTTTCAAATTAAAAAAGAGGCTAAGGTCTTTTAATTAATTCTCAAAATAACTATCATTAACTTGTTCTAATCATTTAACCTCATGAATCATTCCAATAATTTCACTTGCCAAATCATAAGATATCTTTAAGCAGTCAATTAACCCCAAACCATCATCTGTTACAATTTCTTTCAGTTCAAAAATTGAGTGAAACTCTGAAAAGTTTGTAAAAATATAATTTAAAAAATTATATTGATATGGTAATGCAATTTTTAAGTTTTTACTAGTTTCAAATCATAATTTTCCATTTATTTTCTCATAATTCATAGGCATTTCCTCCATATAAAATGTTTATGAAAACATTTTACACTATTTTAGAAAAAAAGTATAGGAAATTCTAGTAAAAAATTAAATAAATTCCAACTTTTGACTAAGAAATCGCATAACAAATAGCAAAATCTTTAAATTTTTTAATATCATTAAAAGTTTCTTCTCAAATCATTTTTTGTAAGCTAGTTACTAATTCATTAATCTTATTTTCTTCTACTTCAACACCTTCTGTTACAATATTTTCACTATCATTTTGATTACTTTCCTCTATTTTCGCTAAAATCAATCTTAGCATTTGATATTGAACTTGCATTCTAGCATATTCTTGGAACAAAATTGTGTCTTTACCAAAGATATTTGTATCTATGAAATTAGTTTTTAAGAATTTTACACCCTTTATTAAAAAGTAATTTGTCCAATCCCTAAAGAATTCTCAATCTCATAAGTTTGTTGAACCTGGTGGAACAAATGGCTTCCTTCTAATCAACAGTATAAACACATCAGCTTCAATGCTGTGGTCAAACATTCGGTTATCTTTTTTTGGTTTTATTTTAAGGTTATAAAATAAATCAGGTGCATCTATTGAAAAATTAAATAGATCAGGGTTGAACTCTGGTTTAATTTTTGAAATATTATTTATAAAAAGTTGAATAGCTAATTCATCACTAAACTTACCTTCCTCATCCAATAAACGTTCATCCTCATTGTTCATCATAATTTCATGGATATCTCCAAGGAATTCATTTATGTCTAGTAATTTTTCACTGGGGTCCGGTTCACTTGGGGTTGATTCATGGGATGCTGTTGGTGCACTGCATGACACCACATTTGATAAATTTACAAAAGTTAAGCCACTAATTCCTAAAAGAACTAATAATTTTTTCATTTTTTTTATTCTCCTTAATTAAATCTGAGGTTATTTATACCCAGATTTATTTCAAATTTTGTTCCATCTAGACTCTTATATTTAAATGTAGTTAAATTATCCAAACTAGGCATTTTAATTGAGAGAACTAGGTGTGCTGTAGAGATTCCTATTTTTTGCATAATGTTTGAAAAATGCCGCTTCTGAATCATCAGATATTAGATCAATTTTCTTCAGAACAAAACTTTTGATTTTATTTATTGCAATTTCTCCTCTAATATCAACTTCTAATTCTTTTATATTCAAAATGGCTAAATTAATCTTTGAAATTTGAACTATAAACAGTTCTTAACTAAACTCATTTTGGTTATATATACTAATTGGACTTGGGATTATTAACAAAGTCCCTAGAATAGTAATTTTTTTGTAGAACATTCCCCATCCACCACTTTACAAATATATTTTATCACGAAAATTTATTATGAATACTTTTTTAAAATTTTGCTAGTAATCTTATTAATTCCAAATTAAATTGAATTTTTTTGAGTTTAGGCCTTTTACAACAAAAAATAACTTTTAATAGTTTCGTGATAAAAACTCATTCAATAACTTAATTGACTCAACTCGATGGGAAGAGTTTTGTTTTTCTTCAAATTCCATTTGAGCATAAGTTTTTGAACTGGTGATTGGCATAAAAACTGTATCATAAGCAAATCCATTAGTACCCTTTTGAGCAAAAGCAATACTGCCAATAATTTTTCCTGTAAAAAATTGACAAATTTGTTGAGTTGGGTCAATAAAAACAAGAGTTGATTGAAAAAAAGCACTTCTTTGCTGTTTTGAGTTTAGTCCTGCTAAATGCATTTTTGTTAGTAATTTATCTACAATTTTTACCCAGTCAGTTTCAGGAGAGGCTCAACGAGCACTGTAAATACCTGGAAATCCACCTAAACCATCAATACAAATACCACTATCGTCTGCTAAGATAAGTTCTCCAGGTAGTAGAGAACTTAAAAATTGTGCTTTAATTAAAGCATTTTCCTCAAAAGTAGCACCAGTTTCAGCAATATCAATCACTTCTGGTAAATCTAGAATTGATTTTATTTCATAATTTGGTAGCAAATATTTTAATTCAGTAATTTTCCCTAAATTGGTTGAAGCAAATCAAATAGTTAGCATAAAAACTCCTTTTTAAATTAACCATATTATACATTATAAATATGGTGGTAAGATAATTATATAGAATTGAGTTGGTGATCCATGCAAAAACTTGCTGGTTTAACAAATGAAGTCTATCTAATTGATGATGAAGTTTATAAAATTTCAAAACCAATTAATGACTTATATTTGGATAAGAACAATGAAGCCAATGTGCTCTTATGTTTTTTAACTTTAGATCAAAATATTTTAGTCAAACCTAGTTCATTTTTTTTTGAAGATAATCAATTACATTCAAAATTTCCTTATCTATCTGAATACCAAAGTTTAGAAATACTACCCTTAAACAAAGCAATTGTAATCAAGGTTTGTGAAATAATTGATGCTTTTCATAAATTAAATTTTAAAAATGCCCCTATCAAAAAATTTGATTATTTACAAATGCTAGAAGTATTTGAAAAAAATATTTCAAAACCTTTATTTGACTATCAACAACAACTTACAAAGATTAAAGCCTTGATTTCTCAATTTACAAATCTAGATCAAGTTATTAGTCACAATGACTTGGTCCCTGGCAATATTTTACTTGATAAAAATGATAATCTGAAACTGATTGATTATGATTATATTTGTTTGAACAATAAGTTCTTTGATCTTGCAAGTTTTATCACTGAAACTTGCAATGACAATCTTGAAATGAGTCATTTTTTTGTTAAAGCATGTTTAGATTTAAACATTATTCATGAATCTGAATTAAATTTACTCAATGATTGCATTGCCTATCAAGACATTTTGTGAACTTTATGAGCAAATTATATGTATGAAGTCACCAAAGAGCAATTATACTTAGAAATTGCTCAAGATAAGTTTACTCGTTGTCATAAAAGAGAAAAATTCTAATCTGATTAGAATTTTATTTTTTTATCTTTTGCACGTTTTTTTTCTTCTTTTAATTCTAGACGTTTATCAATTTTTGCAATCTTGATATGTTTCTCTTCCTCTTCAAGTATCAATTTTGCATTGATTTTTTTTTGAACTTTGCGTTTAATGCTTTCAATTTCTTCATGCTGAGCCAACAAAGCTTGTTGTTTTTTGTCATACTTTACCAGTTTTTTTACTAAACCTGGTTTCAATTCAGCTCCAGCTTTTCAAGCTGCATAATTTTCTTGAAACTTTTGTTGCATTTTTATTTCAGAATTCTTGGCCAAATAAGTCATGAATACAGCTCCAGTTATGCAAACAATTGCCACTAAAATTACAATAATAAATTTAACTACCAAAAACATTGTTGAGTTTGATAAACCATAACCAATCAAGGTTATTGTAATAAAAATGCAAGTAAATGTTAATGAGTATGTGAAGTTATCTGCCCTATGTCATTTCATTTTATAACAAAAAAAAGTAACAAGTCCAGTATAAATCAAATAACTAATACCAATTAAAATAACATACCCCAGAATTGGACTAGGTAAATTATTTTTCATTGTGGTTGTAAAATCATTCCCCACTAAAATCCAAATTGCTAATCCTGGAATTATTGATTCAAGTAAAATAAAGGCAAATGAAATTCAAAAATCAGTTCTTTCATCATTAAATGTCTTTCACATATTTTGTTTTTCAGTTAACGTTTGATCATCAAATTCTAGTTCCATACACTTATCACCTTCTTTCATATAATTTTATCATTAAAAAGTAAAAAAATCTCAATAGAGATTTAAGTTCATAATGGAGCGGGTGAAGGGAATCGAACCCTCACAGTCAGCTTGGAAGGCTGAAGTTCTACCATTAAACTACACCCGCAAATACATTAAAATAATATACTAACTACAAAATCATTGCAATAGTTTTTTTAAAAAAATTAGTTTTTTCAAGTGTCTGAGTAATTCAGACACAAAGAAATTATACCAACTATTTTGCCAAATGCTCAGAGAAATTTAAAATAAAACTCTCATTTGCATGAGAATTTTATAGTTTACTTAATTATTTTAAATTTAAAGTGTGTATTTGGTTCTAAGTATTCTAAGAGTTTTAACTCACTCTCAGCAATTCGACCAACAAAATTATATTTATTTAAGTTGTCAGTTAAACTTGGAACCAAGATGATATGAACTTCACCCTTATATTTAACATCATTGTCATTAATCATAACAACATCTCCATAAGCATAACTTTTTTGATGATTTCTTGGTTTTATGGTTAGATCTTTAAAAATAACTCGAGTCATAGTTGAACGAACAAAGTACTCTGTAATATCACCACGACGATAATGTCAATCACTTGTCAATAACTCTTGTTCACCAGTTGTTAAATCTATTTCAGGTTTTAAATCAAAAGTTATTATTTCTCTTTCAACACATGCCAATGCTTGTAATTCTTCTTTTTTTGCATAAGCATTTCCAATTAAAACATTATCAATCTGATTAGTATAAAATAAAATTTTTGCTTGTGCTGCAATTGGTAGTTCTCTTTGCATTTCTAAAGTTGGTAACTGTTTTCAACCAGTGGCTGTAGTCATTTCTCCATAGTGAGATCCAACAAAAGCACTTGTTTCTAACCTATGTTTTAAGTATTTTTTGTTACATTCAACAAAAAAATCAAATGGTAGTGCAGTATATTTTAATGGATAAAAATTGTGACAACCATTTATTCTTGAAACAATTGGTTTAAAATCAATTATTTCATCAATTAAACTATCATTATTTGACATATTTAACTGAATATCGATTTTAGCCTTGTTGTAAGTGTATCAAGCAATTTCACTAGCACGCAATGGTGTATCTAAACGAATACAATCAACCCCTAATTCTCTTAATTTCTCAAGTTGAGGGTCAATTTGCATTTTTTTAAGTGATAGGTCTTCTACATCTAAAATTGTGTAAAAACCAATCTGCTTGGCATATTTAATTGTGGCAAAGACTTTTTTAATTTTACTTTCAAAATCTTGATCATGAACAAAATGCAAAGCACTGGTAAACATAATCTCATAGCCTAAATCTTTGGCTGTGTCTAAATATTCTTTATCCTTGGCAAAAGTTGATTGCTCTGGATAGATTGAAATTCCTAATTTTCTTTTCATAGGATTTTGTTAATAACTTCTCAAATATCTTCAATTATTTTAAAGATATTTAGGTATTAGCAAATTCACTTCCTTCCTGTTTATCTACCTTTTTTATACCGCAAAAAGACTTCAAAAAAATATTTATATCAAAAAAGCTAAATTTTTTGATATACTTCAATAAACTCCTTAGCAAGTAAGATTATTGTTTCAACATTTAACATTTGGTCTTCTGCATGGACAAACAAAGCAGTTAAACACAATTTTTCACCATTTGCTTCTGCTGAAACCACATCCATGTGACTGTGAGCTGCTATTGCATAACTTTTTTCAGCTTCAGCAATTAAACTGGCAGCTTTATTAAAGTCTTTTTGTTTTGCTGCTTGAATTGCTTTCCCTTTTGCTTCTCCAGCATAAGCTATGATTTGAAATGAAATTTCTTCAAAATTAATTTTTGACATACTATCAATTCCTTTAACTATTTTGTATAATAATACTATTGGTGGTGATAACAGTGGAATTTTCAGACTTATTTTATTATAGTTTTATTCCTATTGGGATTTTGTTCATCACAATTGTCACAATTGAATTGGTTGAAAGACTTGCCCATCGTTATTTTTTGAAAAAGAATATCTTCTATCTATGTAGTGGAGTATCTTGTTCATTAATTGTTATCATCATAGTTACTTTATCATTTTTTGTTTAAAATAGAAAATTCTACAGTTGTAGAATTTTCTATTTTTAAGCTTCTTTAGTTTTTTGAGGTTTTGCTTTGATTTTTTCTTCTAAAATCAAGTATTTAGCATCTCTCTTTGTTTGGTACTCAGCTTTTTGTTGTTCGAATTTAGCTTTTTTTATTTCAGCTTTTTTCAAAATTTCTGCACTACGTGTTGCTAATTTGTCTTTATTAACCATACGTTTTTCTCAGAAATCAACAATTGTTTGAGCATCAAACACTGCTAGTTCTGCTTTGTTTTCATAACTTGTTATTTTTGTTTCAGTGTCAAGTTTAAATTTAAATAACTTGTCACTGTAATAACGCATTTCAGTTTCATATTTTTCAGGATTTGTGGCTTTTAATTTTTTGAAGTAAAGTTTATTATCTAATAATACAAATGGAATGTAAATTAAGATATCTACTCCAAAGATTATTACAGCTGGAATGATGGCTTTTCCATCAAGCTAAGTAATAATAGCACTTATAAATCATGGTGTAGTTCAAGGAGTAGCTACATATGAATATTTAACAACTCCTAAAACTGCTGGTGAGAATAATCATCCAATTACTAAGTTAATAATTGGGGCAAAAATAAATGGCACAGCATAAACTGGATTTAAGACAATTGGGTATCCAAAAATTACTGGTTCATTAATTTGAAAAATTCCTGCTGGGGTTGAATATTTTGCAACTTCTTTTAATTCTCTTCTTTTTGAAAATGCTAATGTCATTACTAATAGTCCTAAAGTAGCACCACTACCTCCAACATACATATATGAATCGAAGAATGGTTTTGTAAATACTCCCATTTCTCCAGTGGCAACTGCTGCTGTATAACCTAAGTTACTTACAAGCGCAGTGTTAATTCCTAATATCATTCAAAAGATTGGTTCAAAGATCCCTGCCATTAGGTTTGATCCATGAACTCCAAAGAATCAAAAGAATCCAACAAAGAAGACGAAGACAATTGCTAATCCTAGTCCCCCTTCACCAGTGGCAAAGCCAATAAATCATGATGTAAAGAATTGATAAATGGCAGCACTTAGTCCAAATTGAGTTGAACCCAGAACAATACCCATGTATGACCCTGAAATTACTTTAATAACTCCATTGTCAACACCAAATCTTATAATATTGTTTGCAGCAATTGCTTTAAAGCTATCAATACCAACTTCTGAACCTTGATTTAAGAATAAGGCTGCAGTCATTGCTTGAATACTTGATGATTGGTTTTCATATCAAGTTACAAATGCTTGATTGTTACCAACATTAGTAACAAACTCACTGATTCAGCTATTATTTGCAAGATCTACATTTAAAATCTTTGCAATATTTTCTGCACTTAGGTTACCAATTTTACCAAATAAAGCTGTGATATCATCAGCATTATCTGCAATTAAAGTTTGTTGGTTACCTGTAACCACTAATGTACCTGTAACTACTGCTGGTGCTAAAACAATAATGTTTGCAGCACCAATACATGCTAAGGTAATAACTGCTGGTAAAAACAAGGCAAATGATTTTCCAACAGCTGGAGGTACTCCATCTGGTAATTTAATATTTAATGCTCGAACTGATGATAGTTTAATAAATACTTCTGTTGCTATTAAACTAAAGATAATAGCTCCAATTAGTCCTTTGGCATCCATAAAGAAACCAACTTCTCCAAGACATGCAAGTGTAAAACCTGCTGTTGATACTAATCCGGCAATAATTGGTTGTTGAAACCCTCTACCAATTGCAATATAGTATCCAAATAGAAATGAAAAGTAAATTGACATCATTCCTACTGTAATTGTGTTCATATGTCCAAAAGCAAGTCCACAAATTCTTGAAGTTTGACCTCAACCATTTTCTGTGCTTCCTAATAAACTAGAAATTTCATTTCATGCAAGATTGGGGTTTGCAGCTTTAGCAATTAGTCCTAGTAATGAAACATAACCACTTCCAGCCCCCCGAAAACTATGGCATTAACTAAAATACCAATAGACCCTGCAATAATCAAGGGTATCATTGTTCCAAAAGAATCTCGAATGGCAGCTAAATGCCTTTGGTTTCCGACTTTTGCCATGCCAGGAATGGCTTTTTGTTTAAATCATTCCTTAAATGGCAATTTTCCTTGTGAACGACTACCCTTACTTGGGGTAAATTTATCATCCATAATTTTTCCTACCTTCTATTTCAATTCATCATTTGAAATTTTATATGCTAACTTAATTGCTTCATCACCTTTAGCAAGAGCATAAATTTGAGCAGGAATAACATCAACAGGTTTACCATTAGCTATTTTTTTAACATCGTCTAAAGCATAGCTAATTTGGGGTCCTAATAGAATCACATCAAATTTCTCTATTAATTGTTTAGCCTGTGCTATTCCTTCTGCTTGGATTTCAACTTGCAAACTTTTAGAACTTGCATACATTTGCATTTTCTTAACTAACATACTCGTTGACATTCCAGCAGAACAAATTAATAAAATTTTCTTCATATTTCCTCCTTTAACTCATTATATAATACTTTTTTGAATATTCGTACAAAAAAGTAAATATTTCCAAACGAAAAAATAACTAAAAAAAATCCTGGAAAATTGGTATATCCAGGACCTTTTAAAAGATTATTAACTTTATAATGTGCAATTAAGCACTTTTTATTTCTAAAATTTTTTGTTTAGTTTCACCTTTAAGTGTCACTAATTTTTGTTTACTATTTTTTTTGCTATTTGCTAATGTTGATTTTAATTCTGCTATATTTACTAAAAGATCTGGTTTTTTAGCAATAAAATCAGATTTTACAGCTAAGATTTTGTTTTGATACTCTGCTTTAATAGTAGCTGCTGCAGACTTATCTGCTGTTTCTTTTAGTTTTGTTTTACATTCAGTTTTTAAACTGAAAATTTCATTTTTAAGATCTCATTTTTTATCATAGATTTTTTCTTTTTCTAAACGTAGATCTTTGTATTCATTTGCAATTGCAAGAGCATAGTTATACTTAATGTTTGCAATTGCATTGTTAATTTTTTTTCTATTTTCTAATTTTTCACCATCAGGCATTTTTTGATCTCAGAATCTATTTTGACTTTGAGCATTACCAATAATAACTTCAGCTTTTTCGATTTTTCTATCAAATTTGTTATTAGTTATTACTTGGTAATGGTATCTTGGATCATCAAAGAATTTTTTCTCAATTTCATAAGCTTCTGGGTTGTCTCTTTTCAATTTTTTGAAATATATTGAGTTATCTAATCAAATAAATGGTAAATAAACAGCAAATGATGCTCCACTAACCAGTAGTGCTGGTATCAGGGCTTTTGGTGTCAGATAAACAACAACAGCTGCAATTAGATATGGTGTAGTTCAAGGTACAGCAATTTGAGCATATCCAGTTGGAGAGGCTTTCCCCATAACATCTGGGGAGAAGATTCAACCAATTACCACATTAATCATTGGTGACAACACAAATGGTGCACAATAAATTGGGTTTAAGACAATTGGGTAACCAAATAAAACTGGTTCATTAATTTGAAAAACTCCACTTGGTGCTGCATAAGTTGCTATTTTTTTGACATCTCGTCTTTTTGAAAAAATTAGAGTTCCCACAATTAACATTAATGTAGCTCCACTTCCTCCAAGGTTCATGAATGTATCAAAGAATTGTCCAGAAAATACACCCATTTCTCCACTTGCTGCAGCAGCTTGGTAACCAAGTTGTGCAATTAAAGTTAAATTAATTGTTCCAATCATTGATCAGATTGGTGAAAAAGCACCATTTACAACATTTGAACCATGAACTCCAAAGAATCATAGAAATGAAATAAAGAAAGCATATGCAAGAGCAAGTCCTAATCCCCCATTTCCTGTGGCAAATGTTAATAAAGCACTAACAAAGAATTGATAAATGGCAGCACTTCATCCAAATTGTGCTCCTTGAATTTGAATTTGAATATATTTTGATAATAAAACGTGAACTCCATTAGCATCAATAAATTCTAGTGAAGCATTTGCTGCTAAATCACTAATTGTGCTTGAATCAACTCCACTCATTACTGCAAACATTGTTGCAATTGAGGCTTGGTCAGCTGATGCTTTATAATAATTTTCAAGTAGCTGCATTAATTCAGCTGCATTTGTGACCACACCCTCCTCATTTATATTTGCTTGACTAAAAATATTTTGTAAATCATTAATAATTTGTTCTTTGCCAACAAATGTTTCACCAAGCACAGCTTCAACAGAACCTGTTGCTTGAAAATTTTTAAATAAATCTTCAAGTGAACTTCCTGTAAAACTTGCAAAAGAAGCTTTGGTAACTTTTAAACCAGCCCCTAAAACATTTGGAATAACAAACACTAAGTTTAGTGAGGCAATACTTCCAACTGTTATTAAGAATGGTAAAAAGACCGCAAATGATTTACTTACACTTGGTGGAACTCCATCAGGTAATTTAATATATAATGCTTTTACATTAGTTAATCATAAAAATAATTCAGTACTAATAATTCCAAACAGCAAGGCAGAGATTAACCCTTCAGCTCCTTGGAAAAATGCTATTTGTCCCATGGTTGTTACTAAAAAACTTACCAAGGAAACAAAACCTGCAATAACTGGGTTTTTTGAATTTCTTGTTAGTGCCAAGAAATAACCTAAGGTAAATGCAAATCACATTGCAGTCATCCCAATGGTCACAGTACTTAATTGTCCAAACACATTTGCTCCAATTAACATGGCTTTGTTAAAACCATTATCTGCTCAAAAGTAGTTTGAAATTTCTGCTCAGGTCATCTCTGGATGTGCCATTTTACAAATAAGTCCTAGTAAGGAAACGTATCCACTACCACTTCCACCAAACACAATACCACTCATAATAATTCCAAGCGATCCTGCTATAGTTAGTGGAATTAAGGTTCCAAATGCATCCCTGAGTGATGCTAAATGTCTTTGAGAACCTAACTTATTAATACCTGGAACAAGTTTTGTACTAAATCATTGTTTAATATCCATTTTCTTATTTTCCATAGTTATTCTCCTATAAATTTTCTCTAACTTTATAATTTTGAGTCATTATATAATTTAACTGCAAGTTCAACTGTTTCTTTACCTTTTGCAGTTGCATATATTTGGGGAGGAATAACTGCCACAGGTTTTTTAGTCATTTGCTTTAACTCAGTTAAAGCATAAGTTACTTGTGGACCTACTAAAATCACATCTCATTCTGACAACATTTGTTTAGCTTCTGAAACTGGGACTGCTTCTACTATGCAATCAATTCCATTCATACCTGTGTATGAAAGCATCTTATTTACTAATAAGCTTGTAGACATCCCTGCTGAACAACACAATAAAATTTTGATCATTCTTCAATCTCCTTTCTATAAATAAATTTTACCACGTTAGATTTATTTTTAATAAAAAAATCTATTTTGCATAGAATAAGTTGGAATGTTGTTATTTGTGTTGTAATAGAAATAAATGCTTTTTACTTCAGATATCTTATTTTACTTTTCTTAATTTTGCTATTTTTTCCATAATTTTGTTAATTTTTAATTTGTCAGTTGTAATCAACAACTCTAATGTTAACATTTGTACTTGAAATGATTTTTTAACATTTCGTTGGTACATCTTTTTTTTGTAATTATCCATAAATCCAAAAACTGTTGACATGCCCTTACAAATATCAATAAATTTAATCCTTGTTTTGTTTTTACCTAGTTCTTTGAAAACTAATCTTCGAATGAATTTGTGGGTTTTTGTAAACCATAGAATTTCAACTAGCTGATTTTTTTCTAATTCATTTAATCTAATGATTGCATTCTCATTTTTTTGTCCAGAAACATAAAATGTCCCTTCTGTTAAGTCATTTTTATCAAGATTTCCATTAATATCTTTTGAAGCTAGTTCTAAAAAATTTGAAAATGCAGTCTCAAGATTCATGGCAATATTGCCTTTACAAGAGGTTTTAAAGATTCTTCTAACTTCTTCAGTCATAGAACCATGTTGTTTTTCTTCAAATTTTTTTTCATTTTCTTCAAAAAGTTTAACTAGCTTTTGATATTCTTCTCCATAAGCAATAATTATTTTATCTTTTATTTCATATTTCATTGGTTTAAATCACAAAGATCATAATTACAATCATCACCAGTGCTAAGGTTAAACCTGTAAAAATGAGTCCTAAAATAATCTTTCAATAATTGCTTATGCGAACTTTTTTGGATTTCGAATAAAATGACATACATGCTCAAATAAAGAACGGTGCTGCAATAAACAGTGCTGCTAAAATTGATAGTATTTTAATCATTTTTTCTCCAATCCTACAAAAAATTAAGTTTAATATTTCTTATTTTAATTTTTTGTAGAGGTTAATGAATTTTTGAACTAGAATCATTAAGGTTTGGGTTGTTAGCATTTGATCTTCAGCATGCATAAACAAAACCTTAAAATCATGTTGAACCCCTTGTGCTTCTTGAACAATAATATCCATATGTGCCTTTTCAGCAACAATCATCATTTCATCAGCTTCTTTTAATAAACTATCAGCTTTTTCAAAAGCACCATTTTCAGCTTCACCAATTGCTAGTACTGCATTTGATTTTGCCATCCCAGCATAACTAATAATTGTCATACTGACTTCTTCTCAATTTATTTTTTTCATTTTTTTCTCCAATCTTTAAAATATTTAGATTATTTATGTACTAAGTCCTCCTTTTATGTTAATTATATTACATTATTAGAATTCGTTTGGGGTTTTCTACAATATCTTCTCTTAAATCTAAAAAAATAAAACCCAATTGTTAAATTGGGTTGGGTAACTTTAAGCTTATTCATAATCTTGATCAATTTCAATAGTTTTAGTTGCACAAACTTGTTTAATTCATTGTCCTGATTTTTTAATTGTTCTTTTTCCAGTTTGTAAATCTAAACTAATGTAACCGTAACGGTTTTTAAAAGCATTTGCTCAACTTCAACAATCAATAAAAGTTCAAGCATGAAAACCAAAACAATTTGCTCCAGCAAGAATTGCTTTATGCAATCAATATAAATGTTCTTGGTAAAACTCAATGCGGTAGTCATCAATAATAACACCAGTAGCATCCATGAATTTTTCTTCACCTTCAACACCCATTCCATTTTCTGATAGATATCAAGGAATGTTGTTATATTCATCTCTCAATGTTAAAGCAATATCATAAAGTGCTCGAGGGTAAATTTCTCACCCTCGGTGAGGATTAATTTTGCGTTCTGGTCAATCATAATGTTCAAATCATTTTCATGGTAAATTTTGGTTTTCTCCCAAAGGAGCTTGAATTCTGGCAGGTTGATAGTAGTTCACACCTAAAAAGTCAACAATACCTTGAGTGAGGATTTCTTGATGAGCTTTGGTGTAATTAAACATGCAGTTTTGTGCTTGTAAAAAGTCCAATAACTCTTGAGGGTATGCACCCCTTGTAACTACATCTAAGTAAAAACGATTGAATAATAATTCTCTTAATTGAGCAGCCTGCACATTTTCACTGGCATCATTTTTTGGATATGATGGAGTTAAGTTTAAAATAATAGCAATCTTTTTAGATTGATCAGTTTTGAAATACTTTTTAAATTCTTGAACTGCTAAACAGTGTGCCAAGACTATGTGGTGAGAAACTTGCATAAATTTTTGAAAATCTTTGTGATATGGATAGTGCAAGCCCATTAAATACTGTGCTTCTGGAACTACAACTGGTTCATTAAAAGTTGTAAAATAGTCCACTAAATCACCAAATAGTTCAAAACACTTACGAGCATATTGTGCATATAAATGAACGACTTCCTCATTTTCTCAACCACCTTTAGCCATTAATACTTGCGGTAAATCAAAGTGAAACAAATTTAAAACAAACTTGATGTTTTTTGCTTTTAATAATTTAAAATAATTTCGATAAAATTTTAAATTTTTTTCACTAACTGTTAGTTTTTCAACATCATCAAATAATCGTGATCATTGTACTGAGGTGCGGAAACTATTTAAACCAAGTTTTTCTAAATCTTCAACATCACTTGCATAAGTTTGATATGTATTACAAGTAACAGTTGGACCAACTTGGTTTCAAAAAGCTGATGGTTCAGTTTCATACCAATAATCATAAATACTTTGGTTGGGTTTATCTAGGGTTCCTTCTGATTGCGGCCCACTTGTAGCAGCCCCAAATCAAAAGTCTTTGTCAAATTTTAATTTCATTCTATCATTCTCCTAATAAAGTTGTTTTGAATATTCTAACATTCTTGTTATTTTACGATTAACAGCATTTGCAGATTTCTCGTTGTACAAATTTAATCTTAATTTTGCTTTTAAAACTTGGACATTAAAAGCAATGACTTGTCTTTTTATGTAAACACTTAAAATATGTCTTTCAAAAAATCCCATAATTGAGGTGTCACCTTTGACAAAATCATGAAATTTAATGTGGACTAAGTTTGAACCATTATCTTTAAACCAAATTGTCTTTGAAAATAATTGATTATTTGCCAATCACTCAATTTGAAAAATTTCATTAACCACTAATTGCTTGACTCTAAAAATAACTCGATTATTTTTTACTTGATTTATAAAAACCTCCAGGTACTAAGTCACTCACTTTTAAATGTGGATTAAGATCTTCTAAGGAAATATCCATAAATGTTGTAAATACATCAGTTAGTGGAGCTTTGATGCTCTTTTTTAAAGTTAATTTACTAACTCGTTTTCTTTCTTCCATTAAAGATGTGTATTTTTGCTTATTTAACTTTTCAATCTGTTCAGCAAAACTTTTTTCTAGTGCAGCAATTTCGACACTATCAGTAATTTGAAATTCTTTTTCTGCCATACTACTTTAAAAAGATGTCTCAGTTTTTTAATAATTCTTGTAGTTTTTTTACCAATAGTTTCTCATTAACTGTGACATCTTCTCCTCGACTTTCTATTACTTGTTGGTACCAAACATAACTTAGTTTTGGTTTTCTTTCTTTAATTGGTGAATTAAAGTCAACGCTCACTAAACCATAATCTTTTCGATAACCAGCACTTGGTGAAAATATATCACAATAAGTTCAAATTGAGTAACCTATTAAGTTTAAATCTTTTGTTCGGGCTGCTTTGACTTCAGTTAACATTCCTTGCAAATAAGCAATGCGATCAAGATCACAAATTAATTCTTGGCTTTTATCATCAAAATCTCCAAAACCACTCTCAACAATAAAGACTGGTAAATCATATTTTGCTTTTAAACCTTGCAAACCCTCTTGTAAGTATTGGGGTGCAATTGGTCACATTCATTTAGTATAGTGGGGATGATTTTTTGGTAAAACAATTTGAAAATCACCAAAAGGTAATTTTCCTGGTGGACGATGTAACTGGTCTTCTGGAATCAAGGCTGTTTTACTAGTAATAAAGTATGGTCGATAAAAGTTTCAGCCAATAAAATCTAATTTATTATCTTGTAATAACTTTAAATCAGCTGGGGTTATTTTTAAGTCTAGTTTTTTAGACTTAATGTAGTCTAAAAACTCTTGAGGGTAGGTACCTTTTAAGTTTGGATCTAACCATAAATCTCGCATCCAAGCATTATAATTGTCAATTAATTTTTGATCAGCATCAACCCCTGCCATAATAACTGGGGGTGATCAATCATCATCAATCCCTAAAATTGCATCAGGACTAACATAACCTAGTTCTTTGGCTTTTTTAAACTCTGCTTTAGCAATGGCTCCACTAAGTGCTAGATGGTGGACTGCTTTAACAAAGGCATTTTCATCTTGAAAACAGGGAGGAAATTGTCCTGTTAAGTAACCATCAACTGTAAATGACTTGTTTTCATCATTAACAAACCAAATATCTGTATATTTTCCTAAGTACTTAAACATTGCAGCACAATAATTTTTAAAACTTGTTAAAATCTCTCGGTTAGTTCAACCACCTTTGATTTCAGCTCACATTGGTGTATCTCAGTGAAATAAAATTGGGATTGGTTTAACATTACCTGCCACTAATTCACTAAAAACTCTATCATAAAATTGAATTCCCATTGGGTTAATTTTAGTTCCATCAGTTGGAAAAACCCTAGCTCAATCTAAATTATAGATAAAAGCATCAACTCCAAGTTTACTTAAAATCTTAACATCACTTGGATACTTATGATAAAAGTCACTAGCTTCAACAATTGAGTTAATTTCTCGAGCAGTGCTATTGACTGGGGGAATGTGATAATATGTTTTTGTAAATCAATCTCAAAGTGAATCAGTGCGACCATGTAAGTTACGTCCACCTTCAATTTGAAATGCATTTGTTGACACTGAAAAATAAAATTTGTCTTTTTTCATATATTTACCTTACCTTTACTAAAAATGTGTAATAATTAACTTAACAAGGGAGTGAGTTTATGACTATTGCATTAACAAGTATCTTAGCTGGAATTGGTTTTGCCCTCCCCTTTATTGTTTGGGCTGTTTTTCGTTTTCTAGATAAAATTAAGCAAATTTCTTTTACTTGATCTAAATGAGTGATTCTAGCTGCTTTTGTTCTTTTTTGAGCAATAGCTATCTTACTAATAGTTTTATATGTTGTTTTGTAAAAATATCTCTCTCCTAGGATAATTATCTATCAAATTAATGTGATTTAAAATATTTTTTATAATTTAACTAAAAATTGCATTAAATTTAGCACTTAAGTCATCAAAAAAAGGATAAGCACAAATCTATGGCTTATCCTTTGAAATTTAACTAATTTTTTTGTTTTCAAGTTCTTTAAATTCAAGCACTAATTTATCTATTGTGTTTTGCATATTATCCAAATCTTGAATAAATTTTTTATATTGATTGTCACTTTTTTCAATAAATTCATTATATTGATTTGTAAGTCTTTCATCAAATTCTTTTTTTAAATTAGCAAATTCTCTTTTTGCATATGGACGACAAACTGGTGGTAGTGAATCAAGAATAGATTCAAGACTTTCACTTTTAATTTCCCTGTTTTCTTTAATAATCATTATTAATCTCCTTATCTATCTACAATCATTAATATTTCATAATCTTTAATTATTATGTCATGACTATACAAGCTTTCTTGTTCCAAAATACTTTAAAACCGTGAATTTATCCTTTGGAACTTAGACTATCATTGTTTTCAAGCTCTTTAAATTCAAGCACTAATTTATCTATTGTGTTTTGCATATTATCCAAATCCTGAATAAATTTTTTATATTGATTGTCACTTTTTTCAATAAATTCATTATATTGATTGTTACTTTTCTCGATGAATTCATTATATTGTTTGTCACTTTTTTCAATAAATTCATTATATTGATTTGTAAGTCTTTCGTCAAATTCTTTTTTTAAATTAGCAAATTCTCTTTTTGCATATGGACGACAAACTGGTGGTAGTGAATCAAGAATAGATTCAAGACTTTCACTTTTAATTTCCCTGTTTTCTTTAATAATCATTATTAATCTCCTTATCTATCTACAATCATTAATATTTCATAATCTTTAATTATTATGTCATGGCTATACAAGCTTTCTTGTTCCAAAATATTCTAAAATTGTGAATTTATCCTTTGGAACTTAGACTATTATTGTTTTCAAGTTCTTTAAGTTCAAGCACTAACTTATCTATTGTGTTTTGCATATTATCCAAATCCTGAATAAATTTTTTATATTGATTGTTGCTTTTTTCAATAAATTCATTATATTGTTTGTCACTTTTTTCAATAAATTCATTATATTGATTTGTAAGTTTTTCATCAAATTCTTTTTTTAAATTAGCAAATTCTCTTTTTGCATATGGACAACAAACTGGTGGTAGTGAATCAAGAATAGATTCAAGACTGTCACTTTTAATTTCCCTATTTTCTTTAATAATCATTATTAATCTCCTTTTCTATCTATAATCATTAATATTTCATAATCTTTAATTAGTATATCATACATTTATTCTGTTTCTCTCTCCCCCAACTAAAAAAACAAGTTCAAAACTTGAACTTATCCTTTTAAAAAAATTTGCTACTTATTTTTAAACCCTTTAACTTGAAACAATAATTCATCTATAACTTTTTGTTGATGTGCAATCTTTTCATTGAATACAGTTTTCTGATTTACAATCTCTGCATCAAATTCTTTTTGCTTTTTGAGTGAAATTTCATTAAATTCTTTTTGTTGGCTTGTAAGTTTTTCTTCAAACTCTTTCTTTGTATCTGCAATTGCTTTTGTCAATAATGGACGACAAATTTTTGGAGTTGTTTTAATATTATATTTTAAAACCAACTTTTTAATTACTTTATTATCTTCATTAACTAAATCAATTTCATTATCTGTTTTAGAACTTTTTAACCATTCATAATCTTCAATTAATATTGGATCATTCCATGGAACAAACACTGTTGGTACAAGTCTAATACCTTGTTTACTTTTGTGAAGTTTTACTTGATAAATAATATATTCCTTATTCATTTTTTCACCCCCTCAATTTATTAATCGCTAAATAATAAGAGAATTTGTCACAAAAAAAATATTTTTATTAATTAAAAAAAATGCAAATTTTATCTGCATTTTTGATTACTTAATTTAAAATTGACTTATAAAATTATTGGTTTGTTATCAATTTTTTCACCCAATAAAAAATAAAGTGTGTTTAGAGCATGTAATTTATACTTATAATCTGTATATTTATTTAAATTTAAGTATAAAATGTTTCAGCCATCAACCACAGGAATTTCTTCAGCATGATTTAATGTGGTAATAATATAAACTTTGCGACTTAGTTTTTCAAGGTATTCTAAGATTCTTTGCAAAGTCAATGTATCTCTACCAGTCACTACCATTAAAACCAGTTCATTTTTAAAATCAAAGTGTCTGGCAACCTCAAGGTTAGTTGAAGAATCCATTAATTTAACATCAACACCTTGATTTAACAAGATGTCATGTAAATTTCGAGTTGCTGGCAATGATTGACTTGATGGAGCAATTCAAATTCGTTTTTTCTGATTAATTTCTTTAGCTAAACTTAAGATAAATTCCTTGGCATCAATTGCTCATGCATTAATTATTTCTAAAACTTGTAACGAAAGTTCATCAACATTTTCTGCATCTCTAATTGGTTTTACCAGCATTCTATTTTCATATTCAATTTTTAAGCGAATAGTTAACTCTTTGTAACCTTCACACAAAGTAGCTTTTGAAAATTGGGTTACTGTTGACATTGAAACAAAACAAATATCAGACAATTCATTCTGATTTCTAAAAATACCTTCATTAAAGTCACTTAAAATTTGCTTGGCAATTGTAGTAAAAGTAGTATTTTTACTATCAAGTGCTAAATTTTCAACTCTTTCATAAACAGAAATCATAGACTTTCCACTCCTTATATATAATTTGTTTTAAAATTAATTAGGCTGCTAATATTGATAATTATACTATAATTCTTTTTATTAACTTAATAATATCTTCACAGGCATTGTCAAAATTTTCCATTTTAAATTCAAATCAGTGACAATCTGGTAATTGATTTTTAAATCATGTGAATTGACGACGAGCATAATGGCGATTGTTTTTTTGCATTAAACTAATACAAGTTTCATAATTAATTTTTTGCATTAAGTATTGAATGATTTCCTTACCGCCAATACAAGTCAAGGCTTGAGTTAATTGGAAATCAGTGGCATTGTAGGCATTAGTAATTTCAATAAATAAACCTTGCTTAATTAACCGCAAAACTCTCTGATTAATGCACTGGTACAGTTGTTCTCTATTTGGTGCTAAACCAATAATGATGAGATCTTGGGACTCATAAAAGTATTGGTGGTTATTTTCAATTATATCCGTTTTTGTTTGACCTGTTGATTGAAGTATTTCTAATGCTCTAATTGTTCGGTAACGATTGTTTGGGTGAATTTTTAAAGCTGCTTGGTGGTCTAAAGCAGCTAACTTTTGTCAAACCTCAAGATTTGATAATTGCTCAAACTGTTTTTCAAAACCAGGAATATGTTCAAACTTCAAAAAATTATACTGATACAACAAAGCATTGATGTATAAACCTGTACCACCAACCACAATTGGGGTCTTTTTTTGTTGTTGAATTGCTGCAATACAATTACGAGCATCTCTTTGAAAGTCAGCTACAGAATAAGTTTCATTAACTGCTTTAATCGAGAGCAAGTGATGCTTAATACCTTGCATTTCTGCTGTGGTAATTTTGTTTGTAGCTATATCTGTGCCCTGAAAAATTTGTGTTGAATCTGCATTGATAACTTCACCATTAAACTCTTTTGCTAACCTAATTGATAAATCAGTTTTCCCAGAGGCAGTTGGTCCAACAATGACAATGATTTTGCTCATACCCTTTTTTCTCCTTCTTATTTTTAAAATCTCTAATGTTGATTAAACATCTTAAAAATAAAAATACCCCCAACCGCTGTGAAATGCATGAGATAGGGAATACTAACTTATAGAGCGGTTTTAGACACTCACGCAAACTTAAGAATAAACAAGTATTCTTGGGTGTCCCGAAGGACACTTATATTATATCTCAACCTCACCTATTTTTGCATAAAAATGGTTTTAAATCACCCAATCTCATTAATTTGACAGGTAACCTTTTTCCGGACACACATATTTTACAACTTTATTCTCACATAATTGTAAAATTTTTGATATAAACTTGCATTTAGCTGATACTCAGCAAGTCCTTTATAACAGTAATTTTCTTTTAAGCATTCTCTTTTAAAAACTGATCAAAACCCTTCAATCCAACCATTATCTGTAGACTTGGCTATTCTTGACATGCTTGGAATCAAATTAAAGTACATTAGCATCAACTTATAATTATATGCTTTAAATTCAGAACCATTATCTGAGTGTATTACACTGTTTGGCAAGAAGACACCAAATTCATCAGTCATTTTTAGAAATGATTTTTCTACAAGTTGATTCCCTTTATTTTTTTCTGTTACTAAACCAAAGATTTTTTTCATTTTAATATGATAAAAACCACAGGTATAGTATCTTTCACCATTGAATTCCTTTTCTGTTATGTCTACTGAAAAAACATCACCATACTTATCAAAATTTTCAGGATCAGTTAACAAGTTTGGGTATTTACCAACCTTTTCAGGTTTTGCTACCTTATTTTTTCATTTCACATGATTATTGGTGGAGATGCTTCTCATTTTAAAGTATCTCAATATTTTTTTATGTGATGACTTAGCTATCCCCTTAGTGAGCAAATCTATTGCAATTCTTTTACAACCATAGGTTTTTCCTGAATCAATAAAGCTCTGCTCAATATTTAAATAAAAATCATGATCATAATATCTTACCCTAGGTTTCCCTTGCTTCACTCATTCATAGTATGTACTTTTTGGAAGTTGAGCAATTTTTAATAAGCCATTTTTAGGTATTTTGAATTCATTGTAGATAAATTCCTCAACAACTAAGCATTTAATTATATTAAGCTCCCATTTAACTACTTTTTTTTACTTATCAGGGCCTCAATTCTTTTTCACATTTCATTTCTAGTTTCTAATTCGGCATTTTTCTTCTTCAGTTCTTTAACTTCATTTCTTAAAATTATTAGTTCTTCTTTATCAGCTGAATTTGGTGCCCCAAGACCATCAATTCCAGATTGATCATACTTTTTACACCAATTTAAAAGTGTTTGATCTGAGATGCCATAACTTTTAACAAAATTCTTGGCCTTTGTCTTGCTCTCTCTAAATTTTAAAATTATTTTTTCTTTTTGCTTTGCTGAGTAATGTCCCATAAAAAAACCTCTTTCCTAACAATATTATTTTACATTCAATATAAATGTAATTTAATTTTTTGTCCGGAAAAAGGTGGAAGTACACAATCTCATTAATTATTAATTATTTTTATTATAAAATTGACATCAAACTCAACTAAATTTCAATATCATTGTAGCAAAAGTCTAGTTGTTTTTAGCAATAATTTTTATTCCATTTGAGTAAAAAAAACAGAACAGATTTTAAAATAAAAAAATATCTCTAAAAGGAGATATTTTTGCATTATTGTCTTATTTTTTTCCATTAGGAGCTTTTCTAATTTCAACATTAATTTTTTTAGGCTCAACTTTTGTATCTTGGAATAAGACAGTCTTTTTAGTTTTATCTAATGCATCCGCAGTAATTTTAACATCTTTCATATAGTTATAGATGTCTCTGTGTTCTCTTGCACCTGTAACTGGAGCTATTCACATGTCACCAGCTTTGCGTTTAACTTTTGCATTTTTTCAGTGCATTGCCACAACGTTGTTGATGTCATCATTTTCTCCCTCTGGATCAATTAACGAATAAACTCATCCAAATTCTGATTCTAATCCAAGTTCATTGAATTTTAGAATCGCTCCTGCAACATCTTTTCTAAAAATTGCAGGGTTTGTAGCAGATACTGGATCAGCTTTTTCTCAAACAAATTTTTCTTGACCTTCTGTTAATTTAACATCTTTAAGGTTAATTCTGTTTGGTTTTGGGTCACTAGCTTTTTTTCTAGTTTGAATGTGTTGTGATCTCTTCGCATTTGAAGCAGCTCTTTTAACTGCAGCTTTGTCTGGTCCTTTTTGTGTACTTGACATTTATGTGCACCATCTTTCTAATTTAAACATTTTTATTTGATTTAGAGGTAGTTTTGTTTAAATTTGTAAACCTCTAAACATACATAAATTATACACTAAAATATGAAAGAATGTATTGTAAATGGCATTTTTTAGTGAGAATTTATGATTTTTTTACTGTTTTATGTAATTACTATTTAATTTTACCAAAAAATGCATCAAAACAAGGAATTTTAAAATTATTTTTTATTTAAACATAAAAAATATTTCTAAATTTTTATTCAAAAAATAGAAATAAATTTATGAAAAGCTAAACATAAGACAAAGAACTTTGTTAATACAAAACAATTTATTTGATATTTTGCTTATCTTTAATTTTAACTTTGAGTGAAGAATTTAATCAATTTTTAAAACAATTCTACCTGTAATTTCCCCAGCCTTCATTTTATCAAAGATTTCATTGATATCTTCAAGTTTGGCAGTACTAAATTCTGCAGCCACTTTTCCAATTGCTGCAAAGTCTAGTGCTTCTTGGAGATCTAAACGAGTTCCAACTAAACTACCTGTAATATTAATTTCTTTTAAAACTGTATCAAAAATTGGTACTTCCATGTTTTCTGGTGGTAATCCCACACATGCCATAGTTCCCCCATTTCTAATTGAGTTAAATGCATCTAAGAATGGTTTTTTAGCAACAGCAGTTACCACTGCTCCATTTAAACCACCAATTTTTTTGTTAATAATTTCACTTGTTGGTTCTTTTGCACCATTTATTAGTAAACTTGCTCCATATTTTTTAGCAAGTGCTAATTTTTTATCATCAATATCAATGACTACAACTTTCATACCCATAGCAATTGCATATTGAACTGCTAAGTGTCCTAAACCACCAATTCCAAAGATACCAACTCAACCTCCTGGAATAACTTTAGTTTGTTTTAATGCTTTATAAGTTGTTACACCAGCACAAAAGATTGGTGCTGCAGCTTCATAACTTAAATTTTCTGGAATTTTGCACACATATTTTGCATCTGCTAAACAGTGAGTGGCATAACCTCCATTTTTTGTATAACCTGAATATTGTGCAAAAGGACAAATAGTTTCTCTTCCTCCCACACATCATTCGCAGCGTCCACAAGCTGAATATAATCATGGGACTCCCACCCTATCTCCAACTTTTAAGAAGTCAACATTTTTACCAACTTCAATAACTTCTCCAACCCCTTCATGACCTGGGACTAGAGGTAAAACTGGTTTAATTGGTCAATCCCCAGTTACTGCATGTAAGTCTGTATGACAAACACCACTTGCTTTGATTTTTACTAAGCAATCATTATCTCCAACTTTTGGTGTTGGAAGTTCTTTGATTGTTAATTTTTCGCCTAATTTTTCACAAATTGCTACCTTCATATTTAATTTCCTCCTGAAAATATTATAACACTATCTAAAATAATTTCTAGTATTTTAGAATTATCTTAGAAATAATTTTAAAAGTGTAGCTTTACCAGCTTGCACTTAGTCTTATAAATTTAAATTACTTAACTTAACTTAAATTTGAAAACTGTTAAATAAACTCAAATTCTTAATCACATTTTTTGAAAAAAACTATTTTCTTGACTTAACTAAAATTAGCTATTTTTAAAAACTGCTTTTTTTTATGAATTTACATAAAATCTGACTTGATTTTTTTCAAAAAACCCACTTATAAAAGGATTTTGAGTGAAAGAAACTCCAAAATTATTAATTTGATGTACGTTTTTTTGCTATAATAACACAGAAGGAGAGTGAATATGGAACTAATAGTTAAAAAGAAATTTAATATTTTTAAGGTTTTAATTTTGACATTTTTAGTTGTTTCTGTGCTATTTTTTATAATTTCAAGCATTTATGATTGAAAAATTGCAGAGATTTTTGCTAAGGGTTTTAGCAATAAAATTTCAAAAATCTGAATTATCTTTATGGATGAACTAGGAATGTATATTTTTGAACCCTCAGTCTTTGTGATGTTTGCAATTTGGTGAGAAACATTTGTTTTATACCAAAAAAAATATGCCAAAAATGAGTTTTTTAACAAAAATGTTTGAGTCAGTTACATATTCTACATTGTTTGTTTTGTTTTAAGTGCCCTTTTTATATATTTTCAAACAATTCAAAGATTTGCAGATTATGATAGTGGTTTTGGAAGTAGTTTTGATCCAAAATTATTAGAGTCAATTTCATGAAGACACTGGTCTTATGCAATTGTTAGAGTAATTCAAGTTTCTTTAATGTTGTTTGGTGCCTATTATTGTCGCTATATTTTTTCAAAACGTAAAGATGTCTTCACCCAAGAATATTGAATTGATGCCTTTAAAGGTATGTTGTACATGATGACACTTGCATTAATGATTTTAGCTGTCAAGTGGAGTTTTGGTAGACCCTTTTATTACAATAATATTTTTTCAAGTATTTTAGAAGAAATTGAGGCCAGAGGTTATACTTACAACCCTAACATTATTAAATGAGGTGCTGGAGTTGGCGCCCGAGGAGATGTCCCCTATTTTGAATGATGAGAACCCAATGGTTTCTTTGAAAATATGAAGTATTGGTTTGCTAGTGACAGTGCTGGTAATCTAAGTGATAATGCTTGATGAAATAGAGCCTTTCCATCAGGTCACACAACATCAAACTTTGCTGCTTTTGGATTATGATTTTGTTTTTTAGGAGAACACAAAGGTAGAAAACTAACTAATAAAAAGATTGCAGTTTTAGTATTTTGTTTTTTATTGTTAAACTCAATGAAGTTTTCACTAATGGTTTATCGTTTTCATTGGTTAAGTGATCTAGAATTTTCAACAATTTTTAGTATCTTAATGATTCCTGCAGTTAACAGCCTAGTTGATAAACATATGACTTATTTTATCAATCTCTTTAAAACAAGAGCTTTAAAACAAACAATACCTGGAGTTGTTATTGAAACAAAAAATGGTTTTTACTTGTGTATGTATAAAGAATTTGGTTACCAAAAAATAAGTTATTATATAAGTCCAAAAAAATCAGCACCTGAAAAAATCAGCAAGAAAATGAAAAAATTTAGTCTAACTCAAGATGAGTAAAAAAGTCCACCATTTTGGTGGACTTTTTGTTTGTTAAAAATTATTTATTTAAATAAGTTTTGATGTTTTTTAAAATTTGTTCATTTTCAAATCCTTGTTTAGCGAGAACATCATCTCCAAAACCTGAATCACCAAATTTGTCAGCACTAATAACAAGACCTTTTTTACCTGCAAACTTATGTCAACCAAGCTCTGATGAAGCTTCAATTGTAATAATATTTTCAAAATTTTTGGGAATTATTTGTTCTTGATATTCTTGTGGTTGTTGGTTGAATAATTCAACTGATGGCATTGAAACAACTCTTAAATTTTTATTTGTGATTTTAGACTTAGCATAAAGTGCATAAGCCAATTCACTAACTGTGGCAATGATTATTCCATCAAGTGGTTGGCTTGAATCCTCACCACCAACAACATATGCTCCATTTAATGTTTTTGTTCAACAAGTTTCTTGATATGGACCAACATTTTGTCTACACAAAATAATTGCAGTTGGAGTTGATGTTGAATTATAAGCATAAGTATATGCACCAATTGTTTCTTTAAGATCTGCAGGTCTTAAAACTGTTAAGTTTGGAGTTGCACGCAAACCAACCAATTGTTCAATGGGTTGATGAGTTGGTCCATCATATCCTGCAGCAATTGAATCATGAGTCAAGACATAAATTGGAGCTACTTTTTGTAAAGCGCTTAATCGAATGGCATTTTTCATATAATCTGAAAAAACTAAGAAAGTTGCTCCAAATGGTTTGAGATTTGAATGTAAAGCAATTCCATTAATAATTGCACCCATTCCAAATTCTCTTACCCCAAATAAAATATTGTTTCCTTGGGGGTTGCTACTTGAAAAGTCACCAAAGTATCCTTGGACTTTAGTAGCTGCAATTAAGTCAGCACTACCACCAAATAAATTTGGCACCAGTTGGTGCATTTTTTTTAAAACTTCACCTCCAGATGCTCTTGTTGGTTCAGATTTTTCATGCAGTAAATCTTTAAATTGTTCTTGTTTAATTGTGTGTTTTTCAAATAGTTCTTGATAAAATTGTGGGAACTTATTTTTGTATTCGTCTTTAATTTTGTTTCAAGAAATTTTATTTTTTGAACCTCTGTCAATTGAGTTTTTCTTTCACAATTGTTTTACTTCATCAAGAACTGTAAATTTTTCATAACTTCAATTGTAATAACTATAAACATCTTTCATAGCTTCATCATTTCATGGTTCACCATGCATTGCTGGTGTTCCAGATTTCTTATGCCCTTCTCCAATTAAAGTTTTACATTCAATTATGGTAGGTTTGTCTTGTTGCTTTGCTTTTTTAATGGCAGCATCAATTGCTTTGACATCATTTCCATCTTCAACTTTAAGATAATTTCAATCATAACCTTCAAAGACTTGTTTAAATTTATTAAACTGTACACTGGTAACTGCTGAATCTAATTGGATGTCATTTGAATCATACAAGACAATCAATTTATTTAGTTTTCAAACTCCAGCAAGTTGCATTGCTTCATGGGCAACACCCTCTTCTAAGTCGGCATCACCACAAATTACATAAGTATAGTGATCAATTATTTTTAAATCACCTTGGTTATATTTTTGACTTAAATGTTTTTCAGCAGCTGCTAGTCCAACACCCATACCAATTCCTTGTCCTAATGGTCCTGTTGAAACATCTACTCCTGGAGTTACTCCAAACTCTGGGTGACCAGGAGTTAAAGAATTTATTTGTCTAAAATTTTTTAATTCTTTCATTGGAATATCAAAACCAGCCATTACAAGTTGAGCATATAACAAAGCACTTCCATGACCTGCACTTAAAACAAAGCGATCACGGTTTACTCATAAAGGATCTGTTACATCAATATTTAAATGGTTTAGATATACTGTGTGCATTAATGGTGCTGCACTCATAACCATCCCAGGGTGTCTAGTTTTACTATTATGAATTTGTTCAACTCCCAAAATTCTTAAATTGGTAATAGATTTTTTAATTAAATCAGTCATTTTTTTTCTCCTTTATTTATTAAAATATTTTTTTATTTTTTCAAACGTTTCATCTTTATCGACAATATTTTGTAGAACTATTTTTTCTTGAAATTCAATACTATCCTCAAGGTCTGCACCACAAACAACAACATCTGTAGCATTAGGATCAAAAGAACCTAAGTTAATATGAGAAACTTCAGCATCAATTTTCAAAGCTTTGCAAGTTTCATTAATGTTCATTTCAATTAAGAAACTTGATCCAAGACCAGATCCACAAACTGCAACAATTTTCATAGTTTCAAATCCTTTCTAAATTTAATTCTTGTAAATTTCATTTAAAGTTTTTTGATAGTCAGAAGATTTAAATAACAATGAACCAACAACAATAAAATCAAGTTTCATTGCAATTAGATCGTTAATGTTACTTCATCTAACTCCCCCATCAATTTGTAATTTTATTTTAAGATTTTGCTTTGCAATTTTTTGTTTAATTTTTTTGATTGTGGTTCAAGTTTTTTCTTCAAACTCTTGTCCTGCAAATCCTGGTTTAATTGACATAATTGTTAACAAGTCAACTTCACTTAACAAATCATCAAGTTGATCTAAGTTTGTTGCTAAATCAATTCCGAGTCCAACTTTACAACCACTGGTTTTTATTTTTTCAATTAATTCTTTTGTTGTTAAACTTTGTTGTGAATCCAAATGGAATGTGATGTAATCTGCTATGCAAATTTGTTCAATTAATTTTTCAAGATTATTAATCATACAATGAGCATCAATTACTAATTCGGGAAATTCTTTTTTGATACTAATTAAATTTTCAATACTGAGTCCTAAGTTATTAACAAAATGACCATCCATTAAATCAAAATGAATGTGAGTTATTCCTGCTTTAATTAATTTTTTAATTTCTGTACGCATTGCTAAAACATCACAAGTCATAATTGATGGAGTAATTTTAAATTCTTTTTGCATTTATAAATTTTCTTTTTTTAAAAATTCGGCAAGGGCATTTTTAACTTCAACTAAATCTAATAAATTTAGTAAAACAATTTTTTTATCAAACTCAATACTATCTTCAAGATCTTTTCCACAAACAACTGCTAAAACATCTGTGGTAGGATCAAATGAACCTAAATTTGTGTGTTCAACTTCAATATCTTTACGATTTAATTCTTCTAATGCTTTTTTAATATTCATTTCAACAATGAATGAACTTCCCAGTCCATGTCCACAAACTGCAACAATTTTCATTTTATTACCTCTATTTCTTTTTTATAATTTGAATTTTATTTTGATTGATTTCATTTGGTTTGTTTAATCACAAGATTTCATTAATCAATAATAATATTTCTGAACTTTTCTTTGCTCATTTATTTAATTCACTAACATATAATCTGTCATTAAAATATTTTAAGATTGCAAAATTTTTTGGTTCCATATTTAATCTGCTACTTAATTTTTCAATTAATTTTGTTTCTTTTTGTTGTGATTCAGCTGATTGTTTTTCAGGATCAGTGGCAAAAAATTTTAACAAATAAATCATTCTCTCTGAAATCATAATTGCTCGATAATTTTTATCTAACTCTCTTAAATTTTCATAGTTAATTTCTTCATGCATTATGAATTTTATTTTTGGATCATTTTTAAATTTTTTAGCTAATTTAAATGCTAAAAAATCAACTTGAACATTTTCAAAATCAGGATTATTTTTCTTCTGATAACTATATCAAATAGCATAACCGCAACCAATAATGATTATCAATGCTAAACCAACAATGGCAATTATTTCATTAGCTTTCATTTTCAACCCCAGCTACAAAACTGTCAAAAGATTTTTGATCAGAAATGCTTGTTAGTTTTTTTATAAAATCTTGGTCATTTCAAAGTGAAACCAATTGTGCTAACAATTCCATATGACTATTGGCATCTGTTGTCACTAAGGGCACAATGATTTGACATGTTTTTTCATAGCCATTACCAAAAAACTTTAAAGGTTTTTTACAATAAATAAACCCTGTAGCAAGTTTTTTGGTGCTAGAGTCTGGACTAATATGAGGCATTGCTAATAGATCACTAAAAACAAAATATGGTCCTAACTTGTTTGTGGTTTGAATTAATTTTTCAATTCACAACTCATCAATAACTCCATCAGCAATTAGAGGTTTTATTCCTAGTTTTAAATTTTTAATTCAATCATCACTGTCATTATCTAAATACACTGCATATTTTTTACAAATTAATTTCATAAATTCACTCAACCTTAATATTTTTTTAAAAACTTTGGTAATATTAACCAAAGTTTAAGTCTTGATTATTTTTTAACAGTTCTTGTTGTCTCTGTTGTAGAAACCTTTGGGGTTTCAGGTGTATTAGCACTAGTGTTTTTATTTACTTTTCTTTGTAAAATAGCACCCAGTGTGACCATGAAGCCAAATAAAACTAAGAAGACTGCAAGTACTAGGTATTTTGTTCAAGCTAATTTAATAAATGAGAAGATTCCTAAAATTAAACCAAAGGCATAATCTGCATCTCCTCAAACCATTGGTTCAGTTTTATCAACTAAACTTAAAGCTCAAAAAGCAATTGGTACTAGTGTAATTAAAATTCCATTGACAAAACCTCCCAGAATGCTACCTCAAACTCCACCTTTGGCATTACCAAAGACTCCGGCAGTAGCTCCTGTAAAGAAGTGGGCTGTAACTCCTGGGATTATAATAGCAAATAAGACACTATCAGCTTTTGATAAACCAATGGTAATTGCCATCATAATAATTCCCCCAACCAGTGAAGATAAGAAACCTATAAATACTGCATTTGGTGCATAGGGAAAGACTACTGGACAATCTAAGGCAGGTTTTGCTCCCTTAACAAGTTTTTCACTAACCCCTTTAAAGGCAGGAACAAGTTCTGCTAGAACTGTTCTAACTCCAAACAGAATAATTTCAATTCCTGCAGCAAATGTAAAGGCATCAATTATGATTTGAACAATAACACTACCGTCAGAACTAACATAACCAATGTCAACTAGTCCTGCCTTACCTATTTTGATTCAGGCTGTGATGTATAAAATAATAAACAACAATAACATTGTTAGCACTACTGAAACATTTGAGTTTCTTAAAAAAGCTAATCCTTTTGGGAAATTAATTTCTTCAGTTGATTTTAATTTATCTTTTTTAGAAACTTTCAATAATCCTTCTCCAATGTAACCTGCAATTGCATATGAAATTCCACTAGTGTGTGCCATAGCAATTGTGTCAGTTTTAGTAATTACTTTCATAAATCTTTGAGAAATTGCTGGGGAAATTATCAAGTACATTGACATAAATAAGCCTCCAACCATCAAGATCATTCAAGCATCTTTATTTCAAGCTGGATTCATTCCAATTTGTTGTAAAGCTACTGCAATCATACAAGACATATAAAATAACACATGTCCTGATAGATAAATATATTTTCATTTTGTAACTGCTGCTAATAAGATATTTCCCATCATTCCGATGATCATTATTAGAGCTGCTAGAGTTCCAATTTGTGCCATGGCTGCATAAACTGCTCCAAGGGCATCATTATTGGGAATAACTCCACTTACTCCAAATACTGCTTCAAAAACACTATTAAAGTGACTGATAGAACCTACTAAAACTCCGGCTCCACCTCCTAAAACTAAGTATCCAGTAATTGTTTTAAAGGTCGATGTTAGAACTTGGGTTGCTTTCTTTTTTTGTAAAATAGAACCAATCATTCCAAACAGACCTATTAATATCGCTGGTGTTGCGAAAAACGTTTGTACGAAGTATAATACTTCCATTCATTTTCTCCTTCTATGGATTTTACTCCAACATCATTATATCAACTTTTCGTTATTTTTTTTATTTTTTTTTAAAAAATGGATAATATTGATTATCTACACTTTCATGACTGATATATGTCTTGATTAAGTTAAATAAATCCGGAATTTTAGTTAACTTACCACTTAAGGTGGTTAAATATAAACTAATAAGTCTACTTTGAAATCTGGCTTGTAATTTTGCTCTGTTTTTACAAAAACCAGTTCAGATTTTTTGAAAACCCAGTTAGATTTTCATAAGTTTAATTAAGATATTAATTGATCTTTATTTTTTGACTTAACTGTAAAACTAAGCAGATTAAAATGACAATATTGTGGTTGGATTTTGTAAAACCGAGTTTTCTACTATTAAAAACCCCTATTTATTCTAAATAAATTGCTTTTTATAAGTAATTTACAAATAAAACCTACTTTACCCCACAAACATTATTAATTAGAACATATTTTAACAAAAACTAAAAAAGTAAGTACATTAAGTACGTTTTATTGCTATAATAACGTTGAGGAAAAGTTGTTATGGAATTAATAGTTAAGAAAAAACTTAATGCTTTTAGAATTATAATTTTAGCATTTTTAATTATCACAGTGCTACTATTTATAATTTCAAGTTTTTTTGATTGGCAAATTGCAGTAATTTTTGCTAAAGGTTTTAATAATAAAGTTTCAAAAATCTGAATTATCTTTATGGATGAATTAGGAGTTTATATTTTTGAACCTTCAGTCTTTGTAATGTTTGCAATTTGATGAGAAACATTTGTTTTATACCAAAAAAAATATGCCAAAAATGAGTTTTTTAACAAACATGCCTGAGCTAGTTATGTATTTTACATAGTTTGTTTTATTTTAAGTGCAGTTTTTATCTATGTTCAAACTCTAGAAAGATTTGGTAATTATGACCGAGGTTTTGGGAGTTCTTTTGATCCAAAATTATTAGAATCGATCTCATGAAGACATTGAGCTTATGCTGTTGTTCGAGTTATTCAAGTTTCTTTAATGTTATTTGGTGCCTATTATTGTCGTTACATTTTTTCGAAACGTAAAGATGTTTTCACCCAAGAATACTGGATTGATGCCCTTAAAGGCATCATATATATGATTGTGATGTCATTAATGATTTTAGCTGTCAAGTGGAGTTTTGGTAGACCCTTCTACTATGATAATATTTTTTCAAGTATTTTAAAAGAAATTGAAGCCCTGGGTTACACATATGATCAAAATGTTACCAAATGAGGTGCTGGTGTTGATGGACGAGGAGATGTCCCCTATTTTGAATGATGACAACCCAATGGTTTCTTTGAAAATATGAGATATTGATTTAAACGTGAAAATGGTGGTCTTCAAGGCGAAAATGCTTGATGAAATAGAGCCTTTCCATCAGGTCACACAGCTGCCACTTTTTCTGCCCTTGGACTATGATTTTGTTTTTTGGGAGAACACAAAGGTAGAAAACTAACTAATAAAAAAATTGCAGTCTTAGTCTTTAGTTTCTTAATTTTAAGCTCAATGAAATATCCTCTTATGGTTTTCCGCTTTCATTGATTAAGTGATTTGGAATTTTCAACAATCTTTGGTCTTTTAATGATTCCTGTTGTTAGCATTTTGGTTGACAGACATGCAATTTACTTTATCAATCTCTTTAAAACAAAAACTTTAAAACAAACAATTCCTGGAATTGTGGTTGAAACTAAAAATGGTTTTTACTTGTGTATGTACAAAGAATTTGGTTACCAAAAAATAAGTTATTATGTAAATTCAAAGAAATCTACACCTGAAAAAATCAACAAAAAAATGAAAAATTTAATCTAACACAAAATGATGAATAAAAAACCTGCCAAATGGCAGGTTTTATTTATTAATGCTTTATTAAGCATTGTTTTAAGTCTAATTTAGTCTCAAAGTTTTTCACCATTTGAGTCAGCGATAGTTTTAAATCATTTTCCTGATTCTTTAATTTTTCTAGCACCAGTTCCTTGACCATAGTCATCTAGATCTACATAAATTAAACCATAACGTTTTGACATTTCTTTAGTTGATGCAGAAATTAAATCAATTGCAGTTCAAGTGGTATAACCAAGACACTCAACTCCATCTTCAATTGCTAGTAAAAGGTTTTTTAAATGTTCTTTCAAATAATCAATACGGTATTCATCATTTAACTGATCATTTTTGTCATCTCATTTTTCATCAACCCCAATACCATTTTCAACAATCATTAATGGTTTTTGGTAACGATCATACAAGTTGTTCATAACCACTCTTAAACCAATTGGGTCAATTTGTCAACCCCATTCTGAAGCTTTCAAATAAGGATTTTTACCTCCAAAGAAGATATTTCCAGAACTGTTTTCAGCTAATTCTTTACCCATAATTGAAGACATATAGTAAGAAAAACTTAAGTAATCAACTGGATTTGCTTTTAAAACCTCAAGATCTGCAGGGTTAATTTTTAAATTAATGTCTTTTTCTTTAAATCATTTTAACATATATTGAGGATATTCTCCACGACAAACCATTTCAAAGTAAAAGTCATTGTTAACATGTAAAAACTTTTGATTTTCTAAGACATCTTGTGGGTTACAAGTAGCTGGATAACTTTGTACAGCAGCCATCATACTTCCCATTTTTAAATTTGGATCTATTTCATGAGCTAATTTCACTACTTTTGCTTGTGCTACAAATTGGTGATGCAAAGCTTGATAACGCATTTGTTGATTTTTTTTATCACCTCTTGGTAACACTCCTCCAGCTCCAGTATAAGCAGAGTGCGAAGTCATATTAATCTCATTAAACCCTAATCAATAAGTACAATATGATTTAAATTCAGTCAAAACAACCTTTGCATATTCTAAGAATTTATCGATTGCTACTGGGCTCAAAAACCCATTATATTTTTGAGTTAATCACAAAGGATAGTCATAGTGTGATAAAGTTAGCACAAGTTCAATCCCATTATCTTTACAAGCTTGAAAGATTTTTTTATAATGTGCGATTGCTTTTTGGTTAATGACCCCTTCTTCAGGCATGATTCGACTTCAAGCAATACTGGTTCTAAAACAATTCATTCCTACTGCTTTAAAGTGCTTAATATCTTCTTCATAGCGATTGTAAAAATCAATTCCTCATCGATAAGCAAAGATTTTATCACCTGGATTTTGTAAAACTTCTGCAAATGAATCTTCAAAGAATTCAATTGCATCAATGTTGATTTTTTTACGGTCTAGATTGGGATCATAGAATTTAAAATCTGCAATACTTAAACCTTTGCCATCAGCATCAAAAGCACCTTCATACTGATTTGCTGCTGCAGCTCCTCCAAGTAAGAATTTACTTGGAAATGTTAGTTTTTTCATTTTTTAATTTCCTCCTGACTTAGCCATTGATAATGTTTTTAGTTGTTGTTTTTCAGCTTTTGAAAAGGCAATTACATCTGGATCAATTATCCCGTAATTTATTTCGCAAGCATTAATAGCATTGAAATAACCAGCTTTGTAATTTAATAACATTGTGGCATTAGTAATTTTACTATATTTATCCAACATTTCTTGGTATGCTTTGGTTAATTTTTTGACAGTTTCTTGATAATTTGCTTCTAATTGTTGGTTTGCAGCAAATAATTCATCAAGTTTTGCTTGCAAAACACCTTTTTCTGCATCAAGGTTAAAGTTTTGGTAATCTGCAATAGCACTAACAACTAAGTTTCTATCGACTTTATCAATTTTGTTTTTTAATTTTAAAGCTTTTTTATATTTTGCTTTTAAAAGATTTTCTTCATGATTTTTTACTTTGATTAATTTAGTTTCAATACTTGTTTTTGTTGTTAAAAACTTCATATAGTTTTTAAACAACTCTTGATTTTCTTTAACAAGCTGTAAGTATTCAGCTCCAATTTCATCACAAGTTTGTTTAGCAACTTCTGTGCTAGTGCCATTTGCAACTAAAATTTTTATAGCTTTTGCTTTGATTCTTCTTGTTAAACGGTTTGAATATTTATATTCATCAATTTTTTCAACATAAGTTAGTATAGTAAATCCACAAGCTGCTCCAATAGCAATTAATCATGAAACTACTACTAAAATTTGATTTTTTCAACCATCAACTACTAGGATGGCAAAGATTCCCATTCCACCAGGTCTTACTGCTGCAACATCAAATCATTTTAAGAACATTCCGCCAAAGAAAGCCCCTAAACATCCACATAGAAATGGTCAAAGTTTTGGTAAGTTAACTCCATAAATTATTGGTTCAGTAATTCCAAAAATTGCAGCTGGAATACTTCCATAGGCCACACCTCTTAGTTGAGCATTTCTGGTTCTAATGGCAACTCCAATAGTTGCACCCATTTGAGCAAAAGTAGCTGCAACCACTGCAGTCATAATGGTAGTTGGCACAACTGGATTTTGTAGAATTGTTCCAATCATTACAGTCATAATAACTGCCACATGAACTCCAGTTAGTACTAATATTTGTCATAAAAAGGCAAATAATCCTACTCCAATTCCTGTAACATCTTTTTCAAAGGTCATAACAACTTGACTTAGACCCATTTCAATTAGACCTAATAATGGTCCAAAGATAAATAATGTTGGTATTACTGCTAAGAAATAAACTAAGAATGGTCTAAAGATGATATCAACACTTGTAGGCATTCAAGTTTTAATTCATTTATCTGCAAAAATTACAATAAATGCTGCAAAAACATATGGTAGAACACTACCTTCATATGCTGTAACAACAAATGGATAATCTAAAATTTTAAATAAAAGTCATCCACTAATTCCCTTGGTTGGATCTACAATAAATTGTCCAAACCCAGGGTCTGCAACTGGAGCACTAACTCCTGCAAGTAAGATTCTTGAAGATAATGTCAGTCCAACAACAATTGCAAAAACTGGATTTCCTCCAAAATATGAGACCACTGAATAACAGAACATGACCCCAATTAAATTAAGAGCAACTTTGCTTAAAACATAAAAGATTGTTGACCAAACATCTGGGTTTGGTGAACTTTCATAGTCTGCAATAGCATTTGTTTGTAATAAAATAGCATATAAAGCACTAAAAATACCAACCGCCATTAGTGGTGGAATTAAAGGCATCATAATCCCTGAAATTGCAGTCATAATTCTTTTGTAAACTGGTGGCTTTTTAACTTCAACCTTACTTTTACCAGTTAAATCACCCCTGCGAATTTTTTCAATTTCATCTTTAACTTTATAACATTCCCCTCCAATAATAACTTGGAGTTCACTTCCATTTAAATTTGTCCCTTTGACAAGTTCAATTTTTTTAATTTTTTGTTGATCAATTTTCGACAAATCATTAACTAAAAAACGAACTCTTGTCATACAATTATAAACTTTGGTAAAGTTTGAATTACCACCAACTAACTCAATTAATTGTTGAGCTGTTTGAGTATATTTTGAAAGATACTCTTCTAAAAATAATTCATCTTTTGGTTTAGTTTGTGTTATTTGCAACTCCACATGAGCAGTTGCAATCAATTCCCCTTGTTTTGCTGATTTTTTTAATATTTTTATATCTATATTTTTAAGATTTTCTGAATCAAAACAAATTGGAGTTTGAATTGAAAGTTTTTGTTCTTTGATTTTTTCAAAATCAACATCCACAATACTTGTTTTTAAGTCAACTTTTTGATTTTTTTTGACTTTAACATTAAAAGGTTTCCCATTTAAAGCTACTGTGTCCATACCAATATGCATTAAAATTTTCACAGCTTGTGTTTCAAAAAAAATTGCATGTTTAGTTTCAAAAATTAGAGCAACTGATCCATCTTCTAGGAATGATTTGAACTCATTACTTTTTGGAATCAAGACAAGGCCATCACCCATCATTTTTTTGGCAAACACATCATCATCACAATCAGTGATTGGTAAAACATCACAATCAACTGGTGCATAAATTTTTATTTCCATAATTTTCCTCCTCATTGTCATTTTAAAACTTCGTAATTTAAAAGAATATGGAAAAAAAGTACTGATGTTACATCAGTACTAATTTGTTCTTAGAATAATTCATTTTAATGCAATTTCACAAATTTCAGTACTAAAATTAATTTTTGTCAATCTTTTCATCTCTTTTAAATATCTTGGTTCTCAAGTAATTCAATGAATAAATCCATAAAAATAAAGTCATGAGTCTAGTTCTTTTGAAACTAGAAAATCGTAAAATTCTTCAAAAACTAATTCTAAACTTTTAATAACTTCTTTATATTTTGAACTATTATAGTCAATAAAATGTTTATAAACTTGCTTGCGAAAATTTTTTAGAAACTTTTTTTCAAAATCGTTTTGATACCACTCTTTTTTTGCAGCAAACAAGATTGTTAAAATTGTTGGAGTAGTTGCAAAATTACTTAATAACTTAAAACTTAAAGTAGAAAATGGCTTTTCTAGATTGTTTTCACAAATAATTCTGTTAAACTCTAAGTAAAAATTTTTAGTCGCAATTCAGTGTAGAGCATAATAGTGTGTTAAGACTAACTGAATATTGGTTTTAGTTGCATTATCAAAAATTATTTTAATCTCTTTTAAAGAAAAGTTCATGTTAATAAATAATTTAATTTCATAAATCCTTTTAACTTGCTCAGGAGTCATTAAAATTTTGTCTTCAAAAATTGTGTGTGGCAAAAGGCCATAATTAACATAGTATTTTAATTGAGATAAGGTTGTAAAAGTTTTATGCATAATTTGACTTAATGAATACTCATCCATAATCAACATTCCCCCATAGAATAATTGTATTATAATATTTTAAAAAAAACATTCTAGACTTTAAAATTTACACTGACTCAATATAAATTTTATAAAAATCATAAAAGAGTTACGGATTAGCATATCACAAATAATTTTCTATAATTTTTAAGTTTTATCATGATTATTCAAAAAGTTAGTTTTTAATTATGGACATTTAATAAGCTTCTGTGTCTAAAAGTGAGTTACTCTACAAGTCTAAAAAATAAAGAATATAAAAAAATCTAACTCAAAACTAGTAAAAACCCACCATTTGGTGGGTTTTAAACATTAATGTCTATTTTCTAAGTATCATTTTAAGTTTAACTTAGTCTCAAAGTTTTTCACCATTTGAGTCAGCGATAGTTTTAAATCATTTTCCTGATTCTTTAATTTTTCTAGCACCAGTTCCTTGACCATAGTCATCTAGATCTACATAAATTAAACCATAACGTTTTGACATTTCTTTAGTTGATGCAGAAATTAAATCAATTGCAGTTCAAGTGGTATAACCAAGACACTCAACTCCATCTTCAATTGCTAGTAAAAGGTTTTTTAAATGTTCTTTCAAATAATCAATACGGTATTCATCATTTAACTGATTATTTTTGTCATCTCATTTCTCATCAACCCCAATACCATTTTCAACAATCATTAATGGTTTTTGGTAACGATCATACAAGTTGTTCATAACCACTCTTAAACCGATTGGGTCAATTTGTCAATCTCATTCTGAGGCTTTCAAATAAGGATTTTTACCTCCAAAGAAAATATTTCCTGAACCCTTTTCAGCTAATTCTTTACCCATAATTGAAGATGTGTAATAAGAAAAACTTAAATAGTCAACTGGATTTGCTTTTAAAATCTCAAGATCTGTTGATGTAATTTTTAAATTAATATCTTTTTCTTTAAATCAATTTAACATGTATTGTGGGTATTCCCCATGACAAACCATTTCAAAGTAAAAATCATTATTAATGTGCAAATAGTTTTGATTTTCTAAGACATCTTGAGGATTGCAAGTGGCTGGATAACTTTGAACAGCCGCCATCATACTTCCCATTTTTAAATTTGGATCTATTTCATGAGCTAATTTCACCACTTTTGCTTGTGCCACAAACTGATGATGTATTGCTTGATAATGCATTTGTTGATTTTTTCTATCACCTCTGGGTAATACTCCTCCAGCTCCAGTATAAGCAGAGTGTGAAGTTACATTAATTTCATTAAACCCTAGTCAGTAAGTGCAATATGATTTAAATTCAGTAAAAACAACCTTTGCATATTCTAAGAATTTATCAATTGCTGTTGGGTTTAAAAACCCATTATATTTTTGAGTTAATCATAAGGGATAATCATAGTGTGATAAAGTTAACACAAGTTCAATCCCATTATCTTTACAAACTTGAAAGATTTTTTTATAGTGGGTGATTACTTTTTGATTAATGACCCCTTCTTCAGGCATGATTCGACTTCAAGCAATACTAGTTCTAAAGCAATTCATTCCTACTGCTTTAAAGTGTTTGATATCTTCTTCATAGCGATTGTAAAAATCAATTCCTCATCGATAAGCAAAGATTTTGTCACCAGTATTTTGTAAAACTTCTGCAAATGAATCCTCAAAGAATTCAATTGCATCAATATTGATTTTTTTACGGTCTAGGTTGGGATCATAGAATTTAAAATCTGCAATACTTAAACCCTTGTCATCAGCATCAAAAGCACCTTCATACTGACTTGCCGAGGCAGCTCCTCCAAGTAAGAATTTACTTGGAAATGTTAGTTTTTTCATTTTTAATTTCCTCCTGACTTAGCCATTGATAATATTTTTAGTTGTTGTTTTTCAGCTTTTGAAAAGGCAATTACATCTGGATCGATTATCCCGTAATTTATTTCGCAAGCATTAATAGCATTGAAATAGCCAGCTTTGTAATTTAAAAACATTGTGGCATCAGTAATTTTAATATATTTATCAAGCATTTCTTGGTATGCTTTGGTCAATTTTTTGACAGTTTCTTGATAATTTACTTCTAACTGTTGGTTTGCAGTAAATAATTCATCAAGTTTTGCTTGTAAAACTCCTTTTGCTGCATCAAGATTAAAGTTTTGGTAATCTGCAATAGCACTAACAACTAAGTTTCTATCAACTTTATCTATTTTGTTTTTTAATTTTAAAGCTTTTTTATATTTTGCTTTTAAAAGATTTTCTTCATGATTTTTTACTTTGATTAATTTAGTTTCAATACTTGTTTTTGTTGTTAAAAACTTCATATAGTTTTTAAACAACTCTTGATTTTCTTTAACAAGATGTAAGTACTCAACCCCAATTTCATCACAAGTTTGTTTAGCAACTTCTGTGCTGGTACCATTTGCAACTAAAATTTTTATAGCTTTGGCTTTGATTCTTCTTGTTAAACGGTTTGAATATTTATATTCATCAATTTTTTCAACATATGTTAGTATTGTAAGTCCACAAGCCACCCCAATGGCAATTAATCATGAAACTACTACTAAAATTTGATTTTTTCAACCTTCCACTCTAAGGATTGCAAAGATTCCAGACCCACCAGGTCTTACTGCTGTGACATCAAACCATTTTAAAAGCATTCCACTAAAAAATGCTCCAATGCATCCCATTAAGAATGGTCAAAGTTTTGGTAGGTTAACCCCATAAATAAGTGGTTCTGTAACTCCAAAAACAGCAGCTGGAATACTTCCATAGGCCACACCTCTTAGTTGAGCATTTCTGGTTCTAATAGCAACTCCAATAGTTGCGCCCATTTGAGCAAATGTGGCCGCTCCAATTGCTGTCAAAATTGTGGTTGGTATAACAGGGTCTTGCAAAATAGTTCCAATCATTACAGTCATATAAACTGCCACATGAACTCCAGTTAGTACTAATATTTATCATAAAAAGGCAAATAGTCCTACTCCAATTCCTGTAACATCTTTTTCAAAGGTCATAACAACTTGACTTAAACCCATTTCAATTAGACCTAATAATGGTCCAAAGATAAATAATGTTGGTATAACTGCTAAAAAATATACCAAGAATGGTCTAAAGATGATATCAACACTTGTAGGCATTCAAGTTTTAATTCATTTATCTGCAAAAATTACAATAAATGCTGCAAAAACATATGGTAAAACACTACCTTCATATGCTGTAACAACAAATGGATAATCTAAAATTTTAAATAAAAGTCATCCACTAATTCCCTTGGTTGGATCTACAATAAATTGTCCAAACCCAGGGTCTGCAACTGGTGCACTAACTCCTGCTAATAAAATTCTTGAAGATAAAGTCAATCCTACTAGAATTGCAAAGATTGGATTACCTCCAAAATATGCTACAACTGAATAACAGAACATAACCCCAATTAAATTAAGAGCAACTTTGCTTAAAACATAAAAGATTGTTGACCAAACATCTGGGTTGTTTGTACTTCCATAGTCAACAATAATATTTGCTTGCAATAAAACAGAGTACAAAGCACTAAAGATTCCAACTGCCATTAGTGGTGGAATTAATGGGACCATTACTCCTGAAATTGCAGTCATAATTCTTTTGTAAACTGGTGGCTTTTTAACTTCAACTTTACTTTTACCAGTTAAATCACCTCTGCGAATTTTTTCAATTTCATCTTTAACTTTATAACATTCCCCTCCAATAATTACTTGGAGTTCACTTCCATTTAAATTTGTTCCCTTGACAAGTTCAATTTTTTTAATTTTTTGTTGGTCAATTTTTGACAAATCATTAACTAAAAAACGAACTCTTGTCATACAATTATAAACTTTGGTAAAGTTTGAATTACCACCAACTAACTCAATTAATTGTTGAGCTGTTTGAGTATATTTTGAAAGATACTCTTCTAAAAACAATTCATCTTTTGGTTTAGTTTGTGTTGTTTGCAACTCCACTTGAGCAGTTGCAATCAATTCCCCTTGTTTTGCTGATTTTTTTAATATTTTTATATCTATATTTTTAAGATTTTCTGAATCAAAACAAATTGGAGTTTGAATTGAAAGCTTTTGTTCTTTGATTTTTTCAAAATCAACATCCACAACACTTGTTTTTAAATCAACTTTTTGATTTTTTTTGATTTTAACATTAAATGGTTTCCCATTTAAAGCTACTGTGTCCATACCAATATGCATTAAAATTTTCACAGCTTGTGTTTCAAAAAAAATTGCATGTTTAGTATCAAAAATTAGAGCAACTGATCCATCTTCTAAGAATGATTTGAACTCATTACTTTTTGGAATCAAGACAAGGCCATCACCCATCATTTTTTTGGCAAACACATCATCATCACAATCAGTGATTGGTAAAACATCACAATCAACTGGTGCATAAATTTTTATTTCCATAATTTTCCTCCTCATTGTCATTTTAAAACTTTGCAATTTAAAAGTGTAGTTAAAAAAAGTACTGATATCATATCAGTACTAGTTTGTCCTCAAAATAATTCAATTTAATGCCATTTCACGAATTTCATTACTAAAATTAATCTTTGTTAATCTCTTCATCTCTTTTAAGTATCTTGGGGCCCAGGTGATTCAATGAATAAATGCATAAAAATATAACCATGAAGTAAGGTCTTTTGAAATTAAAAAAGTAAAAAATTCTTCAAAAATGGAAGTTAATCTTTGAGAAATGTCATCATACTTTGAACTATTGTAGTCAGTAAAATGTTTATAAACTTGCTTGCGAAAATTTTTTATAAAAAATTTATCTGATTCATTCTGATACCATTCTTTTTTTGCTGAAAATAATATTGTCAATATTGATGGAGTAATTGCATAATTACTCAATAAATTAAAACTTAAAGTTGAAAATGGTTTTTCTAGATTGTCTTCACAAATTATTCTGTCGAATTCCATATAAAAACTTTTAGTATCAATTCAGTGCAACGCATAATAATATTTAAAAATTGATTGGATATTGCTTTTGGTTGCATTAGCAAAAATTATTTGAATTTCTTTCAAAGAAAAGTTCATATTAATAAATAATTTAATTTCATAAATTCTTTTAACTTGCTCAGGAGTCATTAAGACTTTATCTTCAAAAATTGAATCATCTAAAAGACCATGTTTTACATAGTTTTTTAATTGAGATAAGGTTGTAAAAGTTTTACGCATAATTTGACTTAATGAATACTCATTCATAATCAACATTCCCCCATAGAATAATTGTATTATAATATTTTAAAAAAAGCATTCTAGACTTAAAAATCTATTTTCAATTTAGTTAAAATCTGAGTCTACAAAAAATTACAAAGTCATTTTTCACTCATGTGAATCACCATTTCAATTAGTAAAATCTTTAATTGGTATAAAAGTTTTACTATTATGATCAAATATTTTTGAACCACGATTTCCTTCAAGTTCAAAACCATCTTGCAGGAAATTAATTTGTAGAGTGTACCCCTCTTGATAATCTCAGTCCATTGAATCTAGAGTCATATTCTTCCCTTCAATTTCTCGGCTTTGAATTATTTCATTATTTTCATCAAGTAATTTTACTTCTACAAAGACTCCATCAATATTATTAATTGGAGGGTTATAAGTTCTTATTCTTATTTTTTGAGCTTCTCTGTCATCTCATATATGCATACTATGCTTGTTTGCACCATCATTTTGTTCAACATTTCCTCTAATTTTAATGTAAGTTGGGAAAAGTTCTGAACTTTCTGGGTCTTCTTCAAAGGGAACACTACTTAGATAATTAATATTTGGCAGTGTTGAGTTTTTGAAAGTTTTTAAAACTGCAATTTGTCTTCCCTCAGCACGAGGGAATAATCTTTTGTCTTCTGTAACTTCAACAGCTGTTAATTCTCCACCAATTTCACCTCATGATTTAAATGGTTTTAATTTCTCACTAATTCCAGGTACTAAAAAACCTTGTAGGACATTGTTTTTTCAAGTAGAAATATTATCTAATCCTGAATAATCGTGATCTAAAAGTATTTTAAACATGTCATTTCCATAATCTGTTCCATAAGCTGAAGCAATTTCTTGAACTTCTGTGGGTATTTGTAAACCTCATTTTTCAAAAAAAGAAGATAAATTTGTTTGTGAAACTTTTGTAACCAATTCCATAATAACATCTAAAATTGCTCGGTATTTTGGTTCATAACCTTCAGCAGTTGCATCATCTTTATATTCAATTTCTTTTGCAGCAATTTTATCTAAGATATTTTTTCTATAATAACGAGCATAATTATTGAAGTTTGCTAAAAAATCACTTCCTAAACCCAATATTAGTTGGTCTCAAAAAATTGTTTCCGTTATTATAACATCTGCTTTATGATTATTTGTTATTCCATAAACAATCTCACCATCTTCATTTGGCTTTTGATAAAGAGCATTTTGTTTAATACCTTCCAAAAATGATGGATCAGCTTTAAACAAGTCTGAATTAAAGACTGCATCATAAAATTGTGCACCATTACTAAAGTCAGTCTTGTACAAGAATTGTGTAATACCAATAGTATTAAGATTTGGTGTTACATCTCTTCATTTATCAAGTAAAAGAGTTGCATTCTGTCTAACATAACCAACAGCATTGGTGAATTTTGAAATATCTTGACTAAAGTAATTTTTTAAAGCACTATCTAAGTTTGTTTCATGATAACCTTGTCCACCCTTTCCTGTAAAAGTTAAAGCAAACTATTGGTTTTTATAAAACCCTGGTTCAGATTCTAATAGTGCTTCAAAATCCATTGACGTTGGTGGTAAACTTGAGTGAAAATTAATATAATTTTCAGCTACAGGAGCATCAAATGTAGTAGGTTTGTTATCACTTAAAAAAATGTTAATCTTTTGAAAATCAAATTCAAAATTATGGACACCAATTCCTTTTGAACTAATTCCATATAGTTCACTATTTAATTCATAATTTTTATCCATAACATCAAGAAATGTATTTAAATTATTGTCTCGATAATCAATTCCATCTTTTTCAGCTGTTTTTAGTATTAAAAATAATTTTGGCATGTCGATGACAAAATTAAATTTTGTTGATTTAAAAATAACCATTGGAGTTCTCTCAGTAAATTGTTTTTGAACATTATATTCATCAGCAACAAACTGATCTAATTGTTCATAGATTTCATTTCAAAAACCTCTATAATTTTCATCAAAAACTGCTGATCGAGCATCCCTATCATAAACTAACACTTTTTTTGAAATATCATCTTCAACATCATTTACAACAACCTTTACTATATTTAAAGTTGCTGCAATTCTTTGGTATAGTAAACCATCTTTTGGTGCTATAAATTTTAAAATAAGTTGACCATCCTTTTCTTCATAACTTTCAACTGTAATACCAGCCCTTGATGTAGATTGAGTATTAATAAAAGCAGGTAAAGATAGTGTAGATTGTCATTCACCATCAAGCCCAATTAGAAAAACAGTATCATTCCCTGTTAAAAGACTTACTTCAGCAGAGGTCATTTTTGTTAAATCTAGATAGACTTTTACTTCATCATCTTTTTTCACATATGTGCCAATTGGAGCAACTGTTGATGTAACAAAACGTTGGTCTAGATAATTAAATTGACGATAACTTTCATATCTCAATCATTCAGCCCCATTTTTATAAGAGTTTAAATTATTTGTGTTAGTTTCAAGAAACCCTGGTGGTTTATTATCATCTGTGTTATTGTTACCATATTTAAAATTAATTGTACAGCTTGTCACTGTGGTTGAAGTAATCAACAAGGTAATACTTCCGAGTAATTTTAATAACTTTTTCATAAACTCTCCTTCCAACACATATTTTTTCAAATTCCTGGTCGTAAATTTTTTTTGATATTAAAAAAATTTACCAATCATTCTACTTACTTTCTTATTTTTTGATATTAGCATTTTTAATAATTTATCATAGCAAATTATTAACAACTATATTATACACTACTATTTTCAAGATTATAGTTTCTAGTGAGTGTAAAATGCAAATTACCATTGTTATCAAAACAAAAAAGGACTAAATGTTATCAAAACAAAACTGGACTTTATTATAATAATAAAGGAAATCAGGGAATAAAAATGAAAAGAAATTATAGAGGTAAAAGACAAATGAAAACCAACAAACATATACAAGATATTATTAGGGAGGCTGCTTTATCCAGGGATAAAGCAGCCAAAAGAGAACTTTTGATAAAAAGTGGTGGCAGTAGATCATGGTTTTATGATGCCATTAAAAAATACAAAGAAATTGGTGAGGCCTTCTTTATCCACAAAAATAAAAACAATAAGCATGCTCAAAAGCGAACCCATATGCAAGCACTAGAGATTAGCAGGATTTTTAGGGATGAGTACTTAAACTGTAATTTTAGGGATTTTATGCGCTATTTAAAAGCAGATAAAAGATATGACTATCAGTGGGTGAGTTATTCATATATTTACAATATTTTAAGATCTAAAAATCATTGCTCAAAACTGGCACATAAAAAAACTATCAAATTGTTAGCAAAAGAAGAAGAGTTGAAAAATAGACCTCAAAGTCTACTGGTTCCCTCCTCAGCTACAGAAAGAGCAAAAGAAAATATCCATATTGCAAGGCCAAGAACCCAAAGGCGTGGTCATGTTGTTGAAGCTGATGCTACATTTTGAAGATTCAGTGATGAGGAGATTTGGGCATTGCATGGTTATATTGATGAGGCAAGTGGAGAGGTTTTAGGATTATATTTTGATCATCAAGAAACTACTGAAGGTTATTTCAATGCTTTGAAACCGGTCTTAAAAAATTATGGGACTTTTGAAGTGCTAAGAACTGACAAACGCAGAACTTTTTGGAGTGAAAAAAAAGAATCTTCGCCCGAAGATTCTCGAATTCAGTTTGCATTTGTAGCTAAAAACTTAGGTATTGACATCCAATCATCAATTTCACCACAATTCAAACCAAGGATTGAAAGGCTCTGAAAAACCATTAAATGTACAATCACTACCTTTATGGAACAAAATAAAGTCACAAATATTAATGAGGCCAATCTAGTCTTACCAAAATTTGTTGAGTATTTAAATAATCATGTTGTAACCCTTCAAAAAGATTTTACTACAAATTCATTCAAAAAATTTGAGGGAGATCTAAATATTATTTTGGGACACAAATCAATTAGAGTGGTTGCAAGAGATCTAACTGTTACCTATGAAAAGAAAAAGTACTTTATATGCAATTTCACAACACCATTAAATATACCTAGACGAGAGATTATGATAATTCAATGTTGTGATGGTAACCTTATCGCATCACTTGGTGATAACTATTATAGTATGATTGAATTTGATAATGAAATGCTCTACAAATCAAAAGTTGTTCTTGAAAATGAAGGAGTGAAACCTGAAGATATGCCACAAAAAATTAAAAACAACTCTGTCTGAGCTCAATCAAACTTTATCTTTTTTAAGAAAAAATACTCAAGTTGATATAAAAAGCACTCCTATTAAACTAGCAATTTATTAAAAGTTGTATTAAAATTACTAAAAGTCCAAATTTGTTTTGATAGCTACAGTTTCTATTGAGTGTAAAATGCAAATTACTGGTTTTTATTTGCCATTTTATTAAATTCTTGTCAAAACCCAAAAAAACTAATAACTAATCTTTTTAAAGTTCTCAAAGAAGTGTAAAACCACTATTTTAGGTTTATTTTAGTAAATATTTGTTAGTAACTTCAGCCTTTTTATTGGCAAAGTATTTATCTAAGACGGTTTTATAATTATTCATGCTTGTTAAATCCAGACTGGCAGTTTCTCGCCAATGAAGATTTGAGGGATGGTTTTTATACAATAGTTGCTTATATTTGTAATGGTATTCTTTAAAACTACTTTTTTTTGTTAATTTAAAAGCAGTTAGTGCTTGGGTTACTTCTGCTTCATCAAGTGTAAAAATAGTTTCTGGGGGTTGAACCCCTTTTGCTTTGGCTAATTTTGCAATAGTTAGATCATACTCTGTAAATAATTCTTCAACACTATCTAAAACATTGGCAAAGTGTGGAAGTTCTCCTGCAAAATTATAAAGATATCCAAAACCATAATTGTTAAGATATTTAAAGTGGTCTGCTACAAATAGTTCAAGTTCTTTCATAAAATCATTAACCACTTTTTCACCAATTTGTGCTAGCTTTTTAACAAATGCTGGCACTTGAAGCAAGTCTACTTGCCTTGTGGCTTGAAAAGCTTTTAAGTTTTTTTCTAAAGAAATTGACAATTGAATTGCAAAATTAAAATAACAAATTGCAATCATTTTTTGTGCTTTTTTTAAAAAGAGCTTGGTTTTGACTCACTCAAAAACTTGAGTTGGTTCCATCACAAAAGGAAAAACAGCAACCTTAAGGCTTCTATCTTTAATAGTTATTTCATAATAATGGTCTTTTGCATATTCTCGTAACATAGCATATTCTTGTTTTCTGGTACTAGTTAAATTTAAATAAGTTTCTTTTAAAAGTTCCTCACTGCTATCTTTGGGAAGATCGGCACTAATTCAAAGTGTACTATTATAAACAAAGTGTTTTATACTCTTAATATCTTGAATTTGTTTTTTTATAGGTTCTACTGGAATATTTGCTGGCATTTTTCAACCCAATAATTTTGGATCACTGCTTATTTTAGGATCAAATTCTAACTTATAATGATAAAAAATTGCTAATAAATAGTTTAACCCAAAAACTGCAATCACTAAATAAGTAAGATTAACTATGTATTTAGGGTAAAGAGCATATTCTCAGCCAACATCAAAATAATATGTATCTTTAGCACCGTTTACCTTAACAGTAATTGCAGCTTTGATTGCTCCAGTAATTGTGTAATTTCTGTCAGCAGTAATTGTGATGCTTGAACCAACATATGTAAAAATGTAGGCCAAGGTTAAAAATAAACCACAAGAACCTAAAAAAATTGCAGTTCATGAGAGGAAAGGACAATATTGAGTTAAGTACTTATTATGTTTAATATTAATTTTCACCATTCTTTTTAATCTTTTTTCAAAAATTAAGTTAAAAATTCCTCATCCTAAAAGAATTATGAAGAATAAAACTGCTGCATACATATATCCAGCATAAGTATTTCAAAAATTTGCATAAAAAGTTACACCAGTTGTAGCTCAATCCACTTTGAACATTTTATTAAACATTAAATTTTGATCAATTGTGGTATACCAACTTAAAATAAAAGTAACTCTTATTGCAAAAATAATTAGTTGAATAACAACTAATAAAAATAATGTATTGACAACAAATGAAAATATTTTCATAACTAACTCCTTTAAACATAAATATTTTACTCTTTTTTTAAAAAAAATGAAAACTTGCCCTAAAAAATTCTTATTACATAGGTTTTACTTGAATTTATTTAAATCAAGGTAATTAAATTTTAAAAAGAGGATTTAATCCTCTTTTGTTTTATAAATTAGTTTTTGATTTTAATTCTTCTGCTCTTAGAGCTGCTATAATTGTTTTAAAATCTTGATCAAAACCAATAAGGTTTGTTGCTAAGAAAGCAGATTCAAGCAGAGCAGTATCTAAAATACAAATTTGTTTTGTTGAACCCAAATCTATAACTAATTGGGCATTTATCTTACTACTTCCTAAATCATAAAAAACTAAAATTTCTTCTGCTGGATTTTCATCAATAGCTGCTTGAACTGCTTCAAAAGTAGTGCCAATTGCTCCATTGGTTTTAGCAAACGTAATTGCTACAGTTTTGTTGAACTCTTGAAGAAGTTTTTTTATACCACTGGCAATTTCTTCTAAATGAGAAACTAAGACTATGCCAATCATTTTATAAACCTGCTTGCAAAATTGCTTTAAACATTAAACCTGTTGAATATGAACCTGGGTCAATATGACCTAAAGCTCTTTCACCTAAATATGAGGCTCTACCTTTAATAGCAGGAATTAATTTAGTTTTTTCCACAAGTTCATCAATTTTTGCCACAGTTAATTTTTGTGCCTGGTATAAACTAGTTGCTGGAATCCAAACATCTAGCATAGTTTTTTGATTTAAATCACTTTTTCCTAACACTTTAATTTGATTACTTCCTGTAACTAAAACTTCACCAAAATTTTGAACTCCAACAACTTTTGCCATTGCTAGGAAAGCTGAACCATATAAAGGTCCTGAAGCTCCTCCAACTTTTGCTAAAAAGCTCATAGCTAAATCTTTTCAAATCTCTGCTTCACTAGTATAACTTTTGGTTTGGTGAGTTACTTTAAAGTATTCTAAACCTTTTAATAAATTACTACCGTGATCTCCATCACCAATGGCATTATCTAAATCATTTAATAACTCCAGGTTTTGTTGCACAAGTTCATAAAAACACTTACTAAAATCTAATGTTTTTGTGACTGACATTTAAAATAAGTTTCCTAAAATATCTACTGAACTTGTAATGGCTGTCATAATTTGTTTGTCAAATACTTCTAAAACAGTTAGAGATAAACCACTCATGTCTAATGAAGTCATGTAGTTACCAACTTTTACTTGAACTATTTTAATTTTTTTTGCACTTAATTGTGAGACCACAGCATTTGTAAAAATGTATTGTTCTAATAAAGTTGTTCGACCAAAACCATTTATTAATAAGATGTATTCTTTTTTTGTATCAAATTTCAGTTCAGCATCTAAACTTGCCAACATTTTTTGAGCATATTCTTTTGCACTAACATGTTTTTCTACTTTAACACCAGGTTCTCCATGAATTCCACAACCAAATTCAATTTCATCATCTTTTACTTCGAAACTGGCTTTACCTGTGGTTGGTAAAGTACAAGCATGTAAACCAATTCCAATAGTTTTGATATGTTTAATTAATTTAGTTCCAAATTCTTTTAATTCTGCTAGTGATGAACCTTGTTTTGCTAAGTAACCTAAAACTTTATGTACTAAAACTGTTCCAGCAATTCCACGACGACCTTGAGTATATAAACTATCTTTAACAGCAATATCATCATCAACCACAATATAATCAGTTTTTATTCCAGCTTCATTGGCCATATCACAAGCCATAGTAAAGTTCATAATGTCTCCTGAATAGTTTTTAACAATTAGTAGAACACCTTGGGTATTGTTGACACTTTTTATTGCTTCAAAAACATCAAATGGTGTTGGAGAAGAAAAGACTTCTCCACAAACTGCACCATCAAGCATTCCATCTCCAACAAATCCAGCATGTGAGGGCTCATGCCCACTACCCCCTCCAGAAATCAAACTAACTTTAGTTGGGTTTGGTTTTGCTGTGATCAAAATGTTGCTTTGATTAACTTTTTTTAATTTAAAATTACTTGCAAATTCAATTCCCTGAGTCATCTCTTGAATTAAATCAACTTTATCATTAATAATTTGTTTCATCAATTTTCTCACTCCTATTCTTATTTTGACAAGTCTGAAACAATAGTGGCATTAACTTTTTTTAATTACCCTAGTTTGTTATTCATTAAGCTTGCCATCAACAGCAGCATCATAAACACATTCATATCCAGCTTTCTTGTCACTTTGATTATAAAAGATTTTTTTAAATAAAACACTAAAAATAATAGAAAAAATACCACAAATGATTGTTATTGGTCATCAACCATTAATTATGCTAAAAGTAAAGACCACTGCAGTACTACATAGTCCAAAAGTGTAAATTATTTTTATCAGCAAACTATATCAGTTGACTTGCAAATTGACTTTTTGTTTTTTAAATTCTTGTGCTTTTTGTGGTTTCATTTATTCACCCTCCTGACTTGCAGTAGTAGCTGCTGCAAGTTTTGCTGCATCAATTGCTTTTTCATATTTTCTTAATGAACTAAAACCTTCAATTGTGACAAGTTCTTTTTTAAATATTTTTCTTAAATAGTTTCATTTCATTCTAGTTTTAAGTATTTCTAACTCAACTTGATCTTGAGTCATTAATTTTTCTTCAAGGGCTATTTTATAACCATCTTTAATCAGAGATTTATAGTACCAAATAAATAATCCTAATCAAGTAAATCATAAAGCAAATCCCATTAAGTATGAGTATTTCATACCAAAAATTGGATCAGCTGCATTAGGCATTACTACTAATGCAATGTAAGCTAGTGAAAATCTGTATCAAACAGCTTCAACCCCAGCAGAACTGATTGTGGTTCCACTTCTAAAGTATTCACGAACCTTTTCATCAAATTGGTTTAAAACTTCAGGATTTTGATTAATGTAATCTGTAATTACAGGACCAGCTCAAGCTCCTCCAAGTAAGAAAATTGGTTGAACAATTAACCCTAAAATAATCATGCGAATTAAATTCCCACGAGTTACTAGTAAGATTGCTGGGCCTAATGAAGTGTTGATAATACTTGCCAAAGGCAACATTGGTGCTAGTCTAGTATCAAAATCACTAATAGCATACCCAATTCCCACAGAATAAGCTAAAGTAAATGGTACTCAAATTACCATAGCACTTCATAATTCTTGACTACCAGCCACTACTGGTCAATCAAGTCCAATATAAAGTTCTTTACCTTTAAATTTCTTTTTCATCAAACCATCAACTGCAGTTGAAATTGGAGCTAAGGCTTGCATAAATAATCGAGCAACCATTGGGAAAAGAACCAAGGCAGTTGCAGTTTGAATGGCAATTAATAATGCCATGTAAATTTGGACTGGTTGACCTGGAACTGGTCAATAAGCAATTAAACCTATCACAAAACCAATCAGTAAACCAATAAATCCATTATCTGCAAAAATTCCAATTTTTTTTCTTAATGCTGCTGCATTAAAATCTTTGTTTAGAACTTTTGATTTTCTTAGTAAAAATTCAATAGGTCAACAAATTGCTCCAAAGAACCCCATACAGTGAGGTACAGTAATTCCAGGAATTTTTGTAACTTTAAAGACTGTTTTTTGAACCGCATCCCCTAACATTAATTCAAAAGGAATTTGAATACTTCCAATCACCATTGCTACAGGAATGGCTACATATTTTTCAGCACCCATGGCAGTTAATAGTGAAATAACAATAATTGCTAAGAAGATTTTGTTTCAAATATTTCAAAGGTCTAAGTTTAAAGTTTTAGTTTTTTTCAAAGAAATCATTAAAATATTAATGAAAATTTGAATTGGTAAAAACAATAAACCTCAAACAAATCCTCAAGAAATTGCAGCCAAAGGAGATCAACCTAAATCAATTCCTTTTAAACCCATTCCTGTTAAATCATTAAATTGAGTCATGGTTTGTTGCATATAACCAAACATAAAGTTAATCAACATTCCCATACCAACAAATCCAATTCCCAGGGTCATACCTGAGATTATGGCATCTTTTACTTTAAGTCGCAAACATAACCCAACAATGAAAAATATTATTGGTAAAAACACTGCAGCTCCAAGTGTTGTAAAGATCGTAATAAACACACTCATGCTTTTTTTCCTCCTTTATTCAGTTTTAAAAATTAAGTTTGTAAAAAATCAATTATTTTTTGAAGTTCTTCATCCTCTCCTACTCCTGTTAGAAAAGCAATCCCATTAAATTCAGGTATACCTCTATTAATACCATCATTAACTATTGAGATAAATCCATCAGCAGTTTTTATATAAGTATCTAGTGATTTAATGTCAACAGCTTCAACCACTGCATCAACATTGGCTTTTTCAAGTAACATTCCTACTTTTGAAGCAATTAGTTGAGATGTGGCAACTCCACTTCCACAAGCGACAATTAGTTTTTTCATTTTATATCCCTCCATTATTTAGATTTCTTAAAACAGTTTCATACATAGTTGTTTGAGTTTTTGCTGTTTTAAGCTCAGTTATAAAGTTTTTTTGGCTACATAAGTTTAAAATTTTTGCTAGCACATCAACTTGTTGATGTGGTTCTTTAATTAATAAAAAGAAAATCACCTCAACATCAATAATATTTTCTTGACTACCCATGTGGACAAAGGGTATTTTTTGTTGTAAAACTACAGGAACAATCAAGGATGTCTGCACAAATTCACTATAAGTGTGAGGAATGGCAATACAATGTGCTCCCATATCTAGTCCAGTTGGATAATTTTTTTCTCTTGTTAACATACTTTGAGCTCAGTCAACATTAACATAACCTTTTGTTATGAAAATTTGACTAAATTTAGCAATTAATTCAGCAAAATCTTGAACCCTAACATCAAAGTAGCATTCTTCAACCAGAAAATATTTATCAAAATTGTTCATCTTAATAACCTTCATGATAAAACTTATTAATTAGATTATCAATTTCAGCATCACTAATTAATTCTGGTTTACCAATACATTCAGCTTTTCATTGAATTTCAGCACAAAATTCTAATTCTTCTAAAACATTATATGTGCTTTCAATATCAACTCCAACACTGAGATTACCATGATTTGCTAACAAGACATTATATGCAGTTGGACCTAATGTTTGACAAACTACTTCTGCCATTTTTTTAGTTCCATATGTGGCATATGGTGCCACTTGGACTGTTTTTGTACCTGCAAAACCAAAAACATGTAAAATTGGTTGAAGTTCTTTGTGTAAAACTGCAAAAATAGTTGAGTACTTTGCATGACTGTGAATTACTGCATTAACATCTGCTCGTTGACGATAAATTTCAAGATGCATAGCAATTTCACTAGTGGTCTTTTGTTTACATTCAACCTCTTTTCCATTGAGATCAACCACACAAATATCTTCAGGTTTAATTTTTTTGTATGGAATTGCACTGGGTGTTAAAGCTACTAAGTTTAATTCACGATTGTAAATACTTAGATTACCACCTGTTCCAACAGTTAAGTTATTTTCAAAAATCTTTTTACCATATTTAACTAGTAAATTTCTTTCTTTTTCTAAAAGCATATCTAGTTCCTTTCTAGTAGTTATCCTACATTATTAGTTAATCACTATTGGTAAAAATATAAAAATTTCAAATTATCATAAAAATTTTTTTAAAAATTGAAATGTATTCATATTTTGATAAATTGATAAATTATCTGGAAATTATCAAGGTATAATCATTTTGAAAGGAAGATTTGTAAAATTTTTTGGAAATTTTACTTTTTTAAAAAAATGAGCAAAAATAGAACAAAAAAAATAATTGATTATATTCAAGAGAAAAATGTTAGATCGACCAAGACACTTTTAAAAAAATCAAATTTGTTTGAGTGCTCAAAAATTACAATTCGTCGGGAATTGCACAAACTCGAAGCTATGGGTTATTTAAAACTAAAATATGGAAGTATTGATATCTTAACTTATGAAAAGTACAACAGTGACAAAGTTTATGATTTATTTGATTTTGATAAACATTATGAAACAATTTCAAGTGAAGCAATTGAATTAATCGATGAAGATGATAGTTTATTTGTCACTAGTGGTAAAACAATGCACTATTTTGTAAAGAAAATTAATAAACCCATCTCACTATTACTAACCAATTCAGTTGAAATAGCTTTTGCTGCCATAAATAATGGTTACATAAAAAAGACTATTATTTTTGGAGGGATTATTAATAAAGAAAAGCGCTCAACCTATGGACCCATGCTTGAAGATCACATTAATGAAATTAATGTAGATAAATTATTTATGAGTTGTGATCATTATGACAGTGACTACATTTACTGTAATGACATTTATGAAAGTTTTATTATTAAAAAGATGATTGAAAATGCTGCAAAAAAATTCATGTTAGTTGATTACACAAAAGTTAACTCTAGAGGAACTATTAAAACTTGTTCAAAAGATATTTTTGAAGCAATTATTACAAATAGCATTTAAAAAACTCACCAATGGTGAGTTTTATATGTTTTAAAATGCTAGGTCTATTTTTAAACCATAATTTCTGCTCTTGTAAATTTTCAAGCACACAAGTAACCTGTACTAGCTAAAACTCCAAGGTATGCAATAGGTCCAAATCAAAGTAATCACTCATTTTTTTGATTTAGTTCAAATACTTCAGTCACTACAAAATAATCTCCAACAATGTTTTCAACTGTTTTAGATTTATCTGTAAAATCAAGAGGATTTACTATGAAACTTTGAATTGAAAAGTACTTCACTGCTTTTAACCCTCTAAAAGCATTTTCTTGAATGTCTCCACCTTGTCCAACATAGACCACAAAGTATAAGAATCAAGTGATAAAAAGATATAACAAAATTATGGCAACTAGTAAATTAAAGATTCTAATTTTCTCAGTCATATATAAAGCAGCTAGTGCTAGAATGGTTGTAAAAACTAGATTAAATAAAATAAAATTAAAGCAATATAATACCACTCTACCAAAATACTGATTTGCATCCACAGCAAGAGCACAAAAAACCATAATAATGATTGACATTGTACAAGTTAAGATTAAATTAATGACATTAATAGCAATTATCTTAAGTAAAATAACTTGTTTTCTTGAAACTGCAAATGTTAATCAGGAAAGGATTTTTCCTTGATTAATTTCTTTCAAAATGAAATCATTAATAAAAACTGTTGAAATTATTCCCAAAATCAATAAACTGGGTGCTGTAAACAAAAAGCCATTAATAACCCCTGACTGAGATGTTTCAATAAAAAGGTAGTTTGAACCATTCTCAGCTGTATTCTCAGAAATAAAGATTCTTGCAATATATGGTCCTTGAATTACTTCTCCAGGAACTGTTTGAGCAAAAAGCATAGCAGCTGAGGTAGCAAAAATTGCTACAATACCAAAAAAGAGAATTCATTTTCAAGCCATTTTCAAATGAAAGGCCAAGATTTTATTGTTAAATTTAAATGTTTCCATTTTAAATTAACTCCTTTGTAGAATATAATGCCAAAAAATCTTTTTCTAAACTTTCAACTGAAAGTGAATCTGTTGCTATTTCTCTAATTATGGTGCCATCCTTTATAAAGCAAGCTCTTTCACAAAGTTTTATAACCTCAGCAAACATATGAGAACACAAAAGCACAGTTGTTCCCTCTTTTTTTAGTTTTAAAATCAGTTTATTAAACTTATCTTGCATTACTGGATCTAGTCCACTTGTTGGTTCATCTAAAATTAAAAACTTAGGTTTATTCATTGTAGCTACAATTATTGAAACTTTTTGTTTTGTCCCTTTTGACATTCTTTTTATTTTAGTTTTTAAACTTGGTTCAAAATCAAAATAATCAATGAGGTCTTGTAAAAATTCCTTATTAGTATTTTGCTTAAACTTAATATTGAAATCAATAAACTCTCTTCCAGTCATAAAATCATATGTTGCTATTTCACCAGCAAGATAGCCAACATCCAGCATTAGTTTTTTTGAATTATTTCATGGGTTAACATTATTTATAAGTATCTCACCAGAATCAGGTTTTATAAAACCCAGAACCTGCCTAATTAGTGTAGTTTTTCCAGCACCATTAGGACCCAAGATACCAAAAATTTCATTTGGTTTTACTTCAATTGATATTTTTTTATTAGCAGTCTTTTCTTGAAAATGTTTGCTAACATTTTTTATATTTATCACTTGTTTTCCTCCTCAAAAACAATTCTAAAAAATTCTTTTTGTAAATTACTATGTATTTATAAAATAAAGTTTTACATCTAAGAGAGCAAATTAACTTTAGATATATCTCATGAAACATTCAAATATTTTGTTTTAGTATTAGCATTTTTAAAATACATATAGACGTTATGTCTAATAACAATTGAACCAGCATTATTTCAATAAAAACCAACATTCATATATGCATATTTTTTATAAATTCCACTTGTAGTGTGATTGAATTCAAAATGTGCATCTGTTCCAGTTCCAATTAACCCTATTCCTGAGGATGCATCCTTTGGAATCACTAGTTTATTACCATACTTTATTGTTGGTTTAGATAATATACTTGTATCTGTAGACACATTAGTCAATAAAGTTTGAAACTTTACTATTCCTCTAAAAAATGAATAATTACTACTATTACTTTCATAAATTCCAATTGCAACAGACATTTCAACTTGCACATATTTGAAATTATTTAATAAATAACTTTTATTATTGATTGAATTGTATCTATTAGTTTCAACTGTGACAGTATCTGTGCTTTTACTTTTTGAACCACTTCAAGAAGTTGAAACTGATTCTGAAATTTTTTTATTTTGTTCTTGTGCAAAGCTTAGTGTATTTTCACTATATGATTTTGTTAATAATGAATTTAAATAATATTTTTCATTAATGTTTAATTCTTGATAATTTTCATAGTTGTTCTTTGTAATCATTGATGTACCACTAGTAATTGTTAATCCTAGTGTACCAAAAATTGATAATAATTTTTTGATAGCATTTATCTTCCTACTAAGACATTAATTGCATGTCTTATAATGTTTTTTAAAATATTTTACATATATTCAAAATTATATAATGGTACTTCATATATAGATTTTGTAATAATTGAATTTTTAGTTGCAATATTTTGATTAACTTGTAATAAATATATCCAACAAACATTAAACCTAGAGTTACTTTCCAATGAAAATTTATAAGTATAATTTTCATTTTCTTCAAGATCAATTGTTTCTTCAAAAAAATTAAATAATAAATTTGATGACTTATTATCAAATAAAGTTCCTTCATAAAAGTTTAAAACTTCACCATTTTCATCAAACTCTTTTGTATCAAAAAAATCTTTTGCTATTTTATAATCTCCAACAAATGGTATATTCTCATAAGCACTACTTTCAAAATTATAAACAGCTGCCTCATCTTTTAAAAACCTAAGAATATCTTTGTCATCATAGTCTGGTATTAATGTCAAATCTGTATAAGTTATTTTTTCAAGATCTATATAGTAAGCAAAGACTTCTTCAGTTTTTGTATAAGGTATACCTAAATTATAAAATCCAGACTCTTTCTTTAGAAAAAATAAATATACTTTTTCACTATCAGAATTTCCAGTAAAAGAAAATTCATACTCAACATTTTCAGAACTTTGTTGATTTTTAGATTCAACAAAGACATCGAAAAGTTGATTTGATGAAGCTTGATCTAATGGTGCTCCTTTATAAAAATTTATATTTTTGCCATCTCAGTCAGTAAAATCTGAGTAACTGGGAACTTCATTTAGCAAGGTTTTATCTGGATTGAACTCTATTGGTTCAAATTTAGTTGTTTCAATGTCATAATACTTTGCTGTTTTTAATATTTGTAAAATATCACTATTACCATAACCATCATTAAACGTCCCAAAAATTGTTGGTTTTGAAGGGGAATTTTCTGATGTGGAACACTTTCATGAATATATTCCTAAAGTTGATGGTAAAAATAGGTTTATTGCTAACAATAGTTTTCTCATCCTTCCTCCTTTCAAAAAAATTATAACAAACCTAAATAATGCGTCAATAATTGAAACATATAAAAGTTTAGAAAATTTATAAATTAAAAGTTTACAAAATAAAAAATATTTGCTAGTAAACTAATTTTTTGTCATAATTTTTTGAATAGAATCATAATAAAATCATTATTTGTAACTAATATTTTCACTAAATTATTTTATAAAGTTCTGTTAAAAGTGTGTAAATCATAGTTAGCATTTGAAATTGAGAGGAATTTTCAAACAATAAAAATTTGAAATCTAAAAAAGGCATTTATTCAAATGCCTTTCAAAACCATTAATTAATTTTTAACATTATTAAATCTATCATAAATTTCTATAAATTCCTTAGCCATCAAAATAATTGTTTGAGTTGTTAAAAGTTGATCTTCAGCATGCATAAAAATAACTGGAAAGATAAATTTGCTTCCCCTAGCTTCTTCAACAACTACCTCCATATGAGCCTTTTCAGCTTCAATCATACTTTTTTCTGCCTCAGAAATTAATAAATTAGCTTCAAAAATTTTATTTTCTTTTGCTAATTTAATTGAATTAATGGCATTGGTTTTTGCTTCACCTGCAGATGCAATAATTTGAAAGGAAATTTGTTCAAAATTAAGTTCCCTATTCATTTTGATTTCCTTCACTTAGTGCAATTAAACTCTCTTCAATTTCAAATTCATTATTGTTTTCTCTAACTGACTTGATTCATAGTCCTGAACTTTTAACCTTAAATTCCTTAGTTTTTAGATTAAATTCAATAAAACCATATCTGTTCTTAAATACATTATTTCAACTTCAATTATCAATTAAAGTTCAGAGGTGGTAACCAAAACAGTTTGAACCAGCAGCAATTCCTTTATGCAAAAAGTATAAATGTTCTTTAATAAAATTGATTCGATAATCATCTTGAATTATGCCATCACTATTTTTGAAAGGTTCTTCATTATGTGCTCCCATTCCATTCTCTGAAATATATCATGGAATATTGTCATAATTGTTTTTGATATCCATTGCAATATTATAAATGGTTTTAGGATGAATTTCTCAACCTCTTGATTCATTCATTCTTCTTTTTTGGAGAATATACTCTTCAAATCATCTTTGTGGTGAAGGATAATCCTTATTCTCAGGTTTTGGTGCTTGAACACGACAAGGTTGGTAAAAGTTTACTCCTAAAAAATCTATTTTAGCTTTGGCAATTATTTCTAAATCTGTTTTTTGGAACTCAGGCATAAGGTTTTCATTTTTTAAAAGAGTCACCAACTCTTTTGGGTATCTCCCAAAAATTGCAGTCTCTAGAAATGTTTTATTACATAACAAGTCACGAATTCTTGCAGCATTGACATGTTCAGCCTCATCATTCTTTGGATATGTTGGAGTCAGATTTAAAATAATTGCAATTTGTTTTTTACTTTGGTTTTTAAAAACCTCTCTAAAAACATTTACCACTTTTGCATGAGCTAAAATTGTATGATGACCTGCTAGTAAAGCTTCAGAAAAATTAGTTTGTTTTGGATAGTGAACACCATACAAATAGCCAAGTTCGACTGGTACCACCGGTTCATTAAATGTTGATCAATAATCAACTAAGTCCCCAAACAATTCAAAACATACTTTTGCATATTTTTCAAACAGTTCAACTACTTTTCTATTGGTTCAACCTCCAATTTCTTGGAGAACTGTTGGCATATCAAAATGAAACAAATTTACAACTAATTTTGCACCTTTCGCATTAACTTCTTTAAAATAATCTCTATAAAAATTTACTGCATCTTGATTTACTTCAAGTGTTTCAAAATTATTTATTAGTTGACTTCATTGAATTGATGTTCGATAACTATTTAATTTAATTTCATCAAGTAACTCAACTGCCTCAGTATGTCTTGAGTACAAGTCAATTACTTCATCTGGTCCAACTCCTTCAAAAAAATCAGTTGGTGTTTGATCATATCATGTTTCCATAATACTTTTATTTACTTTATTTTTACTTCCTTCTGATTGCGGGCCAGATGATGCTGCCCCAAATCAAAAATCTTTTTTAAATTTAATTTTCATTTTATCCCCCTTATTTCTTTGCTAATAAATTAGCGCCAATTAAATTTGAATCATTAAAATACTTACAAGTTTTTATCTCAAAATATTGAGGCATTTCTGAATCAATAATAATTTTTGAAATCGCTTGTTTTAGTTTTTTTATAAATATTTTGTTTTCACTTATTGCTCCCCCAATGGCAATAATTTTTGGATCAATTACAAAACTTAAATTTGCAATTAACTTAGCTAAGTTATGAATTTGAAAGTTAATTTCTTCTTCAAATTTATTATTAATTTCAAATTCTTTATAAATTTCTTTTGCAGAAAGTTTCAATTTATATTTGTTTTCAACATTTCATTCAAGTCCTAAGGTGGCACAGTCAACTGAATTATTTATAAATTCTCCAGTTTCATATCTTGATAAACCTGCACCAATTTCACCAGCAAGCAAATGTGAACCTTTATGTAATTTGTTGTTAACAATAATTGAACAACCAAGCCCTGTTCCTATTACAAACATTAAACCATTCTCACAATTTTTTAAAACTCCTAATTCCAATTCTGCAATTGCAGCACAATTGGAGTCATTGTCTACAAAAACATTTATTTTATACTCATTTTCAAAAAATGTTTTGAAATTAATTTGAGTAAGATTTTCAATGGCACTTAAGCCGCTAATTTCTCCAGTTCTTGTATTAATTATTCCTGGTGATGCAATACAAATGTTATCAATAGATTCAATTGCTATTTTTGCTTTGATTCAATTATTAATTTCAGTTAGTAATTTTTTTCCTGAATAAATTTCATTGTGATAATCTAAAAGATCTCTTTTTACAATTTGTTGGTTTTCAAAAATTGCTATCTTTGTAGATTTACCACCAATATCAAATACTAAATTTTTCATTTTTTTTACCTCAAATTTATTATTACAGCAACCAGTACGCTAGCAAGTGCTAGTAGTCCCAGTGCTACACTACAAGTGTTTTTAATTATTTTATCAAGCATATTTTTACCACCAGATTCACTTAGTCAATTAACAAGTTTAATTACGAGAAAAATACTAGCCAACAATATTACTGATAAAATTACCAGTAATATTGTTCAAACTGTTAATGACAAACTAGTCTTTTATTATTGATAGAGCCTGGTTTAGCACAGCTTCTCCATCAACTCTCCCATAATTTTGAGCACTAATAATTTCAACAGTTATGTCTAAGTTTCTAGTAGCTCTTTTAAATTTAGCAAGTTCATGACCAACTTGTGGACCAAGTAAAACACAGTCTCAACCTTCTAAAATTTGAACTGCTTCACTAACTGGAACCGCTTCTATTTCAACAGCTAAATTTTTTGTGGCTGCTGCTTTCATCTTATTGACCAACAATGATGTTGACATCCCAGCATTACAAGCTAGTAATATTTTTTTCACACTATCTCTCATCTCTATTTGTTTTTTACATTAAAATTGCTATGATGCAAATGATTTGTTGCTAATTTTTCAGATGCAAGTTTCTCTAATTCTAATCTGGCAGCTTGTTTTTCTGCTATCTTTACAAATGGAGTATATCCCACAAAGTAGACTCCAGCACAAGCAAACCACAGCACAATTGCTTTTCAGTCTAATGAACTATTTAAGAAAGCCATAGTAAACAATGGTAGTGTCCAAGGATTGTCAATTGTGGTTGCATCAACCATTCCTGTACTCATAACTAGGTACACTATTGCTGCATTAAGAACTGGTAGTAAAACAAATGGAATAAATCAAACAATATTTAGCATAATTGGTAACCCAAAAATCATTGGTTCATTGATATTAAACAATCCTATAAATGCAGAATAAATGCAAAACACCATGAAAAATCTACTAAAAGAGTCATGTGTTGAATCCTCCATCATAGTTAAAAACAGTCATATAAATGTTCCTGATGCTAGCAAAAAACTGATATTTGATATTATTAATATGGAAAATGTTGTGGTTATAAATTTCTTGGTGTTTGCCAGTTTTTCTATTCTTTTAAAGTCAATCACCTCATTAAGTTTATATTTTTCAATTGTTTCTTGTAAATTCATACTTTCCTCCATAGTCGCCACTACTAACTGTTGATTTGAGTGATCAAATTTTCAATTGTTGAAACTTCCTTTTCATAACTTTGAACTAATCTTATAATCCAACGTTTTAACTTAAATCTCTTTTCAAAACCATCTAAAGAACTTTGTTTAAAATCTTTAACCTCCACACAATTTAACTCACTAAATTTAGTTTCTACCAAAGTTAAATTTGTTAGATTTTGTTTTGATTGAGTTTTTTTAAAGAACAATATTCCTGCATAAGTTGGTTTGGTAAAAAAATTATTTTCGGTTAATGAATCTCCAACATATATTGGTTCTATTAGAGTAGCTAATAAAACTACAAAACAACCAATTGTTATAAGTAATTTCCAAAGATCAATTCTTCGTCCCTTATAATAATATGTATATAAGTAATTACAACCATTAATATAATAAATTCTTTTTGGAAATCTAAAACTATTTTCTGATACATAAGTTTCTACTTGTTCTGGTTGTAAAATTTCTACAATGTCCTTGTCAGTGGAAACTTGCATCAACTTGATATGTTGTTTGCCAATAACCCGATTAAAAATTTCATTGTAATTAATTTTTTTTAGTTCACCTTTAAGTTTTTTATGAATATCTAATCTTTTACCATAAATTAAGTTCTTAAGAATGTAAATTGTTAGAAGCAAACTAGCAAATAAAGTAGCAAAAATAAGATATGCAACCAAAATTAAAATAAGAAGTATATAACCAAAGTCATAGTTTCCTCAACCACTTAAATATAAAAATAAGCGAACAAGTAAGTATGCAACCAAGGCTAATGCTAGATTTGAGAATATTAAGGAAAAAATTGAATAAACTGTGAACCACTTGGTGTTTGCCAGTTTTTCTATTCTTTTAAAATCAACCACCTCATTAAGTTTATATTTTTCAATTGTTTCTTGTAAATTCATACTTTCCTCCATAGTTTACATACTACTAACTGTTGATTTGAGTGATCAAATTTTCAATTGTTGAGACTTCTTTTTCATAACTTTGAACTAATTTTAAAACTCAACGTTTTAACTTAAATCTCTTTTCAAAACCATCTAAAGAGCTTTTATTAAATTCTTTAACCTCCACACAATTTAACTCACTAAATTTAGTTTCTACCAAAGTTAAATTTGTTAGATTTTGTTTTGATTGAGTTTTTTTAAAGAACAATATTCCTGCATGGGTTGGTTTGGTAAAAAAACCACTTCCTATCAAGGCACTTTCAGGTGCAGGGGCTCAAAGTAATACAAGTAAAGTTACAAAACAACCAATTGCTATTAGTAATTTTCAAGGATCAATTCTTCGTCCCTTATAATAGTATGTATATAAGTAATCGCAACCATTAATATGATAAATTCTTTTTGGAGACCTAAAACTATTTTCTGATGCATAAGTATCTGCTTGTTCTGGCCATAACAACTCTACAATGTCTTCATCAGTGGAATTTTGCATTAATTTAATATGCTGCTTGCCAATAACTCGGTTAAGAATTTCATTGTAATCAATCTTTTTTAATTCACTTCTGAGTTTTTTATGAATATCTAATCTTTTACCATAAATTAGGTTTTTAGCAATGTAAATTGTCAGAAGCAAACTGGCAAATACAATAGCAACAATAAGATATGCAACCAGAATTAAAAAAAGAAGTATATATTCAGACCCTAAGCCTCCTAAACCACCTGCTAAATATAAAAACAAGCGAATGAATAAGTATGCAAATCATGCCAGAAGTAGATTTGAGAATATTAAGGAAAAAATTGAATAAACTGTGAACCACTTGATGTTTGCTAGTTTTTCTATTCTTTTAAAATCAACCACCTCATTAAGTTTATATTTTTCAATTGTTTCTTGTAAATTCATCTTTGTCCTCCAAAGTTTTCTAATAATTTCTTGAAAAAGTAATTTTAAAATAAGGTTGCTCTTTGTCGTCTGAAGTTTATGGTAAATTGCTTAATGAATAATTGTCGGGGTAAACTTATAAAATTATTATACTTGTTTTTCCAAAAATATTATAAACATTTAAAAATCAATTTGAATATTTACACAATTTAATTTTTTTAGAAAATCTGTGAGATTTGTTGATTGTCACTATTGTCAAAAAACCCGATTCTAGCCTATTCCTACCTTATTCATCGAGCAAATTTCAGTCAAAATTAATGCTCACAGCTAATAATTTAAATTTATTTTTTTTAATTTATCATTGCAAAAAGAAAATTTAGGTGTATTATTTAAACATTAGCAACCCCCTTTAGCAATCATAAAAATGTAATTGATGAATTTAAACTAATAAAAACCCAGATACTATGATCTGGGTAGAATTCTCTTTGAAGTTATAACTTCTATAGTAATTAATTATTGTGCAATCTTGTTATTTTGCAGTCAAAACTTCAATGATGCCAGCAATGTTTCTTTTCATTGCATTGATTATTCTATTCATTGTTTGGGGATAGTTAAAGTAATCTCCAAAACAAAAGTTATTTAAATGTAATGCATGCTTTGTTTCCATAGGTTGTTCTATTTCACCATTTTTTATTAGTTTTAACTTATATAAATTTCGGCGAAATGATTTAGTTTTTATTACTTTTGGATTTGGTCGCTTAGCATTTGCATCCACAAAAATAGTAGCTGCTGCAATTACTGCTCAAACATAAATCATCTTGAAAATAAATATTCTGAGACTTTCTTTGAAAGAATTGTCAACCTTTGCTAAACTAATTTGACATTGAAATTCAGCTTCTGCATATCTCAATTTGTAAACATTTGCCTGGAAAATTTGATTTTCATTAACTTTAACAAACTCTGTATCAACGTGAAATTTTTCAAATTCCAACTTTTGCTCTGGGTAATCAACTTTTAAAACTTGATTATAAATTCCTATGAAATCAATTTTGTTAATTTCTCTAGCCAAATTCTCATCCTTTAAAGTTCCACCATTGTAAACAAAGTAAAGCAAGTCACAAAAAACAATTCAGGCAAGGAGCAAAAATGCAAACATTGCAATTGAACAAGTAGAAACAATGACAAAATAGTACTTTTTATTCAATTGGATTTTCCCAGCAGCTTCTAAAATTAAATAGTATGCAACTCCAGTAATTGTACCCAAAACTAGTAACAATAAAAATGTCAAGAGTAAAGTTTCAAAAACTATCCTTAATCTTCTTTTTTTGTTAACTCGATAACTATTATCTTTCAATTCTTCAATTTTGATGAAGTTATCAATTGAATATCTTTTGATCATTTTTGCTTCCATAAATGCTCCTTTTATTTGTCTAAAAAGTATTGAAAACAACTTTCTACACTTTAATGATACCAAACTTAGATGGATAATCTTGTTTCTTTCATTATTGATAATTAATTTTTGATGTGTAAATAGAGTTATTTTATCTCAACATGTTTAAAGATCACAGAGTTTGCATTGTAATCAAGCAATGAGAATGATCCATCTGTCTCAATTTCAAAGTCTTTGACATCAAATGCATCAATAAGTAATTGCTCATTTAAGTAAAAACTGATTTTTTCATCAACATATGTGACTCTTAACTTGTTATTTCCTAAAATTGGTGTACAGTTTACTTTTGTAAGCAACTCTGATTTTAAGTAATTTTTAAAATGGACTATTTCAACTGTATTTTCTTTAAGAATAAAGGCTAATTTATCATAAATTCCCCTTACAAAAACTGATAAACCAAAATGATAATTCTGGTTAACTTCAACCTCAAGAGTATAGTCAAATTCTAAACTATTGTTACTTCCAAAATATAACTCATTGAATTTATTATCATTAGTATTGGTAAGACCAGTTTCAGTTATCTCCCACCCATATTGGTATGATGAAAATCCTAATGGATTGCTATGTCTTGTAGTCCAAACCTCTTTGCTAGTTTTTGATAAATCTAGTGAAATTAAAGGCTTCCCAGTAATTTCAAAATTTTTAATATCAATTTTGACAAATCTTTTTAGTAAAAATAAATCTTTGTCTAAAAAATTATATTGTATCCCAACTTTATAAATGTGTTCATCCTTTAGTTTAGGGATATTAAATTCAAATTTCATTCAATCATCACTTGTAATTTTAAACTCAGAAGTATATACTTCACCTGTTGTTGTTTCAACAAAAGTTTGAGCTGCAATCTGTTGACTTGAATCTGCTTGCGTTTGTCTAATTTCACAGCTTATCTTTTGACCACTAAATATTGTTGGTGTAATCTCAGGGTCATATCTTGAATCATCAAATTCATTGGCAAAATAAAATGAATTAAAGTACGTTCTAAATGTGTCATTTGGTGTTAAGAAAGAAAAGTATGATCTTAAGAATTTTTCATCTTCGAAAACCTTGCAGAAATTCACTTTCTTTGAATAGATTTTGTCTGGACCAACTGAGGTTTTGAAACCTTTTTTAGCAAATTTATTATCAAAATTTCATTGTAATTTTGAATTTTCTTGACTAATTTTTACACCAGTAAAATATCTTTTTGAAAGTGCCACTGTTCTTTTGGCAAGTTCTGAAATATATTGAATATTCAATTGCCCCATTGCTGTTGAACATATGATTTCGTCATTTAAAGGATTAATCCATTTTTCAGCAATTCCATCAAGTCCAACCAACGCACCCATTATCATTCCAGCATTTCCCACATTACTATCTGTGTCTTCTCCACCTCTTAATGTGTACTCAAGTGCTTTATCAAAACTATTTTCTGAGCACAGCAAGCCAATTAAAGTAACCGCAGCACTGGGAATGACATGACAAACACCAGGATAATCTTTTTCTAAGTAATTTGTTTTTATGTAATCAAAGTTTTCCTCTCAAACTTTTGAAGTTTTGTTAAATTCAATTATAGCAGTACACATTTCTTTATAAGGTGAAGTTGGTAGCAGTGCACAAATTTTTTCAACAATTGTAGTGATATTGCTATTATCTTCAAATGCAAGAGCGACACACCCAGACATAAACATAGCTCCAATCACTGCATCTCCATCATGAGTTACACTAGCCATTTTTTTAGCTAGCTTCATAGCTTCAATCACATTCAATGGACTCAACAATCCTCAATGATCATTGAAGATTTCCCCTCCAATTTGTTCAGTAATTCAATCTGGGTTTACTGTCTTTGACCCAGATTCTGGAGGTAAAATCCCACTATTTAAATTTATGTAGGCTGTATGTTCAGTGGCTACATCTTTGCCACCTCACCACATTACTCCATGACCATTAGGTACTAGATTCATAATTGCTTCAGCAAAGTTTGCAGTCTCAAGATTTGCTTGAGAAAGTGCTTTTAAATTTTCTTGAAAAATCATTCCTCACATGTAATCATCATCTGCTGCATATTTGCCATAATTAACTAAGTAATTGTCAAATTTACAAAATACTTCTGCAATTTCTTCTTTTTTTCAAATCTCAGTTGGTGTACCAAAAATAATCCCGACAATTTTACCAATTCAACCTGAATAAACTTTCTTAAAATAGTTTTGTGGATAGTCCATTAAGCAAATACCTCACTTTTGATTTTGCAAGCATTAAAATTTTTTAAAACATTTTTATCAACATATTTTGATTCAACAAGTCCAAAGAAAATTTCTTCACTATTCAAACTATTAAAATAAAGATTGTCAAAGTAGTCAGTAACAAAGCTGTTAACTCCATTTTGATTTAAAATTGCTGAAGTAATTTGAGTTTCAACTTTACTTATTTTTTGATAAATGCTTTTGATTTTATTTTCTAATGGTTTACTATCAAAATCTAGTTTTTGAATTCTTAAAGCAATTAAGTCAGCATCATTTCTTAATTTTATAGCCTCGTATTTTTGAATTAAGTTTTCATAATCTTTTGATTTACTTGCTAACTTTTTAATTTTATTTGCAATTTTTATTAGTTGTTTATCTTGACTAGCTATTTTTTTATCCTTTTTAAATTCCAAAGTCATTTTGTATTTGATGTATTTATCATATGCTCCAAAAGCTTTGTCTTTAAATAATTCACCAATTAACTTCATTAAATCTGTTTGTTTTTTAATGAAGGCTTGATCAAAATTATTCTTTTTCATAAATTTTGTTAATTGATGATTGGTTTTTTTAGTTTCAACTTTACGAGATTGAAACTCATTAATAAAAATGAATCCTAAAACTAATGGTAGGATGAAAGCCACTGCAAGAATAATTGATGCCATTGTAATTTCTGTCACATTTTTTCCTGAAATTACTTGGATGATTGACATGAAACCACCCCCACCAATTGTATGTGATTTTACTTTTGTGATTCCACACAAGAATCCCACTACAGCTGCACTAAAAGTTGTAGTTAAATAGATTTTTTTCTTGGTAAAGAACAATCCATATAAGAATGGTTCAATGATCCCAATTAACCCTGGCACAAAAATTGCTAGTGCTGTTGTTTTTAATGAAAGGTTTCTGGTTTTAATTAAAATTGCAATTGTGATCCCACTTCCAATGATTGAAAGCATTGAAATTAATCAGTTAATTGATTGGGGATCTCCACTAGTAACTGCTTGCATTACCACCAACATCAAAGGAATGTGTAGTCCAGTGATTACAAGTGGAAACCAAATTATGCAAAAGATTGTTTCACTAATTCCATAAGGAATTTTTTGGATTTGGTTTAATAGTTGAACTATTAATGTTTCTAAAATTGATAGAAACGGTGCAAACACAATAAACATTATTACAGTTGTCAGAGCAAAACCAAGTGCTGGTCGAAACAGCCCGTCAACTGCTTCAGGCATTCAAGTTTTAATTCAACGATCTAGGTAAACATAACCAATTCCAGCAATAACTTGAACAAGCATTGAAGTACCATATGATTTAATTGATATATCAAAAGACCAAATTGAAAACAGCTTTCAATTTAAGCCACCCATTAATCATGGACTTGCTAAAGATAGACCAATTAGGATTCCAATCAACTCATTTCCTTTTAAGTATCTAACTGCATTCCAGCAAAAGATTACCCCAATGAATGACATTCCCAAATTGGCAATAATATAAACTAAACCAGTAAAGAGATCATAATCTGTGATCATTTTAACTCCTTGGCCTAAGTTACCATTGTAGTTTAAAGCAACTTGTTTGACTAAATCAGTCATTTCAAAAATTGCTAAAACTGCTAGTAGTAATCCTGAAATTACTGCAGCTGGAATGCTGGCAAATAAAATTCCAAACACTCCATCCATTAATTTTTCTTTCAGTGTTTTTTTAGTAGTTAACTCATTTTTAAATTCACTATTTTTTTATCAGTCACATATTCAGTAAAAGCTTTTTTCATTTTTACTGCATGTTGTCCCATCACAAAGACAACTTTATTTTCTTCAGTATAAATTTTTTTAGTATTGTATAAATCTACGACATTTAAATTATTTAAATCTATTTTACTCTTGCATTCAATAATAAATTTTGAATCGCATGAATAAGTATCTTTGATATCATCAAGATTAATTTTTGAAATAATTAATTCACTATTTGATTGATATCTATCTAAGAACTTTAGATTAGCAATAACATCATTATTCATTTGTATCTCCCTTATTTTGATATTACTCATTTATATCTTTTTAATTTTTAAGGTAAGTTATTTTTTAAAAAATAACTTACTCAACTATTTGTCACTAATTTTTGAATTTTACAATACCCCAATTTATTAAATTTAATGTAAACTAATTTCTAATAAACTTCTTTCATTATTGTAAGTTCAAAAATTACTTGTCCTTTCTCTTTAAATTTTTTTTGACTAATTACTTTTGGACATCACTCAAAACAAAAATAACTAGTTACCCCACCAATTACACGAAAGCTGTTTATCTCAAAAATTTGATTTACATTAAAAAAACACATTGTTAAAAATTTTCTTAGTCATTTTCATTCAGTCCTTTACTTCATTCATGTTAATTTTTAATTTCTTCCTTTTAAGATTACATTACCTAAATTTACAATTCTTATCAATATTTTCTTGTAGAACTTTTTATTAATTATCAGGTGAACAAATTTTTTTTGAATATTAAAAATAAAAATTTGGTTTTCAAACTAAATAGTTTTTTTAAATTAATTCTTTTTAAATCAAATTTTATAATTTTTTGCAAAATAAATTAATAAGTTCTGAAAAGCTTACCTGGACAGATTTTGTTACTATAAAAAAATCTCTAACCTAGTTATTGGCTTCTTTCATTCTTCGAATTTTTATTTTTTAGGTTTAAATATTTTAAATTTAATAATTAAATTTAAATTTTTGACAGTTAAAGTTGTATAATTATTTTCGAACAATTAAGATCTCTTTTAAAATTTGCCTTTAATTTTTTAAAAATAATTTGCTTGTAAAACTTCTGAAAAATTATTGAAAATAAAAACTCAACTTTACTAAAGTCGAGTTATAATCTTAATCAGTTTTAAAATATTTAAAACCAAACCCTATAATAACCAGCACTCATCTGTTCCTTTGTAATCTATAATGTAGTTTTCGTAAATATATACTTGATTAAGTTTTATATTTTATTTAATTCAATTATTATTGATTTTTTCAGCAAGCACTACAGCTTCACCTCCAAAAATAATTTGAATATTATTTTCTCTTAAGATAACACCTGAGGCTCCTAGTTGTTTTAATTTCTCTTTGTCAACAATTTGAGCATTTTTAAGAACAATTCTCAAACGAGTGGCACAACTTGTGACTGACTGTAAATTATGGTGCTTTCATCAAGTGTTTCTTTTTTTGATTTATTTTTATGTTCTTCAAAGGTTTTTTTACTAATTAAGACAACTTCATTACCATTTCTTCCTGGTGTTGCCAAATTTCATTTTTTAATTGTGAAGTAAAAGATTGTAAAGATTAACCCACCTTGAAGTGGTGCAAACACAAAGGCTCAATAAAATCTAGTCCCCTTCATTACTGGTAAGGCTCCATAAATCATTAAGTCAATAAACCCTCTGGCAAAACCAACTCCAACATGGGCTCCCACCAATTGCATTAACATGTAACTTACCCCACTTAAAGGTACATAAACTGCATAATATAATACTGGTGTTACAAACAAGAAAGTAAATTCTAGTGGTTCAGTGATTCCTGTTAAAAAGGCCACCACCATTGCACTTCCAATAACTGATGCTGTTACTTTTCTTTTGTCTTTATCAGCAGTTAAGATTAGAGCAAGTCCAATTCCAACACATAAACCTAAGTATGTTGGATAATCTTGGGTAAAACGACCAGCATAAATGTTTAAATTTTTGTGAAATCAATCAAAGATTGGTATCCCATCAATTCTGTTTAAAGGAATTGAGTTAATAAAGTTTCACAGGTTTTGATCACCTTCAATTACAAACGCTCCATTTGAAAAACTTGTAAAAGCAGTCAACAATATTTCTCTGTCAACTTCACTAATGTTTGACACACTTGATAGTTGGTCCAAACTTAAACTACCTCCAAATGGTGTTTGGTATGCTACAGCTATGACAATTTGGTGTAAACCAAATGGCATTAGGGCTCTAGTAAAAATCCCATAAATCAAACCATCCACACCAACTGGTGCTAACATTGCTTTTGAACCAAGTCAATAAATTGCCAATCCAACCCATGGTCAAAAAATTAAAAATCCTAATGCTGTGGTGAATGCTGCTGGGATTATTAAAAATGGTAGAAATCTTGTTCCTGAAAAGAAACTAATTAGGTTGGGCAGTTGAATATATTTAAATTTATTGTAAATTCAAGCTACTAGAAAGCCAATTAAGATTCCCCCAAATAATGAAGTTTGCAAAGATCTTATTCCCAAGTTATATCCTACCAATGAAGATAATCCTGATTGGTTATGAAACCAAAAGATATTTTTAAATCCACCAGTCTCATCAAAATTAATAAAAACAGTTTGAGATGAAGTGAACACTAAATAACCAATAATTCCCATCAAGGCTGCACTTCCTGATTCTCCAGTAAAAGTAATGACAACAGCAATGCAGAACAAAAATGGTAAATTAGAAAAAATAACATTGCTCATTCCATTAAATATTCCTGCAATTACCACTCCGGCTTCAGAATGAATGTTGCTTCCAATTGCTCCCCCAATTCCTAGTAATAATCCAGCAAATGGTAAAATACTGATTGGTAACATTAACCCTCTCCCGAATTTTTGTAAAAATTCCATTATTTGGCTTTTAAAACTAGTAGTATTTTGTTTAGTCATGTTTTCTCTCCTTTCTTTATTCGTAAATTTTTTTTAATCAATGTTTAACAATTTGTTGAGGCCTTGTGATGACGCTTCCAACCACAACAGCATGAACCCCTAATTTTAAAATTGCTTTGGCATCATTAATTTCTCAAATGCCCCCTTCGACAATTAATGGTGTTTTTAAAACTTTTTGGGCACTTTTGATAAATTCATAATTTTTATCAACATTACTTTCATTAACAGTTTCTTTTGTATATCCTCTTAGAGTTGTGGCAATTAAGTCAAACCCAAGTTTTTCTGCAAAAACCATGTCTTCAAGGGAACTACAATCTGCCATTAGTACTTGGTTTGGATAAACTGTTTTAATTTTTTTAAAGAATTGTTCTAAAGATTCTTGGTCTGGACGAGATCTTAAAGTTGCATCAAGTGCAATAATTTCAACCCCAAGTGCCACAAGAGTGTCTACTTCTGTCATTGTTGGTGTGATAAAAACTTCTGAATCCACATAATGTTCTTTAATTAAACCAATTACTGGCACATTAATTAGTTTTTTTGCCTCTTTAATATGCTCTGCTTGACTTAATCTTAAAATTTCTGCCCCACCCAATTGACAGGCATAAGCCATTTTACTCATAATATAAGCATCATTTAAAGGCTCATCATCAATTGCTTGACATGAAATGATTAATTTATTTTTAAATTTATTTATCATATGTCTCCTTTCCACTTATATTATGATTTAAAAAAGGAAATTTTTTAAAATAAATTATATTATGTTAATAATTTCCATTGATGTATAATCTTAATGGTGATTATGAAAATGTTTGTCATAGAATATGTGGAAAGTATCCAACAATTAACTAACTCAGAAAAATATCTTGTGGATTTTATAAATACAGATCCTCATTTTTTCATTGCCAATAATATTGGGGATATTTCAAAACAAGCTAATGTTTCTAACTCAACAGTGACAAGATTGTATAAAAAATTGGGTTTTAAAAGTTTAAAGTCATTTCAAATTGCGGTTTCAAATAAACTGGCTAGTTTAAAACAAACTACAGAAGTTTTAAATGATAAAGCAATTGAGGCTGTTATTAATAATCTCAAAGTTTTTCACACTCATTCAATTAAGGAAACCTTAAATGGATTAGATTTAACAAAAATCTCTGCTTTAATTCATAAAATCATTACTTCAAAAAAAATTCAATTATTTGGAATTGGTTCAAGTTGAAATGCCTGCAATGAGTTAGGTTCTAATTTAGAAAAAATTGGTTTTGATATCATGATGAATAATGATTTTCATATGCAATTATTAAACTTAACTAAGTTAACTGATGATGATTTAGTGATAGTTTTTTCAAAATCCTTAAATGCAAAAGAGCTTAACTTTTTAATTAAAAAGTGTCTAGATTTAAAAGTACCCTTATGTGTTATGACTTCAAATAAAAAATATCCACTAAAAGATAAAATTAACTATTTTATTTCATTTGCAGTATTTGAACAAAAAAATAGAATTACAGCAATTAGTTCAAAAATTTCTCAGTTGATTTTAGCAGACTTAATTTTTACTGAAATTTTTAACAGACTTGAAAACATTGCAAATAATTTAATTAAAATAGGAAACAAAATCATTGAAGAGTGAAACAAAGATTAAAGTCCAAACACATAAAAAGACTCTAAAAATTAAAAAAGGCATTCATCTAAATAATTAGTTTATCTAAAACTAAAAATTTGAATACCTTATTTGATGTAAGTAATTTTAAAGTTTCTTTTCACAAAAATTACCTTAATGTTAGTAACTTTTATGAATAACAAACAAGAATGCTTTAAGTCACAATAATTCAATCCCTAAAAACATTGAGAATTTCTTTTCTAACTTGCAACTTCAGGTGCCTGACTTTTATTTGCCTTAATAGTATTGACAATTTTAAAAGTTAAGATCATAATAACTAAACTGGCTTGTGAAATATTTGTCATATAAACTTGAATGGTATTTAATAAAATACCATAAATTGTTCATAATACTGAGGCTGACAACAAGATTGCTAATGAATAAAATGAAATATCACTAGTATTTTTGGTTTTTATAATTCTAATAATTTGAGGTATTAAATAAATCGCTGTCAGACCAGCAGAGATTCAACCAATTATTTCAACAATCAATCTTGACACCCTTTCAAACTCAGTTTACAAAAATATAAAATTTGTGATTTATTTTGAATCATTGTACATCTCATGAGCAAATTCTAAAACAGCTTCACCATCTCCTCGAGCATAATCCATACTTGGAATTACTGCAACTGGAACATTAAGTGTTTCTTGAAATTGCTTTAGTTTAAATGCAACCTGAGGTCCGAGCAAAACTACATCTCAAGCATTTCCAATTTCTAATGCTTCAGTTACTGGGACTGCTTGAACTGCTATTTCAATTCCTTCATCAAGAGCTGCATCATTAATTTTCTTCACTAATATTGAAGTTGACATCCCAGCAGCACATGCTAATAATAATTTCATCTATTTAATCTCCTTTATAAAATATAGTTTTCAATTAATTCTTGATCTTCATCAAATATTTCGATGCTAGTTTGGTTATATTTTTGAGCAAGTGTTTTTGCCCTTTCTTTTGCTAAATCTAGTGAGGGTAACTGTTGGGCTAGAGTGTTATCTATTTTAATTTTATACCCAGCATAATTACCCTTGATAATAGTAATTTTTGACATATTTTATTTCTCCAATATTTTCTTTAAAGTATTGATTTTACTTTTATTTTTAATTTCTAACTCGGGATTGATCTCTATTTCAAAATTTAATAAACCAATCTGTAGGTTAATTACCCTTTGTTTAACATAATCATTTTTTAAAAACATTCCTTGTAAACCTTGTAAAGATTTGGTACCAGTTGTTTTTTCATGAACAATAATATTTTGTTTTCCTTTGAAAAAGGATGGTTTTACTTTAACTTCTCTCTCAACTAATGCATCTTGAGCAATTCATTTCATGTGTAAGATACCCTGACTTAAGTCTATTTTTTCAATTTTTGCAGTTCTACCTTTATTTTTTGTTCCACCTTTAATGTAACAACCATCATAAACATCACTTAAATTTATATTGCTATTTAAATCTTTTAAAGTTGCTTTGAAAAACTTTACAATTAAATCAGTTTGCTGATATTTAATTGTCTTTTTATAGCTTCAAAAAATGAATCTAGTTTTTTCACTTAAATTTGAATTGAATAAGCGCACTTCAAGTTGTTGGTGTTTTTCAGTAAATTGCTGATTTAAAGAAAAGAGTTCTTGCTCTGAATTAACAACTGGATTTTTATATTTATTTACATCCATTTTTAATCATCTTTTTTCTTAGCAGCTGCAAGTTTTCTTGCTTTTGCTTTTTCTTTTCTTGCTAAGTTTTTAGCTTTAATTTCTGCTTTAACAGACATTCTGTAATCTTTATCTTTTAAATATTTCATTTCCAGTTCATATTTTTCTGGATTTGAAAGTTTTAATTTTTTGAAGTGGTTTTTATTATCTATAAAGATAAATGGTACTCATAAGGCAAACTGAATTCCAAAACAAATGAAGAATGGAATGATTGATTTTCAATCTAAGTTTGCAAGCACTGCTCCTAAAATTGATGGAGTAGTTCAAGGTAAAATAATAACTGGTGGATTAATTACTTTCAAGACTGGCCCGAAAATATAGTATGGGAAGATTGAAAGTAGTGGTCCTAAAATAAATGGTACTGCATAGATTCCATTTAAAACTAGTGGTCATCCAAAGATAACAGGTTCATTAATTCCAAATAATCCTGGTGGGGTTGCATATTTTGAAAGCTCTTTATATTCTCTTCTTCTTGAGAAAATAAATGTAGCTGCAATTAGTGAAAGTGTTCCCCCACTTCCTCCAATGTCAATAAATCATTTACTTCAGTTGGCACCTCAATAGCCCATTTCTCCTGTAGCAATTGCAGCTTCAATTCCCAAAGTAGAGTACAAAGCAATGTTAATAGCAGTTACCATAAAGAAGATTGGATCAAAGATGGCAGCCATAACATTAGCCCCATGAACTCCAAAGAATCAGAAGAATTGAGCAAAGAAGATACTGATAATTGCTAAACCTAATCCAGCATCACTCATAGCCATACCAATAAATCAACTTGAAAAAAATTTAAAGATGGCTTGACCTAAACCAAATTTGTCACTACCAATGACAATACCTTGATATGAAAATACACCCATAAGTTCTTGATCAATAATTACCATTCTAGTGTTGGCATATTTATTTAAAAATTCGGCTTGAATATCTTTTCCAAAGATTTCAATTAAACTAAAGTTTGATACAACACTTTTGTTTTCATCACTTAATTTTTCAAATCAATCAATCTAGTTTTGAAGATTCTCAGATCCTCACAGATTTTTCATTTCTGTTAAAACTGATGAGTATGAACTTCATTCTTCTTTTGCAATTAAAGCATCAAAGTTAACTTCACTAGTTCAAGCAGTCATGAAACTTTCTGAATTAATTTCAACTGATTGTTGAGCAGTTACAGCTCAACCAGTTGAAGCAATTGCTGGAGCAAGAACAACAATATTTGCAATTGCAGCCACCCCCAGTGTCATCATTATTGGTAATAATAAACTAAATGATTTACCAATTGCTGGGGGAACCCCATCTGGTAGTTTCACTTTAAGTTTTTCACTTTTACTTAAAAATATAAATAATTCTGAACTGGCAATTCCAAAAATTATTGCAGACAATAATCCTTGTGCACCCATAGATCAAGTTATTTGACCCATGTTGACAACTCAAAATGTACCAAGTGAAATGAATCCAACCATAATTGGTTGAGGAGCTTTTCGAGTTTGAGCAATGAAATACCCAAACAATCAGACAAAGTAAATACTCATAGCTCCAATTGTTATATCAGAAAGTACAGCAAACATAGCTCCCCCAATTTGAGAAACTTTAGCTCAACCTGTTGTTGCACCTCCAAAATTGTCAATAGCATCTCAACTTCAACCAGTGGCTGCTTTACATAATAATCCCAACAATGAGATTTTTCCGGTTCCTCCAGCACCAAAGACAATAAATCCTAAAAGTAGACCCATTGATCCAGCAACAAGCAATGGAACCATTGTACCAAAGGCATCTCTCAGTGCAGAAAGATGAGTTTGGTTACCAACTTTTCCCATAAATGGGATAACTTGTTTATTAAAGAAGGATTTTACTTTACTTTCAGACTTCTCAACATTTTCTCGTTGAGGACTGAATTTTTCTTCTTTGTTTTCCATTTTACTCCCTACTTTCTATTAATTGCTTATATCAAAAAGATGATTTTTTATAAAAACGTGATTGGTCTTCTAAGTTAACCCCAAGCAAACCATATCTATTTTTATAAGCATTTCTAAAACTTCAACAATCAATTGCAGCTCAAACATGATAACCAAAACAATTGCTGCCTTCATCAATTGCTTTTTTTAAAGCAGTTAAGTGATCATTATAAAATTCAATGCGATAATCGTCTTGAATGATTCCTGAGTCATCAACAAATCTTTTTTCGTTTTCAACACCCATTCCATTTTCAGCAATGTATCAAGGAATGTTATTCAAATTATTTTTGATGTACATTCCAATATCATAAAGTGCAGTTGGGTAAATTTCTCAACCTCGATAGATATTCATTTTTGCATCAGCTGGAATAAATTGTTCAATGTTATCTAATGCAAATCTGGCTTAAGGATTAGGTTTTGCTCTGACTCTATTTGGAAAGTAATAATTAATTCCCAAGAAATCAACTTTTGTAGCTTTGACTAACTCAATTTCTTCTGGTGTAGTTTTTGGTAAACAGTTGTATTCTTTTAAAGTTGAAACTAACAGTTCACTAATTTCTCCATTTACCATAATCTTCATGGGACCAGTGTTAACATAAGCATCATGAATTGCTGCTGCAATTTTATTTTCTGGTGAATCATTTTCTGGATAACTAATGTTTCAGTTATAAACAACTCCAATTTGACTTGTTTTGATATTTTTTTGTTTAAAAATTTGTACAGCTCTTGCATGAGCTAAAAAGATTCCTCAAGTTTGATTGATTGCAGCATGGACATCATTGACACCAGGATAGTGTCAATCTCCTAAGTAACCTCCAAACACCGGGACAAGTGGTTCATTGAAAGTTACAAATAATTCTACTTCACCTCCATACTCATCAAAAACAAACTCACAATAGTTTTTAAATTTTTCAAGTACTACTTTTGATTCTCAAGCACCAAGGTCTTGTGCTCAAAGTGGCATATCAAAATGAAATAAAGTCATGATAACTTGAATATTATTTTTTTTCATTTCAGCAATTAAATCATGATAGAATTTTACAGCTTGGGTATTTAGTTTATCTCCATCAGGAAATAATCTTGCTCAAGAAAAACCTGTTCTAATTGATTCAACTTTAATATCTGCTAACATTTTTAAATCTTGTTTGTAGTGTCTCATAAAGTCACTAGTTACACTTGGACCAATTTGGTCATAAAACTTTTGCGGATCTAATTCATAAAATTTATCAAAAGCTAACTTACCAATTTCTGTTGTACCTTTTCCTTCAGTTTGCATTGCACTGATAGCTGCACCAAACTTAAAATTTTTAGGAAATTTTAACATTGTTTTTTACCTTTCTTATTTTTTACTATAAAATATTTGTATTAGTGGAGGTAGAGTATGTTTAATGCCCTTGTAATTGTTGGAGGAATCTTTTTAGCGATACCTTTTATAGTTTGACTTTATTGTCGATTCCAAACAAAAATTAGACACAACCATAAACATTGATATAAATATTTAATTTTAATATCAAGTCTTTTAGGTATAACTTTATTTATTGTTTGTTTTGTTGTTGCATTTGTCATTTATTAATTTATAAATATTAATAAATCTTTCTGCAAAATCAATTGTACTTTGAGAAGTTAACATTTGATCTTCAGCATGCATAAATAAAACACTGAATTCATGTTTAACTCCTTGTGCTTCTTGTTGAATAACTTCAAGGTGAACTTTTTCAGCAGCAATAATTGCTTTATAAGCTAAATCGATTTCTTGCCAAGCTGCTGCAAATTGATTGCTCTCTGCAGAATTGATTGCTGCAAAAGCTTTGCTTTTTGCTTCTCCTGCAAAAGTTATGATTTGAAATGAAATTTCTTCAAAATTAATTGCCATTTTTTCCTCCTATAACATCAGTGCTAAGATTAGCAAAATAATGGCAACAATTGAACAAAAAACTCGAATTGCAACTAGTATTAATCTTTTTCTCAGCAAATATTTTTTATATACCTTCTCCATAACTTGAATTGATATAACTGTCAAACTATAAATGACTATTGGAATTAAAGTTAATATTCCGTAAAAATCATTTAAAAATATTTGCCCATCAATAATAGCATTCATACTTTTTCCTCCTGTTTTGATTATATTTATTTGGACCTTTATTACAACTTTTTTCCATATGGTAAGTCGTATTTAGAACTATTTTAATATTAAAAGACTCTTTGTTTATAAGGTTTTAAAATAAAAAATCTACTTTCCTAATTGGAAAGTAGATTATCACTTAATTTAGTATATAAAAAGATAAACAAATAATCAAAAAATAATCTTCGAAACATGTAGGCAAAATATTTGCTTGAACCAATCACAAACTTACTGTGAAAATTTTTGATTTTATCTTGCTGAGATTCTGAAGTAATGATAAAAAGGTTATTTAAAAGGATCTTTTTGTCAACCACCTCTAGGTGATCTATTAAGAACTGGTTGTCAACTCCATTTAGCAATAACAAAATTGGAATCTCAGTACCAATATTTTGAATTATTTTTGTTGAAATTGGTCTAATTTCTGTGAAATAGACTTCAATATCTTGATTCATCATAATGTCTTGAAAGTATTTTGCAGCATCATTACTTTCATATGATGAAAATAAGTAAATTTTTTTACACTTACTAATTTTGCTGCACAATTCATTGATAAATAACATATTATTATTCAATTGAACATCAAAGTCTAATATTATTTCTCTCAAAAAGCTAGTGTCACTTGTATTTACAATTGTTCTTTGGTTATATTCTTCTTTTTCAGTTTTAAGAGCAAAGATAAACTCTCGATATCCACTAAATCCCAATTTCATTGAGAATTTTGTGACTGTTGATTCAGAAACATGGCATTCATCAGCAACTTCTCTTAGTTTTCTAAAACAGCCTTTGTCATAATTTAACAAAACATACTTGGCAATTGCTTTTTCAACACTGTCATTTGGGTTTCTACTTAACAACACTATTCTTTCTCTGATTTTTTTATTCATGATTTATTACCTATTTATTCCCATTATTGTATTTTTTAAAACAAAATTAATCAAGTATTATCAAAAATTGTTGGCTTTATCTTTTTACTCCTAATTTAGTAAATTCATCAAAAAGTTTTTGATTATTTTTTTTATTTCAAATTCCAGCTCTTTCATTAAACACAAATGAAGTTAATAGTGGATAATTAAAATCCAAATCAACTAACTTTTTAATACACTTTAAGTAATCATCTTTTAGTGGCAAAACAAGTTCTACTACTTTTTGCTTTCATGGTTGTTTATACTGGATGCCTGAATAAATATCATTTAGTTCTGGGAATATAAAGTCATAGATTCCCCCGACTCCAACATTTTCACCAGGATTTTTATCAGCATTTGGAAACTCAAAGATTTTAATATGTAAAACCAAGTGTTCTAAAAGATTGCAATAAACTAGCCTATCAGCTGTTTGATAGCTAAATAAATTTTTTCTAGCTCAATCTGGAGTTGATAACAAAATTGCTTTGTCCTCATCCATATGATGAATATATAAACCCTCTTTTCCTCTGGTGATTTTTGTGTTCTTTTTAGTGCATTCTTCATCTAAAAAATAATCTCCAGGCACTGAGTCATATTTTTTTATTAAGTAATCACAACATTCAGTGTAATTTAATTCTAATAATTTTTCAATTTCTGTCATTTCTCTTACCTCTTGTTTATAATACAATTACTTCTTTCTTTTGTCAATTTCACAAATCACCAAACTTTACAAACAACTATGACAAAACTTTAATAAAAAACCAGTATCTTCATTATAAGTACTGGTTGTAGAGTATCTAAAAGTTTTGTTTTGAAGTCATTTTTTATAATTCTGATCTGTTTGCAAATTTATTTTCATTTAGATCAACAGGTTTTTTACCACCAAAAATTTTATCAATGATTGAGTTGATACATGAATTATTTGAAACTGTGGCAATTGCTGAAGCAATCACTACAGTAAATAACAATGCAAAAGAAATGTAGGTTTTAGTAGCTATAGTAATTCTGAATTTTTCCTCAATTTCATAATACTGTTCACCACGAGTCATGTTTTCTAGTGCTTTTTTAACTTTACTAATATCATTTATGTAATTAAATAGAACAACAAACACAAAAGTTATGATAATTGCTGTTATAAATAAGTTAAGCATTTTTAATAAAATATAGACTCTTTTATTTTTAAAACGCAATAACAATGATGAAACTAGTACAACTTGCAAGCTCACAAAGACTGCAATTACAATAAATGAGATGTATAAAGTTGTTGGAATTTTAATAATTTCAAAATCTGAACTTCCTACCCAAAAATAATCATATGTATATTTAATTGTTTCAATTGAATCTAAATAGATATCCCCATATTTTTCTAATTTTTCTGTATATGTGTCATAAACATAAGTTGAATAGTTAAATCCAATAAATGTAAATACAAAAATTACTAGCATTAATGATATTGTAAAAACTGAGAAATTTTTTATCAATTTATTTGCCATTTTTCTATATTCTCCTGTAATTTTTAAAATTTTTGTCTGCAAAAATATTATACATAATACTACGAATATTTAGAATTATTACCAAAATATGTGTTTCTTGTAAGAAAAACAAGGTTTATTAGATAATTTCTAATAAACCTTATCAATAATTACTTTTTACTCAATCTTTCAAATAGTTCTTTCATATTTTTATTGTTTACAACAAAATCTACTGCTTCTTGAAGACTTTTTCTATCAACAACCAATTCGCTTGCTGAAGTTGTTTCAAAGTCTTCTCTTGTAAATACTTTTATTTTTTTGTCCATATTTTAAACCTCCTAAAATAATCTCAAATATGCTTCTTTATATAAATGATTATATACACATTGAAGCAATTCTTTGCTAGAAATAGTTTTTGAATTCTCTTTTACTAGTCAAATTCTTTTAAACCACAATTACAGCATCAAAAATTTCACAAACAACTAACGTATTATGAGTTTTAAAACCTACTATACTATGAAAATCAAAAAAAGGATTTAGATCATTTCTGATAAATCCTTTTAAAAATTAATATAGTATTTTGTTAGTATTTAAATGACTTTAACGAGATTTACTTTTTACTCAATCTTTCAAAAAGTTCTTGCATATTTTTATTGTTTGCAACAAAATCTACTGCTTCTTGAAGTCTTTCTTTGTCAACAACTAGTTCACTTGCTGAGGTTGTTTTAAAGTCTTCTCTTGTAAGTTCAATTATTTTTTTTGCCATATCTGACCCCTCCTAAAATAAACTTAAATATGCTTCTTTATATAAATGATTATATACATATTGAAACAATTCTTCACTAGAAAAAATTTTTGAATTAATCTTTTCTAGTACAATTTTACCATTTTTCCTTACTTTTTTATACTCACAGCTATCAACAATTTCACAAACTATTTTCTCTCACCTTTCAATGTATTCATCATTATTATATGATTTTTGTAAATATATACGATTTTCATATAGAAATGCTGTCATCATCAACACAGCACTTCTTTTGTTGCCATTAAAAATAAAATGTCCTTGGCAAAACCTAATCAATAAATCAGTGGCTTTGCTAATTCAATTATGTTCTGGGGCATCATGTCACCCATAATATATGAAAGAATTTAAACATGATATTTGTGAACCTGAAGGTATTGCATCAACATTGAGTTCATAGCCTTTGCTGGTTTTTAGTTTTGGTAGTTTTGCCATAACAATTTCTAATAAAGAGTTACACAATTTAAATAGATAATCTTGAATTTCTTCATAATCAACATATAACAGCTTGTAAACTGTGATCCATTGTTTATTTAATTTATCTGTGGTTTTAATCTTTATAATTTGTTCATTCTTAGTTATAACCTTCAAATCAAGTAACTCATTTTTAAGATAGTTAGAGTTAACTGCTTTAGTTAATAAGCTGGTAAACAATTTAATATCTGCTTTATTAGTGGCAATATATGTGAAATTTTTTGTAATCATTTTTTACCTCATCATTTCTAATTTAATAAATAGATTATTGCACTGCTACTCTGACTAATCAACAAATTTCAGAAATAAAATTTTTTGAAATATCAGTTTTATATAATATGTTGTAGTATATTTTGTTTAAAATTGATATTTTTTAACCTGATACAACTTGCTTAGATTATCTTTTCTGTACAAAATTATGCATAATGAGAGGTATTCCCCAAAGTTCAGCATCTATATTTAATTGCAGAAATTGTTTATTGCTTTTTATACTAATCACTTGCTTCTCAGGTGTTTAATTATATTTATCCAGAATTATTTTCTATATTTTTTACTATAATAACATCCATAGCACATTAAATGGATAGATCAATTTCAATATTACTATAACTTTTAATTCATATTATTCTGGTTATTTATTTAAATGCATCTTAAAATTAAATGATTTTACTAGTACCTAGTTATTTAAATTTGCTATTAACCTTAGTAATTCATCATAATCAAATGAGATTAATGGGCTAGACATTGAATAAGGTGAGTGTCTAAAATGGTTTGAAATTTTATTAATTGTTTTGTTTTCGCATTTTTCATCACTTGTTTTTGCATAATACATTATTTTTGCAGCTTTTATTACCTGAACTAATCTAAACTCTAAATTTAAGGGAATTTCAAATTGCAAAAAATTAAGATTTTTAATTGAAACATTAATATTTTTACATAATAATTTTTTCATTACATTAATTAATTTTGGTTCAGAACTTAAATTAGCATATTTTTCAATGAGTTCTCTCATTTTTTCTATGTGCTTATTTACATTGGACAAATCACAATTAAAAATACCTGATGTTTTGTCTTCCTTTTCACCTGTTCTAAATCTAGTATAAAACTCAAATAGTTCAAAATTTTGTTCATAATCTTCAATTTTATCACGATTATTATTTAAGACTTCCCTAATATCTTTGTAAATTTTTGCAGCTGGTATTCTATTTTCTCCTAAGTTTTTCTCTATTAGACTATAAAAGTAATTATCCATTACCTTTGCTAGGAGAATACCTGTAGTCATTAAATAAAAAGCATTTAAACAATGGCAATTTACATCCTTAGTAAGATTAAAATGTTCTATAAAAGCAATAATTAGTGATATATCTGAATTAACTAAATCTTTTATTTCTAAATCAATTAGCTCTTTTGAGTAATCAAGCTTTTTAAGACTAATTTTATCAAAAAACGCAAATAATAATGTATTAATAAATTCAAAATTATGGGTCAAAATTATGAATTTAACTTTTATTGGAGCACATTTAATTACTTCTTGGAGCATATTTGTCACAGCAAAATATGAAAACAAATCCATAGAATCTACAGGATCATCAATAACAATAATTTCATCTCTGTCCTTATTTACTTTTAGTTTTTTTTCTAGACTCATAATGAAAATGATGAATGCAAGCATTGATCTTTGTCCAGAACTAATTACATTAAAAGGAGCTTTATCTGTACTAGAGTTTTTTATTTCCAATTGAACATTTTCTTTCCCTCTTGTTCTAGCACCACTTTTTACTAATGATAGATTAATATTTCTGATTGGAGATATATTCTGCTTTACTAACTCATCATATCTTTTTTTAATATCTGTAGACATTTTTGAGTTCTCAATCTCTAAGTAATTCTTCATGCGCTCAATTGTCAATTTTATAATATTTGACAAGTAATAATCATATATTTTTTTAATTAATAGATCTCTATTTTTTGACATTAACATTGCAATAATCATATCAAAATTATCCTCAATACTTATTTGTTCTGTTGAAATTTCTAAATTTTCTACTTGGTTGAATACTTTGTTTTTTTTGATAAAAATTTTTAAGCTTTTTTCTTCATTTATTATACATAGATATGATTCTAGTAAATCTTGATAATCATTAATATTTTTAATTAAAATATTACAACTACTTGTAATTAAATTTTCATGTCCAAGCCCAATACATTCATTCAAGAAATTTTTCAAATCAACATTTCGTTCATTAATCTCCTTGATTTTATCTAGTAAAAGTTCTTTTAACAAGCTCAATTTTGAAGCTAAATCACTATTTGATATCCCATCTAGAATGTCATCAATCTCTTGTTTTTTTAATATCATGTTATTCTTACAATAATAGCAAAAATCTTCTATATCTTTGTGGATATCCTTACCTTCATTTACTCACTTCTTAATTCTATGAATATGTTTATTGTCAGAAATATTTTTAGATTCACTTTCTGACAATTTAACATGCTTTTCTAATTCATTTTTAAATTTTTTAATTAATTCATTAAATACATTATCCATTTGTATATTATTATAGTAATCATCAAGTGAATTATTAATTTCAAAAATAGTACCTTTTAAATAATTATTTCAATACTTATACTTTTCATTAAATCTTTCTACCATTTGCTGATTAAGATTCAAAGTAACAAAATTTTTAAACTTACTCTCATCATAAGCCTTGGTTTTTAGATACACCCCTTTCAATTCTAATCATTCTTTATGCTTATTTACTGCATACACATATTTTTTCATAACCTCAGTATAATTAGTTACTAAACTAATATCCTTTTTAAATCTTTCCAAAGACTTTTTGGTTTCATTATCTATCAATGAACTTAATTTTTCATTAATACTAATTTTATTTTTTTCATCAATACTTTCTACAAAATTCTTATAATCATCATTTTCAAGTAAAAAATCATTAACATCAATTTTTATGTCAATTTCTTCTTTTAAATTATTTAATTCTGAAATCTTGTTATCAATTTTGTGACAAGTTTCAGAGACAAATATTTTTGATCTTTCTTTCCTGTTTTCAGGAGATACATCAACAAATCCATTCTCATTTGAAATATAAACATTCCTACTTATGTAATCTTGATTAAAAACAAAAGCATTATATTTATCTTTCAAATGGTTTGAAATCATAGTTTTTCCAGATCCATTTGAACCATAAATAATAGTTAACCTTTCACTAATTTTTAATTTCAATTCATGAGTAAAATAATCATTTTTAACTAAAAATTCCATAATCAAAATCTCCTATGAATGTAATTATTAATGGTATAAATAATCTCTATACTTATAATTACTAGTCTCTATTTATTATTTCTTTTAAAACATTTACAGTCTTACTGTAATCTTTAATTTCAAAGTTTGATACTACATTATTCATTGATTCTTTAGATCAATAAATTTCAAGGTTACTTCTTGCTCTTGTTATTGCAGTATAAAAAATATTATGATCAATTTTTTCATCAATATCATTATCTACAACTATTTTAACACTGTCATACTCTAATCCCTGCGATTTATGTATCGACATTGCATATGCAATTTGAAATGGAATAAGAGAATTCTCAAATTCATCTTCTTCATCAGTGTCTGTAGAATTTTTTACTTCAAATTTGATAATAGATTTTCCATCTTCATCATCACAATAATCAATTCCTGTATTACTCAACTCAAATTGAACTACTTTCTTATCAATTATGATTTTAAATTCAACCATATCATCTAATTCATTGATTTCTAGAATTTCACCTTTTAAATTATTATATAATACATTCCTAAATTTTTTTGAATCTCTGAATATGATTGGGTCTCCAACTTTAAACTTCATTATACCAATTTCAATTTCTTTCCCATTGTTTTTCATTTGTAATAGCTTATTGATATTATTAATACCATACAAACCATCATAATTTAGACACAAAATTATCTCATCAACAGATTTTTGGTTAAAAATTCCACTGTCTAATTCTTTTGAATATTCTCCCCTACAAATTAGTTCCACAATATTTGGTTTGTTTTCCCTAACAGCATTTCAAAGTTCTAACAGGTCTGCATCTTGTGTTCTATGTTGCTTTGTTAACTCTGATCAAACTTGATCCTTTAAAAATGATTTAATAATACTGAATCAATTCCCAAATTGAATTGATTCAATTTGAAACTTATCACCAACACACAAAATAAGTTCTGTATCTATTTTTTCAAGAATTTTGATAATATCACTATTACTTATTGTACTGCATTCTTCTATAACCACAAGACTAAATTGCGATTGAGACTCCTTTAATAAAAATGAATCTATTGTTCTATACTCTGCATTATTATTATTTACTTTTTTCTTTAGATTTGTGACTGCCACATTTGTTTGTGCTAAATAAAGAATTTTCTTGTCAGAGTATTCTTTTAAATAATTAGATAAATACTTTATTAATGTGGTTTTACCTGTACCTGCTGGGCCATGAACAAATGCAACCTTTGATACTTTGAATAAATTCTCTAATATTTCTTTTTTGTTTTCATCAAAATCATCACTATCAACTGTTTTTAACCATTCTTTAACCTTTTCATTATATCCCACAAATCCAGATAATGAACCCTCTTGAAATTTTTTAATAGTTTTTTTCAAATCTAGTTCATCTCCACTAAAGTGATAATTTTTATCTCCATAGTTTTTTATTAACCTTTGAATTCTATGCTTTTGATAAATATTACTATTATATACTTTAATTAATTTATCTTTGTCCATATAATCTTTAAGATCATTATAAATATTGCCACTATCTTTTATGTAATTTTCAAGGTCTAGTGCCAAAAGTTCGTGTTCCCTAGCGTCACAATCAATTGCGCAATATACTCATCTTTTTACTGCTATATTTCCTGCAGGATCTGTGCAAAAAGGCATTCTGTCAAAAGGGATGGATTCAAATTTTAAAAATAATGATGATAGTAAAGGATTTCCTCTATCGAAATATTGCCCTTTAATTATCTTATATCTCATAGAAAACAAAATATATCTTATAATATTTTTACCTGCATCTAATTTTCTACATATTCTTAAAATTTCAAATATACTTTTATTCTTGTTTTTTTTATTTATTTCATTTTCAATTTCATCAAATTTATTTTGTGGTAAATCAATTATATCTATTAAGTTCAAATTATTTTTAGTAATATATTCATTTATTTTTTTTGACTCACTTGATTTCCCTATGCCTTTATTTTTCTTACCAAACACCTTTGCTAGTCACTCATATTCACATGGTCTAATTGACACTTCTGATTCTATTGCAATATTAATTTCAATTTTTTCATCAAACAAATCAATCTTATCTTTTACTAAATATAAACCCACTGCATAATTCTCTTGAACATTTTCCTTTGTGTATATAATAATTCTATCTACCTTATCATTATACCACCCTCTTGCTAAAGCTCCTGACAACTCATAGTATATTTCATTATTTAAATAAATTAACTTTTTTTTGTATATATATAGCCTATATCAAGTTTTATTTTGATTATTCAAATTACTTTTAATTTTTTCAAGAATTTTATTATAATAGTCCTCCAACTGTTCATCCACAGAAAACTTAAATTCACTAATTTTTTCAATAATTTCTTGGTTAAATTCTTCTTTCATAAATTCTTTTATAGCAAAAATTTCTTTAATGTACTTGTACATTAACCTTTCAGAATTATCTTTTGATGAAATATAATGTGAAGTCGATACTCTTAAGTTATTGTGAAAATGTCTTAAAAATATATAGTTGCTCCTTTCCCTTAAATGTTTAATTGCAGCAGTCAGACTAGAATAACCATAGGCATATTCTTCATTTTTATCTCTAATTAAAATTTTAAGTGCAATGTGCTCTACAAGAGTTCTAAGTTGAGCCAAAATATTTTGGGATAACAAACCAGGTTTGGTATTTAAAGATTCAATATTTTCATCAATTGTATCACTAATTTTTTTTATTTCTGAATCAACTTTAATATAAATATTCTTCATCTTGCTTGCCTATATAACAATTCTAAAATTACATAATCATCTATCTTACAAATAAAATACTATGTTAACTCTAAATTATAACTTTCTATTTAATTAATACAAATGATATCATTCATTTTTTTTACTTTAATTTTGATATTTGTTCTAGTTAAATCATGTTTTTATATTTTAAAAAAAATTATCAAAATTAATATTTACTACTTATAATTAGCAAAATACTGTTTTTATAATTTTCCTAGTAATTACAAGTTTATTCAAACTTGTAATTTAAAACCAAAAAGCCTATATCCTACAACTTAATTATTGCTTTTTTAACTAAATATTCTCCAAATAGTTTGTCTTGTTTATCTTCACAACTGTCATTAATTGCACTAGTTAAATAATCTTTATAAAATGGATCAATTAATTCTCTAAGATTTTTTATACTATTTATTAAATTTCCTTCCTTTTGAATTCCATCAATTCAACACTCACTAAACTCGTCATATACAAACAACATTCTATGATGGCTAACAGCATTTCTTAATTCCCTAACTGCGGATAGGTTTTCGTCAATATGGTCAAGATTTTCAAATAAAAGCACTTGTTCATCTGCTGTAAATATGTTAAACAATTCCATCAATTCAGAAAGACTCAGAGAGCCAAGTGAAAATGATAAGCTTTTACACTCACTAAGTTTACCCATTAATTTTTTACCAATTTTTTTACCATTTTTTTGAGATTCACTTTTAAATTCACTAACATTGTCTAGAAATTTATTTGCTATAAATGCTCTGATGCTCTCTTCAAATGCTGATAGAAATTTGTATAAGATATTTCTAATTCTTTTGTCATATCTATATAATTTTGAAACTTTTAAGTATTCTATTTTCCCATTATCATTTAACTCTATGAAATTTGCTAATTGAGTGAGATATGCAACTCCTTTAAGTCTTAAATAATTCCTACATTCTTCCTCCAATTTATTGTCTTCATCAGGAAAAATCATTTTACTTACAAACTTATCAATACTTATATTTAAAGGCAGTTTCTTCTTTTTACTTTCAATCATATTTATTGTAAATATTATTTACTGCCTCATAATATAGTGAAAAACTTTGTTTATCCTGTTTGTTATTGTTTTCCTTTAAATTAAGATACTCTCTTCTAACATCTATTCATAAACCATTTGCAATTATATTTGATACCTTATCATCATAATTTCTGCCTAATTTTTCTTCCTCTCAAACACATTTGTTGCTCACTTTAACATGTTCAAGAATAAATTTTTTTTCTGTTTCTATATCTTCATACATAATTGCAAAGTCACAACTATAGGTAATGGTTTTATTTTTTTTATCAATAAGTTTTAGTTTTATTGCACGTCCACCATCACTGACATATTCAAATCCATGTTTTATTACAATTTCATTCAAACTCTTAATAAACATTGATCTAATTTCCTTTGGTTCAATATTTTCATCAAATTTTTGTAGATAGAAATTATAGTCAAGGTCAAACTCCCTATTTTCACCAACCAATCTAGTAACTAATGTTCTTTTACCACTACCTATCAAATGAAACTGAAATGTAATTTGCACTTCTTTTAACTTTTTTTGTAATTCATTGATTACTTTTTCAATTTTTACTCTTACTGGTTTTAATTCACTTTTTGTTATATATTCATACTTATGACCCATTAAAAATCCCCCTTTATAATAATTCTATCAAAATATTAGTGTAATTAGAAATATTTTATAATCTTATAGTGTTCTAACTAAAATTATCTAAGTAATGGCTCATATTGTAATGATGAAAATAAAGTATTTACTTACATATTTTTATCAAAGTAAGTCACAAAAAACCTAAACCATTTGGTTTAGGTCTATTTTTTAATTTTATAAGTATCTATAGTTCTAGAAATTTGATAATAACCTCATTGTCTGATCCATTTTCTTTTTTACAACAAAGTAAACCAACAGTTTTGAAGTTGTTCGATTTAACTATTTTTAAGCAGTTATTTTGTGCAAACAATTGATATTTTTGATCAATGTCTTCATTTCTTGTTATCAAAATTATGGTGTCTCCTTTTAAAGCCACAATTTCTTTTTTTCATCTAAACTTCTTAACAATGAATTTTTGAGAAATTAAACTGCAAAGTAATGATTGTTTAAAATTTTTAAATCTCAAAATTGGAATCATAAAATAATTTATAAAGCAATAAAATAAACAGATGACAAACAAAGACAAAATAACAATTAATTTTAAATCAAAATCATTCTGACTTACGTAATAAATCAAAACACTTGTAATTATTCCTAAAAATATCAAGACCAAGATACGATAGATTAAGAGAAATTTACCTTTATCTTTGTTAAATTCATTCTTTTGCATGAATACCAAGAACAGCTCCTTGTATTTTTTCTTGTAAATCTATGTTTTTGTTACTAGCATTTGAAAAGAATATAGTTCCTCTAATTTTGCTTGGACTTAGGTCATTTTTTAGTTCACAAGTAAAATAAACTTTTACTTGTGTAGCTCATAAATTTGTTTTGATCTCATAATACCAACCCAAAACTTGATAATTGTTTAACAATCGAAATTGATTTTTAATAATTTGTTTAAAAATTGGTTTCTTACTGTTTTGCTTATAAGTTTTAATGACCATAATTTTTATAATTATGTTTCGCACAATTACTATTGTAAGCAAGCCAAGCAGTAAACCTAGTGACATTCACAATCACATTCTATATGACCACCTCTTCAGCCAAACTATAAATCAGATTTGCTTTTTGCATCTGAATATTTTTTACAATTTTGTCAACACACTTTGCACCATAGTGACAATCTCCAAAACTAGGAGTTCCGCCTCTTTGAAAGTGACCAATAATTGTAAATCAAATTCGTTTACTTATTTTAGCTGAAATTTCAGTTATTAAAGCTTGAGTTTGTAAAAGTTTTTCAGAAAGCAAAATAATATTTGTTCTTTTATTTGATTCTTTAAGAGCTTTAACAATTTCTGCCACTAAATGTGGATTTGTAAAATTTTGATTATTAATTACATAATCTGCATAAACTGCTTGACCGACAGAATTAGTTAAATCACTACATTCTCTACCCATTAGTTCATAAACTTGGACTTTTTTATGATTTTTAGCACTATAGTTTACTCTTCTAATAAACTCCACAACTGAATTCAAAGCTGTATCAAAACCAAGTGTGGTTTTGACTTCAACCACATCATTGTCAATAGTTGTAGGAATAAAATGCACTTTAATCCCTTGTTTTACTAAAATTTTTGCAGCCATTAAACTTCCATTACCACCAAACACTACTAAATGTTGGATATTTAGAGCTTTTAAATTTTCAACTACTTGTGCTTGTATTGCGAAATTGTTAAATTCAGCAAATCTTTCACACCCAATTATTGCAGAACCTTCTAATTGAATTCCTTCAACATTTACTTGATCTAAAACAAGATACTTTTGTAAATAAATGCCTTCTAAACCATCATAAAATCCTAAGATTTGATATGTTGGTGCTAATTTATGAACAAGTCCATAAATGGCATTATTAATTCCAGGGGCATCTCCCCCTGAACAAACAATTCCAATTTTATTGTTTGTCATTTACTTCCTCAACCAGTTCAGGATTAACACCAGTGACAACTGAACTCGGTGCTGCAAGTTTAGCTTTTTTTCTTTTAATTTGAATAAAGATTTGTTCTTCAACCACCAAACCAATAATAAAAGCTAAAACTACTCCAAAAGTCACTCATTTTCCTAAATGTCTAGTGATTAATAAAGGAATTAACCCTAAAATGTAATCAGTATCTCCTCATCCAGTTGAAATTGAGGCTTCAACTCCAGCATAAGCATTTAATTTTAAAAATAAGACTGGTACAAATGTTATAATTAATCCTTGAACAAAAGGACCAACAATTGCTCCCCAAATCCCACCTTTTGAGTTAGCAAATACTCCACCAGTGGCTCCCAAGAAAAAGTGAGCGGCAATTCCTGGTAAAACAATTGGTAAACCAGCCCCATAAGTTATAAACATTCCAATAATCCCAGCCACAAATGATGCTAAAAATCCAATTAAAACAGCATTGGGTGCATAAGTAAACACAACTGCACAATCTAGAGCTGCTTTTCCGTTTTTAACAAACTTGTCTGAAATTCCTTTAAAAGCAGGCACTAGTTCATTTAAAACCATTCTGACTCCAAGTAAAATGACTTCAATTCCCGCAGCAAAAGTAAAGGCTTGAATGATTGCAAAAACAAATCAATGATTTGCCATTGCCCCTGTGCCATCAAGCACATCTGTACCAATAAAGACATCAAGCCCTTTTGCAGCATATGCTGCAATATAAACTATTAAGAAGAAAAAGATCATTGTAATACTAATTGCAACATTTGAATTTTTTAAAAATGATAAGCCTTTTGGGAATTTGATATCTTCAGTAGATCTCACTTTACCTTTTTGTAAAGCACCAATCCCATTACCAATTCACCCAGCAATAAAATAACCAATTCCTCCAGTGTGACCCATGGCAATGACATCACCTTTAGTAACTTGACGCATAAATTTTTGATTTGCTAAAGGCATAAACAGCATGTAAATTGCCATAAATAAACCTCCAGTTAAAATAATCATTCATAAATCTTTGCTGTCATCCATTCCAGCAGACACCAAACAAGCTGCAGTCATAACTGACATATAAAACAAGACATGTCCTGTTAAATAAACATATTTGTATCTAGTGACAATTGCTAACACAACATTTGTTAGCATAGCCACAATCATAACCCCAGTTCCAATGGTAATAATTTTGGGAATTACATCCAACAATTGTGCCATTGTGGCTTCATTATTGGGGATAGCTCCATTAATACCAAAAAGATTAATAAAGACTGGTGAAAATTGTGATAGTGAAGAAGATAGTAAAGTGGCTCCTCCACCAAGAATTAAAAATCCAATAATAACTTTAAAAGTTCCAGTAAGAACTTGGGTAAAACTTTTTCTTTGAATTAATAAACCTATCATAGCAACAATTCCAATTAAGATTGAAGGTGTTCCAAAAAAGGTTTTTAAAAATATTATAAATTCATCCATAATTGACCTCCTTATTTTTTATAATTTGTAAGTGCTTGAGAAATTTTTTGTTTACATTCCTCAACATCAAAAAGGTTATCAAGAGTTATTTTTCTGGGAAATTCCACAGAATCTGTGATATCATTACCCACAATGACAAAGTCTAAGTCTCAGTCAGGAGCAAAACTCCCAACACTTGTGTGAGATACCTCTCCTTCAGTATTAAGTTGTTTTAAAGCTGCTTGAATAGTTTCTTCAATTAAGAAACTTGAAGCAAGTCCAGATCCACAAACTGACATAAATTTATACATAATTTACCTCCTTTAAAAGTGTTTCTCTAGAAAAATAATTAATTGTTCTTTGGTTTGGATTTGATAAAACTCTGTTCTTTTAGCTTCATCCAAAAAAACTTGCGAGAATTTTTTTAAAAATCCTAAGTGTTCCACACCATTAGTTGTAGCTAAAATAATTAAATACTTAACTGCTTTGGGGTTGATGTCTCCAATTTGGCAAGGTTTTTTTAATATGTTTCAAGAAACACCTGTTTTTTTGATATTATCTAAATTGATATCACTATGAGCAATTGCCACTTGTTCTGCAACCACAAAATATGGTCCATGTTTTATTACTGAAGCTATAATGACTTCTAAATAACTAGCAGTTATGTAATTGTTGACAATTAATGATGCACCACAAGTTTTTAACATTTCTTTTCAGCAAGTAAAACCTTCATATTCATTTAACAAATTTTTATCATATTTCATTTTACTTTCCTTTACATATATTTATCTTTTCATAAATTAGTTGTTTTAATTCAGTCATAGCATAAGTTAAAATTTTGCGAACATCTTGGCAATCTTGATTTGTTTTAATGTATTCAACACAAGCTGATGCAAATTTTATTTTGATTTCAGTACCAAAATTAATTTTGGCAATTCCAAGTTTTATGCATTTTTGAATGTCCTCTTTTGCTAGACCACTGCCCCCATGCAACACCAAGGGTTTTTGCAATAACTTATTAATAGTTTCTAATAACTCTAAGTTTAGTGAGGGTTTTGTTTGATACATTCCATGGGCAGTGCCAATTGAAATTGCTAAACAATCAATATTAGTGGCAGTTCAAAACCGCAATGCATCTTCTGGGTTTGTGTACACTGATTTACTGATTTTTTTTCAGTCTTCAACTCCAGCAATTTGTCCAAGTTCTGCTTCAAGAGAAATTTCTTTTAAAGTACTTTTTGCATAATCATAAACTAGATTTGTGTTATTGATGTTTGTTTCAAGTGAACAGTGTGAACCATCATACATAATTGATTGAATACCTTCATTGATGGCAGCCTTACAAGTTTCAACATCAAGTTCATGATCTAAGTGAGTCACCACTGGGATGCTAACTGAATTTGCTAAATTGTTAGCAACTGCTATTAGATTATTCAAACCATAATACTTGATTGCTGACTGGGTGAACATTAACACTACTGGGTGTTTTTGTTCTTCACAAGCATCCACAATAGCTTTCATAATTTCATAATTGTCAACATTAAAGGCAGGTATTGCATAACCGCCCTTGTAAGCAGCCACTAAAATTTCTTTAAGGTTTGTTAACATATGATCTCCTTTCCACATTTATTATAAATCGTAATGTAATAATTTACTATATTTTTTTAAAAAAAGTAGTAAAAATTTATACTACTTATTCTTAGTACAGTTTTGTTTACATTGGAAAAAGGAAATTTCTGTTAAAAAGCATTTTAAATCTTATAATTTATCAATGGCTTTTTCTCAAAATATGTCTAAAAATATTAAAATTGGGATGAAATTTGTAATTCTGCTTTTAATCATCAGTTTATTTCTGTTAACCATAGTAATCACTAATTCATTTAGTTCTGTTAATTTTTTTGAATTAACACAAGTAATTGTGACACATTTAATTCCTTGGGAATTTGCCATTTTTAAAGCACTTAAAATTCAATCTGTAGTACCTGAATTTGTAATTGCTACCAAAACACAATCTGCTGTCATGTTTGAAATTGACAGAATTATTTGATCATAGTCATTTTCTAAAACATATGACTTGATTCCTAATCTGTTAAAATCAAGACTGAATTTCTTGGCAATAATGTGACTGTGGGACTTTCCAATAAAAACAACTGTTTTGTCCTTTATTATTTTGAAGAATTTTTCTAAGTTTTGTTCATTGTCAATTTTAAAATTTGCATCAATTAACTCATGATAATTATGACTTAATCCCGACTTTTCTTTAATAATCTCTGAACTTATATTTATAATTAAATCTTTATAGCCTTTGTAACCAAGTTTCTCTATCAATGAATAAATGGTTCCATAACTTATTTTTAACTCTTTGCAAATGTTGTCAACTGAAGTGTTTAATAAGTCAGAATGTTTTTTTAGATAATCATAGGCTTCTTGTTCTCTTTTTGTTAGTGTACTCATTTTTCCTCCTGCTTCGATATATCACTATATCTTCAATTTCATTGCTTAGTCTATGATACCTTTTAATTTTATACCAATTTTAAGATACTTTCCAACAGTCATTTATGTTCATATGAATGATTCAGAAAACTATATAAGAAAATACACAATAGTTTTATTACAAATTTTTAGAGGCTTTGAATAATCTTACTAATAGATGAAACAATAGTTATCTCATCATTAGTTTTAAGAATTAACGGCTTGAAATATACTAAATTTTGATTAGAAAAAATTTTTTTATATGAGTAACTAATTGAATAACAAAAAAAGGATATATTATTTCCAATAAACCCTTTTAAATTTAATACAGCATATTACTATCTTTTAAAAAGCCTAACCAATACTCATTTTTGGTTTAAACTTTAAAATAACTCTTACATATTTCTATTGTTACTACAAAATTCACTACTTTTTCTTGAATGACCCCTCCACTAATGGCTATTTCAATTTACTAAATTTATTTTCCCATAAGTAAATTCCTTTTACAATTAATTATAAATTCAGTTATTGTTATAAATTTTCACCAACATTTCACTAGATTGATTGTTATCCATAAACTACTACTGCAGTTAATTGATAGATTAAAAATATAATAATTAATTTTATAAAGATTGCAAGTTTTTAAAATATTCCTTTAAATCTTGAATATCATTATTGATGTCATCAATTGAAACACTCAATGGATATTGAAGGGGTATTACAGTGCTATTGTAATGCACTGAATGATTCAAAAAAACCTTTTTAGACATTAAGTATTTTCTACTAAGTTTTTTTGACAATTTCACTTTCAAGTTACCATTTTTTTCAAAAATTATATTGATCTTTTCGTTAAAAGTGTAACAATTTATGAATTCACTTTTTACCTCTTCATTGGAAATCAAAGAATATATTTTTGATTCTATTCATGCTCTTAAACTAGAAAGTAGAACTACTTTTTTAATGGTATTTGAGAAAAAATCCTCATTATTCAATTCAATATAATTTTCAATTAAGTCTATTAGTTTTTCTGAATTTATATAATATTTAGAATTGTTTAATTCATTTATTTTTTCATCAATTGTATAGTGAAATATTTTATGTATATTATCTAATTCGTTAAAACTTGGATTCTCTTTTTTTATTAATGCACTCAATGCATTATAATAATCACCTTTGACACACTTCTCCTTTAAAGAATCTAATGATAATATGTGCTCATTTAAATCCTTGGTATCAATATCTTTTATTGAAGTAACCCCTTTAAACTTCTCAAGATATTTATAGACAAACATACCTTTATATTGTGAATTTACTATATTTATTACATCTATTGAGTGGGTAAATAAAATAATAGTCTTTTTATCTTGAGCACATGCCAATATTATTTCATAAATTATTTTATAACAATTAACTAAATCAAAACTTGAAATTGGATCATCAAAAACTCCTATTTTGATGTTACTACCTTTAAATAAATGAAGTCTATATAAAAAGTGTATCAAGTTAATCTCACCAGTGCTATGCTTTTCAACCTATCTATTTAGCACAATCTCAATTTCATATGAAAAAGAGTTGAAATTTATATTTCTTTTATCAATCTTTAAATATGAACTGAAATTATGAATAAATTCAGTTTTGTTTTTACTTAGAATTTCAAATTTACTTTTTGATTCATCTATCAATTTATCAAGTTTTCTTTTTGCCTTATTTATTTTTTTTGAATTATCACATATAAATTTAAGTTTTTCTAAGTTGCATTCAGAAATAGCTAGACCAATCAGCAAGTCTTCTCTATTTTTTAAATATAGATATAATTCATAAAACTTTTTAAAAGATTCTTCACTAAAAATTACTGATTTATTTTTAAATAGCTCAAAAATTTTAGATTTTCCTACATTAAATTCCTTAGTTTTGGTGGCAAGCATTTCCCTAAGACTTTCTAACTGAGTACTACAAATTGGACAAGTTTTATCATCCAATTCTGATTTTAATAAAATTTCAAATGAGTATCCTATAATTGAGTTTCTTATTTTTTTAGATTCTGAATCTTTTAATTCAATTTCTTTAAATAATTTTCATACATAATAATTTAATAGTTGACGTATAACTTCTAGATTAGATTCACTGTTTATGTACTCTAGGTCTTCTTTTGGGATTTCATAATCAAAAAACAACTCATCTTTTCAGTAACTGCTAATTCTTTCACTTATCACATCTGTATTTTCTTTAGAAGAGTGACCCACCACTCTTATAAGATTAGTGTTTATTTGATTTTCTCTTTTTAACAATTCAATCTCTTCTTCTTTTTCATCAATTTTAAGGGTATTATATTTTATGATAAGTTCTTTATTTCTTCTATATTTTCTTATTTTTTTTCAATCATCAGTATTTTTAAAATCTTCAATCTCATCTGTTTGATCGAAATAGAAAACAGCATTATTGTTTTGTTTAATAAATTTAGAGATGCTTGATTTACCAGCACCATTACAACCAAAAATTATTTGATTTTTATCAAGTAACTTAAAGTCATTATCTAATAAATTTTTCAAATATGAAAATTTTTTATCATTATCTAAAATCATTTCTCTTTCAAAAAGTATCATTGTTTCACCATATTTCTATTAAAGTTACTATGGAATGATTTATGCATTTTAATCACTCAAAGTAAAATCCTCTTTAATGAATTTTTTCATTCATTGCTGCATTACAATGTATTGAATATTTATATCCACTCTATGCAACTTAATCAATAATTTTTAATTAATCAGCAACTAAGTTTATTCTTTAATGCAAAAAGTATTTGCTTGGTTGAATAACAATTTTTTTATCAATGAAGAACTATCAGGTAATTTAACTTTCCCTTGTAATTAAAGAGAAGACTTTTTCAAAGTTTTTTCTTGTTTTCTCGTCAACTTTAATATTTTCATTTTCAACTGCATTTTTAAATTGAACTGCATTATTAAATTTTTTACTATCCAATTTAAATTTTTCTCTCATTTCTTTTGAAAATAAATCTTCGATGTCTTTAAAAGTACTTCCAGCCTCTTTTAGTGAATAACACTTAATATCTTTTTCTTTTGCTTTAGAGGCAAATTCACTTCCAGCCTCATCTCCATCAACTAGACAAACTGGATTTTTCATAATATTAGATAATTCACTTAAAATTTTTTCAGGACCTGCTACTCCTTGAAACGGTAAAAAATAAACATTGTCTTGATTTAGTAGTTTTTTAAAAGCTGTCAGATAACAATAATCTGTGATTCCTTCTACAAAAATTATTGTATTTTCTGGATTAAATATTACATGTTTTTGAACTGTTAGGGCATCTAAAATATTTTTTGTAACATTTGAATCTGAACTATCAAACTCATCTACAGTAAATCTATTGATAATATCTAGTGAGTTTTTGTTTTGTTTTATAATTCTTAATTCATCAAGATGATCATTACTGATCATAAATGGTGAGTGTGTCGCAATTACAATTGTAACTTCATTATCAAGTGCAAATTTTTTTAAAAATTTTCTTAACTCAACACATCCTTGGGGGTGAAGTTTTGAACCAGCTTCATCAATTAGAATAATATCCCCTTTTTTGATATTGTTAGTTATCAGAAAATCAAAATAAAAACTAAAAAATCACTTAAAGCCCTCAGACTGTCTTGCAAGACTAATAACTTCATTATCACTTGTTATTGCAAAACTAAATTTGCTTTCTGAAACTTCAATTGAAAACTTATATTTTGATTTATTTTTATTATAAATTGCATTAAAATCTTTTGAAACTTCAATTAGTTTTTCATTTATTTCAGCTTCAAGTTTTCTTAATGACCCTGGGTAGCTGCCACTTTTTTCCTTTTCATATATACTGTTTATTTTGTCTTTATCTATTTTAAATTTATCAAGAATAATGTTTTTAAAAAAAATATTAAAACAATTTGTTGGCAAAATATCATTATCAATTCTAGAAGTAAGATTATTTATATTAAAATTTGGCTCAATAAATTCATAAACTTTTGGTACTATATTAAAACCATATTTTTCAGTAAATATATTTGATATATGGACATCTGCTGATATTAAGTTCGCAAACATTTTCCTTATTGAAATATACTCGTCTCCAATTATATGCTCATCAGATGAATCTACTTTTTCTTTAATTCACTGATATTTGCCCGATTTCACTAAATATAGATATGCCTCATATGTAGTTGGCACTGCAGTTGACATTTCACCCTTTAAATCAAACATCACATTATCATTTTCATCAATATGCAAAATGTATTTATTAAAATCACTTATGTTCTGAAAAAAACTAATTGCATTTTGTGCATTAATAATTAATTGTGAAATATTTCTGCCATATTGGTAATCATGATTTCTATTTTCATGACTTAATTCTTCTAAGTAATGGTTCAAAATTAATATTCCAAATTCTATAATTTTTTCAACTAATTGTGGAACGGTTATTTTTGTTTCAATATTTTCCCCATTTAAATTATGTTCATAATAATTAGTTTTTTCATTTATAAAATAAGAACATTTATATTTATTTTCATTATAAACAAGACATATTTCTGGCTCAGCTTTGTCATATTCATAAAATGAAGGTTTATCAAGTTTAGTTGATAGAGTGGCTTGATTTAAAGAATTTAAACTTCTAAGAATGTTTGATTTCCCTACATTATTTGGACCAATCAATACAACTAGCTCTCCAAGATTTCTAATTGAGGTGTTTAAAATTAACTTTACTTTTTTCTCATCTTTAGTGTCACTAACATCTATTGCAATGTTTCTATATTGCTTATATTTTAAATATCTTTCTGACATTTTTTTCCTCCTCTTAAAATTTTTTATTAATAACTTATTTATCAAACCTCTTAATGTATTAGGTTATTTTACTATTCATAATGAATTTTAATAATTCATTCTTTTTAAAAAATATTCAGTTGTAATATTTTAGGGGCCTAATCAGAAGTTCAATAAATTCTGTAATTCTAGATAAAATTTATTAAGTTTTACTATTAAACTCATGTAATCTAATTTAAAGAGTTTAGCTACATAAATCCAGTCAAGTCTTAATACATAATAAATATAAAAAAGAAATATCAAAATTTTACTATATTTTTAACTTGTTGGCCTCCACAAATATAGTATATTGCTTTTTTTATAAAAAATATAGAATAATTTATAAAAATACTAAAATAATAGTTCCTTACTTAAAAATAGCATCAAATGCGATTTTGTTAGACACTTTGATTAAAAACAAAAAAACACAAGTATTAAATTACTTGTGTTTTAAACTTTCTCTAATTTTATGGTAATAATGTTCTTAAAATACTAAGTCAATCAAATTTTTTAACTTCTGAGTTTTTACATTAAATGTGACTTTAAGGTTTAATTTTAATTCTATGATCATCATCAAGATTATGCAAATATTCTTTGCATTAAGATGGAATGTTAAGTCATTTGTTGTGTTAACTTCTCAAAAGAAATTTAAAGCTTCATCTTCATTAATAACAATATTTTTATAAATAAAACACTTATACAAAATATTTTCATAGTACTTTTGAAACTTTTGCCCCTCAATTTTTAAATCATCAACTGTTAAAACTTTATTTAAATCAAATTTAAACTGATCTAAATTTGAGTATTTACTTTCTAAAAATGCTGAAAAAATAGTGATGTTTTTTACATAATTTTTATAATTTACAACAAAGTTAATTTTATCTTTTTCAAAGAAATTGACTGATTGAATATTTGGATTTAACAACCTTAAACTATGAGAATTGTTAATAGTAACAATTCAAGCAATTTGATTTTGAGCAAATAACTTAATTCAGTTTCTTAATTTACTAATACTTAAATCATCAGCACAACTTTCTGGTAAATCCAGTAAAATTATTACTGGTCTTAAGGTATCACTTAAATCAACATCATTTAAAATAATTTTTAATAATAACATTCTCACTAAAAACTTACTGTAGTTTTTCTCTTCAACAGTTCTGTTGTCTTCATTGTAGATATTTAACTTAACTAATTTTTCTAAAATAACTTCAACTGAATTTAACTGTAATTCTGTTTTAAAATCAATTTTCCCAACAATCTCATCTAACAAGTGGTTTTCAGCAAAGTACTCTTCAACTGCTGATGCAAGATTTTTTGAAATATCACTTAGTTGTTGATCAAAATTATTAATGACCTTTTCTTCATAGATTTTTTTATTTAAATATTTTAAAATGCTATCTTTTAAAAATCCAGTTTTTGAAAACTTTAATTCTGAACTAAGTTCAAAAACTTCTTTTAAATAAATCACTTGAAAATCACTGGCTCCATTTTCAAACAAATCAAAACTTAAACCACTTGTTTTACCTGACTTTGTGTTTAAAACTTTTGAAAGCTCATTTAATAATAAACTTTTTTTACTATCATTTGGTCCATACAAAACTGCTAACTTATTGAAAAATGAAATTTTAACTTTGCCAAAATACTTACTATTAAGTGATAAATAATTTCTCATTTTTATAACTCCACCAAATAATCAATATTTTGGTAACTTTCTTGGATTGACTTTTGACCAACTAAAATTTTTATATCATTGTACTGTTTTTCTGTAATCGCTAGCATTCTCACATCTCCAATTTTTGGTTTATTTTTTTCAATTTTCTTTTGAGTTATTAAAACAATATCATGGTTCATGCAGAGTTTTACATAAATTGAAAACTGCATCATATAAAATCCATTTTGAATTAAAAATTTTCTAAATTTAGTGTATTCTTTGTTTTCACTTTTGGTAGTATTTGGTAAATCATAAAAAACCATTAATCTCATCTGGCGATACCTACTCTTCTGTCTCATCAAGACTACTTCTTTCTTCAAATTGGACAATTGTTGGTAACTTCAATTTTGTTAAACTTGCAGTTTTCAAATAAGTATAATAACTCTTAACCACTATTTCAATAGCATTAGTCACTGTGTGGATTTTTTCATCAATAACTACACTTTGATTTAAAAGATTAATTAGTTCCAAGCGATGTTGATAATGTAAAGTTTCATTTGCAAGTAAGCTCTCAATATTGGTGCTAACCCATAAATCAACCATTGGTCGAAATGGTTCTACCAAGTCATATGATAAGTTTCAGTTATTGGTTTTACCTTTGTGAAAAATTCCCAAAAAACAATGCAGTCCATATTTTACTAAAGTTCTAGAAATAGCTGATGCTAAAATTGTGTAACCATAATTTAAAGCTGCATTAATAATGTCTTCACTAAATCTCAAAAAACTACTTCCATAAAGTTCTCTAAAAAACACCTTAGCAGCTAAGGCTTCACGATTTGAAGCATCATTTAGTTTAACTGTATTAAAAAAGTTTGACATCATTGTCAATGATCTTTGTGAACAGCCCAGCATCCCCATCACATTAATTGAGTTTTCAATTTTCTTTTCCACAACCAACTTTCAGAGTTGCTCTTTTTGATAGTTTTGCAATTTAATTTGATTTTCAAAAATTGTTAATGGTTTTCAGTGATTGTGAAAGGACATTATTAAACCATTGGGTTCATACTTATCATCACAAATTATTAAATAAACATTGTTTTCAACAAGTTTAGATAAAACTTGTGTTGTTAAAGTAGTGTAATTATTTTCTAAAACAACACAATTTAAGTCATTCATTGCAAAATAAAGTTCCTTCTTTGCTTTTAGGTTTGTCACCATTAACAAGCCATTTTTTAGAGAAAGTTTGTCATAATTAGTAATTAATAATGTCTTCCATGACATTTAAGTACCTTCTTTCATTTAAATTACTTAGGTTTTCACCTATTTACACTATAACAAAAAAAAATAAACTTATAAGTTTATTTCTAAAATCTTGATTACTGGTTTTAATTTAAAGTAAATTGTTTATTGATCTCTAGTAATTAAAATTTTGTCGTCTATTTGTTAGATATGTCAGATAACTAAAACAAATAGTTAGAAAGGAGAAACTACAATGGAGCGCCTATTCCTTAGATATGTCAGATAACTAAAACTGAGCGACTAAGCTGGAAGTTGAGGATGGATGTCGCCTATTCCTTAGATATGTCAGATAACTAAAACTTGTAGTAAACTCCTCATATTCGACCATGAGTCGCCTATTCCTTAGATATGTCAGATAACTAAAACTCTTTTCTCGGTTATATGGCCCTAAGGCCAGTCGCCTATTCCTTAGATATGTCAGATAACTAAAACGGACTTGACCCATCACTTCGCTTAAACTCAGTCGCCTATTCCTTAGATATGTCAGATAACTAAAACTGCACTTGTGTTTAATGCAAGTTTTAATGAGTCGCCTATTCCTTAGATATGTCAGATAACTAAAACTTTGCTGAAATTTGGATTTTTGATTTTAAAGGTCGCCTATTCCTTAGATATGTCAGATAACTAAAACGCAATTATGAACAAGGTGAGGGAGTGTATGGTCGCCTATTCCTTAGATATGTCAGATAACTAAAACGATGGTAAGGAAGATTTTTATAGATCATCAGTCGCCTATTCCTTAGATATGTCAGATAACTAAAACTAGACTTAACAGGTACCTTTGGTAGTTTAAAGTCGCCTATTCCTTAGATATGTCAGATAACTAAAACCTTTCTATAATAGTCTAGTACAAACTCAGCGTCGCCTATTCCTTAGATATGTCAGATAACTAAAACATGAATGAAGTATGATTAACTACTTAAGTGGTCGCCTATTCCTTAGATATGTCAGATAACTAAAACTTCTTTTCTTTTCTCGGAAATGGTGCCTTAGTCGCCTATTCCTTAGATATGTCAGATAACTAAAACTCCTGGCAAATTGAGCAGACAAAGCATTTAGTCGCCTATTCCTTAGATATGTCAGATAACTAAAACGCACTTGAGCACAATTGAATTTGATAAAACGTCGCCTATTCCTTAGATATGTCAGATAACTAAAACCTTAAAATCTTAGTCTATCAATGAATAACCAAGGATGCTAATATTTAGAATTGAAATTTGATTAGATAATTGAGATGTTGTAGCTCGAAAATTTTGTTCTTTAAAAATTTCTTTGTTTTTATTTTCATCAGATATAAAAGTTGTATTTATCTTGTGAACATAGCTAGTATCTCCCTTTTTTCCTCTCAATACTTTATACTCAATTTCACTATGTTTATTGATATATGAAAATGTGGTATTTTTAACAAGCAAAACTTCACCACCCTTAAGACTTAAGATACTTTTATCTTTAAAAATATCAACTTTTTTAACTCACTGTGGCTTTGCCTTTTGCTCTAATTTATTCAACTTCAGGCCATAATAAATAGTACTCTCTCAAATATCACCATTTTTACTTGTAAAGTATTTTTCACTATTAAATTTACCTGTTTTTTTGTCAATTGCTACATTTTTTCCTTTAATCAATTGGCTATCTGTAACTGCACCTTTTAATTTTTTATTGATTTTGTAAGAAACAAAAGGATAATGTTTGAATCCCTGAATATTAGCGTCGTCTAATGTTTTTAAATATTCTTTTGGATCTTTAACTTTTACAAACTTTGGCACCTTAGTTTTAACTTTCCTTTTAAATTCAGTTAATCCATTAAAGATTTCATAGCGCTTGGTTTCTTTAATTTTTCTCTTAATTTGTTTTTCATCTAGTTTTTCAGTTTCTTCAATTGATTCTATAGTGAGTTCAACAGGCATTCTTAATTCAATAACTTCTTTAAGATTTTTTACAAGTGCATACATACCTGTCTGTTTGCAACCTGAATTAATATAATTTTCAAGTCTTTCTAAAGCATTTGGTATTTCATGGTACCAGATATACCCATTCTCTTTTCTTCATTTACTAAATACTGCTGTTTTTCGCTCGTTTCATTGTTCATCAGTAATTATTTTTTTATTTCAACTCCTAAATTCATCGCCTAAAATAAGTAAGTCTGAGGCAAAATCAATTGATCCTTGATTTTTAAACTGAGCTAAAACAATTGCATCAACTGCATGATGGTATGGAGTAATATCTCTAACTTTTGTGTCTAATCCTCATGGTGAATTAAATAACCATTTTCTTCTAAATCTTGATGTGACAATTCCCTTTATCATCAAGACATTTGATTTATATTCTTTGCCTTCGTTTGCATATTTAAAAGTTAATTGTTGTTTCAATCAATTTGCAAAATACCTTGCAATATATGAATTGTCAACTAGGTTTCGTTTAGCAAAATCAGTTTCAATTTTCATAACAGATTCGACCATTAGATTTTCATACTTGTTTCAATTAATTTTGTTTTTTCGATATAAATTTAAGCAATTTTTTTTGAAGTTGCTAACTACACCTGGATTGTCAGCATTCAAGTATTCCAGAGGTGTCCTATTTTTTTTCTTCTGATTTTCACTATTAAAAACCAAGACTTTGTTTTCAATTGAATCATCTGGAAACTTTGAAATTGGTAAAATATGATCAATCTCCAACTCATATGTATCAAATTGCTCCAATAAAATTGTTTCTAATGAATACATACACTTTTCATCTTGTGATTTTCAAAGCTTATATTTTAAAATATTGGTATGATTTGCCCTTAGTCCATTGTCTTCTAAAATTTTTGAAATCCCCATATTATTAAGTCTATTTTCAAGGTTACGAGTATTCAATTCTTTTCTAACTTCTGCAGATTTCCCCAACTCTCTTGATGTTTCCACATTGATTTTGTGAAAGTCTCCATATCTATTAAAGAGTGCTTTAATAACTTTTCTAGCCTCATTAATTGCTCTAAAAACAACAGGGTTTCTCACTAAATCAGGGTCTTTAATTGGTTCTAAAAATCTACCTGGTTTTGCCAAGGTTTGTTCTACTGCATTTGCTTTCATTTCATCTTGATAAACACCAGCAATTTTACCTTCCAAGAATTTTTCAATAACTTCAAGCATTGCTTTTTTTGACAACCCACTTGTTGTGGTTACTTTTGCAGGTAGGAAAAGTAATTCATTTACTTGTTCATTATCAATTTCTAGATTATTATTTTTTGCTCAATCTCTAATTTTCTCTTCTCTTCTTTTTGGGGTAATGTTTTGATTCAATAGTATTCCCAAATCATCAATAAAATTTTTATCCAAGGTAGTTGAGTCAATTTTTTTAAGTATTTCCATTCCAAAAACCTTAATAAAACGCTTGGTAAACTCAAATAGTGTAGTCTTTTTAGCATTTTCAATTGCCTTAGAGTTTTTAACTTCTTCTTTTTCAACTTTAAAATCTTCAATTAATATTTTATCAATTGCTTTACTACTACCAGTAATGAATTTATCATCTTTAAGTGCTTTTTCAAATAATTTGTTGTGAAATTCACAAATTTTCTCTTCAGTTTCTAAAAGAGAAGAAAATTTAGAAACCTCAACAGCCATCTGATAAATTTCAAAGATAATACTTGATTTAACATATCTACTCTCATCTGGATAAAATGTACATTTACCTGTTAATTCAGTAAATGGCTTATACAATTTATATGCTTTCAAACTATCTCTCAGTGCTAAGAAATTTCTATCCTTAACATTTTTTGCTTTCATAATTGCTAATTGATCTTGAATTTTTTTCTTGATTTGATCTCTTGTATAACCTTTTGGACCAAAACCATCCTCAAAATCCCTTTGTCTAAAAGCAGTTTCAATAATTTTTTTAATAAATTCACTTGTAATTTCTGGGAAATATTTTGCCTGTTGATTTAAAATCATTTCTAATTCATATTGATAGGCTTCCCTAGGGAACAAGAATTTGAAATCACCACTCTTTGTCCCTTCACCACTTTTCTTGTCTTTAACATTATTTCTTACATCTAAAAGATTATCATTGTTTTTTACCCGAGTATTGCCAAACTCATTTGCAATTATCGCTTCTGCAATGGTTTTTTGACATTTTTTAGTTTTTAGATCATAACCAATCATTTTTCTAGCCTCAAAAATTGAGTTTGTATAACTGTCATCTTCTTTAACTTTTGATTGGTCAGTTAAAGTTGAGACATCCTCACCTTTGTTAACATCAAATAGATTTGCAAAACCTCTATTTTTTGCAATATGAGTAACAACTATTACCAATTGCTCTTTGCTTAATGGTTGGGTCAATGCCCTATTCCTTAACACATATGGATTAAAAAATAAGTTTTCATCATAATCCACCTTATTAGTGGGTTTTAACTTAGAATTTTTAAAATCAAAAACCCCATTATTAATTTCTTCAACACTAATAATTCCATACTCTTCAAAAGTCTTTTTAATTAACTTTATTCTAGCTTTTTTTCTTCTGTTTAATCTTCTTGAACTTCGAAGCATCCTTCTCTCAGTAGCCAGAGATACTTTTGATTTTGGGTTTTCTGGAACTTCAAAAAGTCTCACTCCAAAATCATCAATTCATGGTTCATAACCACCTTCATCATCAAAAGTTGTCACAGCCCACCCGACAGAACTAATTCCCAAGTCTAAACCAAGTATATGTTTCTTCATAAATTTCTCCATTTTCTATCATTCTTAATGATTTTAACATAAATTTTAGAAAATGGAGAAATTAAACAAAAAAAAGAGCAGGTTTAGGGATGCTCAACCCTTCACTAAGAAGTTTATCTTAGTTTCTGACATATCTAAGCAATAGACGACTGTTGCCTGACAATTAAATGTTACCATAAATATTTTAAAAATCAATAGTTTTTAAAATATTTTAATTCAGGATCGTGTCAATTCTATATGATAATGTCACATTTTAATTGGTTTAATAGCATCACTTACATCAATATGCTCTAAATTAAATCCTTAGTTTCAATAAAATCCATATCAGTCCAATCCTTGTTTTCACCAGCCATTGCTCAAACAAAACTATATGATTTTGTCCCAACACCATAATGAACACTTCAAGGTGGATTGACAACACAATCTTTATCTCTCATTATTATATTTCTCACATCCTCTTTTTGCCCCATAAAATGGTAAACTTCACTTTCATGATCTAAGTCAAAATACAAGTAGCACTCCATTCTGCGTTCATGAGTGTGAGGCGGATAAGTATTTCAAACACTTCCAGGTTTCAAACAAGTTACCCCCAAAGACAATTGACAGGTTTCAACAACCTCTGGATGAATTAATTGATAGATTGTTCGCTCATTTAAGGTTTCTTTTTTACCTCAATTAACAACTTTTGCATCATTTATTGAGATAATTTTTGTTGGTAAAACCTTGTGAGCTGGGGTTGAAACCATATAAAACATTGCTGGAGTGTCTGGGTTTTGAGATTTTAACTGGATTTTTTCATTACCTTTACCAATATAAATGGCCTCATTCTTGTTTAAAAGAAACTCTTTATTTTCAACAATTACAATCCCTGGAGCCGCTAAGTTAATTATTCCAATTTCTCGGTTTTCAAGTAGATATTTAGCATTTAATTCTGTTCCAAATTTTGATATTTCAAGCAATTTTGTTTTTGGAACCGCCCCCATTAATAACACTCTATCATAATATGTGTAAACTGCTTTAACTTCATCAGTTTCAAAAAGATTAAATTTAAAATTTGCAACTAAATCATTTTTAGTTAATTTACTAAACTCTTTTTTTGAAACTGCATCACTTAATTGTATTTTTTTCATTTTTTTTCTCCTATCTAGCTAGTCAGCCTCCATCAACTGCAAAGACAAAACCATTACAGTAATCACTGGCTTTACTTGCTAAAAAAACACAAGTTGCAGCAACATCACTAGGCTTTCCTCATCTATTTGCAGGAATTCTAGTTAAAATTTCACTATTTCTTTTAACATCAGCTCGAATTGGTGCAGTATTTTTGGTTTCAATGTATCCTGGAGCAATTGCATTAACATTGATATTAAATTCTGCCAGTTCATTTGCAAAAGCTTTTGTCAAACCAGCCACCCCGTGTTTTGAGGCAGTATAACTTGGCACAAATTTACCACCTTGAAATGACAACATTGAAGCAATATTAATAATTTTCCCTCCACCCTGTTTTTTAAAGATTTTTGAAACTTCACGAGATAGTCGGTAAACGACATTCATGTTGATATCAATTACTTTATTTCACTCTGCATCTGTTCCTTCTAGGATGGGATTTCGCGAAATTGTTCCAGAGTTATTAACTAAAATATCAATTCGTTTATATTTTTTTAAACACTTAGCAATAATTTCATCTTGAATTTGAGGATTTGTCAAATCTCCAAAAGCAAAAGCCACTTCTCAACCATTTTGATCATAAAGATTTTGCATTTCTTCAACACCAGTTTTATCATAACAAGTGATAAAGAGTTTTGCTCCAGATTGAGCCATGGCATCACTATAAGCTTGACCAAGTCCAGTGTTTCCTCCTGTAATTATTACAACTTTATCTTGTAAACCAAATGTTTCTATAACATAATTTGTTTTCATTTTTTTCTCCTATCTATTTACTAATTTTGAATTATCAAATTCTAAATATGGTTCAATTTCAGCTTGCAATAAATTTAATGTGTCTCCATAAATTGAATGTTTCAATCAACTGCAACACAAACCATATTCAACAGCCTCTTTGATTGATGAATTTTCAAGCAATTTGAAAAGTACTCCAGCCACAAAAGCATCACCGCACCCAATTCTATCAATAATTGTGGCAACATACCTTTCAGAACTTTCATAAACATCCTTACCATCAAAGTACATTGCTTGATAACCAAATGTTTCAGTATTACTTTTAAAATTTCTTTTTGTACAAATAATATATTTTAAACTTTTATATTTTTTAAATATTAATTTGCAAAGTTCAGCAAATTGATTTTTATCGTTAATATCAATATTAAGATTAGTTAATTTTAAAATCTGACAAATGTCTCATGAATTTGCAAATAAAATATTTATTTTTGCAGTTGTTAAAAGTTTTTGATAACTTGCAAAGGCCTCTTGAGCACTTCACATACTCGATCTATAGTTACAGTCAAAACTATAAAGATCACTATTTACATTTTTAAAAAAATAACTGACTAAATTAAGTATTGTTGGTGGGTTGGTACCGATGGCAATTCCACTTGTATGAAAAATTTTATATTTTTTTGACTCGATTTCATAATCAGTGGCTTGAGATTGAGCAAAGGCACTGTTTTTTCTATCAAAAACAACATTTCCCATTTTATTACCTTGTTTGGGTTCTAAAAAATATAAACCCATTCTCTCACTGGTTTGTTTTCCCTCAATGAGATTAACTCTATTTTTAAAACAATGTCTTTTTACAATTTCACCCAGTAAATTTTTAGGTAATACTGTATAAAAATCAGCACATGGTTTTGCGGCCAAATTTGAAATATTTGCAGCCACGTTTAATTCGGTGCCTCCAACACTAAGATTAAAGTTTATACTATCTTTTAGTAATTTGCAATTAGTTGTTGAAAAACGCAATAAAGGTTCTCCAAGAAAACAAATACTCATTAGTTAATTGCCTCTAGAAACTTTATTGATCTTTGTTTAACTTCATCTTGGTTGATAGTTTCATTTATTTTTCCTACCAAATTACCCCCAACACTAATTGCAAAAACTCCATTATTCAATCACTCCTTAGCATTTTTTATGTCAACCCCTCCACTTGGGATTAACTTTACATCTGGCATTGGTGCTAAGACACTTTTAACAAATCCAGGTTTTAAAACATCTCCAGGAAATAATTTTTGAATTTGACTACCCTTACTACGAGCAAATTCAATTTCATTGATTGTCATTACACCTGGAATATATAAGTGCTGATTTTCTGCTGTTCAATTTAAAATTTCTAGATTAGTATTTGAACTAATTAAAAATTCAGCACCATTTTTAATTTCTTGTTTTGCATCTGCTAAAGTTAAAATTGTCCCAGCACCAAAAATAATTTCAGGAAATAAATTAACCATTTCAGAAATCAATTCAAAGGCATTGTTGACTGTTAAAGTGATCTCAATAATTTTTATCCCGCCCTCAATACAGCCAAGACACATTTTTTTTGCTTCTTCATAATTTTTATGTCGCACTACTGCAATGATTTTATTCTGATTAATGGACTCTAAGATATTCTTCATTTTTTAACCTCAATTCTAATTTAAAATATTATTTAATAATAGTTACTTGACCTGAATTATTATTTTTAGCAACAACTTTGCCATAGAAAGTTTCATGATTAATGTAAACCAATGGACTTCCACCAACCAGTTCTTCAAAAGCAAAATAGATTGTATAGCTTTGATTGTTGTTTGTCAAAGTAAAAGATTTAAATTTTTTATCATTTAACTTGATGTTTTCTTTATTGAAAACATCATGCTTCTTAATATTTAATTTACTTTTTGCAAAAATATTTATCATTCCAGTTTTTGGATTTGAAATTTCACAAACAACTTTTTTTGAATCTTCAATTGAATTATAATTATATGAAACAACAGCTCTTAAAATTTTTGGTTTAACTTGATTTAGATTATAAAAATAAATACTAGTGCCATTGTTTGTCATTTCAAAGTAATTTTCAAACTCTTTTACATTTACATTTTTATCAAGTATAAAATTATTTTTTACATTTGTGATATTTGCATAATTAAAAAGATCATCAACAATAATTGTTGCAAAGTTATCTACTATTAAAATTTGTCTATTAATAACTTGACCATTATCAACCCTTCCAAGATCTGTTCCTTCAAAAAAGGTGTATTCATTGTTGTATTCTTGCATATTTGCACAGATATATCTTGGAGTTTTAGTTATTTCTCATGAACCTTTAAATTTTTGAGTTGGAGTATCATCAACAATAATTGTATTATGTGCTGCTTGACTTTTTAAATATTCTCTATTTTTATCAGTTCCTTTGTAAGTGTAACGTCCTGGGTCTATAAGAAAATCTTTACCATTAATTGTCAAACTAAAGTGCAAGCTATTTCCATGACCATGACCTGAACCAAGTGAACCACAAGAAAACCACAATCAATCAGCATCTTGCTCTCAACTTGATCGATAATACCCTTCACCCAATACTGGAAAACAAAATGATTTGAATGCTGGAACTTTACTTTTTAGGTTTTGATAATTTTTAGTTAACATAAAACCATAATCTCAAACATTCTCTTCATAAACTGTCTCACCAGTAAAGAATTTAAAATCTTGTCTTTGAAATAATAAGGCAGCAACTTGTAATCTTGAAGTTAAGTTTGTATTGTCACTGTCTCCTTGCATTGGTTGAGTTCGATCTGGTTTTAAAATTTTTAGATTATATTCATGAGCTAAAATTATTTTTTTAAGAATCCAATCTTCAATCTCTATACTATTAATCAAGCACAAGTTTACAACTTTTGAAAAAGTGTCTAGCACCTCATTATGATATAGAGGTGATTTTTCTCAATGACCTCCATCAGCTAAAATTTGAATTTTAAGTGATTGAGTTAATCTTTCCATTGCAAGTTCAAAAAGATTATTACTTTCAAGAAATATCTCTTTAAAAATTAGTGAAAATTGCAACAAGGGCAGAGATTGTAAAATTCCTCAATTAGACAAACGTTTTCAACTTTCATATTTAACAGTAAGAAATTCAATATGCTTTAAAAATACTTTAAAAAACATTTCAATGTCATTTTCTGAGATTATCTCACAATTTTTAATTATCAAAAAAGCATAGATTAAATTTGAAAATCTAGTTCCTGCATCAATTGTTCTTCAGGTTGTGTTTTCATTGCCATTATAGTCACTATACTTAGTTGAAAAATATTTAACAAGAGCGATTATTTTATTTGCAAATTTTGGATTTTTTGTATAAGCATATGCTCTTGCTAATTTTTTTAAAAATGACATTCTACAAATCATATACATTCATTCTGGATCTCCATTGTATTTATGCTCTCAATTAATTTCAGTAAATGAGATTAACTGCTCACATCTTTCCATATCTCATGGATCAATAAAATGAAATTTATTATCTACAACTAATTCAGCTTCAAGAATTGTGTTTGAAACTGTTTGTTGGTTATTTTTTAAATTATAATCAACAATTTCTTCAAGGTATTTAAGTTCATTATTTTTATTATCAAAGTTTTTGCATCAGTTATGTAGCTCAGTTAAATTTTCAACAGCAAATTGTTCATAAAGGTTTATATTATTTTTCATAGTTTTAATCCTAACAAATTTTTAACAATAAAATTATAAATTTATTATTCTCAAATTTTATAAAAATCTAAACCTTTTAATAAAAAAATTGCTTGCATAAAATAAAAGTCTCCTCAAATAACTGATTCATTAACTCCAACATTTAATTTTTTATTGTAAACACCTTGACTTAAAATCCCTTCACTATTTTGATCTGAAAGATAATTTTGGGTTAGACTTTCTAAACATTTTATAGCAATATCTTTAAATTCACTATTTTCTTCACCAAGAGTTTCACTCATAGTTAAAACCCCATTAATAAATATTGCTGCAGCTGATGTATCTTTTTCTTGCGTTGCACTATCTGCATCTGTAAAAACTAAATCTCAATATGGAACTAAATCATTTGGTAAGTTTTTAATAAAGTAACTTGTTACTTTAAAGTAAGGTTGTTTAAAAATTTCTAAACCAGTTCTTTTGTAAGCAATAGCAAAACCGTAAACTGCTCAAGCTTGACCTCTTGACCAACATGAAGTATCAGAGAACCCTTGAACTGTTTCTCCAAATAAAGGTTTTCCATCAATTGCATTCATATTAAATGAATGAAAAGTACTACCATCATTTCTAATTAATAATTGACTTGCTGTTTTTAAATGTTTTACAGCAATGTCTAAATATTTTTGTTCACCAGTCAAGTCATGTGCTTTAAATAATAAAGGTACATTCAGATTACAATCAATAATAAATTTCCCATTTTTATTTTTATCTATTTCACCTCATGCTTGAATGTATTCACCTGGAACTACAAACCTTTCACAAAGTTTATCAGCAGCTCAAACAACTGTGTCTTTGGCTTTTGAAAAATTTGTTAGTTTGTACTGTGAATAAGCTGATGGTAAAAACAAAAAGCCTAAATCATGATGATTGATCAAAATTTCTTCTCTAAGTCTTGCACGAAATGAAGTTAGATGATATTCAGCAAGTAATTGATATTTTTTTTCTTTACTATACATCGTCATCATCCATAGCATACCAGTTCAAAATCCAGAAGTTCACCCAGCCTCTATTAAATAATTGCTTACTTTTGGGTATTTCCCACAAATTGTATGTGAATCAGGAAAAAGATTATTTAATGTTAAATAATTTTGCTCCATTTTTTCTACAATATGGTTAACTGCTTTATCTATGTTTTTCATAATTTAATTCGTCCTTTTTTCATTTTTTAATTTAATTTCAATAATGTTGTTGATAATTGCATATGCTAAAAATAACATTGCAAAAGAACTTTTTGAATGACTATTTTTATGTACTGCTTCATTTTGTGGGACATTAATGAAAATTGTGTCACTAATTTTATTATGTGAAATTAAAACTATTTCACATTGTTGATTTTTTATATTTGAAAAGATTGCTTCAATAGTTTCCCCAATCATTGAATGAGAAAAAATAAATACTAGATCTTCATGTTTTGCAATTTTTGATAATCGAATTTGGTTTGCATAATCTGAATCATATCTCACATTAAAACCCAATGCCGAAAGTTCACTACTAAAAATTTTAATAACATCCATGTTGGCTCCAATACCAAAAAGATAAATACAATCTTTAAAATTATCTAGTTTTGCAACAACTTCATCAATTGAATTAGCATTTTCTTTTGCTACTGCAGTGATCGAGTTTGTAATTGTTTTTGCATATAACAATAATTTGGATTTACTTGAGTTACTAACAATTGGAGTTGATGACATATTATATTCACGTTTAAGAGCTTCAATAAAATCTTTTCAACCACTGTAACCAAATTTTCGAGCAAATCTAGTTATTGAAGCTGGTGAAACATTTGCTTCTTTTGATAATGAAATGATTGAAATTTTATCAAGAACATTTAATTTTTCAAGTAGAATGTTTGCAATTGAAACATAAATACCATTCTCTGCTAAATCTAATTTGCAAGCAGATTTTATTTTTGATAATATTGAAAACTCCATAATATTTAAACCCTCAGTGTTCTAATTAAATTGCTTTTTGATTTAATTATTTTTTTTATTTGTGATTGTTTGCTGTCAACAATTTCTCATTTTAACTCTCCACCAAATTTATTCTTAAATTGTTTTAAGTTATAAATTGGATTTGCAACTTCTTCTTCAAAAGTACTATTATTAAATATAGTTTCAATTTGTGTTTCTAAATTTTCATCTTCATCAAAATACTTTTGGATTTCTTTTTTATTTAATATTAAAAAAGGTATTTTGAAATTTTTTTGATAATCTAGACTTGAATTTTCAAGTCAAATCAACAACATATTTTTATTGTCATCTTCATTTTTTAATTCTTTTATTTTGGTTTGTGTCAATACATCATCATACTTTCTTTCACCAAGTTGATCTTGGTTTCAAGAAATGTCATTCGAACTGTTGTTTATACTTAATCTTTTAGAAGCAAGTTCAAATGGATTTCTTGGTTTTTCAACATTATTGAAGCCAAAAGTATAACTTATTTTTAACAATTCACTGTCATCAATTTCATTTTTTAATGGCAAAAAAATTATGTCATCTAAACTTACTTGATGAAAAATTAAATACTCTGCTATTGCTAAATATACATCTTCATATTGTTTTTTATTATCAACATCTTTAATTCTAATGTCGATGCTATAAATTATTTCTTTCATAAACAAGTAGATATTTTTGTATTCACATTTAGAATAATAAACTGGGACTACTGAATTATCTTCTACATTTAAAACCAACAGCACAAATGAATCGTATTGCGATTTAAGATTGGAAAATAACTTTCAATCATAATTGTTAAATCAACTAGATTGATATGCTTTACCATCACAATATTTTAAAACTTCACTTAATTTTTTTACATCAAGTTCAGCAAACAATTCAGCAGCTCTATCTCTTTGTTGTTCTAAAAATGGCATCATTCCAGCTCTTTTTGTTCTTTTCTTTTTTTGATCAAACAGTAATCAAGCAATAACAACTAAACAAATTGTGGCAAATAATGTATAGCCAGTAATTTTTAAAATCATTAGAGTTTAATATCTCCAAAGTTAATAAATAATCCTGCTGCAATTATCAAAATTGGAATGAAGAACAAAAAATAATTAATGTTTTTACTTACAAAAGTTTGAGGTTTGCTTTTCCCTGTTAACAACTCTCTTTTAGATTTTGAAACATATAAAGCAAGTTTAACAATTGTCACTATAATTAGTGCCAATGATCCAAGACCTATTAACACTCATCCTAATATTTCCATGCTAATCACCTTTAATCTTTCTCTTATCTTCAGACTTCATTTTGACTTTACCCATAAATTGAGTTTCGGTCAACAACAATTACTACATTTTCTGCAATCTTTAAGTGCATTAAATACTTATCAAATTTCACAATTTCTCCGTAGATTCCACCCATTATTATGACTTTCGAACCTACTTTAATGGTATTTACCAGTTCACTGTGCTTTGTTTGTGCTTTTTTATTTGTTTTTCTTCTAAAAAATGGTAGCACAAATGCTAAATATAAAACAACAAAAGACATTAAACCAATAACTATTCAGTAAACATACTCTGGCATTATCTTACCTCCAAAAAATGAAACCCTATTTTTGGATTTCACTTTCAACTACAGTGAGTCTTCATTTACAAATATTATATCACCTTGATCGTCAATAGAAATTATTAGATTAATCATTTGACTATCTCAAATATTTATCGATCAATCATTTAATTTAAGACTAATATTTAATTCTTTCAATCCTGATGTTTTTAAATCAAAAGTCATTTGATTATCAATGACATTATTGTTTTTAGTCAAAATCTCAAATGAGTAATCAACTCCCCTTAAGGGGTTGTTGATTTCATAAGGTTTATTTCCTAAAATACTGTTTGTCATATTTGTAAACATAATTGCTAGTTCTTCACCTGAAACTTTTTCTAGGTTTCTAATTCCTTTATTGAAATCACTAAATTTTAATTTGTTTAATTCAGCAAAATAATCATTAATGCTTAAAAAATTAATTTTAATTTTTTCAATTTTTACATCAATACTATTGCTCACAGCTGTAATAAATGATGGCACTCATGCCTTTATTGTAAAGTTATTTTCTCCATCATGGTTTAAATCAACCTCAGTGTTATCTTTTGGTAAAACTTGACTATTAGCTTCAATTAATACTGTTAAATCAAAGTCATTAATAGTAATTGAATTTGCTTTCAAGTAATTTAAAATTACATTTTTAACATCACTATACATTGTGGTGGCTGTTGGACCTGTCTCACTTTTTAATCAATTAATGATTGTTGGGACAAAGTCACTTTCTGTAAACTTACTTAAATCACTTGGGGTTCGGATTTCTTCTCCAAAGTGACATGATACTACAGTTGTTGGTGCTGTGATTGTGATCCCAAAGATCCCAAAATAAGTTAATAATTTTTTCATTATTCACCTCTTATAAAACTAGAATCAAACATTTCCATGTTTTCTCTTGATTGCTCAATTGATTCTCTAATAATTTTTTTTATTTTTTCAATCTCATTACATTCGTTACCAATTTTAAAGTATATATCTAATAACAATGGTAAATTTATTCCAGCAATTAAAACTGAATTGTTATTTTGGTGGTGAAGTTTTTCTAAAAAAACCTTCATTGGAGTTCCTCCAATGATATCTGCTAAAATTATTCAATTATCTTGATTAATTTTATTTGCAACTAGCTTGGCAAAAACATCAAATTCCATGTCTTTGGTTAAAGCTAAACTTTCAAGCACTCCAATTTCCCCAGTTAACATTTCAAAAACATCAATTAAACCTTCACAAAACTTACCATGTCCTGTTAATAAAATTTTGTACATCTTACTAAGCAGGAGTAATGAACCCAACTGTTGCTCCAACAATAGCTACTACAAAAGTAAACATAATGACTTTAATAACCGATCATTTGGCTTTACTGATCAAAGCTACATATGTTGAAATTGCAGTTACAGGTAGTAAATTTGGGGCCACATTATCTAAAATCTCTTTAATACTATTTGATTTTTGACCACTACCTACTGCTTGAGTTCAAGAAATATCTAAGTTAAATTTTACGAATGTTAATGAGAGACCAACAATTACAGTAATACCAATAATTGAAGCCATTAATGAAATAGTTTTCATAGTTTGTGCTAGATCATCAACAATTTTTTCACCCATTTTTAAACCTAATAAGGTTACTGAAAGCATAACAGCAAAGAAGTAAAGTGATAAAGCTACCACTGATAGAATTGCTCCAAAAGCACTTCCATTTTGAGAAAATTGTACCCCAATAATGGTAAACACTGGAACCATAGTAAATGAATACAATGTGTCTCCAATTCCGGCCAATGGCCCCATTAGTGAGAGTTTAACCATAATAGCTTCTTTAGTTGAAGCTCCGGCTTCCAGCATTTTAATGTGCAAGGCAATGATTAGTGGTGTTCATGAATTATTACAGTTAAAGAAAGTTGAATTTTCAATAAGTTCATGATTTAACCTAGCTGGATCATTTTTAAAGATTTGTTTTAGTGCAGGATAAAGGATAAAACCATAGCCAATTCCTTGCATTGTTGCATAGTTAAATGCATTTGCTAATGTAAATCAAGTTAAAGCAATTATTTTTGCTACAATTGATTTACTAGTTTTACCAGGATTTGCTGAAGTACCATCTTGGTACATCTCTACAGTATCAACTGATTCAATTTGACTACTAGATACCATTAACTACACCTCCATTTATATTGTTATTTGAAAAATCTTTAATTTTTTCATCAAAATAATTTTTGTTGTTTTTTTCAACAAGTAGAATAATTGCAGCAACAATTACTCCTAAAATTACTAGTGGAATTGATCCTAATCCTAAGTATGATGTACCAAAGTAGCCCAATAAAGCAAAGGGAATGTAACTCTTTTTCATCATAATACTTAAAATAATTGCAAATCCAACTCCAGGTAGTAAGTTACCACTAACTTTAAAAACATTCATCAATCATTGTGGTAAACTTTGAATTGCTTCATTAATACCATCAAGTGAGTAACAAGCAGCAAAGCCAATAGAAACCCCCAAAATAAATAAGACAAATAAAGTTGAATTGGCAAGGAAGTAATATCCTAATTTATTCTTTGCTCTAATTGCTGGTTCAACAATTTTTGAAGTTGGTGCCATAATTGAAAATATGAAGGTATTCATAAAAGCAATGAAAACAGCCAATGGGAAAGTAAGTGATAAAGCCACTTGAATATCCATTCCTAAAGTAACCACTCAAATTACTCCAAAAATTGCTGGTGCTGCGTTTGATGGTGGATTAGCTCCACCTGCTCTACCAAATCCTAGATAAGCTAAATCAAATGTTCCTCCAGCAATTAATCCCAATTCAACATTTCCCAAGATTAAACCAATTACTAATCCTGAAAACATAGGTTTAAGCATACCCATTAATGGTGTAAAAATAGGTCCTGAAATTATAAAGCCACTTCAGATAGCAATCCCTAGGGCTTGACCAAAATTTATATCCATTTATTAAGTATCCCTTCTCAATCCAGAGGGCTATCTGTGACATCTGTGCTTAAACCATAATTTGAGAATTTAACATTTTTCTCTTTATACATTTGTGCTAACATTTTAGACTCCTCTTCTGAAAGATTTATAAATCGATTCAGTTTTTTTCGACCACTAGAACTGTGAATATTGCCAATGTTGATTTGAGTGAGTGGGACACCTCCCATTACCAAGTCATAGGCATCTTTCACATTTCCAATGATAATAATGATTTTTTGTTCAGGACTTGCTTTTCAAATAAGATCAATTGTTTGTCGCACTGTAAAGAATCTTAACCCAATGTCACTTGAGATACACACCTTCATTAAATTTTGTTGGATTTTATCAGTGGCTGCGGCATCATTACACACAATTACCAAATTAGCATTAAGTTTTTTAACAAACATAGTAGCTTGTCCATGCAATAACCTTTGGTCAATTCTTGAAGCAACAATATTAATTTTATTCTCCATAATTAATCCCTCTCTTCTGTTTTAGTTTGTTTTTTGGTTGTAAACTTTTTGTTAGTTAACAAGTACCACATTGAAATATCTACAGTTAGTAACATTCCACCAATCATTGCTAGATAACCATTAATCAAAATAGTGGCTGTCAGACATAAAACTATTGCTGTGGGAATGGCAAATTTTTGTAGTGCTTCTTTTGCAAGACAAATTTCAATAACTAATCAAGCTACTAACATTATGACAAGTCCAACATAATAAGTTGATATGTTTCCATAAAACTGACCATTTAAATAACCATATTTAACCATGACAAATCCAAATAGTAAGGTAAAGAACAAGACAGCAATACTATAACGCCAGTATTTTATTATTTTATTCATTTAATCTCTTTTTCCTCCAATCCATTTTTATTATATAGTGATAAAAAAAATCACAACTTCTTAGTTGTGAAATGTTTTTGCTCTTATGAAAAAATTTTAATTACAAACTTTCTTTATTGGAAAATAGGAGTTCACTAATGCCCACACAATCTGTTTCAAAGATTAGTACTTTATTAGATTTTGCTTTGAACAGGTACTTTGGAACATACAAATTTTTTTGGGGACCAATTTTTCAATACCTTCCTAAATTAAAGTCATTGACAAAAATTTGACCTTTGTGATATTTTGAAGTGTCTATGAATGTGTCTTGAAAAATGTTAGTATCACTTAAGTTGAAAATATTTAATATGGGAGAACCTTGATAAGTAAAGGTTTCAAAAAAATTATGATTGTATAAATCTGCAATATTTTCAAAATCCAAAACATAATGTTCTCAGTTAATAAGAATTATCTTGTCTAAAGTAACATTGTCCACAATGCCTTTCTTTTGCATATGAATATAGGGACCATAATTTACTCTTCCTAGATTTTCTACCATAACAATGATTTCATTTTCTCCAGTCACAATTGGGATGGTAACCCCATTTTTGATGTTTTCATTTTCAATAATGGCAGTCAAAACTTTATTCACATAAATATGTACCCTATCATTTGTATCAAATAACTCTAGTTTGCCTTCAAAATTGTAAGTTGAGGTAAAAATATTCTTATAAACAATGTATCCATAGTTTTGATTAAGCTTCTCCATATTTTGTGGATACTTATTTCAGACTTTCTTTCTACAAACAGTTTCTAGATTGTCTAGTAAAGAATATTTTTTTGGGTTTGAAAAACTCCCACTAAAATTTTGATTTAATTCAACACTTAGAGTTTTTTTAACAGGAGTTTGCAAGTATTTTTTAATTGCATTTTGAAAAGCAAAAAATTTAGTCCTCCTTTCACCCGCTTCACTCAATGGGGCATCATAATCATATGATGTTACTCTTGGTAAAAGTTTATCTTTGAAATTTGAACCATTTCAAAACCCAAAGTTTGTGCCTCCATGAAACATATATAAATTAACACTCCCCAGCTTTAATGCAGCTTCTAATTCTGTGGTGGCTTCGGCAGCTGCTCTGGTGTTATGTTTTTTATCACCCCAACAATCAAACCAACCATCTCAAAATTCCATACACATTAATAAATCTTTATTTTTAGTAAACTCTAGTTGATTTTTAAATCTTTCTGGTGCATTAGAACCAAAATTACCTGTTGGTAATGCTAAATTTGGAATTGCTCCTTGCTGCATTAAATTATCTCATGGGCCATCTGCTGTAAATAAGTTATAATCCAATCCATATTTAACCATAATGTTGTAGATTTTAAGCAGATATTCTTTATCATATGAAAATGATCCATACTCATTTTCAACTTGTAACATAATTATGTTGCCCCCATTTTTACCTAAATGTTGACCAACAATTGGTGCAATTTTCTTATAGAAATTGTCAACTTTTTGCAAAAAAATAGCACAATCACTTCGCAGTCTTAGGTTATCATACTTTAAGAGTCAGCCAGGAAAACCACCAAATTCTCATTCAGCACATATGTAAGGTGAAAGTCTTAAAATGATATTTAACTGATGTTTTGTGCATAATTCTAAAAAGTGATTTAAATCAGCAATTCCTTCAAAACAAAAATTACCTTCATATGGTTCATGCAAATTTCAGGGCACATAAGTTTCAATTGTATTACAACCCATTTCAATAAGTTTGATAATTCTGTCTTCTCAATACTCAGGCACAACTCTAAAATAGTGAATTGCCCCAGAAACAATTTTGGTTTTGGTATTATTGATATAAAATCCATCTTTAATTTCTAATTTCTTAGACATTGAGTTTTTCTCCTCCCATTAGTGCTATAATAGTTTTCAAGACCAAAATAACAAAAGCCAATTTAGCTACTTTATTTTTCCCTGAGATTGCTAGTAAATTTAATCAATAAATATTTGGTTCAAAAATTCGGGAATTAAAAGTTAACATACAGATTTTATTTGTTTTTGCTTGAACATTTTTTAAGATTTCTAAAAATTCATTGCCAATCATAGCATCATCCACAAAAAATGCCACATCATTTTTTGAAATATTTTTAGAATAATGGACTTGGTTATCTAAATCTGATGAAAAGATAATGGTTTTATCTTCTCACATCAAATCATTTTTAAATATTTGCAACAGTTGGGCATATTCTCCAGTTCCAAAAAGAAAGACAACTTTATTTTGTTTAAGAACTGAAGCAATATTACAAATTGATTTACAATCACTTCTATTAGCAGTTCAAAGCTTTGAAACAAAGAGTTTTTCAACCTCTGGGAGTTTGTGTGAAATGTTTGAAACATTTTCAACAATCTCTGAGCGATAATTTTTTGTTTGTAAATCTCTTTCTCAAACCAAACTAAATGCTAGTTCTTTAAAGCCACTTGCACCAAGCATTTGAGAAAATCGGGTTACAGATGAAGTTGAAACTTGTGCTGTTTTGGCAATTGTGCTAACTTTAAGTTCACCAATTCTTGGCAGATTTAATAAGACAGCTCCAGCAATACTTTTGTAAACTGGGTTTTGGCCATTTTTTTTAATTTCTTCAATCTTGTAAAGTAGAGATACTTTTTCATCCATTATTTTTCACCCCTCTTATAAATATTATTATATATTAATTCGCTTTTATGTACTTTTATCAGGAATAAATGCCTTATTTTGAAATTATTTTAAGCCTGTATTTATCTATAATGAGAAAAAGGAGTAAAAATGACTAATACAAAGAAGAAAAAAGTTTTGGTATTAATTAATGATAGTTTTTTAGAATTAAAAAAATCATTAATTAGCAGATTTGAGAAAAGTAAAGATCAACTGGATGTAATTCATCTTGATAATATCTCAACTGATTTAGTTGAAAATGTAAAAAATTATATCAAAGAATTTAAAAGTAATAATTGTGAGTTTGGATTTGTTCTGTGAATCACAGGGATTGCTTTTACCAATTTATTGGCAAAAGCACTAAAAAATAATGTAACTTTTAATACTTCATGTCAATATTATTATGAAGACTACCAAAATAACATTGGTCCCATTGAAATCCTAGTTTTAGGTTCAAGTACTCTTGGTGACAAAAATATTAAATTACTAACAGAATTACATATTAAATCCATAATAGATAATAAAAAATAGAAGGACAGGAAATTTATGATTTACTTATATTGCAGTGAAAAAAAGTATTATAATAAACTAAATAAAAAAATCAACATTTGTCATGTTGATAAGGTTGAAAATATTTTAGCAAAATTTAATCCCAGTCAAGATAGATTAATTATTGTTGGGAAAAGGTTACACCAAATAGTTAGAGAAATTACCCAGCTCACTGGATTTGTTGTCATACAATATTTTTCAGATATTGACTGATTAGAAACAATCAAAACCAATGGTGCCAACACTTTAGCACTTGATACTATCCTTCACAGTTTTGATGTAGTTGAATGGGTAATTTCAAAATGAATTAATGTTCCAGATTATGAAAAGGATAATTATCATGATGAATATGTTGTTGCACTTAGAACTTGATAAAATCAAGGAAATTTAATAAAATTATTGCATGGTTCTTGGGAAAGATAATTTTACTTTTCAAGTTTAGCAAGTAACATTTTTTATTTCCTGAATCTTTTCTTATCGCCAAAATTTTTAAAATTTTCAATTTCATTTGGTTGATTAAAGTGAAAAGTGCTTTTCTATTTTACTTAATAAATTTATATAAACTTAATTTCCCTGCATCTTTACAACCAAAAAAATCAATTTTCATATAAATATAATAATTTAAGAGAAATTATCTAAAACTACATAATTTGTTTTAATCTATAGTCTAACCCAAGAAATAATTACAATAATAATCATAATTGCAATTCATAATATTTCACTTCATATTATTAAATTTGAATACTTATTCTTTCGTCTTATAATTCTGATTGCTAGATTACTTTGAAATCTAAATTGATCTATAAAATTATCTTCATTAATTGGTTCTCTTTCTTGTGAGAATAAGTTAAAATTTTTATTTTTTTCATAGTTTTCATTTTTTTCAACCACTTTACGCAAAGGTAAGATGCCAATCAATAAAAATATTATAGGAAATAATGTAAAAAATAATAATATCAGTATCTCTATTTTACTAAATTGAAAAAAATTATTTATAGCTATCAGTATAAAAGAATTAGCTGAAATAATTGATGCACCTAGAATATTTAGCTTACTTTCCATATATCTCTGTTCAGCCTTTAAAAAATCAAATTCCTTTAAAACTATTTCTTCTTTACAAATCAATTTTCTCCACCGTCTTTTTCTTTGATTTAGTTGTGGTAAACTTTTTCAAATTTTCTCCTTTTAATTGTTTGAAAAATTCAATGCCTAAACCTATATATTTATTTTTCTTATCCTTTTTGTTTTTAAATGGCATAGTATTACAAATTTTTGTTGAAAATGAAACTGCTTTACCTACATATAAAGTATTATTGAAAATATTTTTTAAATTTTCAACTTTCTTGTGATAAACTTTACCCGTATCAACACCAATTCCTACCATAAATTTATGCTGACTATACTCTTCAACATAATACTCAATTATACTTTTAATTTCAAAAACTATTTTGACAACATTTTCAAAAGAATCATCTCTATTATTTTTATCAACATCAATAACAAAAATAATGCCATCTCCTGAATATATACACTTGTCAACATAATTTTCATTAACTCCTCTCATAGCATCATAAACCTTAGAAATGAAACCTGAAATTATATCTGCTGTTTCTTCAAGATCACCAACAACATTATGTAGGTTTGTTGAATTCCTTATGTCCACACAAACACTAATAACTTCTGACTTGTTTTTATTTTGATTTTCCATAATATCTCCTCATTTTATTCTTTGTTAAATGGACAAATTTCATGACTAATTTTGGTAAATTTCAAGAGTTAAATTTATTCACCCATAATAATTTGCACTTTATTCAAAAGTACTGTGAGATAGCATTTATTAACTAAAAATTTTTAAGATACTGATAACAAGCTAATCTATTTTTATAGTATAAACTAAACTTCCAATCCACTAACTTAAACTTTAGCTTCTAAGTAAGTTATATATTTTACGTCAATTTTTTGCTATTTTTAATATGTTTTAATATAGCTTTTCATTTTTCACTTAAATAAAATTTTCTACCACTAATATATATAAAAAACATATTGTTAAAGTAATTATATATTTCTATAAATGAGAAGTTGTCTATTCCCTTAATTTTTAAACTATTAAGGTCAACAAACCTATATGAATATCCTGGTCCAACTTCCCCACTCCTAAATTTTATTGGAATATCATACTCCAACATTCTTTTTAAATTTATTTTAACTTTTTCATATAATTTAAAGTAAATTTTTAAAATTACTTCTATTCCCAACCTATTATTTTTTGTCAATGAGTCATCACATAGATATTTGAACTCTCCAATTAAGTATTCAATAACTTCACAGTAATTCTGACCTAATGGTTTACCAATTCAAATTTTTGTGTTAATAATTTCTTGTTGATCTGCAATAATTCTTTTAATTACTTTATTACTAAAATCATTCTTATTCTTATAAATTGGAATTACAATATAACTTATCAAAAAAATTAGTAAAGATAATGAAATAGATGCTATTGAAATGATGATTGATAAATTCATAAAAACTAACTCTCCTATTAAATTTCACTCTCACAAAAAATTTTTATGCTTATTCTCTATAATTAAAATTTATGTCAACTTTGATCACTTTCTAAAAATTATGTATTTAATAACCATATAAACATTAATTATCCTCTTCTTTATCTATAAATGCACCTGTGGTTGTATTTAAATATATACTTTTTGAGTTAATTGCAATTTCTTTTTCATCAGGATTGTAAAATGCAATTGCTACAACTGGTTCCTCAATGGCATTGCTTTCAGAGTTCTCATTAATTCTGAATTTATTTATAGTAATAAACAAGACTGGATTAGTTATCTCTAATAGTCTACTTTTTGTATTATTAATCTTACCAATTTTGTTAAAATTATAATTTTCAATATCAGTTGTTAGCACAGTCTTTATGTGGGCAACTTCTTTGTTATTTAATTGTATCCATTTAAAGTCCTTACTACTTAAGTTAACAGAAACATCTTCATTTAATGCCAGAGAACCATATATTGATTTACCTATATTTTTAATAACTACATCTCATTCTCTATTGCTTTGTTCAAAGTAAATTTTATGGTTTTCAATTTTTTCTTTGCTTTTTTCTTCAAAATTAAAATCATCAAGAAACTCTTTAACATATTTGTACAGAATTTTTCTAGCAACATAATTTTGATTAGTTTTTTCAAATTTTAACTTTAATGTTAATTTTTTTAAAGACTCAATATTTTCTTGCAAAATTTTAGACTCCATCTGATAATTGTATATTTGATTTCTACCAGTTTTACTTCATTTATCATATAGTTTTTCAGCACCCTTCATTTTATTTCTGCTTGTAGGTAGCAATGATTCTGATGCTGAAATTTTAATGATAAATTCCTCAGCTGTTAATCCGTCTCTCCCTTGCACTTGAACATCTCTCTTAAAATCTTCATAAGTTTCAAACATCTCACAAAAATTATCTCATGCTGTTTGAGTTGTATATAAAGTTGTATAATTAATATAATTATCTCTATAACCAAACCAACGACACATCTGCATTGCAGTATCAAAATTATTTGTATTTCTATAAAAAACTGTTGTAAACAGTCCAGGGATTGTTAAACCTCTGGATAACTTATAACCACCTATTACAATTAAGATTTTATCTTTATTTGTTTCTAAGGAGTTTTCATCAAATAATCTATCAGAATTTTTGCTTTTGCTATTTTTATTGATTACTTCAACTTGACAATTTAATGCTGCTTGTTTATATAAATATCAAAATTCCTCATGACAAATATTGGCATATTCATCATATAAATACTTGTAATCTTTTTTTAGCAACTCTTCTAAATCATTTTTGTATAATTCTTTAAATCTATTTAAAGATGTAACTATTGAGGTTATAATATTGGAAAACTCTTTTTTCAATAACTCTTGACTAATATTTTTTATATCAATATTAACTAACATAGTTTTAAAATTCTCAATTTTAACATTTTCTCTAATTTCTTGATATTTAAAAATTGCCACACTAGTTAAAAAGATTTTAACAATTGTTTTGAAATCAGTATCATTGCTAATTTCATAATTATTATTTTTTTTATAATCAAATAATTTTTCTTCATCCAAAAACTTAACATTATTAACTTCTGAATCCAATTCCTTGTATTTTTCAAATCCAGTGTAGCTTACTCCAGGAGATAATAAACTTATAAAACTATCTGGAAATAAAGTCTCATCCATATGAGTCCTGTTTTTGTTTGTTAATAAATTTGCAAAAGGAGTTGCAGTGTAAGAAATTAATGCAACTTTTTTAAACTGTTTCAATAATTCTATTACTAATTGATTTGTTTTTGACACCTCTTCAGTTTTTGAAGGGGAATTATCCTGAGATGCCAGATCAGCCTCATCATCAATTAACAAAATTTTTGAATTCATTTTTTTTGCAATTGTACTTTCCTTATTATTCTTCAAAGAGTTTTTTACATCTTCATTATATCCATTATAAATTTCATTGATTACCTTTAATTTATTTGCTGTTTTTTTGATAATCCAATATGTTTTTTTAGTTTCATTCATTTTATATGCAATAAGCGAACCAATATTAACATCTTTGTCCAATGTTTGGTTGACTATGCCATAGTCACTCATACTAATAAGAGTTTCAACATCATTTGGATCTATGCCTATACTTTCATTAATTCTAAATCCTGTTTGATTACGCAAATCTTCAATTAAGCCAGATAAAACGATTACAGTTTCATAGCCAATGTCAAATGCACCTAAAATTAATGAAATCATTGAACTTGTTTTTCCAGATTGAATATCACCAATAACTAAGCCTTTTATACAAAATTCACTAACTTCATCCTTTACATTAATTTTTTCTAAAATGCTCAATGTTTCTGATTCCAAGTTTTGTAAGTCCACATCTGACCTATCTAACTTTTCAAGGTACTTGTACATCAATGATAGTTCATCCCTTAAAACAGGTTGAAATTTAACAATTTTCTTTGAATCATTTTCAAAATTAAAAATATTAGTACTTGAAGTAATATTAATATCACCTTGAACTATTGATTCTGCAACTTTATACTTTTTTGCCAAAGCTTTTATAATATCTTCATCATTATCAAAAACCTTGGTCTTCTTTAATTTTAAATAATCTTTATAAATGCTATTTTCCATTTTCATTTCTTCTCTCTCTATATTGTAAAAAATCACTTTTAACAACAAAATATTCTGTTGATAAGATAGTGTCAATATTTCTAGTTCCCTGACTTTGTAATAGGAAGATAATTTCATCAAGTGAAATTTTTGAATTTTTTCAGATTTTTATTTTGAAACCTTTTGAACTAATTATTCCATAAATTTCAAAATCAAAATCATGTCTTTGCAAATAATAGACTAGAGCAAATTTATCAACTCCATGACTTATCAATAATTTACTATCAACAATTGCTGCAAACCTACAACATTCAATGATCTCATTTACAAACTCTTCTATAGAACCTAGCAAAAAATCAAATTTATTTGTATTTTCATCTGTTATATAATTTTCATCAAGAACAATAATTTTTTTATTAATGATTAAATCATTGATTTTTTCATTAATCCTATTTATTGGTAAAGTATCTTTAAATTGTTCAAAAAAAGAAGCAAAACTTATAGCATTTTTCAAAATTCTGTTTTAAAGAAACTATCTATATCACTTTCATTATTTACTTTAATAATTCTTTGAACTGTAATGCCTTTGAATTTTACATCAATTTTTGCAAAACCTAATACTATATACCTATCTCCAGGATTAATGGTATTTCTAGTTTTATCTAACTCTAGTCCAAGTTCATCAAAAGCTTGAAACATTACCATTAAGTCCTTTTGTTCTTTTTCTATTCCAATATTATTAGTTCATAATGTTGCGCTAACATAGTAAGTGTTAGCTTGCGATTTCTTTAATTCACTAATATTGGTGATATATCCAATTCCAATAAACAAATTCATTGCTATTCCTCATACTTTCTATAATAACCTACAGATAAATTTTAACTCAAAATTGAGATTGTTTCAGAACTTTTTAAAGAAAATAAATTTTTTTGATTTGTTTTAAAAATTTTACTTGGTATTAGATAGTTATTTAACTTCCTCCTATTAAAATTTAAATTTATAAATTTCGTTATGTAAACAGATCAAGAAAATAGTTTAAGTTTTTTAAATGCAATTGGTTTGCCTGTTGCTATTTGTAATTAACACCACAACTCTACTCTCTCATTTCAATTAATTAACTTCATATCACTTGTGTTTGTTTTAATATTAACTAAAACTGAAATAGTTTCAGTTATTTTTTATTAAGAAAATGGAGAAATGAAAGCAACTATCTATTGACCATCTATACCATATGACATTTAGCAATAGATTTAAGGTTACTATTTGTTTAATTAGTCTTGACATTTAATTAAGTTTTTTTGTGATTGACATAAATACAAGTAATATATATATCATAAGTGGATAGTCTAAATTAGAATTTTTGCATCTTCACCTCTAAATTGTTTTTAAAACTAATATACTTATAATTATGTTTTTCAAGATTGTACACCCATTTTCAAAATTTTTTACTTTCAGGATTGAATTTTAATTTATAGCATAGAGAATAACATTTATTTTTTAAAAGATGATATCTAATTTTCTCTATCCTATGGTTAGAACATAGAAGTCAAATTATTGTAATAATTAAAAAAAATATGCTTAATAATATTTCTCCAATAATGCTTGGTGAGCCACTTTTTAGTGATGCTTTTCTTTCTCACCAAAAAATATTTATACCTTCTTTTTCTGTGAAATATATATGTATACCAGTTATCATAATTAATGTAAATACCAGCAAAGGAATAATGAAAATAATTATAAAACTAATTGGAAAAAATGGAAGACTTTGATTATTTTTGATAAATGACAATATTTGATTAAAATTATAGATTAAATAATATGCTACAAAGAAAACCACTGCCACAACAACTAACATAACAAATATGTATGCTTTATAGATAAATGAAAAAAGTGAAACTCCTCAATTGTAAAAAACTCTTTCAATATCATGACCATATTTAATTTTTTTAGAACTTTCTATTGTTTCTAGAAAATGAGTTTTGTGAAGCAAAAAATAATGAAGTTCCTCATTTTTTCTATTATCATAAAAGTTAATTATCCATTTATCATTTTTAAATATGAAGTTAAATGCTATATTTTTCCTGCTACAAATAAAATCAGAAAAAGTTGATAAACCTACTTTACTCTCACATTCCTTACAGTAAAAGAAAAATTCAAAAATTGCCAAATATCTATTTTTTAAGGATTGAAACTTGCTCATTACATAATAATCCTCTTTAAAACTGTCTATTTCTTCATTAAAAGAAAAAATTAAATCATCTAATCTATATGAGTTATCTCTCAACCACTCCCTATCTAATAACTCATTTACTTTAAAAAATTTTACTCTTTGAAATAGTTTCTTAAAAATAAAAAATATTGCCGGAATATAAACTGAACTAAAAATAAGTAAAATTAATTCTTGCATATAGTTTCTCCTTCTTTCAAAGTTGTTATTTCTAAAATGAAAAATTATGATGATTTAACATTGGTTTAAATAATGTGCATAACTAAAGTAAAACAGTATTTAGTTTAATAAATCTGGTTAACTAAAAAAAGCAAATGGCTTTTAATATTTTTGCTATCTCTTAGCTGTAATCTTGTCTAATAATGGCTCCAATGATCCAAGAGTAGCACCATAAATTCCTTTGCTTGCACCCCTAAAATCTACTTGTTCTGCCATTAAAATAAATACATTAAATTTTTTATTAAATTTATCAACATTTATTTTACTAATTTTAAATATTTCAATTCAATTTGTTTTGCTTTTTTCTTTAACATTTGTACTTGTATCAGTCTTATAAAAAAATTTATTTTTAGATGAAACTCTATGCTTGTATTTATTGTTTGTAAAAATTTGAAAAATAAACCATCCCAATTCAGTGTTTAATACTAAATCACAAATCAAATATTTTTGATTTTGTTCATCATAATAGAATTTATTACTTTCATCTGATGAAGTAAACAATTCATTCAAATTTTTAAACTTCTTTTTACAAAGTTCAATAATTTTATCTTTTCACTCTATTTTTACCATATATATCCTACTCCTTTTCAAAAATATTTTACTATAAATTCTCCTTCTAAAACAAACTTTTAAGTTTATATTTTACATATTCTATAATTTTTTTGTTTCTAGATTGCGCTATTTTTATCAATTAAACGCAAAAAGAGAGGCCTTTTTTTACTAATATATTTAAACCAAAAAAGCATTGAAAAAAGATACACTTTGAATATTGTAGAAAATATTAATGCAAATATAAGGTAAATATTGAGATTATATATATTGGTAACATTAGAATTATATTTTATATTTTTCATTACAATTGCAGTTTCATTTTTTTATTTTTAATTGAGTTTGACACTTTGATAGTCTTTTATAAAATCATTTTTATAAATCTCTTTTATTAAAAATGGTTTAATTTTTGGTCCACTTTTGATTACTTTTGGGGGCATATCTTTTTTATTAAAATCACAAAAAAATTTGAAACTGTCAATCAAATTTGTCCTTTCATTATTTTTATTTTTTCCATTGTTTATTACAAATGAAAAAGAGAGATAAAAATCTCTCTTAGTTTAACTTTAGGAGTACCAACGGGTGAAACCTAAATCTGGGTTAAAGGTAATCAGGATGAATACCTATTCAATGGATAACTATTGACCCAATCCATTCACATAAATCATATCATATATGTTCTAACTGTCAAGAAGTTTTTAAATCTTTTGTCATTCACAAGCATTGTTATCAAAACAAAAAAGGACTAAATGTTAAGTTTATATTTTACATATTCATGTCATTAACAGAAGGTGTTAAGTGGTTCAAAAGGTAAAATACATCGACAATTTCACTAAAAATTTGTACTCTTTTTATAAAATAGAACCTCAGCTTGTCAATATTTTTACTTTTACTTAATAACTTATGAACTAATTTATTAATATATCTATACATTGAATTGGAAAACCACACTTTATTCCAAGCCTCAACAGCTTTGTTTATTATAATAAATTTAATTTATATAATTATGAGCGTGACCAATTTTCAAAAAATGCTCCTATTCAATGATACTTTCAGAGTGTGTTTAATGTTATATCATCTGCCTCAACATTAATACATTTTTTAAAATTAAGATCACTCTCCATAAAATTTACATCTAATATATTTTTAATTATTGTTAATGCAATTAGTTTCCTTTTATGAAAATCATCTAATTTATAATGATTAATCTTAATTTAACAAATTTTTTGTCATCATATACATTTTCATACTAGAATCTGATTAAAATTAAAATATTTTTTCATTGATATGAACTCTTTGTGAATAGTTAGGGAGAATATCTAATTCATTTTTTCTAAAATAAATATATTTTTAAAACTTCATGATTAATTACACTTAATTCCATATGACATTTTAAGCTTTGCTTTAACAGCCTCGTAGTCATACTTATTAATTTCTAAATAATCATCATCATTTAAAGCAAAAGATATTACATACATGAATTTTTGAAAATCATAAATAGTTTCTATTGAATTATTTTCAAGGTTTTCCTTAATTCTATCTGCCTTTGAAATCAAACATAAATATTGGTAGAAACTATCTACTTCATTTGTTTTATTCATTGGATGTATTCTGACATAGTGTTGATTTGGGGTTATAGCTATAATATTTTCTAAGTAATCTGCTATTTCTGGAAATTTACTTTCTGGAAATATATGATGCATATGCAGTGCTTGGATATGTTGCTCATCATGTTCTAATAATTCTGTCATTCCATCACGATATTCTGCATTGAAGTCTCTAATGAATTGTTTTGCTTTTGATGAAGAATACTTATAATATTTCTTATTTGGACTTAATTCTATGCTGTTTTCATAATCTTTTCTTGACATATCCTTTGGTTTTTCAGAATATATGTCTCTAAAATTATCACGATTATACATAAGCATATCATATGTAATTTTCTTTCTAGATAATTTCCCATTCTTTGTGCCAACTGAATCATTTTTGAAAGCAAGAGGATTTATTATCTTAGTAAAAATTCTTCCACATTCAACATAACCTGGCTTACTAATTGTATTATTACTTGAGGTTTTGCTACCAATATTTGTGTATTCCTTAGTAAAGTAATAAAAAGTATTCTTAGTTTCATTAAAATTAACTTCATTTGGAAAATTGAAAAAATTATTAAAGATAGCAAGCAAATCACTATCTTTAAGCACCTTTTCAATATAAATTTGTAAGAAGTGCAATGCATATTTTGGTGCAATGGCAATGTATTTCAGTAACCTTAAGTCTAAAACATTAAATAAATTTCTTTGACCAATTTTTGTTTCATTCAAAATTTTTGCATAAGCAAATAATTTCATTGGTTGTTGAAAAAACTTATCATACTCATTTTTACTAGATTTACTAGTCACATTTGCTTTTTTAAAAATTTCTTCTACATTTCCTTTAGCATATTCTGAAAATCAAATATCTTTTGAAGAAAATATGGAGCTGATGGACTTGTTACCCTCATCTTCAAGGAATTTTACAATACAATCTGCAACAATAGAACACACATCTGGTGTACATTTTTGATCTATCCATCTTGCATTATTTGTTTTTCTTATGTCATAATTTTTTTTATTTAAGAACTCATTAATTTCATCAGTATTAAATATCTTCATTAGTTTTTCTCCTTATTCCAAAGTAGTAGATAGAGTTACTATCTATATTAAGTGACCTTGTTCCATAATTTCTTGCAATCTTATAATATTCTCTAAATTTTACACTTTCAAATATTACTAAATCATCTTCTAAAATTGATGTATCAGTCTTATTTATCAACAATGCCAATGAACCATCTGTAATAGAATTTTTTGGTAGGAAACATGCCCTTGGTGAGTAGGAAAGGTTAGGAATCAATACCACATTTTCCTTGTTTAAATATTTAGCAACTGCTAAACCCTCCAAATCATTTATATATTTGTCATATCCCAAAACATCAATAACTTTATTTGTACAAACATTCCTAGACCTCAGTATTCTATATTTTCCCTCTGATAAATTATGTTTTGTTCCAATTTGCCTATCTCTAAAAAATGCAAACATTCCTAGGTTTAAACTTTTTGCATATGCATCAAATTCTTCATTTCTATAAATTACCCATGTTGGAAATGCATTACCTGTAATATACTTTTGTTCTTGAATAATATCAATATTTTTAGTAATAGATTTTACAATTAAATTGCTAGGCTTTCCTTGTGTGTCAACAATAATATTGACTGTCTCGATTTTAACTCCTTTAAAACCATTTTCACCAAAATCAATTATGCTCTTTATTTCATAATTCTTCAATTCTTCTCTTAATTCTACATATTCTGGAGCATTTAATATACTTTTAGGGATAATGAAAGATACAATATTTGCTTCTTTTAATGCTTTTTCAAAAAAGTATGCATATATATTTGATGTTTTTGATAATTTACTATTTTTTTTATATATGGTGCTATTTTTGTCACCCATTTTAACTTTGTAATATGGTGGATTACCTATAACCAAATCTAAATTTTCATTTTCAACTGAAAATTTTAAATAGTCATCATTTATGTATTTAATTTCTACATTTGGATATTTGCTTCTATAATAAGTTTCAAAAATAAGTTCTGCAATATTCAATTCATTTTCATCTATATCAATTATCCAAATTTCCAATTTTTGTTTAAATTTGAAATGTTCTGCAATAAAGGGTAAAAAAGCACCTGCACCAACTGATGGTTCCAAAACTTTTATATGATCCTTTTCAATTTTTGGTAACACTTTAAATATTTCTTCACAAATAATTTTATCAGTATAAAAAGCTGCAGTAGTTTTTTTATTTGGATTTAACATTTCAGCAGCAATATAAACTAAGGTTGGATCAAGTTTGCTGCCATATTTCAATATTGTATCTTTTAAACTTGTAAGGTTGTTTAAATTATATTTTTGTAAAAATAGTTTTATATCTTTTTTCATTTAAACCCTCCAATTGCATAAGTATATTACTTGCTATTTGAAAAAAAATTGCAGTAGGTACAGCCTCACCAATTGACTGTCGTATATTAACATCATTTTGTTTAATAAATAATCTCTTGTTTTCTAATGACATTTCATTTAGTTCTTTTTCGTCTTGGGCAACCCACTTGAAATCTGATGGAATTGTCATCATTAGCATTAGCTCTCTCACACTAAAAACTCTATCATCAACTGGATGTATTGTATTTTGACTTGCCATAATATCATTTCTAGTATGAATACATGGAGCGACCTTATCAAAGCATTGTCTCTTATATTTATCACTGTTACCATTTTTTGTTAATATTTTTAAACCGTTTTTGTAATAATGGGGTAACTTGCTGATATCAGTATTGTCAAATGCACTTTGTCCTTGCTTTAATTTTTTTATTCAATTTCTCATATCACCCTTATAATGTCTAAAACTATGATAAATATCAGTCTCATCAATTTGTCCCATTTCAACTAGATGAGGTAGTTTTCCAATAATTTCTCCTAGCATTTTTTCATTTTTCAATGTAGGAAAAAGATTATTTAATTTTAGCCCAACATCACGTCTCACCCCCAATACAAGTGTTCTTGTACGGCTTGAATTTGACCCATAATCTTTAAAATTTAGTACTCGTGATTCAATATTATATATTGCTTCAAGGTTATTTAATATTGCCTCACTTATTCTTTTTTCTTTACCATCTATGTCTGTACAAATAGTATTAAGAAACGATCTTACATTCTCCAATACAAAAGTTTTTGGTTTAATTTGTTTTATAAGTTTAATTGACTCAACAACTAATGAATTTCTTTTTTGTTCATCCTTCTTTTTATGATTAGCTACAGACATTCCCTGACAAGGTGGAGTGGCAATGATTGTAGTAATCTCCTCAATACCCTCCTTTTCATGTCACAATCTGATTTCATCAAATATTTTGTTTTTCACTTCATCTTGCAAAACATCACCAAGAATGTAACCACTATCATACTTACATTTACTGTTGTGTTTCTGGACTTCAAGTCTTCTTGATAATAATTCATTTGTTGCTACACATTCAAACCCTGCCTGTTTAAACCCATAACACCCCACTCCTGCACTACTAAATAAGGATATATATGTTTCTTTTTTCATAATTTTCTCCTTGCTAGCAACATCTGATATGTTAGAAATTTCACACTACAAAATACACAAATATTCATAAGAAAATTTATAATAAGTTATTGATTTCTATTTAGTTTGCAAGTGTTGAAATTCCTATGCTTAATTTAATTAATACATCAGTCTTTGTATGCATCTATCTACAATTTCATAGACTATTATAATTAATCAACATTTTCTAATCTCCAACATAATATATTACAAAGATACCATAAAGCATTTTAAATTGCAAACAAATAGTTTTATTTATCAAACAATATTTTTTTATTACTTGTCAAAAAAACTCTTGAATATAACATACTTAAACTAGAAAATGCAAGATAGGAATTTTGGAATTATCATATTCTATCTTACAATTACATTTTCAATTACCTATATTAAAAGCAGTTTGGTATTTTAGTACTTTTGGTTAGAACTAAAACTTAACAAATTATTTTAAAATTTAAATAAACCAAACATTTTCATATATCAACAACTAAATAGATTTTCGATTTTTATAAAATTTGAATTATATATTAATAAAAATTACATTATTAATAACCAATAACTTTTAATATTGCCTTTAATTAATTAGTTTTATATGTTGATTAAATAACATTTTTAAACTATTTTCTATATTTCAATTCTTAAATTTCTCATTTATAGAATCAAGACTCATATTATAATGATAAAATATTTGTCTTTATAGGGAAAGTATTTTACTATTTTTTATTAAATATGCTCTCAAGTATCTTTTTTCTTGCTTCTCTTTCTGATATTGTAATTGGAAGTAAGCATAACTTGACAAACTCTTCAAAAAAATCCTTTTTATATGAAAATGCTGAATGTCCATAAATTTCATTTTTATTATTTTTTTTCTTTTTGTATAGTTCCCACAAGTTCTCATAACATTCATATAAATACCTTGCCAAAAGCTCTTGATTAACTGTAATTTCATCACCACTGTTTTTATTAATAAATGTACCTTTGCTATTTTTAAATTGATCAATTTCTTTAATACTTATAAGTTCATTAAGATTATCTAAATTATTTCAAATTAGTCAAAGTAGAGCTATTATTCAATTTTGTATTAATAACATTAATGGTTTAACTTCTTCAATTCTTGATGGTTCAATGTCATTATTTGCTAATTGAACCATTTTCTCAATGACATCATAAAATTTATAAGCTAACAATTTGTCCTCATTTGAGATACTTTCATTTTTAAATACTAAGTTATAATGCTCATCATTAAATATTTTGTTCTTATTTTGCAAAGCAACCGTTGGTTTCATTAAAATTAAACTATAAATATACTGCCCCAACCTATCATTTCAAAGTCTTTTAATATTTTCTTCTTTTAAATTAAAATTTTTAATAATATAATTTTTCTCATTAATGTCACTATCTCCCCGCTTGATATTTAAAATAATTTGGTTCTCTTTAAAGAACTTTTTCAATTCAATCATTTCAGCAGCATTAGATCTGAAATCTCTTGGTTGCACTGGTTTTTGATTATTTGATGATTTTGTTATTTTTTCAATAAGTTCACCATCTTTATCACTTTTGGTTTCAATTATCTTTGCAACCACAAATACTTTGCTAAGATTGTCTTTTAATTTACTTTTCCCAAACAATTTATTTAAATTTGTAACTGTTTGTGCACCATTAACTATTGAAAAATTATTTAACAAAACTGTATTATTTTGAATATCAAGATCATAAATTTTTTCTGTTACAACTGTAATTCCATTATTGAAAATGAAAAACTTTTCAGGATTAGAGGCTACTGTTTCTTCAATGTTTTTATCAACTGATTTTGATATGCTTCCACTATCAATATTGTATCTGACATTTCTTTCAAATATTCTATCTTGAAATTTTTGATAGCAGCGAATTAATGACATAGCAGTAAGAGACAATAACACAGTTTTTTCAGAATTACGCTCATCATAAATTATAGAATTGTTCTTTCCTGTCTCAGCATTTGCTGGATTTTTAAATTCAAAATTGAATTTAAGTGGATTATCTGTTTTATTTTCTTCATTTTCACCATTAAACTTATTTATTAATCTTTTTCTATCTACTATCTTGAACTCGCCAATATTAGAAACATCTGGGTTCTCTGAATACTTTAACTCTAAGTCTGCTATTTCTGTATCAGACAATTTTATATTAATTAAAATTATAATTTCAAAATTAAATGCTTGGTTTTCAACAATTTTATCTAGGGTATTGAAAAAATATGGGAATAGTTTTCTATCCTCATTACTTAAGAGATTATCCTTTAAATTATCAACAAAAATTTTATTTCTTTTAATAATTCCAGGAATTTCTTGGATATCAACAATTTCATAAAATAAAGTGGCCTTATTTGCATCTTCTACTTCATCATAAATTATTATTGATGGGTAATTTTCATGGCTAATAAAATTGATGTGATTTTTATACTCTCGTTTTATTTGTTCTACATCCTTTTCTCTTGAAAACAATTGGTATGCAACAAGTTTAAAAACAACACTTGAATTTTCAGCTCCAAAAGCCATTTTACAATATCTATCAAAACTATTTACTTTTTCCATTTTTTATATCCTCACATATCATTTTTATAAATTTGTTATAGTTATTAATATACAAGCCATTAATCTCTAATTCCACATTTTTATCAAAACCTACATTTAATTTATCTTCTTTGCAATATTGATCATATGCAACTTCCAATTCACGTTTACTTTTAAGCTTTCCCATCTCAACATCATCTTTGATGATGTTGAGACACAATGCATTTGGCAAATTTACATCAGAGTTTAAATTATCTTTATACATCGATCGATATTTATCTATAAAGTTCTCATCAATTTTATATGTTGATGTAATAAGACCTCCGTTGTTATAAACTGGGGTTACATTTCTGATGCAATATATTCAATAAGTTTTTAATCCAGTCTTTCTTATATTTGTAGATTCCCCAATCATATTTGTAATAGAGTTAACAGTATTTTTTTGAACACTTGACATTAATCATTTAAATTCAATTGTTGCTACCATTTGCTTAGTTCTATTATCATAAACAGATATGTCAGTTTTTTTATCAAAATAATAACCATGTACTTTTTTCTCAGATTTATCAGTAATTTTTGAAAATAATTCAAAACCTGATCCACTAAGTTCCATGTCTAAATGTCTTTGAATTGTGTAGTGCAATTGATCTACTTTTTTACTACTTCTTTTACGATCATAATGATCAGGAGCAAATAATTGCTTATATGTCTCATTAATTGCTAATAACAGATTTTGGTCATAATTGCTCATCTTGTACTTCCCCTTGCTGATTATTTTTGTTTGCTGTCCTATCTCTAAATGCAAAATTTAAATAGGTTTGAAGATCTGTAGAAGAAACATAATAATATTGACCTCTCTTATCTTTTCCTAGCAACCTTATATAATCTAAAAATATTTCATCCTTAAGTTTTCTTTTAACTTCTTCTAAATTAACAGATTCCGAGTAAACATATAACCCAGAATAAACTGCTGTCCCTGAGGGTGCATGTTTAATTTTTATTGTTTCCACATTTCTAATAATTGTGTTTATGCTTATTTTGTCCTTAAAAACATCTTTAATTGCCTGAGTTCTTGCAAAACCATACCAATGAGTCTCTTTTTCAAGAGACCTGTCCAACAATAATTCTTTATTTTCTAATAGTTTTTTGTAAACTGTTGGGTTATTATTTTTTATATCAGCAATTTTTACTAATTCTCCATTTTTATTATATGGGAAAAACAACTTTGTTTCTTGTGCTTTTGATGATTTTATTGCATCAATTATGTATTCACCACTAAAATTTTTGTCATAAAAAAATCAATCTGCATTTGTAGCCAAACCATTTCTAACAAAAATATCACAATTTTTCTTCTTACATTCAAATATTTCATTTAAAAATTTTAGTTCAGATGAACTTGCAAAGAAATAGCACCCATCTATTAAATAATCTTTACCTTTAATTATATAATCAGCTTTATAGTTTTTATTGTATACACTAACATCTGCTCTCTTTTTATTGTTACTTAAAACAATAATTGCTGGATAGGTTGTAATATTTTCAAATGGATTGTCATGACCCAAATTTAGTACCTTTTCAATCATATTTTTATCAACCAAGAATTTGCGCAAATTCTTACCAGCATCACTAGTAAAATATGAATTTGGAGTTATATATGCTAATTTACCTGGTTGTTTTAACATTTTAATTCCAATTTCAAAAAAAATTAAGTATAGATCAGTCATGCCATTTTTTGCAAAATCATATTGCTTATAATCAATATCTAAACTGTGAACCCTAATATATGGTGGATTTCCTACCACAAAGTCCATTAATCCATCAAATTTGCTTACTTTTAAGGCATCTTTATTCAGAACATCTCATTTAACTTTGATATTCAATTCAAGTTCCTCAATTAAATTATTAAGATTTTTAATTGTCTGATTATAACTCTTTTTATTCAATTCAATTCCATGAATATATTCTTGAAGGTCATCTTTAATTTCACCATCAGTATAACCTGCATTGACTGCAACTCTAACATATCTTCTAACAATTTCTATTAAAAAGGCTCCTTCACCACATGAATTGTCTATTATATGTTTATTAATAATGCTTTTACCTTTATATCCTGTCAAATCTAATATATTTTTGACAATTGTTATAGGTGTATAGACTTCACCAGTTTTTTTAGCCATTTTTCCCATTTTTCTAACCTCACTAAATATATAATACAATAATTTTATATGGAAAAATAATTCAATATTAATTTAGTCATAATTGGTTTTACAAATCTTTTTAAATAGCAATAAGTTTCACAAGATATTCCTTTGCCAAATATTCTGATCTTTCTTGAATTTGCCTATGTGTCCATTCAGAAATATCCTGATTTTTTATATAATCAAAAAACTCAAATGTTGAATTTGTAATATATCCCTCCCCATTTCTTACTTTATTTTTAATTAAATTAATTTTGTCCTCAAAACTCAGGCTTTCAATCACTGACTTCTTTTATTTTTTTTGGTCTTATATGCTCTTTATTACATTGTTCCTCATAAACATCTTGCTTATATTTAAATTTATGTTTTTTTTCTAATAAATTGATTAAAATGTCTTGAATTTTCCCGGAAATGGAACCATTTGATAACCTAGCTATTAATTCCTGATCCGAAAAATATCTAAACTGCCCTGAAAACTGTTTAATTTTTTCTTTTATTTTTATTATTAAATTATTTGAATCACTATCTTGAAATAGTGCACAAATTTCTAATAAAGGACTTGACAAATTTCCTCTATTAATACAAATATTTCATCTTAAAATATAAGAATCTACAATCCTAATTATTTCCTTGAATTGTTTTAAATTAATTCTCTTTTCAAGATACTTATCAAGCAAAAACATAGAAAAGAAAATAGAGTATGCTGTGAATTTAGAACTATTAAATTCATTATTTATATAATTTTTAAGCTGATCCAACTCTAAATATCCATCAGCGACATCTTTCAGTTTTTCATTTGAAATCTTTATAGATGAAGCCATATAAAGCATACATCAGTATTTTAAATTCTTTAGTTCACATTTAGCTGAATTCAAATCAAAAATTTTATAAACCTTCTTAAATACTTTAAATACTCCTAAATCTTTTTCTTCAATATACATTTGTTCTTTTAACATAACTACATATTTAAAAAAATCTTCTAATTCCTTTTTTGATATAGATGTTTCAATTTTGATCCAGTATGAATTATACAGTGATTCTTGTTCCTGATTTAACTTAATGTTCATAAATATATAATTCTTAATTAAATCAATATTATCAAGTTTTTTGGACTTTGAATTAATAGATTCAAAAATATTTTGTGGATTATCACCAAAACTACTTACATCAATACTTGCTAATTCAAAATTTAGAAACTTTTCTTTAAAATCAGAAATTTCTTTTATATCAAGTCCATTTGCATTAAATCAGTCTAAAATTACTATGAAATTTTTGTAAATTTTAGACTTTTTATTTATAAACTTAATTTTTTCTAATATTTTTTCAACAAACTCTTGGAAATCATGTACCTTCAAATCATCCTTTATCAAAGAAATTTTATATATTTCATCCAAGGTATGATCATCTTTCCCTTCATTGTTTAGAATTAATTTTAGTTTTAATAGCTCTGAGCATTTGCTCGATAATGAATTACTATCTAATAACTCTTCATCAATATTTTTATTAATTCATGCATAATAAATATTCATTGCCTTAATTATTAAAAATATTGTAGTTAAGCGCTGTTGTCCGTCAATAACTTCCATTTTTTTAATCTTGTCTCTATCTTCAAATTCTCTTAAAACTAAAATACCAAGAAAATGATTGGTCTTATTTTTATAGGTTACATTTAAAATTTCTTTAACATCATCTAAAAATTGTTTTACATTTGATTTTTCTCACTCATAATATCTTTGATAATATGGCACTTCATATATTACATCATCTTCATATATCTCAGCAATTCTCATTTTCTTAACTTCCATAGTGTCCCATCTCCTTTATTGCAGTTAATTTTTATTTAATAACTTCCCCAAAGTTTAGTAAAAAATCTTCAATTTCAGATGATTTTAATAATCTAAAATTTTTATCTTTTACATGAACCTCTATTTCACTTCAACTATTACCACTATAATATTCGCCATCACATACAAAAAGAACATATATTTTTTTATTTATATATGCACTACTTGCGCGATTAATAGCACTTATAACATTATTTTTTTGAATATCCTGAGCTCCTCCAGATTCACCTGTATATTTATGAAACACATAAAAATCAACATCAATGCTTCCATATTTGAAATAAAAATCCATAGTTCTTCCTTGACTAGTAATCGACTTCTCTGCATCTTTTTTTATCCTAACTTCTTGATTAATAATAAATATTGAGTTTTCACCAGATGCTGGTAATTTTTTAAATTCAAAAACATTAGGAATATTTTTTAAAAATGATTCAAATGTCTTTCGATAAACATTTTGTTTCGAGGGGTCTTTGATAAATCAAGCTCTTAGTATTTTGTCATTACTAATTTGTTTTGTAACTTTATCTTCATCAAAGCCAAATTTTCCACAAAAGTTCTTGATTTTTAACTTAGTATCCTCATCATTTATGTTAAAACTATTAAAGTTTTCATTTATCAAATTTAAATACTCTTTTTTATAATTTGGTTCTGACATATTAATAATTATCTCCTTCTTGCAAAATTACTTCACTGTATGCTAATTCTAAAATATTTCTGGCCAAAGCAAAGTCCATCCTTCTTCTTCTAACTGATTCCTTATTATTTCCTTTAAATGGTGATAATAAAACATCATTAGTATTTTTTCTAAAATTATTTAAAATTTCATTTGCCTTTTCTATTATACCATTTCTTTCTCTCTCATCACAATTATTAAATAACATACTACTAACTATTGTAATTGCTCTAGAGGTATTTTTAATTTTATTAACATCATATTTTAAATTTCTTACATCTAAAAACTCGATTTTATTTTTTGGATCTGTTGAGTCAATGCCCTTAATTGCAATTGTTCCTAATATATCATTGAATCTCAAATCATGCAAATTAATCTTCTTTGGAGATGGAGATGACTCAATTAAATGATCTAATACTCCAATATATTTATCATTTTTAAATATTCTAGTTTTTTTATATGTTTTTCCATTAAAGCATACTACACATATTGGTACTTCAGTGTCTTCAAATGGATTTGGTTCAATGACAACAATTTTATTTATATTTTTTTTAGAAAACTTTGAATTGATAATTGTTTCAGGAACAATTGCAATACCAGGCAAACCAGTTTCTATCATTTTTTCTAATGCAATTAGATACAAATCAGGATGTTCACTATCAATAAAATACATATTATATGTATCAATGTAATTATTTCTTGAACAACTATTTTTTGATAAATAAGGTGGATTTGTAACTATAAATGCATTTTCTAATATTGGTATTTTTGTTAAACTGTCATTTACACTCCAACCTAGTTTGCTATCAATATCATACCCTACATACCTTAGTTCTTCATTTGGATCTATTTTTTGTTTTATTCACAAAAATAAATCACCTGCCCCAGCAAATGGATCTAAAATTGTATCAATTTTGGCAATATATTTTCTTAAAAACCTCAAAACTGGCTTTGTTAATCATGTATTTTTTTTAGTAAAAAATTGTCCTAGTTCATTTTTTTTCATAATGCTATAATTACTCCAATCTGAAATATTGTTAATAATTTATACATAAATTGTAACATTTAAATTATAAAAAAAACACATTATTTAACAAATATCTAGTCTGCTGCCTATCATTGTTATGAAAACAAAAAAGGACTAAATGTCAAAAACTATCTATACAACATTTATTATTTATAATTCATCCAATTTTAATTTACTACCATAAAAATTCTGTTAATTCAGCAATTATTATTCCATTATTTGCATACTGAAATAATGTTTTGTTCTATTCAAACTGCTCTATTAGACTCATTGTTTATTCTCAAAGCAACACATTAAGTACCTAATGTTTTTTTCAGAAGGTCTGACTTGTCATTCAACAGGCATTAAATATATATCATAAACATTTAAGTTACTAAACAGCCTTTAATTTCAATAATCCAAATCCTTTATCTGATTCTTAATTTACATTTTTTAAATTAATTAGAATCTGCAACTTCTACAACTGCTTCAATAAAAATTTCGAATGACTTTCTGTTTATTGATGATTGAATTTTTAGGTTGTCTTCCCTCTTTTTTTTATATGCTTTTCTTAACTCATTTCACTTTTCCCCTTTAATTTTTTTTATATTATCTTGAAGATTTTGATACATGCTTAATTCATTTCAAGAATAATCATTTTTCTCTACTCTTTTAATTACAGACATTTTGTTTGTTTTGCCTATAATTTTACAAATAACAACATCATAAGAATATAATTCAACACAAGGTTTTTTTGTAATATCATACTTTTTTATGGTAATTGCAGTTGTTGAATCATAACATTTTCACCCTTCATCACCACTAAAATATTTTTGAAAAGCTTTAAAAAAATCATCCTTAATTTTCTTTGGTGTATTTTCATCTTTATTTTTTGATGAAATTCTAATTTGATAATCCAAATCAAATCTACCTTCATTTTTGTTATCATTTTTATTTTCATGAACTAGTACTAAATTTCTTTTTGCGCTACCAACTAAATACAAATTAAAACTGTAATTCAAATTTTTTCTAATTTTATCTATTGCTAAATTAATTTCACTTTTTCTTCCTTTAAGTTCTGCCTTAGTCACATATCTCATATTTAATATCCTCCATTAACAAACATTTTATGTCTTCAAAACATTTTTTAGCATTATTTATTGAATCTTGATAACCTTTCTTATATTCATCTGGTAAGGCATCTCCTAACTCAATAATTTTATTTTTGTATCAATCAAAATCTACATATATTAAATTGTAGTGCATTACTTTATTTCTTAATTCAAAAATTTTTTTAAATTGACAACATTTCTCAGGTTGAATTAACTCAAGTGATTTTAACTCCCCTAGTATCTTTCCCATTGTCCAACAATTGCCATCTATTTTATTAATTTCAACCAATGTAGTGAAATCTAAATCATTTGACTTCTCAAGTTTTCCATTACAAAACTTTGTTTTATTAATAAGTATGGATTTTATACAATCTTCAATTGTTCCAAAATATCTAAACAGCTTGTACTTTATTCTCTTATCATATCTAATTAAGTTAGAAATATATTTGTATTTAATTTTTTCTTTATTTAGTTTTTGACTAATGTAATCTGCAATATAACAGAAAGTCTTAAATCCTAATATTTCCTTATATTTTTCATATGATTTGCAATCATCATTTTCAAACTCTACTTCTATTTTTCCAAAACATTTAATTTCCATAACAAATCACCTCATAGTTTGATTATATACCATTTTTTTTAGAAAATATTGACCTATAATATTCTAAATTTAATATTTATAATTAAATATATTGATATTAACCAGTTTTATATTTTACTTTCTGTTATTTTGAAGTTTTTTTTAAATAGATTATTTTAAAAAAAAAACAACCTTTAAACTAAGCACAATCAATTAGCATTGCATCTACTTTAAGGTTGTTTGGGTAATTTAAATTTTACAAATGTTTAACAACATTTTTATATTTTTTTAAAACTTTTTCATTATTAACTTGACTACCTTCAATGTTTCCAGATTCAAAGACATCAACTGCAGTATCATTCTCAAGACATTTGACAATACCCTGAGAAATAATTACATTTAAAATAAAGGCTGAATTAATTGTTGAGGTTGGTCCAAACCCGGTGTTTGCAACACTTAGACTAGCATCCCCAATAACACAACAATTATTTAAATTAACATCTCCTCAATTGGCAATTACTTCTGAACTTAGTTTTTGATAAGCAAATGCTGAAATAGTTATAAGTTTTGTTGGGGTTTTTGTTTTAATATGTTTTGCAACTTCAACTGGAACTGCATTTTTTCCTGAAGTTGACACTAGTATAAATAAATCATTTTCTTTAAACTGATAGTCATTAATAAAATTATTAATGTAATCAGTTTGTTTTTCATAAAAGCTACTTTTTGAAGCAGATAAATGTAACATTAATGGTTCATGTAAAATTGGGAAAACGTTACCCAAGCCTCCAGCTCTAAAAAACTGATCTTGAGCTAACAGCCCAGAATGACCACAACCAAAAATATAAATTATACCTTGGTTGGCAATACATTCTTGAATCAAAGTGCTGGCTTGGTCAAAACCTTGGATGTTAACCTCTTCAATTTCTTTTAATTGTTTAAAAACATTTTCTTGATAAGTTTGCATTATTCTTGTTTGTTCTCACTTTCTGTTGTTATTTGATTGTCAATTTTAACTTTCTCACCTTGATTTGCACCCAAGGTTTGTTTTACTTTAATTTTTTTAACTCTTTCTACTTTAATTGGTTGAGAAATTTTAAAAATCTTGTTGAATTTATTTGAATAAGTTGATAAATAAAGACTAATCATAAATAATAAACCAATAGCTCCAATTACTCCTAAACCAATGGCTGCCATAATGTTACCACCAATTGCTAATTTAAATAGCATAAAAATAAAGTAAATTGGTAACATAATAACAAACATGTCATTATCTGCAGCTCATTTCATTGATTCATTAATTGTTCCTAATCCTCAACCACTTGCAAACATAACTCATTGTCCCAGGGCCACTATTGTTGAAGTAATAGCTCCTGCAACCAGTGCTCCAACTCAACCTCCAGATTTATTACCAAATACTCCAGCAGCTCCACAGTTGAAGAAGATAACGATCATTGATGGCAAGAACACATACCCAATTCCAAATCCTAAAACTACCATTCACAACATAGCAGTCACAAATCCCCCTAAGAATCCTAAAATAACTGCATTTGGTGCTTTTGTAAAAATTATAGGACAGTCTAGAGCTGCTTTTGCATTAGGAACTACTTTTGTACTAATTCCTTTAAAAGCAGGGATAATTTCACCAATAAACAATTTTACTCCATATAAAACAATAGCAATTCCTGCTGTAAACTGAATAGCTACAATTAATGAAGCCACAATGATGTTAACATTTTCAAAACCATACATTCCTTCAAATGCATTTTGTACTAAAATACTAGCATCTCCTGTTTTGTTAACCAAAGCCATAATTGCAATAATAATTGATCCTAATAACATTAAAAAGATCATCACAATTGCAGTGACAGCTGTGTTGTCACGCAATCAACTTAAAGATTTTGGTAAATTAATTTGTTCTGCATCTTTAAAAGTTTTACCTTTACTAGTTTTTGTCAACATGGCTCCAAACCAATAGCCCAAAAATCCTCCTGATGAACTGGTGTGACCAAAGCCAAGGTTGTCAACTCCCATGACGTCTTTTGTCATTTTTCCCATTATTGCTGGCTGCAGAGTTCAATATAACCCCATTGCTACAGAAATAATTACCACAATCATTCAAGCTTCAACTTGAGGGAAAGCAGTTAAGGCAACCCCAAGAGTTACAAAACTTGTCCAATACATTAAGTGCCCTGTTAAATAAATGTACTTAATTCTAGTAGTTCCAGCAATAGTTAAATTGATTAAAAAACCACAAGTCATAATTACAGGGACTCATTTTCCCCAAACATCAATTAAGGCATCTGCTGCTGCTAAAATTGCACCAATTGGTGATGAGTAAGCAGCTCCATAAACTGCTTGGACAGAATCAGGAGTCATCCCAAAAATAATAGTGTACATATCACCAAACATAGCACTAGCAGATGAAATTAATCCAGCTCCTGCAGAAATTATTAAAAATCCCATAGTACTTTTGATAATACCAGTAAAAGTTTTACTAAAACTTGATCTTTGAACAAGATGTCCTAATAAAACTATTATAGCAATTAAAAATACTGCTTGACCAAAAATGTTATTTGAAATTCATGATAAGATATCTAAAAATACATTCATTATTTAAAGATTTTTTCTAGTGCTACTGCTATTTCATTATTATCAAAGTAATTTTCAACAATAATAATTTGTGAGGGATGATTCACAAGTTGCTTTGCAAATTCACTGTTTGTAACAATGTAATCAGGGGTTTCGCTAACTACCATAGAAATACTTGTATTATCTACATCAGCTTCAAACCCTAGTTTTTTTAATTCTTCTTCAATATTCATTTTCAATAAAAGACTTGTTCCTTGTCCAACTCCACATACTGCCAAGATTTTTTTCATTAAGTTACCTCGTTTCATTTTTCTCAAACTATTTCTGAACTTTGTGCTTCAAGTAAGCTTGTCACAACTGCTTGGTTTGAAAGTTTACTTGAAATTTCTTTAAGTCTTTGTAAGTGTTCTTCATTATTGGTGCTTGAAATTGTCACTAAAATATACACTGGTCCACTGCTTGCTTGAAAGTCAATTCCCAAGGGAAAGATTGTAATTGAAAATCCTCCCTTAAAAACATTTTTACTATAGCTTGCATGAGGTAAAGCAATTTTTGGAGCAATCACAATATAGCTTCCAAATTTTTTGACATTCTCGATCATTTCAATAACATAGTTCTCATTAAAATAGTTTTCTTCTAATAAAGTTTGTGCAGAGGCTTTAATGGCCTCTGCCCAAGACATTGTTTTGTTAATAATTTTACAAAATTGTTTATCCATAATTTTTTCCTTTAAATTCCATTTAAATCATCCTCACTGTTTATTGTTTTAAGCATTTTTTCATTAACATTTTTTTTGAATTCTACAATAGTTTCAAAATATGGTCGGTAATTTTTTTTGTGTTGGGTATTAATATTAATTAAGAAAACAAAATACACAATTCTTTTCTTTCACATAATTCCATTTTTAAAAAAGAATAAGTTATAATCATTTTCTAAAACTAGCTCTGTTTCAGCATGGGGAATTGCTGTGAAGTCTCCAATGTAAGTTGAACTTTTTTGTTCCCTCTCAATTAAAGCACTTAGTAATTTTTGTTTAATGTTGGGTTGGTCATTTAATTTTTCAACAATTAAATTAATTGCTTCAAGATTATCCTGAATTTTATTAACTTGAATATAAAATTTTTGAAATTGATTTAAGTTGTTGTTAATATTTTTTTGATTCAATTTGGTTTTAATAAATTCAATAGTTTTATTTGTAATAATAGGATCAATATAAATTTTATTAATGTGATTGATATTTTGATCACCAACAATTATTAAAAAATCATTTTTATCTAACTCTATTTCTTGAAGTTGAACTGAAGAAATTAACTGAATCTTGTTTAATTGTTGAATTTCAGAGGTAATTTTGTGTAACAAAATATTTGAAACCACATTTTTTTCATCTGAAATTAAATAACTTGTGAACTGTTGGTTTTGTTGAGAATTAATTTCTAGTAAAGAAATATGGATTGCTAAAAAACCTAATTCTTGTTCACTGATATTTTTAAGATTAAACTCTGCTTCTAAAAATTTTGCTAACTTAATTGAAGTGTCATATTGTCATGGGTAATTATTTTTAATTTGATCAATATAAGGATTTTTAAATTCAATTCCAGTTGAATAGCGAATGATTAGAGCTTCAATGTGTTGTAATAAATTTTTATAAACTTCACTCTTGTTGATTTGGTTAACTTGTAAATTTGATATTAAAAAGTTATCTAACTTTTTTTCTAAGTCAAAAACAATTTTACTGTTAATTAACTTGTATGACATCAACTTAATTTCTAAGTAATAAATTTCATGAACTGGTAATTGCAAATTTCACTCTTGACTTATATAATCTAAAATTTTTGTCAATAGATTGTTCTCTTCAATTTGCATATTCTTAAAATTATCAAATTTAACTATCTGATTTTTTAAGATTCTGTGTATCATAATGTAAAAAATTTTAACAAATTCATTCAAAGAATACAATGAAACTTGTCTATTTTGAGAAACTAAATCTCGAAAAAATAATTGAGTTTTAAAGTATTCTTCATCATTAAAAACTAAATAATTTTCAAAAAGTTTTCTTTTTTGCTGCTCACTGTTGATTAGAATCAATTTGTTCCCAGCTTGGTCTTGTTCAAATTTAATAATATCTTGGACAAAATTTTGATTAATTGTTTTGATATCATCTTTTAAGACTGCAAAATTTATATACAGACTTTTAAAAACTTGATCAACATAAACTTCATTAGTTTCAAAAAGTTTTTGGACTATTCAATAAATGCGCTGGTTTTTATCATTGTAATCAACAGTTTCATGTGTGAGATTATGATGCAAAGAAATTGAGTGATCTAAAATGTAGTAATTGCCCTGTTTGGTTATTTCAATCTGATATTTAGACTTAAGTCTTAAAATATCAGTTCTTAAAGTGCGTTCACTAATGTTTCATTTATTAATTGTAGTTTGAATGTCTAAACACCCATTTGTCATTAATTCTTTTAGTATCTGGTCAATTCTCATCATCATTACCCCTTATCATTATCTTATTAATCCATAATTTTTTATATTTCTGCATTTCCAATTTTTTGGCAATCACCATTTTAGTAAATATCTGAATAAAAATAGACCGAAACTTTTAGTGCTTAATTCTTTTAAATGATAAATAAAAAAACTCTATTTGTAAATAGAGTTTTACATAAAATAGCCTGTTACAATTAAAACTTTTTCAAATCAATGAAATTACTAATAATATATAAATTCAACATTGACATAACTGTGATTCAAATATTGTATTCATCAGGATGAAGGTTTGGTTTTTTATAACTATCTCTCATTAATCCACTTCCAAAATAGCTATTTGAAACTTCTGACTGCAAACTTTTTAGATATTGAAATAAACTTGAATTATAAACTTCTAGACTAATGTATTCAGTTTTATTAATTTCAACTTGATCTACTCCAGTGAATTCTAGAGTTTTGAAATTATTTTCTTCCACTAAATTATTTTTTAGATAGTTATTTAAAAATAGGGTTTGTTTTCAAGTTTGAGTGTCACTTGTTAGGTTTAATTTTTGTTTTAACATAGATTTTTTGGTCAAATTGGATGTGACTTCTACCCCCAATTTGTTGATTACATCAAAAACCTTGTCAAACATATTTAAATGCCAATTTGCTATTGGTAGACTTTTAGCATAAAACAACATTGTTCAAGAACGATATTCAAAATCTAGTTGGCGTAATGTTTCAAAAACCAAACTTAGTGGTCCAGTTTCAATATCTGCATCAGTAGTTAAAAATCCTAAGCCAATCAATAAGATTGATTCATAGTAATTTTTTATTTCATTAAAATTTTGAATAAATTCATTTTCATGAATAAGTGCTGTCATCTTTTCATCAATTAATTTTGATGTGGCTATTAATTGGTCAAAATCACCATCTTTGATTTTTTCATTTAAATCTAAGGTACTACCTATTGTGTTAAGGTCTTTGCTCCAAATTTGATTGAAATTATTTAATTGTTCAAAATATTTATCAAATTCATTTCACTGTTTTAAACTAAATAATTCTTTTACCAATTTTTTAAAGTTTTTTAAGTTATTTTTAAAAGTAGCTATTAAATTTTTAACATCTAATCTACTTATAAAGTCTAAATTACATTCATCATGTTGCTTCTGACAACATTCATTTTCCATAATGTTACAACTGCATAAATCACAGATTTTAAGTTCAATAACTGTCTCCAAACAATAATTTTTTTTCATTTTTCTTTTCCTCATTTGGGAAGTAATTTTGATGGGAATTCATTTAGAAATTTATTATTTATCTCATTAATTTCATAAATCAATAAATTGCTATAATCATTTCTACTGTTGGGTGTAAAAGATGATTGAAAAATACTTCCTTGTAGTTTTTCTATTTACATGTTTGTGCTTAACTCTCAAAAAAATAATGGTTTTTGTCATCAAAACAATCTTTTGATTATTATTATTTGCACATACTTAAATTATATACATTTACTAATTAAGATATGAGTTTTTATAAGAAAAATTAATATTTAGTCTATTTTTTTAGGTTTTAAGTAAAAAAAATGTGGTTTTAACCACATTTTAGTTAGTCCTTAAGGTGACTTACGACTGTTTTAATATTTCAGTCATATTTTTGTAAATAATCTTCAATTTCATTATCATTTGTTTTACCAGTTAATTCCTTCACAATGTTTATGCATCTTTGTTGCAACTTTTTGTTTGTTGCTTTAACATCAATCATTAAATTTTCAAAAACCTTGCCTTTTTTAATCATAATTGTGGTTGAAATCATATTGCAAACTAATTTTGTAGCAGTTCCTGCTTTCATGCGAGTAGATCCAGTTACAACTTCAGCACCTGTGTCAATGCAAATAACATCCTCGCAGTAATTGGCAAATTCATTGTTTTTTGACATACAAAGAGCTACTGGTAGTACTCCAACTTTTGCTGCGTACTTCAATGCTCCAATTACATATGGAGTTCTTCCTGAGGCTCCAATTCCTACAATACAGTCATTGCTATTTAAATTAAACTTTTTGATATCTCTTGCAAAACCAGCGATGTCATCTTCAGCACCTTCAATTGGAGTTTTAATAGCCTCATCTCCTCCAGCAATTATGCCTATAAAAGTTGAATTGTCTCCATAGGTAGGTAAAATTTCACTAGCATCTAAAATTCCAATTCGACCACTTGTTCCAGCCCCTACATAAAAGATTCTTCCAGATGTTTTAACTTTGTTAAACATTTTATCAATTATGCTTGCTAACTTTGACAATTGCTCATTAATTGCTATTGCAACTTTTTGATCTTCAGAATTAATAATTTTTAAAATTTCTATTGTTGATGCTTTATCAATTTGCATGCTTTTGCTATTTCGTTTTTCAGTATCGATATTTTCTAATTTCATACTAACATCCCTATTCTAAAATAAATTTAAATTCTTTGATCAATTCACTGTTTTCAAGCATTCACTCACTGATTTCCACATTACCAATAATATTAAATGAACCATCATTTTTAGCAGTTTCTTTCCAAATATTAACCTCACCACAATACCTAAGATTGTTTAGATTGTCAATTGTCACTGTTTTTGGTTCTATTCAACCAGCATTATTCTTTGGGTTAATTTTTTGATTGGTTTTTGTTAAACTTCTTGAACTTTCACTTCTAATAATATATAAACTCTGATCTGGCCTCACTTTATGAGACATTTTTAAGATTTCAATGTGTTCATCAAGAATTTCTTGATTAATTTTGTTAAATCTAAGTTTGACAAAATTGTCTTGATAACTTGTCATTATTTTTAACTCTTCACTATTGGCCATTGCATCTCCAACACAAGCAATGTCAACTTTCATCATTAACAGTTCATTTAATTGCATATAAATGTCATAATTTCGGTGATTTTCTATGGTTGGCAAACCCTTAAATAAAGGTAATCTTGGTTTAAAATGTGAGCAAGTAAATGCTAAAACTTCAATTCCTAATGATTTATAGAATTTATTTTTTTCATAAAAATATTCTTCTGCTAACCCTGAAAAAGGTTTTGGATAAAAGTTATGAAAAACCCCTATTTGATTTGGGTTTAAACCCAAGTTCCTTAACTTATCAAATCCTTCTGCATCAATGGTTGATGCATTTAAAAAGATTTTAAAGGTACTAGTTTTGCAAAGAGACACAATCTCTTGGTCAGAAAAACCATAATCCAATCTTAAACCATAAATTGAAATGCTACTTAAATCGAGTTCATCATAAACTTTTTTTGAAATATCTATAATTGCTTTCATTTTTAAAGAATCTATATAATTTAATAAAGTTTTAAACTGTTCTAAAAGTTTTAAATTAGCTTCAGGAATGTGTAGCGACATAAACACTAACTCAATTCCCTGATTTTTTGCTTCACTTATGTAATTAAAGTAATCAGCATCACTAATTCCTAAACCTGGATAAACTGAAATTGCACTTTTCATTATTTAAGATCAACCCCCTTAGTTCCAAAGAAATATGTTAATAAAAACCCTGATATATAAGTCACTACTAAACCAGAAAGATAAATCAGCATTCCAGTTCAAGGTAAACCATTACTTGCAGACATTAATGGAATTGCTAATAATCCACTTGGGCCAAGAGCAATTGTTCCTACATTAATTCCAAATAAAGGCATTAATCCCATATATAAACCTCCAATTGCAGCACCGCAACATGCAGTAATAAAGGCTCTAAGTCTTGTTAACATAACTCCGTAAATTAATGGTTCTCCAATACCCAGGAAACCAGGAACAATTGCAGCACCAATTTCTTGACGGATTTTTGAACCTTTTTTTGCTTTAAAGTATAGTGCTAAAGCAGCTCCAACTTGGCCAGCTCCTGCAACCGCTACCAGTGGGAACAAAGTATTTAAACCAGTATCTGCAATTAGCATCAAGTAGATTGGTGTGGCACCTTGATGAACTCCAAACACCACTAATCATAATCAAACACCAGCAAGAATTGCTCCTAGTGGTGGAGTGGCTCACTTATTGGTTGTAACAACTTGGAAGAATTTTGACATCCCCAAGAAAACATAACCTGTTAATGGTACCAATAAAACAAAGTTAACCAAAATCATTATGACACAAACTGAGAATGGTACCACAAATAATTTTGCTCCATCTGGAATAAATTTATTAAATTGTTTTTCTAAAACAGCAGCCACTCCTGCAACTGTAATTGCTCCAAAAATAGATCCAGTTAATCCGGCAGCTTTGCCATCCCTAAAGACTCCCACTGTAAATCAGTTTTTTGAAATATCTGTTATTGGTATTCCTAAAAAAGTCCCTGAATTACCATCAATTTGGAATATGTTTCCTATAATTGCTCCAAATGCTGGTGTGTACATTGCGGCTAGCAAAGCTCCAATGATTGGAGTTCCTCCAAATACTTTTGCTGTATTTCACCCAATCAAAATACATAAAATTTGAACTAATAATGTTAATAATAAAGTTGTAATATTAATTCAAGAATTAGAAACTTGGGTTAAATTATCTTGACCTACTGAAGTCAGAATAATACTTCCAATTGCTTGTAAAACTCCAGTAGCTAAAAAAGCTGGAATAAACGGTGTAAATATTAAACTAATTTTGTTAAAGAAGTTTAAGATACTTGCTTTTGTTTTAGCACGATATCTTTGTTTAATGTCATGATTTTCTGTTTTAAAATTATTTTCATCTATTTTGTTAATGAGGTCTTTGTCTTCAACAGATAAATTGACATTGATAGCTTCAGTTTTTTGAGCATCAATCATTTTTCCAAAATCATTAGCAACTCTAGTTACAAACCCAGGTCCTAAAATAATTTGGTATTCATTTTGGTTAATGATAACTCCCATAACATTTTTTATTGATTTAAGATAATCAACATCAATTGTGCTTTCTTTTTTTACTGAGATTCGCAGCCTTGTCATACAGTTTGTATATGATTGAACTTGATTTTTGGCAAATGCTTTGGCAATATCTGCAGCAGTTTTTTTTGAATCTTTTTTTTCTTTCATGTAATCCCTCCTTGGTCTACACTACTAGCATACTTCAAATGAAAAATAGTAAAAGTGATTTTGATTTGATAGTAAAAAAGTATCAACTCTTGATACTTATTTTTCAACTTCTGTAAATTTTAAAATCCTACTGTATTTTTCTTTGTCTTCATTAATAATTGAAGAATATATGCAATCAATAGCAAACAAAATTGCAGTTCTTGAAGTTAAAGATGTGTGTCTAATAGTTGACTCATTTGATTGAACCACTAAATTAATATCTGAACTTTGTTGAACTGGATTATCTACATTTTTTGTGATTGAAATAATTTGGGGTTTATTACTGCTCTCATCATTTTTTAAGAGTTTCAAGAGTCTTAAAATTTCTTCAGTAACTCCAGAATATGAAACTATAAAAATTATGTCATTTTTCCCTAATAGTCTACTTAAAAAACTTAGATTGTGAATATCTTGAGAAATATTGCATATTATCCCCAATCTTTGCAATTTATTGTAAAAATCCCTGGCAACATTATAAGTTCCACCAAATCCCACCAAAATTATCCTATTACATTTGATGATTTGCTTTGAAATTGTGATAATTTTTTCTTGTTGTTGGTGCAATAAACTTGCAGTTTGATCAATTGTTTTAACTAGTTGTTTGTGAATGTTTTCAACAATATCATTGTTGTTTGAATCAGAAATACCACTTTCACCAAGTCTTGTTTCTGAAACATTCTTGAGAATATATTTCATTTCTTTATAACTTTCAAGATTCAAGTACTTGATGAATCTATGGATTGTAGCCACACTTGTAAAAGTGTTTGTGGCAAATTCTTTTATGTTCATATTGTAAATTTCTTGAATGTGATTAATAATGTAATTTGAAATGTAAAAATAAATGTTTTTGCCATCTTTTGCTTCTTCAACTATTTTTTCGTATATATCAAATTGACTCATTTCCTACCTCTTATTAAATAATTTAAAAGTTTTTTTAAAATCTCAACTTTTCCTATTGTAATAAACACTCAGTTTAAAACAAACTGTCCTAGATAACCCTATTGCTATATTTTAGAAATTGTATGTTACTAACTATTTTCTTTGTATTTAAACAAGTTGTTATGAAAATCCAAGTATTTATTAACTTCTTTTCCAGAAATATTAATGTTTATTTTATTCTCTACTAAATTAAAATGATGTGCTTGACTAGTAATGCTTTTTGAAACTTCCAATATTCCTTTGCAATTAAAAGTTATTAATTGTTTATCAAATAATGCATCATGGTTTGGACATAATAGAAAACCATTGTTTGGATCAGAAATCTCTTTAATTTTTTGAAAGTCAGTTAGAGATTCATCATTAATAATTATATTTACAGGTTTTATATGAGAACCTATCATTAATTCCTGATTTTTAATTCCACAACTGAGCACCTCACACTTGATACCACGTTTCGCAATTAAAAGTCCTTTAAATAATCTTCTGTATTTTTTAAATTTATTATTACTTTCATTTTTAAAATCTTGAATAGAAACTTTAGACAGTTCAGAATTAATCATTTCTATATAATCATTTTTTAAAATGTCTTGAAAAAATCACTTAAGTTTTTCTTGATGAATAATATAAACATTTTTTGCCCTGTTTTGCTTAAATGTTTTATCATTCATTACTTCTAATATATATTCTAATTTGACTCATCTGGATGATGGACTCTTAGATTCCCTCTCAATAACTTTTGATAAGTAGATTTTCTTTGGATCAACAATTAAATAAACCCTTTTTGAGAAATCAGGTTTTAGATCATCATCTAAAGGAACATACATATCAATAACTAAAACCCTCTCATAATTTTTAATAATACTTTTAAAAGCTACTTGATTAAATGGAATTGCTACTTTTTTGTCTGTTTTGTTGTATTTTATGTCCTTTCCCCCACCATCTGGAAATTCAATAAAAATATTGTAATACATATTGTTAAAATTAATCATAAATAAGTTTTTCTTATCATTGCTAATATCTTCAAAAGAATCAATATTTAAATCTTCTATTAAATATTCCATAAATTTAGATTTGTTTTTCTCATTATCTAAAGGATGTGGATTTTCTAAATTGGTAATTCTCCCTGAAACTATGTGTTTATAAGGGTATTTTTTCATAAGTAATTCTAATAGTTATTCAATAAATGTTCTTGAATAAATGAAACTATTTTAACATTAACCGAATTACCAAATTGCTTATAAGAATAAAAATCTTTATTTTCTGGTTTAATTTCATTGTGTATTTTATATTTTTTAGGGAAACTTTGTAAATTTGCAGTTTCCCTTGGAGTCAAGTAACGTCAAGCATTATTAAAATCATCATAAATTATAGGGATTTGAACCATTGCCACTAATGTTGGGAATTTTATTGGCTTCTTACACCTTATTCCTGATTGCCTTAATTGTATAAAAGAGTGCTTCAAATCAGTTACTTCTTTCCCTGCTTGTCATTCAAATTTTTTTTCACGTTTTTTTCATTTTTCAACTTCATATTTTACTAACCAATTGTCTATAAAATCTTTATTCATTTTATAAATATTTCTCATATCTGTAATATATTTTTTTTTCCATTCTGGCATATCACTTTTTAAATGATATTTCTTACCAAGTTCATCAGCTCAAATAACTGGTAAAGTTCTACCTTCTGGTTTTTCTACATTTTTTAAAAAATCGTCTCAGGCTTCAAATACATTTAATAAATATGAATCTTTTTCCTTATCTAAAAAATACTTGCTTTCAACTTCTTCTTCTAAAAACTTATCAAAAATATATTTTCTAATTTCACTTGAATTTGAGCTATTAAGAATATTATTTGATTTTAAATCATCAAAATTAAATGAAATGTATTCATCTTTTAAACTTGTTTTTTCTCTTAAAACACCTGGAATAAATACACGCTGTCTCTCCTGTGGGATACCAAATTCATGAGGCGATAATATTAATGGATCTTTAGGTATAATATAACCTAAATCATCTTTTAAGGTTTTGATTATTATTTCTCATGTTTTTCCATTATCATGATTGACTAAGTGTTTTACATTTTCTAATAAAATGTACTTGGGTTTTTTAATTTTTAATATTTTTACAATATCAAAAAACAATGTTCCCCTAATTTCATCTAAAAAACCCTTTTTCTTACCCGCATTTGAAAAAGTTTGACATGGAAATCCAGCAAATAAAAAATCATGCTCTGGAACACCTGACATATTATCATCTAAATCTCTTATATTAATGATCTTCTCTTTATCTATTGAAAAGTTACTAGAATAAGTTTCAATTGACTCTTTATCAATTTCACTAACAAACACACATTTAATATCCAATTTTTTCTTTTTTGCTACTGATTCTAATGCCTTATGGAATCCACCAATACCAGCAAATAAGTCAATAAACCTAATTTCCTTCACACCAATACACCTCTTTTTTATAGTCAAATTGATTTTAACATTTTAATATAATTTTAGGGTCAAAAACACTTAAATTTGAAATTTATTTTATCACAAATAATACTTTGAAAGAATTGATTTTATTCTTTTCTATGAACAAAGCCATTTGCGTTTATTATTTTTTAATTTTTACAGATTAACTATCAAAAAAACCTGTTGTCTATAACAATTTTGAATTAAATACTATCTATTCTTAACATATCCACTTACTGATAAGGATGGTATATAAAGTCCATATGCAATTTCATTTTTGCTCTTATCCTTAAAATCAATTTTATAAATCTGTATAATTACTTTCCCTTTGTTTGAATCATACAAATCTATTTTTGAATCACCAAAATAGTTATTTTGGTCAGTATAATCAACATTTATATTTGCTCCTTGTGCATGCAATGTAAATTTGTCATCGGTTCCTAAAGAACGCATAGAATTAGCACCACTTTGAGGTTGCATTAAAACTACCTTGACTGGTTTTTCTTCTCAACTTCCTTCAAATACTACTTGTTCTCTTTTTGCAAGAACTTTGTTTATTATGTATGAATCTATATGTGATTCTGAACAAAAGTTATTTCAATTTGAATACTCCTTTACTCTAAATGTTCTTGTACCAAATTGTTCAATTTTTGCTTCTTCACTTATTTTTTCAAAATAATCAAGCTCAATATTTTTTGTTTCATGATATTTCCTTTGAATTGATCATGACTTAATTGCAACTTCTCTGACATCAGCTACATTTCTTCTGGTAGGTCGCAGCTCACTTGTTGGTAATTCTAAAAAAATCTTATCGATTAATTCTTCACAGGATAAACCTTCTAAATCGATTCTTTCTAAATATTCTCATAGGTTATTTTCCATAATTCAAATGTCAAAGTAATGATTTGCAATTTTTTCTGTTGTATATATTTTCATATTGTTAATTATCTTATCTCGATAACCAAATCAACGAGCTCTTTGTAAAATTGTGTCTGCATTATTCTTCCCAAGAAGAGTATCTCTTATTATGTAAGCAACAATTAAATTACTAATTGTAACACCTCTTGAGAGCAAATCAGACCCAATATAAATTACATGTTTATTTTTAATACTACTTTCATTAAGTCTCTTAGCACCAGGACTACTATTAATGATAAATGAATTAACATCTTGAACTGCATATTTAAATCTTTCTAAAAAATCATAATCTCCATTCTCATCTATCTTGCGATCATATAATATTTTAAAACCCTTATTAATAAACTCAAATAATCATAATTTTTCAATATCTTTTTTATCATTGAAATAATCATCAATTCCCTTGCGGAGTTCTATTAAAAATTTATCTAATCTTTTTTTTATAATCTTATGGTCATTTTTAACTCTTACAATATTTAGTAACATTTCAGATTTTGTATATTTTTGCTTCTTCATCAACAAATCAATTGATGAACAAATAAAGAAACTCAAGGCCTCTTCAAGACTTTTTTCAATATTTTGAACTTCTGAATCATTCTGATTATCACTGTCTCTTAATCTTTCTGCTTCTTCATCGGGAACTATTCTGACGTATCTCTCATTTCCTTCATCTGAGTGAAAAACACTTAGTCCACTGTATCCCTGACCTGGATAGGTTAACTTGATGAATTTCGGAGATAAGTTATCATAAGTATCAATTAAAACATTTGCATATGGAGTTGCAGTGACGGCAATATATGAAAAATGTGTTAGTGAATTTCTTATATTATTTATTGTTTCGTTTCATTTTGTTGGACCATCTTTTTTTGTGTTGGCATTACCATCTAAACTCCCCTGGTCTCCTTCATCATCAATAATTAATACTTTTCTTTTGCTTCATATTAAAGGATTATTGTTAATTAGATCTAAAATGTCTGAGAAATGTCTTGAATTTTTAAGTATGGTAATAATAACTTTATTGTTATCTCCTTGAAAAAATCTGTTTTGATTAAGATTATTTTTTTCAGATTTAATTGAAGCACTAGAGAATACTGCACAGGTCATATAACCTCTATCATCTGAGATATCATCAAAAACCTCATTAACCCTTTCTTCATTTTGACGCAATAAATCATTATCAATTCCACCAACTAAAAAGACAGTATCATAATATTCTTTATCAAATGCAGTGGCAATTATTCCTAAAAAGTTTGAAGTCTTTCCTGATTGAACCTTCCCAACCAATAAACCAGTTTGTTTATTTGGTTGCCTGTTTTCATCTAGTGTTTCTTCAAGAATTTCATAAGAGCGTTTTAAAATTTCATTTGTAGAGTCAGTTCCAATTTTTTTACAATAAACTTCTTTATATTTTTCAATATACATACTTATTCCTCCTATTTATCATCCTAAAAGATATTCATTAATTTTTTTTGTAATTTTTAATGGGTCAACAGTATTGTCTGGTGAGTTCGCACGCAAACAAAGTATTGCACAAACATATGCTGTTGCAAATTTTTTCATAAAAATTATAAATTGTGGTTCTTGTGCCAATGGTTTTAAAAAAATATGTTCAACAAACAGCTCTATTTCAAAGAAATCTTTTTCTTCATCCACAGTAGTTATTTTAATTCACTCTTGTGGGTCTTTTTCTTCTGAAAGTTTTAATGAAAATGAAAAATTAACCCCATCCTTTGAAAACTTTGCAATATTGCCTAAATTATTTAAACTAATCTTATTAACTTCATTCTCCAAGACAGTTTTATCATCTGATTTTACAATTGAAGCTTTGACATTTTCATCAATAGCACTAGGTGTCTCAAATGTAAAGTCCTTTTTCATCATTCTTGATATGTCATTATTTGCTTCTATAATTTCTTTTTCTTTAATCTGTTTTGTTCCTGAATCATCAAACTTTCTTAGTTTTTCTGCTCATATTTTAAATTTTGCTATTTTTCTATTTAAAAAATTAATAAATGCCTCTTCAAGACCATCATCTCAACTAAAACCATCTTTTGCTTGATTTACAGGGAAATCATCTAGATCAATTTCCCCATACATTCTTTGATATGCAAATGAACCTGAATCACCAAAAATTTCCTTTGGGCGATAATTGTTATCATATCCTCCGACTATAGCTCTATTTCTTCTAAATAGTGTGAAACCTGATTCACTTCTACTCCCTTTGTCTCTTATTCCCACCATATATTTAATATGGTACTTTTTGTCCTTGAATTCTAAAAAATCTTCATCAACAGTCTTTGCTAGTGTTGGTTCATCAATACCTTTAACTTGACCTGGCTGTATTACTCTTGGAATAACTTCATTGAACTTTATTTCTGGAATATCTTCAGCATTCTCATACACAACACCATCAATGTCTCTTCATTTTTTATCAGCTTTAAATTCAGCAAAATAGATTTTAATATCACCATTTTTGATATCACGTCTATACATTCCAGAAATTAATTTTGAGATTGCTGTTTTTTGATTCTTTGTTGTGATTGGTTTGTTTAACTTTTCAAGTTTCAAGATTGTTTTGTGAATTTTAGGATCAACAGGTTTCTTGCTAACTCCAATTCTTTTTGGATTTTCTTTAACTATTTTGTCAATATCCATTGTTACACTATATTCATTTTCTGAACCTAATCTAGTTGATATTACAGTTCATTTCCTGCTAAATCATGTTGCAGCAGTTTTAAGTCCCATTCCAAATTCATTTCTACTATTTTTATGTTTTGGAAGTTTACCTAGCAAAACTGCCCGTTCTAATTCTTCACGTTCCATTCCATAAGCATTATCTATAATGTTTATTTCAGGATCTACATTATCATTTTTATAAAGAATATAAATTTTTAACTGATAGTTAGAATTTAAATTATTTTTATAAAAATCAATTAGAGCATTTTTGTTTTCAAAATAACTTGCTGTGGAATTGTCAACAAATTCAGCTAATGCATAGCTTGGTTTATAACTTAACCTTTGGTATGTTGCATAAATACTTGATTCAGGCTGTATATTAATTGAATCATTATCATTAATCATAATCTCTATCTCCTTCTTGTTTGTAAAGTTCACTATAAATTTTTATTATTTTTTCAATGTTATACTCTGGATATATTTTTTTAAAATTATCATTTACAACTAGATTGCCAAGTTTAATAACCATACTTTTTTGAAACTCTTTTTCAGACAAATGTATTCCCTTATGACATTCTGGGCACAATGCAACTAGATTTTGTTTTGAATCTAAAGTCTTAACAAACTTTTTTTGGGTTTTGTAGTTATAAGGAATAAAATGGTGCACTTCAAAATAATTTAGACCATTATGTTTTTTAGATGGGAAAGTACTTTCTTTATTACATAATGCACAAATTTGCAATTCTTTTAATACTTCTTCAACAAGAGCAGTATTTCTAATTAATTTGTTCTTATTTACCTTGTCAACAGATAGATCATAGTTAAAATCCATCACATTTTGTTCTAATGTAATTTCATTAAATAGTATATCATTAAAAATGTCTAAAATTTCTTCCTCTTTACTAACTTCATTTTGTTTTATATGTTCAAATAATCTTTTTACCAACTTATCTAGATGAACAGTTAAAAGATTATTATCAGAATCTGTGACATCAATATCCCCCATTATGCATTTTTCAATATCACTAAATCCTATTCAATATGAAGAATATGAACCTCCCTTTTTTGCTTTTGATGATGCAATGTATCTTTCAATATTTTTATTTACAATTGGTGAAAGAATGTAAAGATTATTTAACCCTATTTTCATGAGTCCTACATAGTAGATTTGATAACCTGTAACCAAATGCTGTGATTTAAGTGCCAATCTTTTAGCTTGATTGTCTTCAATTCCTGAGTTTTTTGGATTCATATAATGTATTAAAATCTTCTTACTATCTTGAGTTTCAAATGAAACTCAATTCTTTTTATCATCATAATTTACATTCTTTAGACCATTAAAATTACCTATAATTACCTCATTTAGAGAATTGTATTCATTTTTAACATTCTTTTGAAGTTTGTTATATTCTTTAAAGGTCATTTCCACTATTTTTTTGTCCTTAAATACTTTATATTTGATACTATTATTCACTTTTTCCTACCTCCATATGATTTTATTAATTGTGACTTATAATTAACCTTAAAAAAATTTAAAATATGACTTTTATATGAAAGTTGATGTTTTAGATTTACATAAAATTTTGTAACATGTTAAAACTCAAATTTAATTGTATTGGTTATAATGCATTCAATCAGTAATAACTTATTACAATTAAAGTGGTTTTGACTCACTTTATGATTCAGGCATTGTTATAATAATTGTTATTTTCAAATAACTTCACTTTTACATTAATTTTTCCTCGCTTTTAACTTAATTCTATCAAATATTTTTTCATAATATTTAAAAATTAAACATGGTTTTATTTTTGTAACAAATAATTTACAAAAATTTCATACCTTAACCAACATTAGATAAAAATAATATCAAGTTTGCTTTATAACCCTTTTACAAATAATCACAAAACCTATAATAAACTTTCAAGTCTAATTAAAAGTGGACTAAGCTAGTTTAAGGTAAAATATAATTTAAGTATTACAAAAATGCAATCATCACTAATATTTATAATAAATTTGTGGTTGAATAAATTTTATTTATAAATTTATGAACAATTTCTATCTTTATCCACAATATTGTAACTATTTTATTTAGTCTTTAGTATAAATCTTGCTACCCAAAATTTTATAAGTATTGCATTTTTAGTAGATTCCGGCAATTACTGTAATTCAATTTGTGATGTAGGTGAAAATATAACTTTTATAGTCATACATTATAATATTTAATCTATGTAAAAAGCATAACTTCTCATATTAAATATTTTTATATAACTCATTTAAAAAGTTTTCAAATGCTTTTTTTATTTCTATTAACTCATATTTTAAAATAACAATTTGATTTATACTCCCATCTTCTTCATCTAGTTTATTAAGCAATATGTATAGTTCATCATCTACATTATAAAAATCAATAATATTATAAAAAATTTTATCATTTTGTGAATTTATTTTATATTTTTCTGAGTGAGTTAACAAATTCCTTAAGGAGTTAAGTGAACATGGAAAACTTGTCCTTGATTCAGGTTTAATCTCATTTGATTCAATTAATTTGATAATATCTTTAGTCAACTTACTTTCAATGTCAACACATATTATGAACTCTTTTACTGTTATTTTTTGATTTTTAACAGTACTGGTTAACTTCAAACTTTCATTTTCAGAAATATTAATAAATGAATTCAACAAGAAATTTAAATCTTGGAAGTTAATTTTTTGTAAATTTAACTCAGCATCAAATTTATAAAAGCTACTTAATGAGTTGATTGTTTTTAATAAAAAAATTATCTTTCTTTTTTCAATTGTATTTATATTTTTGGATTTTAATATTCTATTTTCATAATCTGTAATATTTTTACTTGTTATATCATACAAAAAACCATGATTATATTTTTCATAATAAAATACTATTGAATCTTCACAATAATTTTTAGGAATGAAAAACCCATCTTGATTTTTTCCAAAATTACTTTCAGCTGGATAATATTCAAAATCATATCCAATTGGTTTTTTATTATACCATTTCCTTCTTATATCTTCTTTATTAACAAATAAAACAGCCTCACCATTTAAATTTTTAATGCCTGCTTTTTCTAAAAATCTGTTCAATCTTATTAAATAGTCATCACGGATTCATTGCTTACTAACTTTGAAAGGTTTATTTTTAGTATTTAAATTCATATAATAGTCTCATTTCTTAATTTTACATATTAATTATTGATTTCCTGTGGTGTTTATTTCTTTTCAATATACTTATCCTCATTTTTAAGTTCGGCAATAACTTTTTTTAAATATTTGAAATTTCCTTCAATTTTAAAATAATTTGCTGTTTCATTAATATCTTTTTCTAGAGAAATTTTTTCAATGTAGTTTAATTTTTCATCATTAAGTATTTTGTACACAACATCTGATGAAACAAAGCAGAATAAAACATCTAGTTTAGTCTTACAAAAATCTTTAAGCTCTATGTATCTATTAATCACTTTAAATAGTTTTTTGAAATGTTTAATTTGTTTACTACTTTATAATGCAAAAATCATATTAAATATATTGCAACAGTCAGATTTGGTAGAGTTTATTGAATTTATGATACTTGAGTATATATCATCATTAATTTAATCTATCTTATTATTGATTGCTACATAATTATTAAAATATATTGCAATGGTTTTTAATAGTTTTATTATTTTTAATTCATCATCATTCACATAAGCAACAGCAAATGCTTTTTCAGCATATTCACTAGTAATCAATCCTCTTATAAAACTATCAGCATTGATTCTTGCTCCACACTTTGCTTGGATTAGGTGCAAAATACCTTTCAAAAAATAAATTATGTCAATGCCTCTGATTTCTGAGTTATTTTCATTAATTAAACAATCTGTCGTGTCTTTGCCTTGAAATACAACTAATATTGAGCAAATATATTCCTGAAACATTTTACCTTTTACTCTACTTTTTTTCCTCACTATTTTTAGTACTAATTCTACTAATTTCTTTTAAATATGTCTTAAAATTTCTATTAATTTTCTTTTTATGCACATTGATTTACATAAATTGCATTCAGAAAACAAAACATTAAAGTAAACTAACATTTATTAACTTTTATTGAATCCCAAGCACCATAAACAATTATAACACTCCTGGGTGAGATGTAATAAAAAAAATGACTCAATATTAAGTCATTTTTAAAAAAAATCTTTTATGTAGTGTGCTAAATTTAAACATCATATTCTTCCAAATCACAAGTTTTGATATTGTTTTGATTTATTTTTAGGTTGACAATTAATTCATCATAAACTCTTTCAATTTGATCTGCTAGATTTTGAATTATATCTACAACCAAAGCATTTCCCATACAAAAATATCTCATTTTCTCACTTGTGATTGATACAGTCCAATCATCATCAAAACAATTTAATCTTTCAGCTTCAATTGGTGTAATAAACCTTCTTCTATTACGTCCATTTTTATCAAGTGTTTGAATGAGATGAGTTGATCTATTCAGTGATGATTCACTAGTCAACATAGTTCTTCCTGGTCTATCCAAGTTATCAAGTAAGTTCATTCTACCCTCAGAATAATAGTATGGTTCTCCATTTGGCTTAAACCGTTCTCTTTTTTTAGCACTTCTTAATTCTTTCATTTTTTTCAATTGTTCTTGATTTAAATAAAACTTCTCTTCAATTTCATCTGGGTTTTGCAAAATGTCTCTTAAACACAATCTTTCAGGATTGAAATTGGGGTCAACCTCAATTTCATACTCTAACAAGTCACCATTAATCAAAAATCCTTTTGTAAGAAACTTGCCCCCATTGTAGTTTTCGGTTATATCTAGTTCATCATCAAATTGGCTACTAAATTCCATTTGTTTAACTTTTGTACTACTTTTTTCAACAACTGGAAATACTGTGCTAAATACTGAACTTTCATTAATTTCTTCTAAAGTTTGTTCATCATCAAACATAACAGCAGTTTCAAAACACTCTCTTAGTTTTGCAAAAATAAAAACTCTTTTTCTTCTTTGAGGCATTCCATAGTCTGCTGCATTGATTACTTGCCATTCAACATCATAACCTAACTTATTTAAATTAAATAACATAATAGCAAAATCTCTTCCCCTTTTTGCTGAAGGTGATTTTAATAAGCGATCAACATTTTCTAACAATACCATCTTTGGTTTTTTGTGTTTTAAAATTCAACTAATTTCTCATCATAAAACCCCTTTTTTCCCTTCAATTCCCTTTGCCTTGGTTGCAGCAACAGAATAATCTTGACATGGAAAACCACCCACTAATAAGTCAACATTGTTAGGGATTTTTTCTTTTGCAATTGCTATATCCTCATTGTTTACATTTTCTGGACCAAAATTATTAACATAGCAATTAAATGCATGTTGAACTTTTTTATTTGGCTCTCATTGGTTTGCAAAAATAAAATTTCACAGGTTTTTATTGTATCGTTCTAAACCTAACCTAAAACCACCAACACCTGCAAATAATTCTACTACATTTATAGTTTTCATTTTTTTAATCTCCTAGTAATGAATATATATTATAATAACATAAGGTAGAGGTAGATAATTATGAATTCAGAAAATATTAAAAAATTGAAAGAAATTTGACAGGTAACCTTTTTCCGGACACACATATTTTACAACTTTATTCTCACATAATTGTAAAATTTTTGATATAAACTTGCATTTAGCTGATACTCAGCAAGTCCTTTATAACAGTAATTTTCTTTTAAGCATTCTCTTTTAAAAACTGATCAAAACCCTTCAATCCAACCATTATCTGTAGACTTGGCTATTCTTGACATGCTTGGAATCAAATTAAAGTACATTAGCATCAACTTATAATTATATGCTTTAAATTCAGAACCATTATCTGAGTGTATTACACTGTTTGGCAAGAAGACACCAAATTCATCAGTCATTTTTAGAAATGATTTTTCTACAAGTTGATTCCCTTTATTTTTTTCTGTTACTAAACCAAAGATTTTTTTCATTTTAATATGATAAAAACCACAGGTATAGTATCTTTCACCATTGAATTCCTTTTCTGTTATGTCTACTGAAAAAACATCACCATACTTATCAAAATTTTCAGGATCAGTTAACAAGTTTGGGTATTTACCAACCTTTTCAGGTTTTGCTACCTTATTTTTTCATTTCACATGATTATTGGTGGAGATGCTTCTCATTTTAAAGTATCTCAATATTTTTTTATGTGATGACTTAGCTATCCCCTTAGTGAGCAAATCTATTGCAATTCTTTTACAACCATAGGTTTTTCCTGAATCAATAAAGCTCTGCTCAATATTTAAATAAAAATCATGATCATAATATCTTACCCTAGGTTTCCCTTGCTTCACTCATTCATAGTATGTACTTTTTGGAAGTTGAGCAATTTTTAATAAGCCATTTTTAGGTATTTTGAATTCATTGTAGATAAATTCCTCAACAACTAAGCATTTAATTATATTAAGCTCCCATTTAACTACTTTTTTTTACTTATCAGGGCCTCAATTCTTTTTCACATTTCATTTCTAGTTTCTAATTCGGCATTTTTCTTCTTCAGTTCTTTAACTTCATTTCTTAAAATTATTAGTTCTTCTTTATCAGCTGAATTTGGTGCCCCAAGACCATCAATTCCAGATTGATCATACTTTTTACACCAATTTAAAAGTGTTTGATCTGAGATGCCATAACTTTTAACAAAATTCTTGGCCTTTGTCTTGCTCTCTCTAAATTTTAAAATTATTTTTTCTTTTTGCTTTGCTGAGTAATGTCCCATAAAAAAACCTCTTTCCTAACAATATTATTTTACATTCAATATAAATGTAATTTAATTTTTTGTCCGGAAAAAGGTGGAAGTACAAATTGAAAGAAATTTATGACTTAGCAAAATCAGCAATTGGTAAGTCAATTAGAGAAATTATTGGTGATAATGTTGATGAACTTATTATTAATGATAAGAATAAGGGTACAGTTGGTAATTTAATTCAAAAGTATTTGTTTAAAATTGAACCTAATAATATTAGTGAAGCAGATTTTAAAGAATTAGGATTAGACCTAGAATTAAAAGTTATTCCACTATTAGAGAGATCTTTAAAAAATAAGTTAGCCCCAAAAGAAAGAATGGTTTTAGGTATGATAAATTACCATAAAATTGTTGATGAAACATTTGAAGAAAGCTCTTTTTTAAAGAAAAACCGCCACTTGTTGATAATGACATATTTATATGATTACAATGCAGATAAATTGGATTATAAAATTATAGATGCCTTTTTGTATGATGTCACAGCAGATGATTTTTTTCCAGACATTAAATCAGATTGAGAAAAAATCAATAAAGCAGTAGTTTCAGGTGAAGCACACTTATTAACTGAGAAAAACAATAACATTTTAAGTCCTAGTACTAAAGGTGGTAGTGAAAATAATAGAAAACAACCAAACTCTGATGAAATTGCAAAGGGAAGAGCATACTCATACAAAGTTTCATTTGTTAAAAAAATTATTGAAAACTTTGCCCAAGAAGAATTTGATTTTTTCATAAAAAACCTAAATAAAATTAATTATATTGAAAAAGAGGATATTGAAGCAGAAATTTATGACTTCTTAAATTCATTAATTGGTACAAAAATCCCAAAAGGAGATAAAATTGAAAAAAATTGACATGAAAATGTCTTTAAAAAGACTGTAAGAGAAAAAGATGAAAAAATGTTTCAAAAAATGTATAAAAATCCCTATCTAAAATTTTCACACAAAGTTTTAGATGAGAAAGGTAATTTACAAGAGGAAATAAACACAAATGTTGACATACTTCCACTTGAAATTATTAATGAAGAGTTTGAAAATAGCTCATTATTTAATAATGTAATTGATAAAAAGTATGTGATTATTGGAATAGACAAAAAGACTAACATTTTTAAAAAATACTGAACATTTACATTTAATGACTCTCAGATTGAGAAATGTAAAATTGCTTTTGAAAAGGTCAAAGAGAGAATTCAAAATTATTTTAATTCAAAATCAGATGAAAAATTTACCTTTAATTTAAAAAAATCAGATGATTTAGCAATACATTTACGTCCACATGCAAAAAATGGTTCAAAAACATATGAGAAAAAAGGAGTACCATTAGACATAGTTATTCATGAATGGTGAATCAATAAAAAGGAAATAACTTAATTGCTTTAATTTGAGACCATAATTAACTATTTGAATAATTCTGTTTTTGATATAAATAGGTTTATATGAATCATAATGATATGATTTTGATAATAATGAAATCATAATGATATATTTTTGGGAAAATTAGACTTCTAGTGGAATTTCGTATATAATAATTAAAGGAGGTTTTTTATGAAAAGTACACTTTTATTGATAATTCTACTAATAATGGCACTGATTCCAGGTATTATCTATGCTATTTTTCACCCAGGTCACAGATTAGCAACACTAGTATTGTTGTTTTTATGTGGATTAATTCCAGGTATCTTATACTTGGTATGACCTGATGGTGGTGGATATTCACCAAAATAAATCTAAATTTTATATTTAAAAACCACAATTGCTTTAAATTGTGGTTTTTTATATTTTTTGATTTATTAGTGAAAAGTCAACTTTATTACTTCACTTCATTAAAATTTAGATTTTGAATAATTCAACAAATCAAAACTGCAAATTATAGTAACTAGAATTTTAATCATAACAAATTGATTTTACTATTTACTTGCAATAATTTGTAGAATTGCATCATATATATCATCAAGAGTACTACCATATTTATAAAAATCATCTTTAAAGTTATCATAACCGCAATCCTTGCATGCTTTGGTAATTTGTCTTACTTGTTTGTCTTCAACTTTATTGGTCTTTGTTCTGATACACAATCAATCGTCTTCATCACAAAATGTTATTAAATAATAAACTAGACAGCTGTAAAATATTTTTTTGGTTTGAGAATTAGTTATTTTTTTAAAATTCTCATCAATTCGTAAGAATATGTCACTTGAGTTAACATCTTGTTCACCATTCAATAATTTTTCATAAATTATTTCATAGAACTCTCCATACTTCTCCATTTTTTCAATAATTTTAAAGCTAGATAACACATCAAGATACTGCCTCATAGCACTTTTAGAAACATATTCCTCATTTTTTGCTGCTGGATTTACAATTTTTTTACCACATAACATTTGATACTTTTTATCTTTTCGAAAAACTTCAATATAATTTGTTCTTTCATTGCTTGGCAATTTCAAATACTTATCATAAAACCTATCAACAATTGAAGTAATTTTAGTTTTAATATTTCAAAATTTGAACTCTTTATCAAAATCAAATAAATCTATAATTTTTTGTACCTTATTTAATTCCATAAATATCATCCACCAGTAATTTTGCAAATTTTGCACTTCTATCTTTGATTGAGTCAAAGTCAAATTTATCAAGTTTTAAAAGGTCTTCACCAGCAACTGTAAAAGGAATTCTTGCTAGAACAGATTGGGTTTTACTGTAGCTATATTTTTTATTTTCTCATTTTGAATTTCCTAGTTCTGAATTATTAGGTTTATCTAGTATCAAGTAATTTCCTATTCTATCAGAATAAGATTTATGTTTGTCAGTAAGCTCTTGATCTCATTTTTTATTGTCTCTCAGCATATCTTTTCAATCAGAATTTAGTTTATTTGGCATTATATGCTCAAGAGTTGGTTTAGTGTATGTTATCTTATTTGTAGCCTTATTATTTAAGGTAATTCAATGATTTTCAAGTCTAGACAGTAAAGCCTGAGCAATATTATTGTCTTGAATATTGTCATTACTTAACGAATTAATAATATCTACTCTTAATGGTAGAGCTTCTTTTGTTCCAATAAGTAGGTTTTCATTTTCTTTGTTTTCAGAAACCTTGTCACTAAACCAATCTTGCAATATTTTTGGCAATTCAGTTAAAAAATTAGATAATCCACTAAATGCATCTAAATATTTGATTAGTCTAATCATAAGTGGAGTTAGTGATTGTCCTGTACCTCTTACTTGCACTAAGAAAATGATTCATTTTTCAACTTCAAAGAGACATTTTTCTAATGAAGTTAGATTTGAAAAGCTGATTCTTAATTCTCTTGGATTTCAACTTTCTCTTGAATAGACATCCACTAAGTAAAATAGCAAAATAATTAAAAAATCTTTGTGTGCAATATTTGCTAAGGTTGTTGCCAATGGGTAAAATTCACTATTTCTATCTAAATAACCTTTTTCAATTGTGATTAGTCTATAAATATAAAAGTATCGCCCAAGCCTTTCACAAGCTTTTTTATAGCTGTCAAGATCTAAATTCATTTGTCTATGAAACACTTTGAAACTTGATAAAATACTCTTTTTATTAGTTTTGATTTTACCTTCATAAAAGCCTATTCGGGCATTTTGGTATGTTAAAAAACTATATAAAAATGATTCATATTTTTTAGCTTGTTCATCATTTTTACCTTTAAGACTAGTGATTCTATTAAAGTTAAAGTACCAATTAAATTCTTTGGTAATTTCACTTGTGTTTTCTTCAAAAACATTTTTTTTGACAGTGGTAAAAATGTAGTTCTTAATCATGTCAAATGTATCTAAATCTTTTCCTTTAGAGTTTAGATTTTCAAATATTTCCATTTCATTAACTTTTTCATCTTCAAACTTAATACAAGAGATAATAAAGTTATTGTAATAGTAATTAAATAAATCAATTAAATCATCAATTGGTCAAGTCTTAAGTGTGTTAATAAAAAAATCATAATTTTTGGTAACTAATCCAATATTTAATTTTTTGTCATTGTTAAATTGAGTCTTATTTTGAAAACCCTTCAAAATAAGATAAAGTGCATCATTTTGCTTTTCTGCTGCAGTTGAATTTTTATACTTTTCTTTAATTTTTTTATCTGAATACATATTATTTTCTTTGTATTCAAATAGATTTTTTAATTCTATAGGTAATTTTTGTAGATCTAGCTCTTCTTCAACAACTTTGTCCTTAATAAGATCATTCATAGCTTTAAATAATAACAGCGAAGTTGTAATTCTTTGTTGACCATCAATCAATCTAATATTTTGTTTTTTTAAGTTTACTACTTGTTCTACTCTACAAGCAATTGCACCAAAATATACTTGCTCAAATGTATTAAACTTTGCAATTAACTGGTTTATTAGTTCTTGACACTCATCAATTTCTCATCGATAATCTCTCTGATATGGTGGAATAATAAAAGTGTTATTCTCACTTAATACCAACTCTCCAATAGATAATTTTTCAAGTGTAATGTCTTTTGACTCATACTTGAACTTATCTTCATCTCCAATATTTCTAGTTAAATTTGATTTTTCATAGTAAATCTTATCATCAAATTCTGGTATTTTTAAGTCCTTGTTTTCAAATAGGTAAATAATAAAATGAATTATTTTTCAAATATGTCAAACAAAGTTAAGTAATGAAATTAAAGTATTTGAACTATTATCTTCAAAATTTCCATTATCACTATAATGGGCACTTTCATTACGACTGCGCTGAATATATTTTAAAGAAGTTAAAATACTGGATGGAAGTGCATGTTTTTTCTCATATTCACAATAATCCTTAAAACTATTAATCAAAAAATCTAAGCTTTTGCTTTGTTGACTTGCTAAAATCTGTTTTAAAAGCCTTTCTATTAATTTTGCACTTTCCATAATCACAAAATACTTGTTTTTATAGATAGTTTCTCGTTCAATTCCTCCAATATCTTCATATGCTCAAGCATAATTGCTATAATTTTTAATAAATTCAAAATTTTTACTATACATTTTTATTTTCCTCCATTTCAACAATTTTATTAAAGATTGCTACTAATACATTTACCACAATAGAATTGCCAGCTTGTCGATATAAAATTGAATTTTTGATTAAATCTAATTTTTTGATATTATCAAAGTCTTTTTCACTAAACCCCATTAATAGAAAGGTTTCTCTTGGGGTTAATAGACGATACTTGGCTTTATTTTCTAGTTTTTCAAGAGAGGTACCACATAAGTCCACAACCCCTGCATTAGGATGCCTATCTTGTTTTGTGGTAATTGTTCGACATAAATTTAAAAAGTAACCATTAGATCTCTCATCCACCGAATATATTTTCCTTCCATTATTTGATTCAATTATTTTTTCTTCACTAAGACTGAACAGCTTGTGATTGCAAGAATACATTGTCTTCCTACTTGGTGTTCGGTTTGGTGTTGATTCAATTGCTTCTTCACGATATTTTGCATGATTGTAGTCAACTTTGATTATTTCGTATATTTTTTTAGAAATTTTTAATTTTTTTGATATGTCAGTTGGGTTCTTCTTTTCTCTTATCAGCCCTGTTCTTGTATAAGTGTCATGGAACAACTTATCTTCTCCTCTAACACTTAAAGCATAAACTCTTTCACGACTCTGAGGAATTCCATAATCTTTTGCATTTAACACATAAGTTTGAGTGTTATACCCTAGTTCATGCAAGAAATCAATCCACTCTTGGTAATCTGCTTTGTGCCTCTCAGAAATCATATTTCTCACATTTTCAAGCAATAGATATTTTGGTAGTTTATTAATGGAGCATAATTCATTTAATATTCTCTCAATTTCTCATAATAATCCACTTCTTGTCCCTGAACCTTTAGCCATACCTTGGTTGAAGCCATGTAAACTACCTGCCACAGAAAGATCTTGACAAGGAAAAGAATAAGTTAACATATCAAATTCCCCAATGTTTTTTATAAGTTCAGCACCTTTTACATTTAAAATACTACCTTGATTATTGCAATTTTTGATTGCACTATATAATAATTCTCTTACTTTTCTATCTTTTCTCACTAAATTGCTATTTGAAATTGGAGTTTTTGAGTCACTTGAGTGATCGAATTTACAAAGAAATTCATTAATTGTTTCATCATCTAGTTTATTTGCAACATTTTTACTATTGTGGTGCATTGCATTATAACTAATGTTAGCCCACATATCTCACTCACTTGTGCCTGCTATCTCAAAGTCCAAAATTTTCTTGTCTTTTAATATTTTTAAAGCTTTATGTTGAGCGCCAATTCCGGCAAATGTCTCAAATACTCTAATTTTTAGCATAAAAAAATACCCCCTTAAGTATTTTACTGTCTTTGTCAGACTTAATCAACCAATTTTTAGATAAATACTGACTTATCTTAAAAATAGTTAATTTTTAGATTCTGTTTTGACCAACATTCTTGCTTCCCAGCAAGCAAATTAATTTATTTTATTTTTTCTGAGTAAAAGTGATTAACTTTTTATGAGTAAGTCTAGAACAAATCATAAACGATTTTGATAATTGAAAGTCAAATTAAAACTATCAAGATCCACTTAATAATCACTTCTTTTTTAATGATTTTTTTAAATCAAATTGCCAATACAGTTCCACCAACTACGCCACAAATCATTGGCAAAGCATTTTCAATCATTAAGTCATGTTAATTTGTGGTTTAAATTAATTTACTCAGTTTTAAATAGAATCAACAAGTTATTTTTGACTTAAATCTAACTTGCGATAATCTTTTTTAGCTTCTTTAAGAAAATCTTCTTTAGTTATCTCATTTTATGGTTTATTTTAAAATTCATAATTTTAATAAGACTTGATTTTAATTCCTTATAATTTTTAAAATTAATTGTATAGGCTTTTTTAGTTCTTAAATTAAAGAGTTTAAGTTTTTCAACAATAGTGCCATTACTTTTTAAAATAAAACCATAAATCAATAGCTGATAAATCATAGTTTCTGTTATTTTATCAACATTTTTAAATTCTCAAACAGTTTTTGAATTTGGATCATAGGCATCAATTACTCCACCCAAACTAATTCCTTCAAAAGCATTTTGTTCAGCAAATGCTTTTAATTCACCAAAATTCTCACACTTATCATCAATTGTTATGGGTACTTCAACCTCTCAACTAGGATCATATTTAATGGACTTCATTAAGGTTTTTATTTTAAACAAGTCATTTTCAGTAACTCAATTATAACCAGAAGGTTCTAATTGATTGTAAGAAATTTTTTTACCTGACTCAAGTGCATCAAACATTACAGCTAATTGACAAAGTTCACTTGGGGTTAGGTTTTCTTTTTCTGCTAAAGTATTGAGCACGGCTAACTCATTTTTATTAAAAATATTTATCTTTTTGATATTCTACAAGTGGAGCAATTTTTGAACTCAATTCTTGACGTTCATGTAGTAGCATCAATGTGACTAGCTTACCATTAATGCTGCTGGTGTCTTGTAAATAATCAATTTTATGTTTTTGTAATTTTATAAAATTTGTCATTTTAAAATCTACAACACTGGAAACAATGCTCTTTTTTGTGACTTTTAAGTGCTTTTTCAGATTTGCTAAGTAATAAAATGGTGTGTGTTCAAGTAAACTAGTAACATCAAAGTAATATTTTTTTGGTTTCTCTGATTTTTGTTTGAGCACCGGTTTGCTTTCACTAACATTTATTTTTAAGTGTTTCCCCTTGTTTTCTAAATCTAAAAAACTGAAATTAGCATAATTTTCATTTCTTAATAAAATGATTTTTTGTTTAGCTCTGGTTATTCCAACATAAAATAAATCCAAAGGTTGATTGACAGCAGTTTTATCAATTTCAAAATAATCTTCATCAAATCCATAAAGTATAACAAGGTCTTTTTCTCTCCCCTTTGTACCATGAATTGTTGAAACTTCCAACTTATTTTGTTTTAAGTCATCTCTTTTACTCGAACCAACTTCATTTATATGGATTAAAATTTTTTTATAGTCACTTAAGTAATTGTACAATTTTTTGATTGCCTCTGAATTTGTGGAGTTGGCAATTATAATTGAGTTTTCAACTTCAAATTCATTAATTTGCTCTGCTAAATAATTTTTGATTGCATATGACTCATAGGGATTAAATGAAATGTATTCTACTTTATGCTTGCTAGATTTTTTTGCTGTGATTTTAAAACTATTGTTAAAATAGTTTAAGTTTAAAAACTTGGCAATATTTTTAGTAATTCTAAAACTTGTGGTCAATTTTAAATGCTTTCACTTGTACTTTGAGGGAAAAATTTTACTGGCAAGTGACAAATATCGAGCATCTGAGCCTTGGTATTCATACAAAGTTTGTTTTTCGTCGCCAAGTACTATTAACTTTAAATCTTGATTAATGTCTTTGATGAATTTTTTAATCAAGTGAAAGCGAACACAATTCATGTCTTGAACTTCATCCAGAATCAAATAATCTAATTTTGAACTAGTTGTTCATTTTTGAATTGGAGTATCTGCTTGGAGAACTTCTAAGATTTTTTCATCTGTAAGAGCATCATCTTGATAATATTTTTTACAAAGTGAATGATAATTTTGAACATCTAAGTTTTTCAAACCACTTTTGATAGCCTTTTCTAATATCTCAGCTTTTAAATCTCGATTATAAGTCACTATCATAAATTTTTTGTCTGAATAATACTTTGCTATCTCAAATGCAGTGCTCGTTTTCCCACTACCGGCAACTGCTTGAATCACTAAATTGTAATTTGCTGCACTTTCAATTATTTTCTTTTGTTGATCTGTTAAAATTATTGACATAATTTCTCCTATTTTCAAAGTAAAATTCTATACCTATATTTTATCAACTATTTTTAAATAATATTACTTTATTGTAAACACTTATAAATTTAACTATTTTTAAGCTTTTTATTAAATTAACTGAAATTTAAATTTTTTATTAGCATAGAGATAATTTAATAAAATCAAGTTTTCTTTAGAGACTTTAGCAACTAAATTTTTCTTTTTGTCATAGGGAATTTTTTTTGTAACAATTTGTAATTCATTCTTATACAATCCTGCAGCATTATTACCTATCAATACATCACCAATTTCAAAAAAATCCTTGCTCTTTAAAACCCTAGCTTTATTTTCTAGATTTATGTATTTTACTCTTGGTTGAGTTGAGCGAATGAAAAATTCATTTGTATCTGAGCGATTAAAATGAACATTGTTAAAAATAATTTCCTTTTCCACTTCACTAATTTCTTTGACAGTTTCGATATCTAATTGAATTATATATGGATCTAATTTTGAAATCTTTTTGATTTCAGAAATTGCTGCAGGAGCATTTGCAAAGATGAGATCATCAACCAAACTAGTGGCTCACACAACTTGAGTCTGAGTTGCTGCTGAAAGTTCTCGACAAACTTCAAGAGTTGGAGTTCCATCATTTATCAATCAAGGACCAGCTGAACTTTTATTTTCAGATGACAAGTAACTTGTAGTTTTAATTCTGTTCATTCAAAAATTTATTGATGTATTTTGAAATTGCTTTAAACTCATCCCTGTAAATTTTTGGGGATAAAAATTTTGACACCCTCACAAATTTGATAATTTTGGTTGATAGAATAAAATTGTTTCTAAAACTTTATCATCATTGCTCATTTGAATTTCAATTTTAATGTCATACTCATTGTAAGTAAGGTCTGCAATAATTTTTGGACTAGGTATAACATCAAACCTAATGACATCAATTCCTAGTTTATTAAAAAAACTTAAATCATAATTTTTAATTTCTAAAATGTAAAAAGTTTTTTGTGTTGTGTCCACTGTGATTTCATATCCTAATTTCTTAGCAATAGCAAAACATTTTTTATACATTGTCAAAAGCTATTCTTTATTATTTGAAAACATATTTATTTGTAAAAATGTTGCATATAACCTTTCCACACCAAATGTTTTTGCCATTTTAAGGTACTCAATTGTTTTATCAATCCCCATTTTTTCAGGATAAATTGCAATACCAATTCTTTTTTTCATAATTACCTCCTAAATTTTTTGATAAACTATTTTTATATTTAAATTAAAAAAATCAAGTCAAAATTTGACTTGATTAAATTTTAGTCTTTGAATAAATCAATTACTGCTTCTGCAAGATCTACTGTTGTTTGTGCATTGAGCATTTGATCTTCAGCATGCATTAATAATAATTTAAATTCAATTTTTTCTCCCAAAGCTTCCTTTTGAATTATTTCAAAATGTTCTTTAGAAGCTACAATCAAATGCTCTTTTGCCTCTTTTAATAAAGCATTTGCTTTTTCAAATTCTTTTACTTTTGTTTCTTTTAATGCTTGAATGGCATTGGATTTTGCCACACCTGAATTGATGATAATTTCCATTGAAATTTTTTCATAATCGAGCATTTTATTTTCCTCCTTAAAAACTTTAGACATTCTTTATTTTTTTCTCAATCAATGTTTTGATATTACTTGTGGATTCTAAAATTATTTTTGCTTGTGTTAAATCAACTTCAAACAAAAGCATCACTACTGTTAAACGAACATCTCTGGTTTCTTTTAAAATCTTTTCAATTTTTAAACTATCTAATTCATTAGTGATTAACTGAACAATATTAACTGCCCGATAAAATAATTTTTCATTGCTAATTCTTACATCAATCATTAAGTTTCCATAAGTTTTTCCTTTTTTAATCATCAATGTTGTTGAGATCATATTTAAAACTAATTTTGTAGCAGTCCCTGCCTTTAATCTTGTAGATCCTGAAATTACTTCTGGACCAGAATTAATTTCAATAACATCATCTGCAAACTCTCTGAATTTTGAACATTTAGACATACTCAACCCAATTGCATAGGCATTTTTACTTTTGGCATATTTTAAAGCTCCAATTGAGTAAGGTGTTCTACCTGAAGCACCAATTGCAATTACAGTATCTTTTGGTGTTAAGTTATAGTCTTTTAAATCTAATTCTGCTTGATTTTCATCATCTTCAGCTGCCTCAACTGGTTTTCTTAAAGCACTTTCACCTCCAGCAATTATCCCAATGATTTCATCATGAGAATTAAATGTTGGTAACATTTCTGAAGCATCAAGTACTCCAAGTCTTCCTGATGTCCCAGCCCCCAGATAAAAAACTCTGCCTCCAGTTTTAAAATTCTTCTGGATCTTTTCAATGATTGCGGCAATATTTTTTATTTCAGCTTTGACTGCACAAGCCACATTGGTGTCTTCGTCATTTATTAATTCTAAAATATTTATTATTGGCATTTGGTCAATATTTGTTGTTTTATCGTTAATTTGTTCAGTGGAAATTTTGTTTATATCTGCTTGTTTCATATTTTCCCCTCAAATAGCTTGATTCTAGTATTTTTTAATGTTTACAATTTAATTTTTATTAGTATACTAAGTTGAAACTGTAAATTTCTTTGATTACAATTAAGCATCTTTAAATTCATTATTTAAAATAATGCTGCTCCATCATCCCCATTGTGAAATTTTCTCTGTCTCTTGTTAGAAAAAGTGTTGTAAACATACCCGACATAGACTCCAAAAGTCATGGCAACAATTGTATTTGTTCAAATGTTTATTCCAATAAGTAGGTATAAGAGCAAACAGATTAAGATTTCTAAGACAATTCCGCAAGCTGCAAATAGTGTTAGTCTACTGCCAGCTTTGTATTTTAAAAATTTATGAAAGATTAATGTGTAAATTAAGAAAGTAATTAATCCTGCTCCAATGGCAATGGCATATCCAATTTCTTCGCTCATTAATTTATCAGCTCCATTTTTTTCAGATAAAACTCATCTTGTAGTTCGGCACGAACTTGTCAATATTTATTTTTTAATTCTAAAATTTCCATTTTTATATTTTCAACCTGTTGTTTGTCTTGTTGTGATTTTAAAAGTTGATTCTTAGTTTCAAGATCTGTTTTAAAACCATTAACAATTTTAAGTTTATCTTCTTTGTATGTTGAATTTAATTGTGCAAAAGCAGATTTGAATTCAGCTTTTTGAGTTTTAATTTTATTTTTTTCTGCTTCAAAGTTTGATTGTTTTAAAATATTTTGGTTCTCTTTGTACTGTAATTTTGCTTGAATTTTTTCTTCTTTGGCTTGTTTAATTAGCTCATGATTTAATGATTTTTTACTAAAAACTGTGTACCAAACACTTTGAACAAAGTTATATGGTTCAAAAGCACTTTGATCATTTGCTAATAATTTTTCTTCTTTTAAAATTTGTTTGTCATAAGCAATTAAGAATGGTGCATAAACCACTGTGGAAACAATAATTGTGGAAACTGCAGGTACCCATCCAAATGGATTTACCCCACTTGATAACACAGCCCCAATTGGTCCAGGTAAAGTTCATGGAGCTAAAGCAACTCATTGAATTGCAAAGATTTTAACTCATAAAGCATTAACTAAAATTGCAATTTGGGGTACAAAAATAAATGGTAAGATTAAGTATAAGTTCAACATAATTGGCATTCCAAAAATTACTGGTTCATTAATGTTGAAAATACCTGGAATTGCACTTGTTTTGGCAATTGATTTTACTTGTTTTGATTTTGCTAAAAGTAAGGCTGCAATAATTAATCCTAATGTAGCACCACTACCTCCAACTCAAACCCCTCATTGCATAAATTGTTCTGGATATCTGTAAGGAATTTCAGATCCATTTAAGAAAGCGTCAGCATTTGCTTCAATAGCTTGAGTTCAAAATGGTCTCATAATTGAACCCACTAAACTAGCTCCACTTAGTCCAAAAATCCAAAAGAAAGTAATTAGCAAGGCAATCACCATTGTTCCTCCAAGGGTGTCATTTAACACAGATTGTAATGGTGAAAGGATTTTTCCCATATCATTGATAAAGTCAAATCCAACAATAAATCTTAATGTCATAACAATTAGTGCATAAATTGCTAGTGGGATTAAAATAATAAATGAATTAGCAACAGCTGCTGGCACTTGTCTTGGCATTCTTAAAGTAATATTGTATTTTTTACATAATCTGTAAAATTCAAAAATTAATATTCCTGAAATAATTGCTACAAACAATCCATTTGAACCTAAGGCTCCAATTTTGATTGTGTTTGTGGCCACATCAACTCCAACTCACATCATAAATCCAATTAATGATAGAACTCCTGAAGTGGTTGGATCCATTTTATATGATTTTGCTAATTCTGATCCAATACAAAATGAAGTAACAACTGCAAGTAGCCCCATAGTCATTCTGTAAACTTGTAAAAAAGCTGTATTTAATTTTGCTGGCATAATACTTCCCAAAGTGTCTCCATCTTTAAGACCTATTGGGAAATTTAATAAAATTAAGAATAAGGCACCAATAATAATTAGTGGAATGTTAGCAACAACAGCATTTCTAATAGCCACCAAGTGTCTTTGATTGGCAAAGCGATTCATTTTAGGAACCACACTGTTGTTAATGTAACCATTCATTACTCTTTGTTTGTTTTTTGAAATCTCAACTTGAAGTTGATCTTTTTGAGAATTATTTAAATCTGATTTCATTTTTCTCCTTTTTTATATGTAAAATTTTAATAATTTATAATTGTTTAATAATCTACATAGCCATTTTGCTGTAAAAAATTAGCTTATGAAACTATTACTGGTTTAAAACTTTAATAACCTCGTCTCATAATTCCTTAGCTTTATTTGGGTAATATAAATTTGGTGGAATTTGTAAACTAACAATTTGTTTTTCATCACAAATTTTTTTGATTTCAGGATAGCGAAATCTAATTTGAGGTGAAACTAAGATGACAGCATAACTGTCAAATTCATCTGGATTAAATCCCCCGGCAGCAATTCCCATGGCACTTCATTTATACCCTTCTTTAATTGAAAAGTTATCTAAGGCCTGGGCTACTGCAGTTGATGAAAATCCACCTGAACAACAAAGTAAAGCTTTTTTCATATCTATGTCTCCTTTCGCTATTATAATAATTTATTTATTTGCAACAATGTAAAAAACCATTGATTCTATAACCAATTTTAAAAAACGAAACTAGTTTCAACTAATAGGAATTTGAAAATATTATTTTTTGATACTTTTCTGGATCTGATTCATAAATACACAGTGATAATTTTAAAATTACATAAAAAATTGTGATTCGAGCTTCAATGGAAATAACTCTTGCTAAACCTTCTTTACTATCAATTCTTAACACCAAATCTGAGAGTTCAAACAAATCGCTATCATAATTTCGAGTGATTGCCATGATTTTCACTTCATTTTTATGAGCAGATTTAACTATTTTTAATACCTCTTTGGTGTTTCCTGTATATGAAATTGCAATTATTAAGTCATTTTGATTTAATTTTTTTGAATAAACATATGAATAATGTTGATCAGTTTCAAAAAAAACATCAAAACCAAATCGCAATAGTCGATTGCGCAGTTCAAGAGCTGCTGGAACATTTCCTCCAATTGAAACAATCATAATTTTTTGGGAATTTTTAATTAATTGAGTTGCCTGGTCATAATCAGTTGCAGACACTAAATTATCAGTGCTTTCTAAAGAAGCAATGACATTTTTATTTAAATTGGAACTTAATTTTTCATCGTTGTCAATATTGTTAAGTTCATTCATTAAAATGAACTTAAATTCTCGAAACCCCTCTCACCCATTTTGCTTGAAATAGCGAGTAATGGTTGATTTACTTACAAAACATTTGGCAGCAATTTCATTTATCTCTAAACTTTTACTCTTTAAATTATCAAAAATATAATCTATAAATGGTTCTTCAGCTTTTTTTTGTAATAAAAATTGGTATGCACTTTTTTTCACAAGTTTTCTCCTTTACGAAAAATTAAATCCCAAAACTAGTTTTATTTTATTAAATTACTTGCAACTATTCAACTAAAAACCCTTAACAATTTATTTTATATTAAGATTTTTTCAATAGAAAGGACTGATATTATCAGAAAACTAGGAATTGCAGTTTATCCAGAAAAAATGGATCTGGAAGACATGAAAAAATATATAACAACAGCAAAAGCCAACAATTTCAAAATAGTTTGAACAGCACTTTTACAGCTAGATGAACATGAACTTGCTAGCAAAACTGGGACAATTCAAAAATATAAAGAAATCTTAAAGTTTTCAAAAGAAAATGATATGATTAACATCATTGATGTCAATCAAAGAATTTTAAATGCTATTAATTTTGATGGTGATTTTAAATTTTTTGCTGAATTAAATATTGATGTTGTCAGATTTGACTCACCAATGAGTCCACAACAATTAGCAAACTTAACCTTTAATGATTATGGCATTAAAATTGAGTTAAACATGGATAACAATGATTATCTGTTAGATGAAACTTTACATTATGGAGGAATTAAGGATAACATTTTAGGAAGTCATAACTTTTATCCACAAAAATATTGTGGAATAAGTAAGGCCTTTTATCAAACAACTTCTAAAAAATTTAAAAATCTCGGTATTGAAACAAGTGCTTTTGTTTCAACAAAAAATCCAAAAAGGATTGCCAACTGAGATGTTGACGATTTTTGTTGCACTTTAGAAGATCTTAGGGGCTTAAATTTAATTTCTCAAGTCAATTACTTATGGAGCAGTAACTTAACAGATAATGTTATCATTTGTAATGCTTATGCCTCTAATAAAGAATTAGAAGCACTAGGAAAATTAAATCCCTACTATGTTAATTTACAAGTTGTTCTGCAAACAAATATTTCCGACATTGAAAAGACAATCATTTTTGATGAAGAACATTTTCGAAGAGCAGACATTAACCCCTATTTTATTCGATCAACCCAAAGCAGAGTTAAGTATAAAAGCAAAGCCTTTCCACCCAACCAGACAAAACAAAGTTATGAAATTGGAGATGTTTTGATTGGAAATGATGATTTCTCACTTTACAAAGGTGAATTGCAGTTAGCAATTGCTAAATCAGAAGCTGATGCTCGTAAAAACTTAGTTGCTCAAGTAATTGTTGATGACTTACTTTCTCTTGAAAACATCAATTCATACACAAAGTTTAAATTTATTTTGGCTGATGAAATGCATTAGTTTAATGTCGGGAACATCACTTGATGGCATTGATGGTTTATTATGTGATGTTACTTTTGAAAACAATAATTTTAAAATTAAAGAATTAGACTTTGTAAATATTGAATATCCTAAAAAATTAAAAGAGAAATTGTTAAAAAATATAAATGTTTTAACTAGTAGAGTTGATGAAATTTGTGAACTGAACTTTGAACTTGCAAATCTTGCTACTGAACTAGTGACAATTATTTTACAAAAAAGTAAACTAAGTTCTCAACAAATTGATTATATTGCAATGCATGGTCAAACAATGTACCATATTCCACCAAACAATCAATTCAATCAAACTCCTTCAACTTTACAAATTGCAGATCCTTGTGTGGTATCTACAAAAACTAAAATTAAAGTAGTCAATAATTTTCGAAGTGCAGATATTGCTAATGGCGGTCAAGGTGCACCACTTGTTCCAATTGCTGATCATTTCTTATTTAGAGATAAAAATAAACTAAGAATTATGGTAAATATTGGGGGCATTTCAAACTTTTCAGTCCTTGATCCAAATCTAAGCTATTGCTTTGGTTATGATGTTGGTCCCGGAAATGTTCTTATTGACTTAATTGCAAATCAATATCTTCAACTAGAATTTGACCCTGGAGGTCAAAATGCAGCAAAAGGAACTCTTGATGAAAAGGTTTTTAAAAAAATTATTGAACATGACTTTTTTCAACAGGCTGCTCCTAAATCTACAGGGAGAGAACTATTTAATTTAGAATTTATTAATCAATATTTTGATTTAAAATCTCAAAAAGTTGTAGATATCTTAAACACTTGTACACAAGTCACGGCAGCCGTGATTGCAACTGAAGCACTTAAATTTTATAACACTAAATTTCAATGCGAATTAATTATTTGTGGTGGAGGTGCTTATAATGCTTTCTTAGTCAAACAAATCGAAGAAAGATTAAATAACAAGTTTATTGTAAAAACTCTTGAAGAAATTGGTTTTAATGCAAAATCAAAAGAATGTGTAGCTTTTGCTATTCTTGGCTATTTATCAATAAATGATATTAAAATTAATATCAAAAAAACTACTGGTGGAATTGGAGCTGTAGTGTTAGGTTCAATTTCTAAAAATTATTAATTGTCTAATTTGTAAACAAAAAGACCTACTAAGTAGGTCTTTTTAATTTGACTATTGTCCATAATATGAATCTTTACCATGCTTGCGAAAATAATGCTTATCAAGTAATTCTTGTTTGACATTATTTTTATAACCATTTAACAAATAAGATTGAAAAGTCATTTGCCCAACCGTTTCTAACACTTTGGCATATTCAACAGCTTTATATGGTGATTCTCCAAAAGTAAATGGTCCATGATTATTAACTAGAATGGCCGGCATTGCTTGAGGATCAAGATTTCTTTCTGCAAAAGTCGCTGCAATCAAAACTCCTGTTTCATATTCATAGTTATCTTTAATTTTTTGCATATCAAGGTGTTTTGTACAAGGTACTGGGCCATAAAAATTATCAGCATGAGTAGTACCTTGGGCTGGTAAATCAACCCCAGCCTGACACCAAGAAGTTGCATAGATTGAATGAGTGTGACAAATACCTTGTAAAAAGCGATATTTGTTATACAAGTAAATATGAGTGGGAGCATCTGTTGAAGGTTTTAATTTACCTTCAACCACTTGATAGTTTAGATCCATCACAACCATATCTGCTGGAGTCAGTTTTTCATAACTTACCCCGCTTGGTTTTATTACCATTAAGCCTGATTCTCAATCCATTCCTGAAACATTACCTCAAGTAAAAGTCACTAAATTTAGTTTTTCTAAGAGCATGTTTGCTTCATAAACTTCTTGTTTTAACTTTTCTAACACAGTTCTCACCCTGCCTTTTCAAACAAATTCAAAACATAGTTTTTGGCTTTTTTTAATCTTTCTACAGGTCTGTCAAAATCTTCATACCAAGCTTCAATGACAAAACTACCTTGATAACCTGCACTCTTTAAATACTCAAAGATTTTTAAGAAATCTACACATCCTGCCCCAAATTCAACATTTTTAAATTTACCTGGAAAAGAATTAGTAACTGGCAAAGTATCTTTAATGTGTAGTGCCACAGTGTCATGAAAACCACTTGATAACTCACTTAAATAAGTTTGTTGATGTCATGCTGCTAAATTCCCTAAATCTGGGTAAACGCTCAATCAAGGAGAAGGACAGGCTTTTTTAACTGCTAAATACTTGGTTAAAGAATTAATGAATTCATCATCCATAATTTCAATTGATAAACCTACAGCATAGCGATTTGCCATTTGTAACCCTGCTTGAAGATTTTCTAAAAATCAAGCTTGGGTCTCTGCATCTTTTGCTTCATAATAAACATCATAACCTGCTAGTTGAATTATTCGCACATTCAACTTAAATGCCAATTGAATACATTTTTCTAAAAGTTGTAGTGATTTTTGACGAGTTGCAAGGTCATGACTACCCATTGGGTAGCGACGTTGTCCTGAAAAACAGATTGAGCGGATAAAGACTTGATGTTTTTGAGAAAGTTTTAAAATCTCTTGGATTTGCTCCTCACTTCAATCTAATCTTTGCAAACGAGTATCACTTTCATCAATTGACATTTCAATAAAGTCAAACCCCAGTTGAGCTGCAGTTTTAAATTTTTCAGCTCAATTCTCACCTGGAGGCAAAGCTTTTTCATAAACCCCTAAAAAATTCTGAGGGAAATTACGCATTTTCTCATTTCCTTGCTAATTGTTTTTGAAAACTTTCAGCTGCTTGTTGGGGATCTGCTGCATCTCGAATTGAACGCCCAGCAATAATAATATAAATTGGTAAGTGTTTAAACAGATCTAAGTCTGCTTCAGTGATACCCCCAGTGATAGTAACTTTAAAGCCCATATCACAAAGTTTAGTAATTTTGGTAATATCTGCTGCTCCTCACCCGACTCCAGCTGCTTGAGCATCTCTTGAACGGTGGTAAACCACTTGTTCAATTCCAGCAGCTTTTCAAGCTGCTGCTTGTTGAAAATCTCAAGTTCCAGTTAATTCAATTTGTACATCTCCTTGATAAGTTTTTGCAACTTCCAGTGCACCAGTGACTGTTGGTAAATCAGCACAACAAATCACAGTTGTTAGATGAGCACCCACTTCAAAGAACATTTTTGAGACAATTTGTCCAGCATCAGCAATTTTTGCGTCTGCTAAAATGATTTTATTTGGATACTTATCTTTAATAATTTTGACAGCAATTTTGCCTTCAGCCAGCAGTAAGATTGTCCCAATCTCAATGATATCAACCTTTTCTCCAACACTAGCTAGAGTTTTTAAAGCATCTGGTAATGATAAATTATCTAAAGCTACCTGTAATAATGGTTTTTTCATGTTTTAACCTCCTTTATTTTAGATACTTAAAGTAATCAATTGCTTTTATAATTTGAATAATTTCATCAACGGATTGAGCTTGGGCACATTTTTCAACAACTTCTTGATTTTCAAAGATTGCTACAATTTGGGGTAAAGCAACTTCTAGGTGAACTTCACTATTTTTAGCTGCAAACCCAATTAAGACTGAAACTTTATGAGTGTCAAAGTAAACTGGTTCTTTTAAGGTTAGTAAACTAAATCCATCTCCCAATGCTCCTGCTTTTGAATCAGCATGAGGCATAGCAAGGTTTGGACAAATTAAGTAGTAAGGACCATGAGCATTGGTGTTATCAATGACCCCTTGAACATAACTTGGTTTAACTATTTGGTTTTTTATTAATGGTTCAAAACAAAGTTGGACTGCAGCAATTCAATCTTTACAAGTTTGTTGCACCACAATTGATGCATTTGCAATTAATGATTGTAAAAAATCTAATTGTGCCATTATATGTTAAATGCTTGTTTTAATCCAATTTCAATTTGAGCTTCGTCCATTAAGTTTTCTAAACCAACCACAAAAGCAGAACAGTCATCTAAATCTTCTTCTAAGTAAGTTGAACATAACACCACATCATAGTTATCTGCAATCCCTTTGGCTTCACCAATTGAAGAGGTATCAACTTTACCATCAATGCCTAATTTTTCTAAAACTTTTTCAACTTTTATCTTGATCATCAGCGAACTGCCCATTCCATTACCGCAAGCACATAATATTTTTTTCATATTTTTCACCTTTTTTTCTATTAGCTTTTATTTTGTTTATTTAATTTAGCCTCAGCCTTGGCTTGCTTTGCGGCAGCCAGTTCTGTTGCTAGTTCTTCATCTTTTTTAATTCATTTTTTCAACAATAATCTTTTGATTGGCATAGACTTACCAGGTTCAGTGGTTGTCATTTGGGCAATCAAGATAAAGAATAGTGCTACTACAAATAATAACCCCATTCCCACAGCTGATGGAACTGATGAAAGAATTGCTAAGATAATAGCTCACATTGTGGTTCAGTCAAATAATCCATTATAACCAATTTGAAAAATTTGTCCAGTGCTTCCACCAGTTTGAACTACTAAGACTGCTCCAAAAACAATGATAAATCCTGCTATAAAGGGAATTGTTAGACAAGCTTTTCAACCCCCACTAGCATTAGCATATAACCCTAAGGCAGCTCCATCAAAGAACATTGGAATAAATCCAACCATAATAATTACTCTAAAAACGTTAATATTGGCAACTTGACCTAGTAAAACTACTAACCCAATTCCCAAGAAATTGCCAATGGCTCCAGCTAAGAAACCAAAAGTTACTGCTTTTTCTCCATATGAAAAAGATCCAGCAATGTCAATCCCGACACTTGCTCCAGGAATTAGTTTGCCACTAATTCCAATAAATGATTTTTGCAATTCTGCCACGAACATTCTTGCTCCAAACATCAAGACTTGCAAGGCTGCTACAACTATGAAAACTAAACCAAATAATTGTAAAATTCAGTGTTTGTCCCCAAATAAATTGTAACCACCAATTCCGGTTAATAATTCTGGTCAACTACCTTGAATTCTAACAGTGATAAATAACACTCCAAAGAAAACTAGTAGTAGAATTGCAGATGTAAAGATGTTATCATGGAAAATTCTAAATCCTTTTTTTAAATTTAGTTTTTCAGCTGATTTAACTTCTTTACCTTTTAAAGCAAACATTCTACCAGCATGATAAGCAGCTCACACCCCTAACATTTGTTGATGACCGATTGTAAAACCAGCATTATTGGAAACTTTTTGAGTTGGTGCATAAGCTAGGTTTGAAAAAACCCCTCAATACAAACCAATTAAAATTCCACTTGCTAAAATAATTAATAATTGTTTAGTTGATTCATTTGCAATATCTTTGAAAACAAAGAAATACATAATAGCTACCACAACACTAGATTGTTGAAACATAATGTGACCTGTCACATTAATGCTTCTCACGTTTGTGATTTTTTTCAAAGCAACCAGTAAGATGTTAAAGGCTAATCCAATTAACACTGTATAACTAATAATTGAAACTGCAGTACCTAAAGCTTCATTAATTTCACTTCAACTTGTATAAGTGTCTAATAAAACTACATTAGTTCCCATTAATTTTCCAAATAAAACCATTAATGGACGAGAGACACCAGTTAGGAATGAACTCCCAATTTGTAAAATTAAATAACCACAAATTCCTTTAAACATACCAGCCACTGCATCAAATCAGGCTTTACCTTGTAATAAGTAACCTAATAAAACAATGATTCCGATTAAAATTGAAGGTACTGCTAAAACGTTATTTACTAAAACTTGATAAAAAACAGTGTTTAGAATATCTCCTCGTTTGATTGCTAAACAAACAATAATGAAAGTTAATAAAATTACTAGCAAACTTACTCAAATAGTAATTTTAACTCATTTGGGTGTTTGTTTTTTTAAACGATTTTTCACACCAGCTTCTGGGTGATCTAAATCATTGCGTTTTTTTTCTGTGTTTGCCACAAAAATCACACTCCCTTAATTTCTTTTTGAATTATCAAAGGCAAGTGCCACTTGTGGGTTATTAACCAAGATATCATCAATAGCACTTTGACTTACTCCAATTTCTTTTAATAACGGTACAAAATGTGTTAACATATAAGCTATTCCATAGCTGATATGTCCTTTTGTTGCTGAATAAGCAGTTTGATAATAAAACCTTCCAGCATCCATTGCTAATAATATTTGTTTTTGATAACCTTTATCAATTAAATACTTAATATTTTCTGCTAATAAACTGTCTGGGTAGTACTTAGCACGATCAGGTCCATCAAAAGCAATAAAGACTCCTTGTTGACAAACTTTTTCATAATAGTATTTATCTGGGTTTTTATTTAAGTGAGATAAAATAATTTTATCTGGTTTCACTCCTAAACTTAACAATTCCTGACACACTTCCAAAGCCATTGTTCCAAGCTGAGTGTGAATCAAAATTGGTACTCCTGTTTTTAAGTTAGTTTTTGCAGCAATTCGTAAACTTTTTTGTTCTAATGGGTCAATAGTAGCATAACCAGTTCCAACTTTAATGATTCCTGCCTTAGCAGCAACTCTTTCAACCACTGGTCCATTATATGAATGGATATCCATACCTTCTTCAATTTCTGCCACCATCATTGCTACAATTTTGTCTTCACCAACAGTTTTTAATCATGAACAGTACTTGTCATAAAACTTAGCTTTATGAAAACCTGTTGACATAATTAGATGTGCTTTGCCTTTAAAATTCTTGGCAATTTCTAACATCCTAGGTACATCTCTACCAACATTGGGTGGGTCCATTGTCACCATTGTTTTTCCTCCAGCATCAAGATAACTTTGCAACTCTTTTTGAGCTGCTGCTGTATCTATCATCAAAAAGTCAACGTGTTCTTCCATTTCTGGTCCACCATTTTTAATGAGATGGTCATGGCAGTCAACAACTCCCATGTCTTTTGGGTCTATATCTCCCAAAATTGTTCTTACAAATTTTTTTTGATTAGTCATAATCAATCCTCCTTCACTAAAATCTTATCACCTGTAAAAAAAGTCTAGTTTTAAAAGAATGGTTATTATTATGACCAAAAAATTAATAAAAAATGATTAATCGTTAAGAACTACTACAATTTGAGGTTCTCCTTTAAGATACTGATTGGCAATTTGGTCTAGATGTTTAAAATCTGCTTTGTTTAGCAGATAAAATTGTGGAGAAATTACACAATAGCTTTCTATGCTTTTATATTTATTCAAAACTTTATGGATTCATAAATTTAAATTGATGGTTTTTAAATTGGAAATTAAAACCACATCTTTTGGTTGAAACTTAATAATTGGAACTGGAAACTTGGTGATTCCTGTTAAAAAAACACTAGCTAATAAATAAAAATTATATAAATTGGTTTTAAAGTCTAAACCCTCATTTTTACTAAAGTAACTTTGTAAATCTTTAATATATTTTTTTAACTCAGGACAATTTTTAAAATTTTTAATTTTTTCATATAGCCAGTTGCCATCAAAAAGATTTTTAAATGGGATTAACTCAAAGTAACAACAGGTTTTTACAAAGTTCACTAAATTTAATTTATGATTGACATCATAGCCAAGTTTTTCAAAATGAGTTCTTAATTTTTGAAAATAATTTGTGTAAGTTTTACTTGCCAAATCATCAGCTTTAATTTCTGCAGAAATGTTTGAAGAAATAATTTGGGCAATGTAGATTTTTTCAAAATGTCCAATATCATGAGTGTTTGGCAAATAGTTTAACTTAACCTTGTCAACCAAAGTTGAAGCAAGTTCATATCACTGGGTTTTACTAAAGATGTCTTTTTGTGATCGATAATATAAAAAATCACTTTCTGGTAGTTCAAAATTGAACTTTCTGGTAAACAAAATTAAAATCATCAAACTTAAAGTTTGTTCATCAAAATTTGTAAAGTTGATTCCTTGATACATTTCACAAACTAATTTTAAAATTTGGTGATAAAACTCTTCACTAGTAATTTTGTTTTTTGACAAAATATTATAATCATCAAAATTTAAAGTATTAATTAAAAAATATAAAATACTTTTGTCATGATCTATTTCAGTTATTTCAATAATAGTATTGATCAAAAGTTTGTGTAAATTAAAAGTATTGCCTGTAATGGCATAACCTTGTTTGTTGATGTAAAACTCAATTTGTAAATGCTTGATATATTCATCTTTTTTTAAAGCTTCAATATCATTAAAAATTGAATTAACTGATACTTCTAAAATTTTGGTGATGTTTTTTAAGGTTAATTGTTTGTTAAATAATAATAAAACAATCAAAACCAGTTTCCGCTCATTTGAGTTTAAAAAAATAGCACTATCTTTTTTAACAATATTCTCATAAAAACTTCTTACTTTATCCACTTGAAAATTTTCTCTTTGTTTTAAAGAAATTGGGTTTAAATTATTTTTACATAAAAGATTGTTAATGTGTTCTAAGTGATAATTAAAATTTGAGCGACTGAAATTTAACTTTTGACAAAGATAATTTATCTCCCACTTGTTTTTTGATTGCAATAAGTAGTTTAAAAGTTTTCTGTCTTTTGCATCTAATAACATAAGTCACCTCACAAGTTATTAAGTATAATTAATTTATAAAGGTAGTTTGTCTCAGTTTTACTTTGAGATCTTGAGTTTTTTTAAAAATTAAGCAAATCAGTAAGCAATTACTAATAATTTTTACCTATCCTTAATTATTATACATAAAAATTCCACTAAAAAACCAATACCCAGAAATATTTTAAGAATTTAGGTATTGGTGGTCATTCTAAAAAACATCCATGAAAAATCCTGATAAATTCAAGATAAAATAAAGATGTTTCTTGACAAATTTATGGGTTCACAAGGGGAAATGTCCATTTCAATAACTTGTATGCCTTGTTTTGCAAATAAAAAACCCACCATCTGACGGGTTTTAATTATTTTAAACACTAGCTGTTAAATTTGATTTTCTTCAGTCAATTACTCCATCATTACTTGCTCCATACATAGCTCTCAAGTGATTTTCTTGTGCAGCATCTGCAAAAACGTATTTAACTATGTCATCTTTTGCATCAGCTTCATACAAACCTAAAACAGTTGTTGAGGTTGCAGTAACACTATATTCAAAGTTTTTATCCTCTGATGAACGATAAACTCCAGTTAAGGCAAAAACTTCAATTGGTGTTTGTGCTCTAGCGATACTAAATCATTCTTTCACTTCTTCAACATCTTCTTCTACAAATCCTGCAATTTTTGTAATCAATTGTTCATAATACTGACTATCTTCACGTGGGTGAGGTTTGTAAATAATCTTTTTATTAGGGTTTGCTTCATGAGTTGCTTTAACATTTTCTGCCTCAACATTTAGAAGTGTAACATGATTGTCTTTAATTAAGTTTCCTGTGTGGATAATGTAGTCCCCAGCACTAAGAGTAACATTATCTATTCCATAAATTTCTTTAAATAATTTTTGATTCTCTTCAGTTAATCGAGAAAATGCACTTGCTAAACCTGTACTTACTTGATTTCAAGTGTAAGGTTGTTCTAATGAATCAACATAAATTCTAGCAGAAGCAGCTCAAGCATTAGCAAATTTTTCTTGCTTGACATTTTTTAAAGTAAGAGTTGGTAAAATTTTATCTAAATCAAAATAATATTTACTATCAATTGTTGGTGTTTTACCAGCAATTAGATCACTTCATACTTGAGTTAGATATGTTTTGTAATCTTCTGGAATACTGCTTAATCAGACTTGACTACGTCTTTCAAAATCTAATTGTGCAGTTCCATCAGTTGTAATGGTAATTGTGTTTATTTTTGGCATATATGGTAACAATTGTTCTACAATTGAAACATCTCTATCTGCAGCATCAAATAATTGAAAGTCTTCAAGATAAAGATCAACTTTTTTGTCACCAACTGCTGTAAAAATTCCTTGTAAGTCTTCATCAACAATGTAAGTGGAATTATTGTTTGTGATTTGAAAATGAAATTTAGAAGCATATTTTCTAGTTAGTTTATGATAAGCAATTGAATCTTCTCCATTGGCATCACCTGGAGCAATGTTTTGTGATAATGAATAGTAAACTTCGCCACCATCTTGTAAGGTATTGGCAATACTTAACAGTGATTGCACTCCACCAAAGGCTGCATTTCTTTTCAAAAAGTAAACTGAAACATTACCTGAATCTTTTTTATGTTCTGCATCCTTTTTAATACCATCAATTATTGTAGCTTCATCAACAAGTTCTGTTCTTGAAGATTGATATGTTGAACTTGTTGGATATTTTTTCTCACTTGGAGTATATTCAACAACTTCTTCTTTTGGTTGATTACAGGCAACCACAGCAACTGAACTAGTGGCAGTTATAGTTAAACTTGATAAAATAGTTAATAGTTTTTTCATATATATTATTCCCTGATCTGATGTATCAAGAGAATTATACGAATTAATTTACTGAAAAACAATACAATTCTCAATAAATGTAAACTTTAAGTTGTTTTTGCTAACATTCTTAATAAAAGAAAAAATTGCAGCCTTTACACCACCTAAAAGTTATTAAGATCAATAATTTTATGTTTTTTTAACATTATTTTATCCCTTAGCGATCACTCTACATGTTCTAAATTTTCAAGGATATTTGCACCAATAAATTTTTTAATAAAGATGATTCAAAATTCTGGTTTTCTTTCTTTTTCAATGTAATCAATAATAATTAATTCAGTTTGAATTGCCACAAAATCTGCAAAAGTAAATGACCTATTCTTAAAAATACTTTTCATAGTTGCTTTTTTACCCTTTTCTAATTTGAAACCAATTAAAGGTAACAGCTCTAAAAATTCATCAATATAAAGTGGGTGGGTTTCCAATTGGATATTAGACCTTCTCACAACAGCCTCATCAATTAGTGATAAATGATTAGTTGCTGCAAAGAGTATCACATTTTCAGGTAGTTCATCAATAAACTTCAAAAAAGTTGCTACAATTCTTGAGTGTTCACCTAGATCTGAATTCAGACGCTTATTTATTATCGAATCTAATTCATCAATAAAAATGATTGTCTTTTCTTGAGTTTTTGCTAGCTCTCTGGATAGTTTTAATAAATTGAGTTGAGTTTGCCCCATTTTATATGACACTAGTTCAGTCAAATTAACTTCTTTTGCATATTTAATTGATGGATTGTCTGAAATGATTTTATTAATTAAGGTTGCTTTACCAGTTCCTGTCTCACCATAACAAATTATTTTTGCACCATTAATTTTTTTTAAAATTTCATTATTTTGAATTATTAAATTAATTTTTCTTATTTCATCAGAATAAAATTTGCTTACCAAAACAAATTTTTCAATTGTTTCATTTGCTAAATTATTTGTAGTTTCAACATCATATCTCTTTGTAGCATTTGCCACTTGCATTTTTTTGATAAAATCATCAGGCAAAAAATCTGGTTCATAGTAATCTGATTGCTTGTATGTATTGTATATTTTTACTAAACTTGAAAAATCTTCATTTGATAATGATTTTACAAAGTTTATTAGTTTGTTAAGTAGTATAGAATTTTGCATAAACTTGCCTCCAAGGTAATTTTAACTTAAATGCTTAAAATTCATAGCAATCTGCAAATGTTTTTATCTAACTGCTGAAATCTGTTATTTAGACATTAAAAAAGTTTCTCTTCAGAAAAACAAAATTTGCATCTCCATAAAATTAAATTGAATTAAAATATCTTACTAAAAATTTATAATAAAGTGTTAAAATAAATGTATGTAGGTATAAAAAAGTTTAATAAATTAATATATGAGTGTGATTTTCTAAATTAATAATATAAAATAGAGTTTGAGGGGGAAAAAATGACATATATAATTGAAATACCATATGCATCCAAAGCATATTTAGAAAGCAAAGCTAGTAAAGATGTCTATTCAGGTAAAGCATACATCTTTATAAATAGTGAGACAGGTAAATCATTTCATCAATTTGCTTTATTAAACGAAGGTTTCACTTACAGAATGACAGATAATTTAATGAGAAATACATCTTATTGAAATAGTAAAAAGGTAGTTAAGTGCCGTGAACTATTTTTAGATAATTTAAATGATAACCAAATTATCAGAGTTAATTTTACAGGAGATGTAGTAGCATTAAATGAGTACATTGTTGGTCACTTTGATACAGTCTTATCAACAGACTGTTTAGTTAAGGGAAGTAATCCTAATGGATCAATTTCTAAACAAGAGAATTCACCAATTGTTATTTTTGATGAAGAAAATAGCACTGGTTTAAACTACCACTGGTTTGTTAACTTTTTCAATGCAATCTATGAAAAAAACAGCAAATTGAAAAAAGAAGAAATTGTAAAGTTGTTCCAAAATGCAGAAAGTTTCATTTCACTGCAAGATTACTTTGGATTGTTCCCGAGAAACTACGATGTCTTTATGAAAATCTATAACAAGAAAATTTTTTCTGTACGAAAAACAAATTACAAAAAGAAAATTAAAAATGACCTTGAATAAGGCATTAAGTGAAGATCTTTTTAAAAATATTATACAAAACATCAACCACAATTGAGTTGCCAGCCAGGCTTCTGATCTTCTCAGTGGTGATTTCTTGTTTGAGCATTTTAGCATAATCACGTTTATCAAAGCCCATTAAGAGAAGGTTTTCTTTTGCTCCTAAATTTAGGACTCTAAATTTACCTCTTTTAATGGTTAAAATTCTTTGTCGGGAATTTTCTCCTGAAAAAGTAATTGTGGCAATGTTGTGGCAATCTAAACCTGTGACAATATTTGCTTGATTAAACGTTGGATAAACATTTAAATTCTTGTATTTTACTTTAAGTGGTTCAGTAATCTTTTCTCTATCGATTTGTGCTTTAATGGCAGCAACATAAAGTTCATGACGATTTGTTGGAGTCATTGCTTTTAAATCAATATATTTTGCAAATGGAGCAGATTTAATATTAAGATCATTAAAATTAAGGTTAAAACTTGGATCATTCAACTTAGAAATTAAAAAGTACCTTTTACGGGACTGAGGAATACCAAAATCTGCAGCATCTAAAATAAATTCAAGATTAGTATATCCTAAATTGTTCAAACTAGATTTAAAAAATTCTAAGCTTTCTTTGTGTTTTTTATGGGTAATGGCAGAGACATTTTCCATCAATAAATATTGGGGAAGATTTTTTTGTTCATGTAATTCAGACAAAATCCGTTCAATATGTCACAAAAGACTTGAACGTGTATTCGAATCAACAGCCATTCCCTTTCCTTTACCAGCAATTGAGAGATCTTGACAAGGAAAAGAATAAGTCAATAAATCAATGTTATTATCAGCAAAACTTGTCCCAGAAACAGTGGTAATATCTACTAAATTTTTATTAACTTTAATTGAGGCATAAACCCTTCTCTGCCTCTCTTCTGAGAGACTACCAATTGCTCTTAATGGTTCTTTGGAATTTTGAGAAATATTCAACCTTTTTAACTCAAGGGTTATTTTTTTAATATCTTCATTATAATATTTTAAGTATTCAGGTGATTTTAAGTTGTTATGAATTGCAGCATAACCAATAATTGCATCAACAAACCATTCGCATGTATGGGTAATTTCATAATCAAACTTAGGAAAATCTTTTTTTAATCGTTCCAATGCCTTTGCCTGAGATCCAATTCCAGCAAATGTTTCCACAATTTTTTTCTTCATGACAACCTCCCGAAATAATCGAAATAACCCCTTAATTATACTTGAATTACACCCTAAAATTCAAATATATTTACTATTATCTGTACCTATTGTTATAGTCTACAAAAAAATAATTCATCTAAATAATGAAATGTTAAAAAATTTGAGTATTAATAGTGCTCAAAAAATACATAAATTAATTTGAAAATGTAAGTGATCATTTAGACAAGTGAATCTTTTTGTATGAATATTATTATACATATAAAAATTAAAATCTGTAAATAATTTTAAAATCATAACAATAAACTACATTTTTAATGTATAAAGTATAAAAAAAGCAGTTACCTGCTTAATTGCTATTTCAATTGTTGTTGATTTTTTCAGCTAAAACAATAGCTTCGCCACCAAAAATAACTTGGACATTGTTTTGCTTCACAATAACCCCAGATGCTCCTAGTTGTTTCAACTTCTCTTTGTCAACTAAAGTTCCATCAAGTAAAACTACTCGCAGTCTAGTGGCACAACTAGTGACTGATTTAAGGTTCTCATAACCTCCTAAGGCTGTTAAAACCTCAATTGTTCTTGGTTCTAAGCCTGTTGGTTCAGTTTTGTTGACAGTTTGTTTATAAGTTTTTTTAGTCATTAAAACAACATCATTGCCATTTCTTCCTGGAGTTGCTAGGTTTTTCTTCTTAATTACAGAATAAAATATTAAGAAAATTAAACCACCTTCAAGTGGTGCAAACAGAAAGGCTCAGTAAAATCTGGTTCCCTTCATTACAGGTAATGCACCATATACCATTAAGTCAATAAACCCTCTAGCAAAGCCAACTCCAACATGGGCTCCAACTAATTGCATTAACATATAACTTACCCCACTTAAAGGCACATAAACTGCATAGTACAGTACTGGTGCTACAAATAAGAAGGTAAACTCTAATGGTTCAGTAATTCCTGTTAAAAATGCTACAAAAACTGCACTACCAATAACTGAAGCAGTTATTTTTCTCTTATCTTTATCTGCTGCTAAAATTAAAGCAGCTCCAATTCCAACACATAATCCTAAATATGTTGGGTAATCTTGTGTAAAACGCCCAGCATAAATATTAAAGTTTTGGTGAAATCATTCAAAAATTGGGATGCCATTAATTTGATTTAAAGGAATTGAATTGATGAAATTTCAAAGATTTTGATCTCCTTCAATAATAATTGCTCCTTTTGAGAAGTTTAAAAAAGCTTCAAGTAAAGTTAAATGTACCATTGGAGCTACATTTTTAAGATTTAACAATTGTTCTAATTTTAAACTTCCTCCAAATGGAGTTTGATAAGCCACTGCAACTACAATTTGGTGCAGTCCAAAGGGCATTAAAGCTCTTGTAATGATTCCATAAATGAAACCATCCACCCCAACTGGTGCTAACATTGCTTTTGCTCCTAGTCAATAAATTCCTAACCCAATTCAAGGTCAAAAAATTAAAAACCCAAGTGCTGTTGCGAATGCTAGGGGAATGATTAAGAATGGTAAAAACCTAATTCCTGAAAAGAAACTAATTAGATTTGGCAACTGTATATATTTGAACTTGTTATAAATTCAAGCCACTAAAAACCCAATTAAGATCCCTCCAAACAATGAAGTTTGTAATGATTTTATTCCTAAATTTTGCCCAACAAGTGATGCTAAACCTGGTTGATTATGAAATCAAAGAATGTTTAAAAAACCACCATTGGGAGCAGAATGAATAAAGACAGTTTGTGAAGAGGTAAAAACCAAATACCCAATTATTCCCATCAGTGCTGCACTTCCTGATTCTCCAGTGAAAGTAATTAATACTGCCACACAAAATAAAATTGGTAAATTTGAAAAAATAATGCTGCTCATTCCATTGAATACTCCAGCACTAATTTCTCCAGCAAGTGAATGAACATTGCTGCCAATTGCTCCCCCAATTCCCAATAATAATCCAGCAAAAGGTAAAATACTGATTGGTAGCATTAAACCCCTACCAAATTTTTGTAGAAATTCCATCATTGTACTTTTAAAATTTGTACTTTCTTTGTGTTTTTTCATTATGCATCTTCCTTTTTCTCTGCAAAGATTTTTTCCAATCAGTGTTTAACAATAAGTTGAGGTCGGGTTATTGCACCCCCAACAACAATAGCATGAACTCCAAGTTGTAAAATTTCTTTGGCAGTTTGAGGATCTCAAATTCCTCCCTCAACAATTAAAGGAATTTTTATAACTTTTTGAGCTGCTTTAATAAATTCATAATCTTTTTCAATGTTATTTTGATTAATTGTGGCATTTGTGTAACCTCTTAAAGTGGTACTAACAAAGTCAAAACCTAGTTCTTGGGCATTTTGCATTTCTAAAATAGTACTACAATCTGCCATTAATAACTGTTTGGGAAATTCTGCTTTAATTTTGCCAAACAATTGACCTAAAGTTTGACCTCCAGCTCTAATTCTTAAAGTGGCATCCAAAGCAATTATGTCAACATTTAAGGCAACTAGATTGCGCACTTCTGCTATTGTTGGGGTAATGTACACTTCTGAATCAAGATAATGTTGTTTAATTAAACCAATTATTGGGACATTAATTAGTTTTTTAACTTCTTTAATGTGCTCTGCTTGACTTAATCGTAAAACCTGAGCACCTCCCACTTGACAAGCATAAGCCATTTTAGCAATAACCAAGCTGTCATTTAAAGGTTCATCATCAACTGCTTGACATGAAACAATTAATTTATTTTTTAGTTTGTTAATCATATTACTCCTTTCTTTTATATAATAAGCAAAGAATATTATTTATGAGATTTAAAATTGATTGTGTAAACAATTTCCAAAGATGTATAATCATACTGGTGATAGTGAAAATGTATATCGTAAAATATGTCGAAAGAATTAACAAATTAACAAGTTCAGAAAGTTACTTGGTGGATTTTATCAATAACAATCCCCATTTTTTTGTAACTAATAAAATTAGTGACATTTCCAAACAGGCTAATGTTTCTAATTCAACCATAACTCGGTTGTATAAAAAATTAGACTTCAAAAGTCTAAAAGCATTTCAAATTATGATTGCAAAAAAAATAACAAATTTAGAACCAAGTTTGATTCAAACCAATGATTTATCTATCAGTGCAGTGATGAACAATCTTCGAGTTTACCACACCTACTCAATCTATGAAACTTTGAGTGATGTGCAACAAATCGTTATTTCTCAGTTAGTTGACAAAATTTGTCAAACCAAAAAAATTCAATTGTTTGGTTTGGGATCAAGTTGAACTGCTTGCAATGAATTAGGGATGAATCTTGAAAAAATTGGCTTTGATGTTATGACAAATCATGACTTTCATATGCAATTGCTGAATTTAACCAAATTAACAACTGATGATTTAATGATTGTAGTTTCTAAAACAATGACTGCAAAAGAAATTAATTTTTTAGTTGAGAAATGTTTAGAATTTAAAATACCACTTTGTGTTTTAACCTCAAACAAACAATACCATTACAAAACAAAAATTAATTTCTTTATTAGTTTTGCAGTTTTTGAACAAGAGAAAAGAATTACAGCAATTAGTTCAAAAATCTCTCAGCTTGTTTTAGCTGATTTAATTTTTACTGCAGTTTATCATAATTTGCATGGTTCAAACTCGTCTCTAATTGAAAGAGGCAACAACATCATTGATGAATGAAACAAAAAATAGCTTTTGTCCTGAGATAAAAACCTCACCTGTCTAGCATCTAATAATAAAGAAATTTATTTTGATACTATACTTAGTGAGGTTTTTTGAATATTTATTTAGATTTATCTACTTATTGATTTGTGTTATTTTTTTTAGATTTTTTATGATACTTTAGTATATAAATTCACTTTTTATCATTAATTTTACTGTTGTCTTTTCAAATAAAGGTTAGTACCAAAATCACAATAACTTGAATTAGTGAAAGTAAAGAACTACTTAACACCATATAATCTTTTAATATAATTGCTTGAATACTCCATAAAATGAAAAACAAAACAGTAATTAATAAACTAATTATGGAAATACCCCTCACATTATGAGTTCTAGCAACTTTAATTAATTGTGGAACATATCTTACAAATGTAAATATCGATGCAAAAATCCCAATTAGAGTTCAGATCATTTGTTAAAGTTTACCTTGCTGCAATTTCTTTCTCACTCAACTCATTTAAAAACAAGTATTTATCTGCAATTAAAAGATATTTTTTGTAAGCAATTGTATAATAAATTTTTAATCCTATCAGCAAAATATTTAAGATAAATATTGAAATATTATTAACTGACAGGGGCAAATTTTTAAAATGGATCCCATAAATAGTTCATAGAATTGATGAGAAGAATATGCAACCAAGCATAAATAGACTTAAACTAAGGGCATCTTTCTTTTTAAATGTTAAATAAATTTGAGGTATTAAGAAAATGGCACTCATTGATGTTGCACATCAACCAATAATGTTTGCTCACACTTTAATCTTCATCTCACAAAGTTTCACCAAGTGTCTCAATAACATTTTTAAACCAAGCAAATGATTTTTTCTTATATCTTTTTCTTGTTCCATTTCCAAAGTCATCTTGATCTACATAAATCAAACCATATCTTTTTGTCATTTCACTTGTACCATGAGAAATTACATCAATGGGTGTCCAAAGTGTGTACCCCAAACATTCAACCCCATCCTCATTTATGGCAAGTAGAAGCTGTTGAAGGTGTTTTTTTAAATATTCAATTCGATAATCATCTTGGATTATTTCACTTGAGTTTTTCATTTCTTCAACAAAGCCTAATCCATTTTCAGCAATAAAGACTGGTTTTTGATATCTATCATAAATTTGGTTCATCATTACTCTCAAACCAACTGGGTCAATTTGTCAGCCTCATTGATTTGAATCTAGATAAGGGTTTTTACCAAATTTGATCAAGTTACCTTCAACCAACTCTTGCTCATCAACTGAGTACACTCCAGACATATAATAACTAAAGCCTGAAAAATCAGAGGTATTATTTTTTATAATTTCAAGTTCTTCAGTTGTAATATCTAACTTAATATTTTTTCTTTCTCAATATTTTTTAATGTAATTTGGATAATAGCCACCAACTGCCACATCAAAATAAAAGTACTTTCTTCTCTGTTCTTGATGCAAATTTAATAAAACATTTTCTGGCTTGCAGTCAAATGGATAAGTCATCATTCCTGCGATCATACACCCAATCTTAAAATCCTGATTAATTGATTTACCAATTTTATTTGCTAGTGCATTTGCCACAAACAAATTGTGCATTGCTTGATAGGATTTTGTTTCAATGTTTTCTTCATCATCTTTCAGACCAGCTCCTGCTCAAACTGAGTAGATGGCTGCATTGATTTCATTAAATGGCATTCAGTATTTAACTAAGTTTTTGTATCTTTTAAAGACAACTTCTGCAAAGTTTGTGAAAAAATTAATTAACTCTTTACTTTTTCAGCCCCCATATTTTTCTACTAAATGATATGGAGTTTCATAATGTGAAAGGGTAACCAATGGTTCAATGCCTTGCTCTTTACATTCTTTAAAAACTTTATCATAAAATTCCAATCCAGCTTCATTTGGTTTAGTTTCATCTCCATTGGGGAAAATTCTTGGTCAAGAAATTGATGTTCTAAAAATTTTCATTTTCATTTCTCCAAACATGTTAATATCTTGTTTTCAATTGTTATAAAAATCAATGCCATGTCTTTTTGGAAACACTAAATCCTTTGGTGGATTTAGGGCCTCTGCTAGTTTTGCTTTTGTCATTGCTCTTTCAGTGTTTATATCTTTACGATTTAAATTTGGGTTGTATCTTCTTAGATCAGCAATTGAGAGACCTTTTCCATCTTGATCTCAACCACCTTCAAATTGGTGGGCAGCAACTGCTCCACCAAGCAAAAATTCTTTTGTAAATTTATATTTTTTCATTTCTATTTTCTCCTTTGACATTATTTTATAATTGATTTATTAATTAAAATTCATAGCCTTAGGTCTGTAAAATTTTACTTTCAACTTTTGATTGCCACTCATTTTAGTGATAGTTCATACAGTTCAACACAGTGAAAGACTCCAATTAGTTTAAACATTTGTCTTTTATAACGATCTGAAGTTGTAATTCATTGAATGTAAGCGATTAAGTATAAAAAGCTTTTATTTAAGTGGTATTCTAAAAAGAAGTTGTAAAGTATTTCAAAATACACCGAGACTCGTTTAAAATAATATTCTTCTTCAGCATAATTAAAACCATCCATGCATAAAAATAATTTTCTCCTGATTTCTCTAATATATTTTTTTGTTTTCTCATCAGTATACCATTTTTTTCTTCAACTATACATTTCATATAAAACATTATCGACATGATAATTATGTGAAAATAGTCAGTAAAGATCTCTATCAGCAAAGTTTGTGTCCTGGTATGATTGAGCATAACTATTTTTAAACAGCACCAACCCTTTTTCACAAGACTCAACATAATGTTCAAACATATTTTTTGTAGCTTGTTCAGTTAAGTTATTGTCATACAATATTTTAATCTGTTTTGTTGAAAAACAAATTTCTTGTAACATTTTTATTTCAAATAGTTTTTTAAGCTGTAAATCATTCAAACATAATTTACCTTCACCATTATAAATATCATCTCCAAGTAATCCTGAACTTTGATAAACTTTAATTTGTTTAAGCGATGTTCTAGTAATTCTTGAAATGTCTTTTGTAAAGTACATTATTACACTCCTTTCAAATGTAAAAAATATTTAATGAAATTGTATCACTAAATATTTATTTGCTACTTTTTATTTAATTTAAATTCAATTGGTAATGCTTCAACCATTTGATAACTAATTGGGAATGAATTTATGACATTAAAATAATTATTAACTAAAGGTTTGAAAATCTTTGAGTTAGTTCTATCATTTAGTTTTTCAAGAATACTTTCAACATCCTTTAAATAATTTGCTTGTAAAGCATTAAATCAATTTTCTAATTCTTTCATTTCTTGATTTATGTTATTTAACTCAGCATTCAATTGTAAGTATTTTTTTTTAAAATCAACTTGGTGATAAAGGTTGTTATATTTAACAACATTTGCTTGTCGACCTTTAACATAGTTTTTATTAGCAAATGTTGCAAACTTCTCTTTGATTTTATCTTCATTGCTTTGAACTTTTGTAATCAAAATCTGAATTTTTACTTTTTTATTAAACAAGGTGTCTAGCTTTTTAATTTTTTTGCTATTTTCACCACTAACGCAGTCAGTCAATTTATTTAAATCTAAAGTTAGAGTTTCAAGATCTTGATTTTTTGAAAAATTAAATTTTTTTACTAAAACTTTGTAAACTAAGTTATTTAGTTTTTTTGTTCCTTTTAGTTCAGCAACTCTTTCTTTATAAAAAAGAATCACTAATCCCAATGGTACTAAGATGGCCACCAACATTGAAGCAACATATCCTAAAACATTTTTTACTAACATTGCTGACGTTAAAGTTGAGTCATCAGTTGGAAACATTCCAGTAAAAAATAAAACCCCTTGACCTGCTCCTGAATAAGCATTAACTCCAATAATTCCAGCAACTAATCCAGCACAAGCAGCACCAAGACATCCAAAGAAAAATGGTCTTACTTTTGGAAGATTAACCCCATAAATAATTGGTTCAGTGATTCCAAAGACAGCTGCTGGTAATGCTCCATATGCTGCAGCTCTAATATTTGAGTTTTTTGTTCTAACAACAACCCCAACTCCAGATCCAATTTGACCAAAAACAGCTAATGATACAGCCATCATTAAATTAAAACTTTGTCCACTATATCAACCAGCAGCTCCTATTAGTGAAGTGACTGTTGTATGTAAGCCAGTTAAAACTAACATTTGTCTTAACCCTGAATAAACTGCAGTGCCAATTCCTAAAGGTGCAGTTTCTAGGTATTTAACCCCATTTCCAACCATAGCTTCAAAGAAACCTAAAATTGGTCCCACAATCATGAAAACAATTAAAGTTGTAAAGAGAACTGAAAGTGCTGGACGAAAGATAATGTCAACACTTTTAGGCATTCACTTTTGGACTCATTTATCAAAGTAAAAGTAGATAAAAGCTGCACCAACTTGAGGCACCACTGATGAAGTATAACCTCTAATTCCAACTTTTACATTTAAAACTGTAAAGTAGATAAAGGCAAATTGACCACTAAATAAAGCTGGTGCTACTAAAGTTAAAGCAACTAACCCACCAACATAGGTACTACCCCCCAAGTATCTAACTGTTGAGTAGCCAAAAAAGAACCCAATCATTAGTAATCCAACATCTGAAATTAAATACATAATGACAGAAAAGAGATCATAAGCTCCAAGATTTGCTGCTAGTGTTCCTGAGGGGATGGTTTGGATTGCTCCAGATATTTGCAACACAGAAACAAGTGCTTTTAGTAATCCTGCACCCATCAAGATTGGTAAAATTGGAGTAACTATTCCTCCCAAAGCAGCCAATATTTTAGCTGAAAATGTTGTACTTTTATTGACCCTGATATTTAATTGTTGATTGTTAAGATCATCTAAGTATTTTTCAAGTGCTTCTCTAACTTTGTAAACTTCTCCTCCAATAATGATTTGTAGTTCCTCACCATTTCAATTTATCCCTTTGACAATTGAAATTTTTTTAATTTTATCAATAGCAACTGCATTTTTATCTTTGATTATTATTCTCAATCTTGTCATACAGTTATAAAATTTTTTATAATTTGCTTTTCCACCAACAAAATTGTTAATTTCCATAGCAACTGTTTCATATTTACCTGTGAAATTTACTGGCATGACTGTTTTATTAGAAGTTTTGTCTTCAACTTCAAAATTCACTTCACAGATTAAATCACCTTGTTTAACTTTTCCAGTTTTAATCCAAGTTATTTTTAAACCAGGTTGACTTTGAAACACAACTGGAGTTTCAGTTTTTATTTTTTGATTTGAAATGTTTGTTAAATCAACTTCAACTAAAACACCGTTTTGGTCAACATGACTTCCTTCAGTTGCAACAACTTGAAAAGGCTTCCCAGCCAGTTTAACTGTATCAATACCAATATGCATTAATATGTTTATTCCTTCAGAACTTATGTAAAATGCATGTTTTGTATTAAATATTTGGGTTAATTTACCCTTAACTGGTGAGTAAAACTTATTAGACTCAGGTTTTATAAAAAAACCATCACCCAGTAAACCATCTGCAAATGTTTGATCTTCAATATTTTGAATTTTATCAACATAACCATCACATGGTGCATAAACATTAATTTTTTTGCTCATATTTTTTTATTCCTTTCAACCTGATTATATTTTTAAAAGAACTAGTTTTTTTCCATACCATTGGACAGTAAAAAGTCTAAAATAATTGAATTTTTAAAAAATAATTGTTGAAATGTTTTACAAAATAAAAACAACCCTAACTTAGGGTTGTTTTGCTTACTATTACTTATTTTCTAATTCCTAGTTTTTCAATAATAGTTTTGTATCTTTGAACATCTTTTTTCAAAATAAAGTTCAATAAGTGTCTTCTTTGAGCTACTTTTTTTAACAAACTTCTTCTTGAAGTGATATCTTTTTTGTGAACACTTAAATGCTCAGTTAAATTTGCAATATCTGCTGTTAGTAAGGCTACTTGAACCTCAGCATTACCAGTATCTTGAGGATTTGCCCCAAAATCTTTAATAATTTGTTCTTTTTGTGTTTTTGAAACCATTTTTAGTTTGCTCCCTTTTTCTAATTTTTGATTGAAAAGCGTCTATTCAAAGCATAAATTTAAAGGGTTTGAATCTATGCAACGAGTAAACATCAATACAATAAAAATTATACTCTGGTCCTAGCACAATGTCAAGAATAACATATTTAATCTTCAAGTCAGACCAATCTCAAAAAATTAACCTTTTTGCATAAGAGTCTGATTGGCAATTTCTGAAGCAAGTGAAGCATCAGAATAGTGAAGTATATATGAAATGTCTAAAAAATTTAATTTTAAATTAAAAGCAATTTTGCCAACTTCACCAGAAGATGATTCATGTACTAGTTGGTTAAAATTTTTCTCTCCTGAAATTGTATAATTACTAATTGATTTATCAAATTGGACCACATTATTTGTATCTACCCCTCAAATAAGTAGGTTAAAAACACCCTGATATCCACTTGTTAATAACTGCTGACGCTTATCTGATAATTCATCAATTTGTAAAGAAAGTATATTATTAAGATTATTGTGTTGTTCAACATTATTAAGTTGTCAATCTGATTTTAAATAATTTCAAATGTCTTTGCCGGTTTTCCCAGCTCCTGATGCAACCATAAAAACTCGTGGATTACCAAGTTCAGCATTTTGTATTGTATTACCATATTCTCTAGTTACTCAAACATCTTGAAATGCTTTTATTCCTGCATCAGTGTTGAAAAAAATCGCCTCTCCAAGATATGTTTGGTTAATTTCTTTATCCACATCTACTTTATCTGTTGATGTTGCAAGGATTCATTCCATATTAACTGTATTTAAATTAACTGAATACCCATCTTGAATTTCTAAACTGACATCTTGTAATGAAACTTTACCATTTGCAAAGTTTTCTCTTTGAATCATTTCATCTAAATCATCATTAGCAAAATGTTCTTGCAATTGTTCTTGGTAGGTTTTAATTCCATTCCTAATACCTGTGTCTGAGTCTCAATTAAGCAAATCAAAAATAGCCCTATCAATTAAAATTTGGTCGTCTGGACTACTATGGAAATGGGTTGTTCCGATATTTCTCTGAATTCTTTTAAAAAGAGAACTGTGTAATCCAGCAGCACCTGGTTTATCTCCATTTGAAGTAGCAGCATTCTCATAATTTCTAGTATCTTTATTAGGAGTAATTTTACCAAGGAGTGTATCATCTAAAATATCTGCCTTATCCAAAACTAGTTTTGCATCTTTTAATCCTTCTTGTTCATGAGTAAGGTTTTCATTTAATAGATTTTGAAATTTTTGACTTCGATAATATGCTCTAAGTTTTCCTTCTCTTATAAAATCATTGTAAATTTCAAACATTTTGTAGCGCTCCATCATGTCATAATCCAAGGTTGCATAATCTCATCAGCTTAATTCATTCTTTAACAAGTGTATTTCTTCAAATTGTTTGTATAAACTTTCAAACTCAAGTTTTAAGCCTTCATCTTCAAATAAAGTTAAAGTTAAATTTGATCTAATTTTTTTAGGTATCAATTCTCCTTTAAAACCAACATATGTATATGACACCTCAATTACTGTTTTGATATCTGCCATAAAAAAATCTTTCCCATCTGTATCTCTGGACAATTTTGTATAATTTATGGCAATTTGGTCTCTATCAAAATCAACATTGGAATCAATGGTTCCATTATTTGTCAAAATACTATATTTATTTGAACCAATTATCAATTGATCAATTGCATCTTTTAAATCATTTTTTTGTAATGGACCTGCAATTTTAGCAACAATTTTATCAATGTCATCTTGAGTTAATGTTTCAAGAGGTTCAATTGGTTTTTCATTGTTATCGACATTTTTATGACTTTCAAGAGACTCAACTGAAAAAAAACCTACCTCCTCTGTTTGAAAACTAAAATCACTTGCTCGCTTTGAAAAATGGTCTGAAATAATTTTACTAATTTCTGCAATAAATTCTGCAATTAATTGACTTAAAATTGAAGTGTTTACATCATTCACTTCATTTTTTGGTGCACATGCTAAAATGTTTGCTGATAAATTAGCAATAAGACTTGTGGCACCAAAAAAAGCTAATAATTTTTTCATTTTAGACATCCCCTTTACTTTTAATAGCAATAAAACAATATTTTTGATTAACTGCTTATATTATACATAAAATCTACGTTGGTTTTTGTAGATTTTATTATTTTACTACTACTTCTAGAAAAAATTGAATATTTTTAAAAAAAATAGATTATCACTAAGATAAACTAGGTAGTAAATTTGCAAACAAAATAGTAATAAAAAAATAGGCATGCCTATTTTTTATCCAAGTTAGTTGGATTTTTTGGTTTTTTTGGTGGTTCTTCATTTTTTAGTTTTTTTAACTTATGTAATTTAGGTCTTTTTGGGGTATATTCTGTGCCATTTGCAAGAATTAGTTTACCCTCTAAAATTGTTGCTGGAATTGGTTGATCATTTTCATCAAGAACTTGAACAACTCTATGGTTCAAGGCTTTGTGAATTGATTCCATATTAATTGTTTGTTTAACAATGTTTTTAATTGGCACTCCTTCTCTAATGAAAAATAAGAAAACTCAATTTATTGCTAATAAATTAGGAATTGCTAAAACAATATTTTTTGCAACTGGATTATACTTAAAGATTTTAATGTTTTTTTCTTTAGCATAAGTTTTGAATTTTTCAAAGTCAAAGTCTTCATGTAAAAAAATCTTGTATTTATCATATAAATCAAGTTCTTCTTGTGTACCAGAAAACAATAATAAACCGCTTTCAACAATAATGTAACTGTCAATAATGTCATTTACTTCATCAATGTTATGCACTGTTAAAATTATTGTTTTACCTTGATTTTTACATTTAACTAATAAGTTTTTTACTTTTTCTCTTCATATTGAGTCTAAGTTAGCTCCAGGTTCATCTAAAACAATAATTTTTGGATCATTAATGAAACAAATTATAAAGTTAATTCGGTTTTTCATTCCTCAAGAATAATTTTTTAAAAGTTTATCTTTATTTTCATAAAGATCAAAAAACTTTAATCAGTAATCTACTTTTTCTTTAATATTTTCTTTAGCAATACCCATAGTTAAACAAATATCATATAAAAAATTATAAGCAGAAATATTGTATAAGTTAAAATCAATTTGAGTATAATAACCAAAATCACTATTAGGAATGTAATAATTTCGAGAACTACGATCAACTCCATTAATGTAAATATGACCTTTAAAAGTTCGCACAATTCCCATTAGGGAATTTAAGATAACTGTTTTTCCACTTCCACTTGAACCTAATATTGCAGTTACTTGTCCCTTTTTAATTGAAAATGACAAAGGACCAATGGCATTACTTCTAAATTTTTTGATGAATTTATCAAAAACAATTATTTTACTAGGGGCATCCATAATAGTATAGTTTCTTTTAAGATTTCTTACCTTTTTTGGTAAATCAACATTTTTGTTCATCAGGATTCTCCCCTCTTTCTTGTAAATTGTTTTTTAAAAAAATTTAGTGCTTAGTTAAAGTCTGCTTTGTTAAATTTATAAATTGACACTCCAAAGGTAAAACAAAGAATAATTGCTTGCAGTCCCACATATCATAAGGGATTGAAATAATTATTATAGGTTTGTTTATCAATAAATTGCTGTCCAGCAGCAGTAGTGTTTAATTTTAATGTGTAGGTTTTATAAGGTAAAAATAAATTAGTTTGTTCAGTTAAATTAATTGCATCAGTTGAACGCAAGTTAAACCAAATGTCATCATAACTAAACCCTGAATAGTAAGTGTAATTTAATAAGAAGTTTGCTAGTAAGTTGAAATGAAAACTTGTGGCAAACAAGTTTCCCCAGAAATATAACTTTCTCAAGTAGCTCCTGAAGTTATTATCGGGTTATTTGTTGCACTAATGTAGTTTGAAGTATGTCTGTATAAAAATGATTCAAACATTCGAGCAAACAATGCCACTAGACTCACAAAACCTCCATCAGCAATTTCTTTTTCTAAGAGTGGTTCAACACCAGTAAAAGTAATTCCTGGAGAGGACAGTGCTGGGTTAAATCTTGAAGCAACTCAAGTGTTAAAGAAATTATCATCAATAGGCTTAATTCCTTCTTCTGGATACAACAAGTCTAAATTACTAAAATTTGATTCAGTCCGATCTATAAATAAGAGTTGATTGTAAAATCCTGGCATTTTATTTTTAAATAACTCAAAGTAATCATTTGAATCACTATCAATTGAATAACCTCAAGCAGTTAACAAGTCTGTTGAATATTGATAAAATTCTTGGATTAAAGGGTTTTCATCTTTTCTTGCTTTTAATTCAGCCATGGTTATAAAGGCTGAATTGAATTTAATATTAACTGCAATGTTATCCCCAATTTTTCAATCACCATATGATTGGGGTTGGGTAATTGAAGCCACTGTTGTATCAAAGTTTAAAGTAACTGGGGTATTTTTTAAAATCCCAGTTTCAACTCACATGTCTCTTCTTTTGTCAACTTGATAAGGAAAAGTATCGGTTTTAAATTCATTGGTGACAAAAAAGTCGCTTACAAATTTTGTTATATTGGGGTACTTAATTTTTTTAGAACCAATTAGTTCTTGTAAATCAAAGGCCGTGTAAACATCTGTCAATAGCATGGCCCCCTCACTACCTTCAAATTGTAAAACTTTTGCTTCTTCTTTAATTTTTAAAAATTGATAAGGTAAACTTGCAATAAATCCAAATGAAGACAATAAAGTTACAAAAACAATTGTCACATTAAACCCAGTTAGAATAATCATAAAGATTACAAAAGACTGTAAAAATATGGCAGATAAAATTTGGTAAACAAAATATGTGGTAGTAACTCTAAAAATTACTTGATCAAAATTTAGCTTAATTGCCAAGATTACTATGTTAATAATAAGATAGTTAATGGTAAACAAAAGGATATTTTCAATAAAAATTGTTATAAAAGTTGCTGTGAACAATTTTGTTCGCTTAACTCTTTGGATTACTAAAATATTTATTGTTTTGTCATCTTTTTTCATTTGAAAGTAAAATCCACATTCTAATAAAATTGCAATAATTAAAATTACAAAAGTATTTATTAGAATAAAATAATTGTAAATCTGAATAAATAAAGCATTTGCAGTGGTAAAACCTAAAACCAAGGTTAAAACAAGGTTTAAAACATTGACAAAATTGCCACAATAAAGAAGGACTTATGTCTTAAAACTGATTTAAATTGGTATTTAAATAGAATGAAAAATGAGACATCCTTTACTTTTCTAACTTTTGACACATTTTGCTCTTTTTGTTGAAAATGCTGATTTGCTACTTTTTCCATGCTTTTACTCCATTCATAATTTTAAACTTTACTCAAAAAACATATCCTTTTTAAACCAGAATATGTTTTGAATCTATGCATTGAAAAAATGCCAAAACATTTTATTGTTTTAAACACTTAATATATATGATGATGTTGAAACTTTAGCTGGATCTAGTTTTCCAGTTATTCTAAATGCAAAATATCCAATATTTAATCTATAAGTGAAGTTGTTGTTCTCTACAGCACCTGATCCTGCAAATCTTAATCCTTGATCATCTTTTGCAAAAGTGATTTCAGTTGTACCATCAAATCCAAAGTAATGTTGAACTAAATTTGTTGGTAATCCATAGAAATATTTTAATACATAATCTCTACCAAATGTTGACACTGCAGCAACTTGCTCTTGGTTTGCTTGCATGTTGAATGTGTTCATTAAAGTATGCAATTGGTCAGCATTTGTCACTGATTCAGGTAGACTATTTAATAAAGCATTGTCATTAAACCCACCAAGTAGTGCAGAACTTCTTTTACTTGGATCAATTTTGTATAAATCTTGGAATCCTTTTAAGCTTCATGCCATATTTTTCATAAAGGCTTCTTTATAAGAATCACCTTTTAAAGTTGGGTTACTCATATCTTTTAGGGTTGGTTTATAACTTAAGTACAATGTAATTGTAGGTAAGTCACTGGCAAATCCTTTTTTACCTTCTTCTTCTTCAATATCTCTTAGTTTAAGATTATTAATAGATGCTAATCCTGCTAAGATTGAATTTTGGTCATCTAAAAATCCATCAGCAATTCCTTCTTTGTTAACAAAAGTTCTAAGACTATTTTGGTATAATGTGACATTTTTATCTCAAATCTCATCAACATAATCTCTTAAACTTGTGTATGAAGTAGTTGGGTCAGAATGATCAGTTCCTCAAACAGCATTAGCTGCTAATCCTGCTTCAGTATTTGTGTTGCTTAAATCATTAGGATCAGAAATTGCAATATTTTCTTCATCTCTCATAAATACTCTTCAACTATGTTTTAAACTAATTTCAGCAGTGTCTACTTCCACATCTTGTTCTGCTAAGTTTAACCCATACTTATCTCTTCAAAAATTTGTAATGGTTGCTGGTGCACCTGCATAGTTTGCATGTCTAAATCAGTTTCTTAAAAATTCAAAACTTACATTACCAACATAATCTGCATTAACCAGCTCTTTAAATGCAGTTGGTCTTTCTGCAATCTGATCTGCAGTTACATTTAGTATTTTACTTGCAAAATCTTTGTCCATAATTGAGTCATGTTGAAAATTAGTCAAGGCTGCTTGAACCCCTGCTAAAAATTGTTCATCATTAATAATTGTATAAACAAATTGATAATTTTGTGAGGCGCTTTCTGCATGGGTGGTATTTGGATTATAGTAATTGTAATCAATTTTTACATTAAACTTAAAATTACCTCTATAAATTTGAGACCCCTCAAGTTTATGATTACTTCTGGCTATTAAGTATGGTGAGTTTTCATCAATTGCAATATCCTCATCTGTTTTTACTTGGTCAGCAATTATTGAAGCACCAGTTATTATATTTCCTTGTAAACTTGATGTAACCAAAGTAAAGTCAGAACTATTTCTGATTTGTTCTTCTGCAGTTTGAACAATAGTACCAAAACCTAAAAGATTTTTAAATGAATCTAACATTGTGGTTCTAAGTGATGTGTCTAAAGTTTCTGTTCTAATAATGTCTTCTAAATGATCAATGTTAAAAAAGTTATCGCCTTTAGCACCAGTGCTACCATCTCCACTAAAACTTGTACTAGTTTTTGAAATTTGGTTTAAAACAATATCATTAATTGCTTCATGCAGCTTTGCTGTGATGGTTCCCATATCAACATCATCTGCTGCTACTGTATTGTTTTTTGGTCCACAAGCTACAACTGTTGCACTTGAAACTGCCAATAGCCCTGTTGAACCTAAAATTCCTAATAATTTTTTCATATTTTTCTCCTTACTATTTTTATAACACCTTTTTATTATGTACTAAATTTCCGTTGTTTCAAATTTTTTTTCTTTCATATTTATAATTAACCAAATTAAGCATAAATATGATAAAAAAATACAATAAAAGTGCTTATACCAAACATATATTGAAGCAAGACCTAAAAACCCTTGATAAAAACTAAACAATTGTCAATTTACAGCACAAACTAAAACAAGAACTTACTAATTAAGTTCTTGTTTTTTTACTATTGTTTACTAGAAAAATGTGGTACTTTTAACATCATTTAAAAGTTTTAAAAGCTAAAAATGAAAATAATGCAGTGTATAAACCTAAAATTAAGTAAGTGTACCAGATTTCAGCTGTACCAATCCCATTAAACAACCTAGTCAGTAATAAAACCCCACTTCCACTTGGTAAGAAGATTTGGATCCATTTTCACCATTCAGGAAACAAGTAAGTTGGTAGAGTTGCTCCTGAAAGAAAGATCAAGATATAAAAAATTATTAATGTCACTAGTAAGTTTGATTTAATAGTTTTTGAATTACTAGCAATTATAATTGCCATAGCAAAATGAATTAAAAATAAAATTATTGGGACAAGTAACACCACAAAAGTTGTGGCAACTGATATTTGTAAATCAAAAGCTGCAAGAGCAATAATAAACATAATTAAAAAATCTGCAAAATAAATTAAATAGTTAAACAAAAATAGACCTAAAAGATACTTAAAGATTGTAATTTTTGATAAAGCTAACTGTTTTAAACGCTTTTCTAAGCGATCTGAACAAATAGTTATTGAAACAGTTGTTAGAGTTAAAGTAGCAATCACTAGCATTAATAAACCAGGAAAAACAAAGTTCATTGTACTAACTTTGGTGTTACCAAGGTCAACTGTATATTCACCTCAAACTACCCCATCAATTACTACTCACATAATTGGAAAAAAAACCCCAAAGAAAACAGATCAAGGATTTTTAAAAAACTTAATTAACTCAACTTTAAATATTGCCATCATAATTAAATATCTCCTTATCAATTACTGCTAATGCTTTGGTTTTATCTTCAGGTAAACTAAAATCTTTAATAATTTTACCCTCACTTAAAACTATTGCTCTATTACATAAACCAGCTATCTCGTCTTTATTATGTGAAACTATTAATAAAGTACATGGATTTGTGTCTAAAAAATTCTTGACTAGTTTAACAATTTTTTCTCTTCAAATGTAATCTAGTGATGTTGTTAATTCATCTAATAATAGTAAATTGGGTTGATTCATCAAAGTTATTAAAAATCTAAATTTTTGTCTTTGACCCCCTGATAACTTAGAATACTTTTGTTTTGCAAATTCTAGTAACTCATACTGTGTTAAAAGTTCAACTTTGTTCACTTTAACCTGAAAGGCTGCAGCATAAAAATCAATGAGTTGAGTTAAATTTAATTCATTATCAAAAGAACCATCTTGAAAAGTGGCATTTCTAACTAAATCTTGTTTTTGGTATTCAATTGTACCTGAAGTTGGTTTAAAGATTTTTAAAATAATTTCAGACAAAGTTGTTTTACCACTTCCATTTAGACCCATAATAGCAATTCTTTCATTTTCTTGGATTGTGAGATTTATATTATCTAAAACTACTTTTTTCCCATATTTTTTAGTAATGTTTGTAACTCTTATCATGTTTGCTCCTTTTTATTAACAAATTATCATTTTGATAATTATAACACTTTTTATTACCTTAACTTAAGATAGTCCTTGAAAGTTCAATTTTAATCCGTGCCTAATTAATACACAAGATGAAACATAAAAAAGGATAGTTTAAACTATCCTTTTAATGATAAGATTTTTAATTTTTAAAAGTTGCTTTAACTTTTAACAGCAGCTAACTGTTGTTGCAAACTTTGTATTGTCAAACGTTGTTCATGTATTATGATTCTCTGTTCTTCAATTATTTTCTGTTGTTCTTCAACAATAAGTTTTAATTCTCGAACTTGTTCTTGTAGTTGTTCTATTAAAATAGCTTGTGCTTTAACTGTTTCTTCTAAGTTTAAAATTTTTTCTTTATAATATTCTATTTCAATACGATGTTTAGCTCTTTCTTCTTCTAGTGCTTCAAGAATTCTTTGTTTACAACTTTTAGATCTAAACTTGTACTGATTCATAGAACTTCGTCCAAAATCAACTGCATTACTCACTTCTTTCATCTCCTTACTACCTAAATTTTTTTCAAATCAATCATAATCTAATCTTAGTGTATCATCGAATCTTGAATTTACAACCTCAGTTCTAAAAGTAATTTTTTCTTCAGGTTCAATATCAATGTAATTGATCATTGCTATAATAGTTTTTTTCACTACTTAATCTCCTTTTTTTGCCATTTATAAATTTTCAAAGGTAAACAATTTTTAAATGATAATTGTTTGAATTACCTCTGCTGTTAAAAGTTTTCCTTTTAAACATTTATAGATGTTAAGAATCAAAATGTTCTCCTACTTATTTATCGGTTGGTAAAAACAATTTTTGCCAAAAAAAATAAACTTTTTTTCAAGTAAAGGTTAGAACAACCACCAATGATTTTTAACTATTTTAATTAATGTCAGTAACTAGTTAAGAACCTAAAAAAAATCCCAATAAGAATTGGGATTTTGGTTGAAAGCATCAACTTCTTTTTAAGATTTTACAAAATAAATTTACAATAAATTTAACTTTTGTAATCATTTTTTGGTGTCAATTAACCTCTGATTACTACTTCCTCGATATTGTAAAGATGGATCATAAAGTTCACGAACTCAACGACCATCCACTAAGATATCAATGTGTTTTAGCATTTCAAATCGGGCAGCTTCTTGCTCGCCATCATTGCGTTGGTCAATTAGTTCATCAATAGTAAAACCTGTATAAACTCAAATGTTTAAACCGGTTTCTGCTTTGATTTTAAAAATCAAAGCTAATACTTCTTCAGCACTGAACATAGGATCACCACCTGAAAAGGTAACACCAGTTAAAATACGATTGTTTTTTAGATCATTAAGAATTTCAGCTTCATAAGCCTCATCAAATTCACGACCATAATTAAAGCTTCAACTGCGGATGTTGTGACATCCCCGACAAGCATGTAAGCAACCAGCAACATAAATTGAATATCTTCATCCAGGTCCATCACTGATTGTTTCTTTATAGATTTTAAGTATTTTCATTTTTAGATAAATGTTTTACTCTTTCAGCTTCTTCAGCTTGTTTTCCAGAGTTTCACCCATCTAAATCACCAACTAAATATCCTGTAATTCTTCGGGTTCTTGAGATATCTCCAAACCCACATTTTGGACAATTCAATGGAATTAAAGATGTATAATGACATTTTTTACATCTATCAACTGGGTGATTTAAACTACCATAGTTGGTTCCTGCATTTTTCATGGCAACCACCACAGACAGAACTGCATGCAGGTTCTTTTTAGCTTCACCATCAAGTTCAATATAACTGATGCTTCCTCCAAGTGTTAAGTGGTGGTAAGCAGCTTCTTTTTCAATTTTTTCAATTGCAGAAATATTGTGATAAACTGGCACATGGTTTGAGTTTGTAAAGTATTCACGTTCAGTAACTCCAACAATATTTCCAAAACGATTTTGAGTAACACGAGCCATTCTTCCAGCAACTGATTCTGCTGGGGTAGCAATTACTCCATAATTTAAGTGAGTGGTTTCTTTTCATTTAATAACCACATTGTTGATTTCTCTAATAATTTCTAAACCAAATTGTTGTGCTTCATCACTTTCTCCATGATGTTCAGCAATTAATGCTTTTAATGCTTCAGCAAGTCCCACAAAACCAATAGTTAGGGTTCCTTGTTTGAAAACATCTTCAACATGTTCATTTGGTTTTAAAGTTTCTCCGCCCGCTAAAATGTTATTTTTCATTATAAATGGAAATTCTCTGGCGATTGCAGATGTTTGAAATTTATAACGATCATAAAGTTGTTTGGCAATGTCTTCTGAAACATTGTTAATTACTTTGATAAATTCTCTTTTGATTGCTACTTTGTCAATTGCACTATAATCAATGCCCCCATCAGTTAACATTCCTTTATTTTCTAGCAATTCTAATGCTAAATAAGGTAAGTTAATTGATGTAAATGAAAGGTTTCCTCTTCCAACACTAGTTTTTTCACCATTAATGTTTTCAAAAACTCTTGTACGACACCCCATTGTTGCAGGTTCATACATTCAACGGTTTGGATCATTAATATCTCATTTTTTGTGTTGGTTATAGCTTTGATCTAAGAACATAAAGTTTGGGAATAATCTTAAACTTGTTGTTGCGATTGAATCTAATAATAGGTCAAAGTTTGGTGTAGTTCAATCTGTAATTTGATTTCACTCAGTTTGGGGAGTTTGCATTACTCTTGTAACATCAGCATCACTAAAGTTAATACCCTCTTTAACTTTAAAAATAACAATTGGGAAGATTGAAGTTTCACCATTCCCCAAACCAGCTCTAAGTGCTTTTAGCAATGATTTCATTACTTGACGACCTTCATTTGAAGTATCAGTTCCCAAGTTAATTGATGAGAACACAACTTGGTTCCCTCCACGAGAGTGTTGTGTATTTAGATTGTAAATAAATCCTTCCATTGCTTGATCTGCTTCTCTAATGGTTTTTTGGTTTGAACTGCTAACTAATTTTTCAATTTTAGCAGCACTAAACCCATATTTTTCAAGTTGTTGTACCATTCAACTAACATCAGTATCTAAAAAGTTAACTTTATCTGATGCTAAAATATTTTTGATATCCTGGATATTATAGTCAATGCCATCAACATCTAAATAGGTGCTAATTGCAGTTTGTAATTGCTTTTTGAATGATTTTTTAACTCCATTTGCCATAAAGAAGTCAAATGCCGGTATTGCTTGACCTCCATGCATTTCATTTTGTGCTGTTTGGAAGATAATGGCTGCTAATTCAGCATATACTCCAATTGATTGAGGTTCACGAATGTGACCGTTTTTAGTTGTAAAACCACCCTCAAATATTTCTTGGATATTGTACTGCACACAAGTTGCAGATTTAGTTGGGTAGTAGTCTAAGTCATGAATATGGATTTGAGCTTTTCGGTGCATATCTGCATGTTTTTTGTCAACTAAACGACTCAAAGCATATTCTTTAGCACTAATTGAGGCAAATTTCATCATTTTACCTGATGGTGTTTCTCCACTCATATTTGCATTTTCATTCTTAATGTCATTGTTTTCTATGGAAACAATTGACTGCATTTCTTTTATGATTGATTCTATATCATTCATCTGTATACTCCTTCCTTTTAATTTATTTTTTTAGTTGGACAACTTGATATCAATGGTTGTCTAACGTATTCCCATAATAACAAGAAACTGGACAAAAATCAAAGAAATTGTGGAAAACTCCACTCCTAGAATGCTTTTAACAAAGGGGCAAACAAGAACTTTAAACTTTTCCACAAAGCATAAGTTGCGCTAAATATTCCTTTGTTTAAAGGGTTTTACTTCAAGGCCCCTAATAATTTTGACGAGGCATATTTATGGTTTCTTTTAAATATTATGACATTTTTTTTACCAAAGAAATCAATTAAATCTAAAATTGTTCCCGAAGCTCGATCTCCAAATCTAAAGTCACTTCCAACAACAATTTTTTCAACCATTAACTTTTCTCTTAAATACTTCATAAAGTAAAGCTTTGATTTTGTGATGGTTTTCATATTGGTTTGAATTTCAAAAATATAATCAGGTTCAAAGGTTTGAGTGATTAACTGGTAGTTTTCTAAACGAGTCAAAATGTGTTCTTCAGTCTTATTTAAAAAATTGCGAATTTTTTGAGAAAATGTAACTACTGAAAATAAACAATTATTTTTCTTTGCTAGTTTTTTAGTTTTAAATAAGATTTTTTTGTGCATTTTGTGCAAACCATCAAAAAAGCCAATTGTGACAACATTCGATTTTTTTAATTTAACTGGGTCTGCTCTTTCTAACTGTATTTTTTCAATTTGCATTTAAAAATCCCTTTCTGCTTCAGATAACTTTTCTAAGATTTCTGGATCTCATAAACCCCGTTGACAATTGTATAAGTTATGAGCAACTCATTTGTAAATTGCCAAAACAGCTTTGTGAGAATCAATGACAAAAACATAGGGAACATTTTGTTTTGGCAAAGTAATCGCTTTACCTTGAATAATATCAATAGTTTTGTGATATTCAATTAGGGTTTGACCATTTTTAAGTAACCCATCATACATAGAAATTAAATCTGAGGTTTGAATTTTTTCAATTGATTTAGTTTCTTTTAAATCAAAACTCCCACTTGCAGTTCGTTCTAAACTAATAACCGTGGCAATTGTTTCTAAGTCTGTTGCAATATCTTTTACTAAACTCCTAATGTAAGTGCCTTTACTACATGCTATCTTCAATTTTACTATTCCTGTTTTAGCATTAAATTTTAATAAATTACATTGATTAATTGTCACTGTTCGGGGTTTAATTTCTACATCTTGACCACTGCGAGCATATTCATAAAGTTTTTTACCTTCAACTTTGACTGCAGAATAAATTGGGGGATATTGCTCATAGATATAACCATTATATTTCGCCACAACACTCTTAACTAGTTGTTTTTTTAACTTAACAAATGGTTCACTTTTAACAACAATTCCAGTTTTATCACCACTATCTGTTTCTGTAAATAATTGCATTTCTACAACATAGGTTTTGTCACTAGATAACAAAAAGTTTGAAATTTTAGTGGCTTGGTTAACCAGAACCACCATTACCCCAGTTGCCAAAGGATCTAAGGTACCTGCATGACCAATTTTTTTGACATTAAACTTCTTTTTAATCTTATAAACCACATCATGAGAAGTGATTCCAACTGGTTTATTGATTAAAAAAATCCCAGATTCTGTCATATACAGGCCTCCTTTTTTGCTTTTGTAGATACTTATATTATCACACATTGCCCTTTAACTGAGAGGAAAAATTTAATAATTTTGTGCTATAATATATATGATAGTCCAAATGACTTGGACAACAAGGTAAAAGATTGGGGGCGAATCTTATGCGTATTAAGTCTGATTTTTATAAAGAAATTGAACAAGAGTTTAAAATTATTACAGAAAGAGAGCATTTAGGAACTGGGGGTAATCCAGCAAGTAATTTAGCTACTAAAATGTTTTACATTTCAAAACACCAATTTAATTCATATGATGAATTTGATCAAGCAATTGTTACTGAAATTGCCAACACCCTACAATCACTTGAAGATATTATTGTTAAAAAAGCTATCAATTACCAAAAATTAGCAAAAGAGACTTACAACCAGAATGTTGACCCCCAAAAATGAGTTGACTATGCTCAAAAACAAGCTGCTAATTTAAGTTATGAAATGTATGATGAAAAAGAAATTAAATATTTAAGACATTTTCACATTGTGTGGTTGACTTGAGTGTATTGTGATGAAGAGTTGAAAAAACTGCGTGTCAAAGCAAGTCGTGACTTATATCACCATATTGGTAAAGTTGAAAAAGATTATGTGAAAAAAAGAACTGAAATTTTAAAAAACAATACTAGTGATGATGAATGGTAAAAAGTTTTGTCCACAAAACCCTGGGTTTATTCCCCAGGGTTTTTAATTATCATTTTTTAGCATTCAATTTTTTTCATTAGTTTTATCAACCATAGTTGTCATCATTAGCAACATTGTTTTGAAATCAAATTGGGTTGCCAATGGATATTTGCGATCAAAATATGGTGCTAAGTATTTTAATTTTGTTCAGTAACTTGCCAACCAATTATGACCAATAGCATTAATTTCAGTCATAGCTTCTCGGGTGCGAAATGATTCTAATTGTTCTTTTACACCCGCTGATAAAGTCATTTTTAAATTGCTCCCAATTTGTTCTAACCATTTGCTAAACATTGGATAGTTACTAATCCCTGTCGCAATAAAGGGACTAGCAAAGTAACGATACTCAGCATTTCGAGTTTGGTCATAAATAAATTTTGAATAACCATACTCATTGCCCATTTTTTCTTGAACAATTGAAAGATGGTCATAATTTTTTAAGTCAAAAATTTGAAAATCTAAAAAGGTGCTGCTTGGTAAGTTAAAGGTCGAGTTAGTGTTTAGTGAATAGCGAGAAATATCTCGGAATAACTCAAATTCATCAAAACCAACCTCTGCAAAAAAGAAAGTATTCACTTGACCAATTTTTGTAAAAATAAAATAATATAAATCATAAATATTAATGTTATCTCGAAATCATTTGCTTAAATTTTTTTCTTTCATAAAATTGTTAATGTCCAACTCTTTAGCACTCTTATTAAATTTTTTATCTAAAAAACCATTAATACTTTTTGTAAAGTACTCATAAAATCAAGTTAGCAATAGCATATCAATATTGTAAGTATATTTAAACTGATTTTTAAAAATATAATTTAGAATTTTTTTAATAGCAATTAAAGTCCCATTAGCAATTTTATCAGCTCTAACAAAAGCTTCGCTAACTTGTAAAGCTAAATCTGGTTGGACAATACCATTGCGATTGATTGTATCATTAATAACTTGGTACTGTTTGTCATAATTGTTGATTTTTAACTGCTCTGCTTCAATCAACATTAGTTGTTTAATGATTTTTGCTCTATCAATTGCATCAACTGCTTTAATTTTTTTTAATTGATTTGTTAATTGATTATGTTCAGCTTTTAACTTCATTTTCTTTTGTTCAAATTTTTCAAGTCTAGCAACTTCATTGAGATCTCTTCTAACAAAAGTTACTGCTCTAAATTTAATTGTATAGGTTTTAAATGTTTGAGCAATTATAAAATAGTTTTGATTTTTTTTAACTTCAAACTTGATTGGTAATTTCTCGAGTACTCCTAAGATTTGTTTGTTTAAACTTGTAAAAGTTAAACCTTTATCACTAGGAAAATATTTAACAAACCCCAAATCTAAATCTATGTTTTTTGTTTTTGAGTAATAACTTTTATATTTAAAATCAGCTAACTTGACAACACTTAAATTCAATTCTAAAAAAAGTTTTTTTAACATTAGAAATGTTTCATTAATAACATTTTGTAATTCTTTATCAATTTTAATAACACCATTAACTGCCTGGTTAAATTGATTTGTTACATGAATTTTGCTCATCTTTACTTCCCCCTTCTAAAATAATTTATTGGAAAATGATAATAGGTTAATAAAATTAAAAAGACACCAATGTTCTTATCACTTGGATAAATATTTTTGGTAATAAAACCAACATTTAAATTTTCAAATTTCTTTTGTTCTCTTTTTTTTGTAAAACTAGAACTACCAATTTTATTTTGTAAATATGTTATTGAGTCATATCAGACAGGAACAAAACCTTGAGTATATTTTTTTTCTTTAACCCAATTTTTTACCTTATCTAAATAACTCTCTAAAAAAATTCTTACACTAGGAAATGTTCGATTAAAAACTCAATTTAGATTTTTTAATTTTACAGATCGGTAAATCTCTTCAAGTGGTTTTTGTTTTTTATAGTAAATGTGTTTGGAATCAAATAGATTATCAACTAACTTTTGATTTGGAAAAACATAATAATAAACTCGAGTAATTCATTCTTTTAAAAAGCGGTTCCGAGTTAATTGCTCTTGAACATCACTAATGACAAAAACTTTCATCATTAGTTTTTCTTTACGAGTACTTGTTTGGTGAAATTGTTTTTTGATATGCAAAAATAAAATATCTAACTTTTTTACTAAAAGTTTATTAACTAATTTATAATTTTCAACAAACTCAAGTGCAGAACTGCGCAAGTATCTTTTTTTATCACAAATTACTGGCATGTATTTTGCATGAATTAATCCTGTACGAATAATCATTGTGAAAACAACTTGTTCTTGTTTATAAAAATTTACTTTAACTGCATCACTAAATTCTAAAAATCCATCTTTGCTAATTTTTATTTTTGTAGTGTTTCACTCTACATTAACATTTGGATTATTTCTAGTTTTGTGAACAAGTCTTTGGTAAATGAGCTCGTTTATTTCGCAAACTCAACAATCACTAAAATGATCTTTATTTTGAATTTCTTCATTGTAAATTGCATACATTTGCCGATTAACATATTTTAAAGCTAACAAATCAACTTCAATTTTTTCATCAAAATTGTAAATGCAGTTGGTGGCATAACTTCCTGTCTTTTTAATTGTTACAACATCTTTAAGTTCACTTTGAATTAAAAAAACATTTTTATCAATTACTTTTTTTAACTGAGGATTCAACTGCACTAACTCTAGTTGTTGCTTGATTTGTTGCACTTCACCAGTAACAAGCTTTGAATCTAATTTTTTTTGCATAATGTCACCTCATTACTTAATATACTTATTATATCATTTTTAAAAAAACCTAGTTTTTTTCATAATTGATAATACTTATTAAAAAAAGACTTGCAGTTTCTGCTCTTAAGATATTTTCTCCTAAACCAACATTTACATAGCCCAATTGGTTAAGTAATTCAACTTCTGTTAGGGTGAGACCACCTTCTGGACCAACAATAATGTTAATGGTTTTAAAGTTTGTTTGTAAGTGTTTTTTTACATTTACAGATTGTTCACCTTCTCAAGCCACTAATTTTAGATCACTTTGATAAAGTTCTAATTCATGTAAATTGCGCACAATTGGAGTAATTTCAGGAATGGTTATTCTTTTTGACTGTTTTGCAGCCTCTACACAAATTGCTTGTCATCGCGCAATTTTATTAGTGGCTTTTTTAGGATCAATTGTTACTACATTTCTACTAAATTCTACTGGGATAATTTTACTAACTCCAAGTTCAGTTGCTTTTTGTAAAACAAAATCTCACTTTTGTTCACGAATAATCCTAGCAATTAGATTGATTTTGATGCTTTGAGTTTGTGTTGCAAGTTTTGAAACAAGCTCCACTAGACAAAAATCTTCAGCAAGTTCTTTAATTTCTCCCAAGTATTTTTCTGCTTGAAAAATACACAAAATAGTTTCGCCAACTTTTAATTTCACAACATTTTTTAAATGATGTAAGTCCGGTCCTTCAATTATAAAAGTATTTTGATTTTTTTTATCAACAAAAAAACTATGCATAGACTACCTCACAGTGCAACTTTCCTTAACTATTATAACTTAAAATGTGTTCAGATAGGGCCTTTTACATGGACTTCTCAGCTAATTTAATGAAAATTCTGCTTATCTTAAACCAAAAAAAGTAAAGATTTGACTTATTTTAATCAATTTTACTTGGAAAATCTCAAAATATTTATAAAAAATATTATATAATGATAAAGTCAATTGTGATTAATTGAATTCCAAGCTGTTTTTTAACTAAAAAAGATTGGAGAATAAAAAATTGAAGATAACTGATGAACTTTCTAAAACTACTCAAGTTGTTGACACAGTTGAACCACCAGTTCAACCCATCACTTCACTTGATGAAGTAGATCTAGAAAAAGAAATCAGCAAACTATCTAAAACAAACAGACACATTAATTTTAAGAGCGAAACACTTAAACTTACCACCGTCAGTTTGTTACTAAGTATGTCTACAGCTGTTAGTTTAATAACTGTGATAATTCCACTAGGAATTACCAACATTAATCTAGGGTTTGCCCTAAAATATTATGTTATTGCTATAAGCTTTCAAGTAGTCGGTGTATACTGGGGTATGATAATTGGTTTGTTAGATGGATTTTTACAATTTATTATTTGAGGGATGAGTCCCTTGTTCAGATTGACATCAGCAATAGGATTAGCCTTATGGGTTTTTCTATTCTGATTATTAAATGAAAAAATATTTAGCACTTACACAACAAACAATAAGTTTCGGAGAAATCTAGGCTTAGTCCTAGGTTCAATGATTATTTTAACCATCCAACCTTTTGCAAGTTCAGTTCTGACCTTGTTTAGGGTGTGGATTGAAACTGGGAGTCAATCTTATGGCTTTGTTTCTTTTGTATCTGCCTGAATTAGTCTTATGATTTTTGACTTGTTCGCTGTAATATTATTTGCAACTACCACTTGCAGAATTCAATTAATCATATCCAAAATATGACACTAAAAAAGGTGAGAAAACACCTTTTTTTGCTATAAAAGTCAAAAATAAAATCTAACTTAGTGACTAAAACCTCTTACTAGTCTTAGACATTGTTAGATTATTACTTTTGCTTTAATGTTACTCTTTAATTTCTTTTAAGATTTGCTCAATTTTATTTGCATTATCTAATGATTTATCATATTCAAAAATCAATTCAGGAACACTTTTCATTTCAATTTTACTTGCTAATAGCATTCTAATTTCTTTTAAATATTCTTTAACTTCTGCTTCAACGTCTTTTAAATCTGCATCTGTATATAATAGTGAGTAAAATACTTTTGCTTGACTCATGTCATTTGTTAATCTTACTTCTCTTATTGTTAAGCCATTTAAATATTCACTGTCAGGAAATTCTCTTTGTAATATTAAGTTTAATTCTCTTAATATTGTTGACTGTGCTCTTTCTATTTTAATTTCATTTGGCATAACTGTCACCTCTTCTATATATGTGTCTATTATACCATTTTTTAGGTGAGTGTTTAAAAAACTACCAAAAATTAACAAATTTAACACATGCATTTGGTAACAATAATTTTTAATCTTGTTGCTGAGAAAAGTCAAAAAAATAAAAACATCTAATAAACCTAAACTTAATAACTTAAGGGTTGGTGTGTCGATGTTTTTTTTGACCAAAATTATGCTTTGATTTCTTCCATTTTAAATGCTTCAATAATATCTCCTTCTTTTAAATCATTAAAGTTTTTAATAGTGATTCCACATTCAGAACCTTCACGAGCCTCTTTAATGTCATCTTTAACATTTTTTAGTGAAGAAATTTCACCAGTGTAAATAACAATTCCATTTCTTAAAATATGGACTCTTGAATTTCTAGGTATAGTCCCTGAAACTACTCGACAACCAGCAATGGTTCCAACTTGTGAGTGTTTAAATAGGGCTCTAACTTCTGCTTCACCACTTGTAGTTTCTTCAAAAACAGGATCTAACATACCAGTGGCTGCTTCAGCAATCTCTTCAATAAGTTTGTAAATAATATTGTGTAAACGAATTTCAATATGGTCTTCTTCTGCTTTTTGTCTAACCTGAGCATTAGGACGCACATTAAATCCATAAATTAGGGCATTACTTGCCAAAGCCAAAGTTACGTCACTTACTGAAATGGCTCCAACTGTAGCACGAATTACATTAATTTTTACTCCTTCAATGTTAATTTTTAACATTGAGTTACGCACTGCCTCAACTGAACCTTGAGTGTCTGCTTTTAAAATGATGTTAATTGATTTAAGTTCACCTGCATCAATTTGATCTTTAATTGAATCCAAAGTAAAGGTCTGATTTTTTTGTCTAGCTTCATTTGCTTGTTTTTCTGCTTGAGCTTTGGCAATTTCACGAGCTATTTTTTCTTCAGCAACTGCCATAAACTTATCTCCAGCTCTTGGCACTTCATTTAAACCAACAATTACAGCTGGTTGACCTGGAATAACTTTTTTAATTTTTGACTTGTATTCATTTTCAATGTCTTTAATGGCACCAAAAGTTCCTCCAGCTACTAAAATGTCTCTTAAATTTAGTGAACCCTGTTGGACAAGGATGGTTGCTACTGCTCCACGAGCTTTATCTAAGTGGGCCTCAATGACCGTTCCACGAGCAAACTTATTAGGGTTGGCTTTCAGATCTTTCATTTCTGCAATCAATAGCAGTGTTTCTAACAGTGTTTCTAATCCAACTTTGGTTTTAGCACTACCTTCAATAAAAGGAATGTCTCCCCCAAATTCTTCTGCCACAATTCCATAGTTCATTAATTCCATTTTAACCTTATTTGAATCTGCATCTGGCTTGTCAATTTTATTAACAAAAACTACAATTGGTACATTAGCAGCCTTGGCATGGTCAAGGGCTTCTTCAGTTTGAGGCATAACCCCATCATCTGCTGCAACTACTAAAATAACAATGTCAGTGACTTCACTTCCACGAGCACGCATTTCTGTAAAGGCTTCATGTCCTGGTGTATCAATGAAAGTAATTTTGTTACCATTCAAGTTAACTTGGTAGGCTCCAATATGTTGGGTAATTCCCCCAAACTCACCTTCAGTGACATTTGCATTTCTAATTGAGTCTAATAAAGTTGTTTTTCCATGATCGACATGCCCCATAATTGTGACAACTGGTGGTTTATTTTTTAAATCTGCTGGGTTATCTGTTTCATCAAATGTTTCAAAGATATTTTCTTTGGTTACAGCAGTTTCTTTTTTGAAATCATAACCAAATTCTAAACACAATTCCCCCATCTGTTCTTCAGTTAGAAGTTGATTTTGAGTCACCATTGAACCATTAGTGAAAAATCATTTAACAATTTCAGCTGATTTTTTGTTAATTTTCTCTGCAAAATTTGCAATTGAAAGTGGTTCGGTGTAGACAAACACCCCATCAATTAATCCAGTTTGTTTGGTTTCTTTCAATTTGCTTTTTAAATTAGCGGTATGAGCTTTGGATTTGTTTTTGGCTTGCTGTCTTGCATCAATTTGTTTTTTGCTTTTTTTGTTATCCGCCATATATTACATCTCCTTTGCTATATTTTTTTCTATTAATTTTTTAAAGTTAGGGTCAATTACACCCACTGCTTTAGTATTAGTTTTACCAATTGCTTGGTTCAATTCATCAGTTGAAACCAAACCTTGGTAAATTGGGATTTTGTAAAAATTACATTTATCATTGATTTTTTTTAACTGACTAGGTCCCATATCGTTAACAGTTAATACCAAAAGAACTTTGTTCTTTTTAATTTTATCAAATAATGTGGCCCCAGCAACAAGTTTTCCTGCACTCATAGCTAGACCCAATGAACCTAATAAATTTTTAATCCCAATTGTCATTAATCTCTTTTAAAATCAAATCATAAATTTCGGGTGTAATCTTTACTTTTAAGCATCTTTCCAATGCTCTAGTTTTTTTAATTTTTTCAACTGCTTGGGGATCTGGCTTTAAATAAGCACCTCTCCCATTGGCTTTTTTTGATAAATCAATAAAAATTTGTCCTTCATTGTTTTTTACAATTCGAATCATTTCTTGTTTAGGATACATCTTGTTTGATGCAACATCTTTTCTCAGGATAATTTGCTTGTTTACCATCAAATCACCTCACTAATCTTCATAGTATGAATCATAATCATCATTGATTTCGACTGTTAAATCTTCAGGTTCATCATTTGCTAAGTCTTCAAAGGCATCTGCATACGATTGAATTTCATCAACCGAAGCCTCTTCAACATATAATTTTTCATCAATTTCATCATGAACTTCTTCTACAACTGGTTGAGCTGGTTTACTTTTATTCTCAAAGTTGTTAAATTTACTCTTTTGTTTACGCGAGTTTGTGTTGTTGATAAATTCAGAACTTTCCAATTGTTCTTTGGTTATGTTTCCATTTCACAAGTTCTCAATGTTTCTTGAACCTGATTCGCTAATCGAAACTATATTTATTTTAACATTAACTAGGTTAGCAACCAAACGTGCAGCCATACCTTTTTTTCCAATTGCTAATGATAATTGTTCATTTGGCACAATAACAAAACATTCATTTTCTGTTTCGTCCAAGTCAATACTAATGACTTTTACTGGTGCCAAGGCATTCATAATGAATGTCTTTTTGTCCTCATTTCAAAGAATGATGTCAATTCTTTCACCATGTAATTCTTTGCTGACCTCTTTGATTCTTGCTCCTGCAGTTCCAATACAAGCCCCAATTGGGTCAATATTTTCATCATGAGAAAACACTGCAATTTTCGATCTGTTTCCTGGGTCTCGAGAAACTGATTTAACTTCTACAATCCCTTCTGCAATTTCTGGAACATGTAATTCCATTAGTTTTGCTAAAAAATCAGGGTGGATTCTAGAAGCTTGGACTTGCGAATGCTTGCTGTCACGAACAACATCTTCTACATAAAAACAAATTCTGTCACCATCTTCAAATTCTTCACCAGGAATCATTTTTTTATTTCAAATTGAAATTATTGAACCATTTACTTCAACTAAGTAACTTGTTAAAGTTACATCTTTGATAATTCCAGCAATAATTTCATGGTTTTTTTCTAAAAATTCTTCATAGATTTTTATTTTTTCACCTTCACGAATTTTTTGTTTGATAATTTGTCCAACTTGTAAAACTGCTAATTTTGAAAATTCAGATCCAAATTCAACTGGTTCATAAACATAATCACCGATTGTTACATCTGCTCCATATTTTGCTTGAGCATCACTTAAGGTAATGTCTAATCACTCATCTTCAATTTTTTGTACTACTGTTAGTTCTTTAAAAACCTTGATTTGACCAGTATTTCCATCAATTTCAACTTTAACAATTGCTTCTGGATCAAAATACTTTTCATAGGCTTTTTGAAAACCTTCCTTAATACCTTCTATGACAATTTTCTTATCAATTTTTTTCTCTTCAGTGATATCATAAATTGCTTCTAATAACTTTGCACCATCAATCATGGCCTAATGTCCTCCTAATAATTACTGTCAAGATCTATTTTGTTGCTACATAAATTGAAAAGAAGACTTCCGCCTTCTTCCTGATTTATGAAACTTGACTTTTTAATTATACCCTAAAAAAACTTTTTGTAAATAAAACTAATCAGTTTTTTTGGATTTTTTGTCTTTTACTTTACAAGTTCCTCAAGAACAGTTGATTTAAAGCCGTGTTTTAAAGCATCCTGGTGGGTGGCTTCAACACAATACTGTTTAACTAAGCCACAAATTTCAACTTCCTCAACTTTTTGTGCTTGCAATCAAACTTCTAGTGGTGGAACACCTTTTATTTGTTCATTGAATCCTGAATAACTATCTCAATCTTGATAAACAGCTTTTTTAACTACTAAGTCTGCTAAGTTTTCATCAATTAATAGTTGTGCTCCTGGTGTGTTTTGAATGCAGTGTGGTGGTCATTCAGTAAATGAACAATGGTTCTCTGGATGTCAATCCATTGTCATAACTACTAAATCTTGATTAGCTTTGTACTCCTTAATTTTTGCTAAAATACCCTCTTGTAGAGTTTCCCCTTCTGGTCAATATAAACTTCCTTGTGGATTGGCAAAGTCATATTGATAATCGACAACAATTAGTGCTTTTTTCTTTTCCATAAACTAATTATACCTAAAAAAAGACAATTGCTAGAAGCAAATCAACAAAATAAAATCAACCCCGCAAGGGGTTGATAAGGTTTTATTTTGTTTTTTCAATTAATACATCTAACTTATCACTAATTTGTTTTAATAAATCAATTAATGGTTTTTCAAAGTTTTCAATTCTTCCAGAATTTCCGCCTGAGTTAGGACGGCGATTCCCGTCATTATTTGAAAATCTTCTTGGTCTATCTGAACCACGGTTATTGTCAAATCCCATATTTTCATCACCTTTCTACATAATCATTTAAAGGTAATAAAAATCTATACACGCTCTAAAGAGATGCCTTTGACATCTAGATGATTATAACTTATTTTTTAAGTAAGTGTTGTGTTTTTGTATAATATCTTATTTTTTTAATGATTTTAGCGAGTAGTCACTCTATTGATTATTCTTTTAAGTGGGAATAGTCATGGTTGATAACTTTAATGAATTCAAAGTCATCATTTTCATACTCAAAAATTAAAATAGAACAATTTGTAAACTTTGGTGCAGTTTGATTTTCTTTAAGATGCTTTCTTAAAAAATATTGAATGGCAGCTCCATGACCCACAATTAAAATTTGTGAATCTGCATCAGCTTTTGCAATACTTTTGATTGTTTCAGCAATTCTAGCATAAACTTCAGTTTCTGACTCTCCCCCAGCATATTTAAAAAAATCATTATATGGAGGTAAAGGACTCAAAAATTCTGGTTGTCCTTCAAATTTACCATAACCTTGTTCTTTTAAACCCTTTAAACGATGATATACTAAATTTGGAAAAACATTTTCAATGGTATCTGCAGTTCTTTCAGCAGTTGAGCAATATGCTTTTTGAAAAACAAGTTGGTTATCTTTAAATCACTGTCCGGCCACTTTTGCCTGGGCAATCCCAAATTTTGTCAAAGGTGAATCACATCACCCTTGAATTTGTTTTAACTCATTAAATACAGTTTGACCATGTCTCATAAAATAAATTGTTTTTTTCATTGCTAGCCTCATTAAATTATTCTATAAGTTAATTATAAAATAATTCACTTTAAAAATATTGAAAATAAAAAACATTCAATAAGTTTGAATGTTTAAGAACCTCTAAAAAATTAATAGTTAAATACTAATTGTTGGTGCAGTTGTAACATTTCTTCAGTTGAAGTGAAGTGATCTACAATTTGTAGAGCAAACAATAGCGCTCCTCCGATTGAACTACCAGTGATAATATTACCTTCACTGATTGCACTCATATGCGGTTTTTTAATTGCTTTGTCTAAGTATTGGTCACAACCTGGATAATGAGTAACTTCAATTCCATCAACCAAACCAAGTTTTCCTAAAATTTGGGGTGCAGCACAAATGGCTGCAATGGTTTTATCTGCTTTTGCATGATTTGTTAGTGCTGTCATTAATGTTTCACAATTCATTAAGTTATCAACTCCTGGTTGACCTCCAGGTAAAACCAAACAATCATAATCTGCAACATTGATTTCTTGCATTGTTTTATCAGCTTGAATAGTGATATTGTGTGCACCTGTGACTTGCTTTACATCAGTAATTGAAACCATTTCAACTATTGAAAAACTCCCAGGAAAGGTTTTTTCTGCTCGACGAAGCACATCAACCACACTAATCATTTCGGTTTCTTCAAAACCTGTTGCTAAAAATACTGCTACTTTTGCCATAAAAATACCTCTTTTCAATATATATTATAACCAAAAAATCGGTTATAATTAACTTAGGTGATAAATTTGGGATTATTTAAATTAACAAAAGAGCTGTTTGTGTTATCACAACCAAAACACAAAGACGTCAAAGTCAGAGATGATGGTGCTCCAAGGCAGTTGTCAATGAACAACCAGATCAAAGACATCAATATTTATACAATTAAAAACAGTAAACAAAAAATTGATACCTTAGTTTTTAAAGATAGATTTAACTATGATGTTGGTTTTAGAATCATTAATGCTCAAGGTTTTAATTCATTTGGTTTAAAAGAAGAGGTTGATCTGATTTTTTGTAACCGTCATCATCAAGTAATTGATACTTATACAAAATTTAAAATAAACAAGTTTACTCAATTTCATGAAAAGGCTGTTGAAGTCTTTGTGTTAGCAAAAAATATGATTAAATATTTAAATATCAGTATCAATGACCAACTAAAATTAGCAAAATATTAAAACTCTTTTCAAAGAGTTTTTTTGTTAAAAAAATCTTTAAAACTCTTTAGTTTTAAAGATTCAGATTAAGTACTACTTGAATAAATCTCTTTTTTAACTTTATCTCAGAAATTAACTGCTAAAAAACTATCAACCACTCGAGCAGAAACATGTAACCCTTCAAAGTAGAAGTGCATTTTGTTATGTCGTAAAACAATGTGTCCTATTGTTACTGCTAAAAAGTCATAACCATCATTGATTAAATCTTTTCCTGATTTTTCTTTAAATTCTGCAAACCCATATTGTTTATACATTGCTTCACGCATTGTTTCTACACCAGGATTTCATCATGTTGTTAACACATACTCACGTAACCTAGCAATTTTTGCTTCTCCTTCTGGTCCAAGTTTTAATCATGGTTCAATTACACGTTCAATAAAATGTGGAGCAAAATGTTTAATTCCTAACTCTATTGTTGGGAAAAACATTTGAAATGGTTCGGGTTCCTCTTCAATTTCAAAATGAACTAAAAACCATGGTGTATCAAATTTAACTACACCAATTTGTTCGGAATTTAATTGATATACTTTTTCAGCCATTGTTACATCTCCCTTAAAATATGTATTAATTATAACATAATTTATCTTCTGACTACTAGCGGAATTTCTTGGTTATATTAAAAAATATGCAAAGTCAATGAATTTTTCTGATTATAATAAAAAAATCACACAAATTATTGCTGTAACAGCAATAATTGGTATTAAAAGTCATAAAACCCAAAGTTGTGAATGACTTTTAGAACCATACCCTTCATCCCTTGCTTTTGCTTTGGGCTTTGCTTTTTTTGGTACTTTCTGAATGACTACTACTTTTTCACTAGCAACTGGTGTTTCTTTTCTTCAACCATCAAACTCCTTCATTGGTTTAATTTCTTCGACTTTTTTTTGAAACTTATGAGGTGGAACCACTGTTGCTTTATTAAGATCCTCATCAATCAATTGCTCTTTTTCATTTTCTGCCAAAAGTGGGTCATCTGAATCAGGTAAAAATTCAATTGTGCTACCAGTTTTACCCTTTAGAGTATCAATAAAGTGGTTCACAACCTCTTGACTTGGACAAGCAAATGTTGTTCCATTACCAAATGAGTCACTTACCAATGATACATAGTTTAACCCAGTCTTTGATTGACTAAATTGAACTTGGATTTTTTCTAAGTTATAGATTTGAATTGGTGTATATTTAACATGAGTTTGGTTTTCAACACATTCAACAGTAAAACACCTTTTTGAAGTGATAAACACAATCCCAATGTAATCTTCTGTGTCTCTTTTAAAACTAGCTCATAGTGCTGATTGAACTGTTTCATCTTCATCAAAAAATACTTCAATGTGGGCTCAAACACTAGTTAAAATATTCTTATAATTTGGTAACCAATTATAACCATTGCTAGCTAAATTTTGTTTTATTTTTGCTGCTTCTAACATTATTTTCCCCCTTCTTGTTGTTCGGTGAATTTAAGATACAATTGCATTAATTTTTTTTCATAGGCTGAATGAGGTTTAAAAGTAAAAAAGTTCTGATTTTTTAACTCTTTTGGTAAGTAAGTTTGAGCCACTCAGTCATTTTCAAAATCATGAGGGTATAAGTAACCAATTCCTGAACCTAATTTGGCAGCACTTTGATAATGTGTGTCTTTCAAGTGTTTTGGAATTGAATAAATCTTACCAGTTTGCACATCATTCAGAGCTTGATCTGTTGCAAGATAAGCTGAATTTGATTTTTCACTTAGTGCCATTTCAACAATTGCTAAACCCAAAATTATTCTACCCTCAGGCATTCCAATTTGTCGAAAAGCTTGGCAAGCTTGAAAAACTCTTACAGGAATGGCTGGGTTTGCCAAACCTATGTCTTCATAAGCTATAACAGTCATTCTTCTCATTAAAGTTTCAAAATCTCCATTTTGAACTAAACGAGCTCAATAATATAAACTAGCATTGACATCACTTCCTCTAATTGACTTTTGCAAAGCACTGAGTAAATCATAGTGCTCATCACCAACTCCAGTACCCTTGGCATAAGCTGTATCATAAATATTTTTTAAAATTGTCTCATCAATTGTTTGGTCTGCATACAAGTTAACTAAAAGTTCCAAAGCATTGATAGCAACCCTTAAATCTCCACTTGAAAAAGCACACATTTTTGCTAAAATATCAGGTTCAATTTTAATTGGGAGTTTTTCTGTAGTAATTATTTTACTTAATCCTGCTGCCATCTCTTCATTTGAGATTTCTTTTAATTGTAAAATAGTGCAGCGAGATCTAATGGCAGGATTTATGACAAAATATGGATTTTCAGTGGTTGTAATAAAAACAATCATCTCCTTGGTTTCTAAAAACTCAAGTAAAAAATCTTGAATATTTCGATTCATTCTGTGAATTTCATCGACTATCAAAATAACTCTTGTTTCTTTGTTTTGAGCAACTATTTTTTCAAGTTTTTCTTTTTTATCCCTAGCAGCATTAAATTGAGCATAAGCAAACTGCAAGTCATTGGCAAGAGCAATAGCAGTGGTGGTTTTCCCAATTCCAGGTGGACCATAAAAGATCAAGTTTACTGGAAACTTTTTGGCAATCATTTTAGTAATTATCCCATTTTTATTCAACAAATGGGTTTGACCAATAATGTCAGTTGTGGTTTTTGGTCTAAGTATATAGCTTAAAGAGTCCATGTCAATTCACCTTCTTATAAATTAATTGTAAATAAAAAATTGGGTTCTTTCACACCCAATTTTAACATTTATTTTAGTTTAAATTTTTATTTTTTTGACTACTTTCAACTGTGGCAATTGGTAGCTCCTTTGTGAAATCACTTAGTTTTTCACCAAAGACTTGTTCAAATACTTCTGAGTATTTTTGCACAGGTACAATTGCTAAAACATTTCTAACTTCTTCAGGAATATCATCAATGTCTTTTTGGTTTTTTCAAGGAATTAAGATTTTTTTCAATCCACTTCTGTGAGCAGAAATTGATTTTTCTCTTAATCCACCAATTGGGAAGACAAGTCCTCTTAAAGTAATCTCTCCAGTCATTCCAATGTCTTTTGGTACTGGTTTATTGGTTAGAGCTGACACAATTGCAGTGGCAATTGTAATTCCAGCACTTGGGCCATCTTTTGGTACAGCTCCTTCTGGCACATGGATATGGATGTCATTTTCTGTAAACACTTCTTTTGGAATTCCAAAACCTTTGTAGTTTGATTTTACAAAGTCATAAGCAATTGTTGCAGATTCTTTCATAACATCACCAAGTTTTCCAGTTAGGATTAAACCACCTTTACCTGGGAAATGAGTTACCTCAATTGGTAAAATATCACCACCAAATTGAGTGTAGGCTAAACCAGTGACAACTCCAACTTGTAGTTCTTCTTTTTCTTTTTCAGTATGTTCAAAAATACGTTTTTTCAACAATTCATTAACTACTTTTGGTGTAACTTCAAGTTTTTCAATTTCTTTGTTTAATAATTTAACAATGAATTTTCTTGTGATTGAAGCAATTCAACGTTCAAGTTGACGGACTCCGGCTTCACGAGTATAGAATTTAATAATTTCTTCTAACCCTTGACTTGTAAAGACTAAGTTTTTAGCATCCACTTCATGTTCTTTTAGAACTTTTGGTACAAGATATTCTTGAGCAATTTTTAATTTCTCAATTTCTGTATAACTTGATAATTCAATGATTTCCATTCTGTCATACAATGCTTCAGGAATATTGTCTGGGTAGTTTGCAGTTGCAATAAACACAACATTGCTTAAATCATATTCCTCTTCTAAGTAGTGATCTGAGAATTTTGAGTTTTGCTCTGGGTCTAATACTTCTAACATTGCAGATGCTGGATCACCTTTGTAATCACTAGCCATTTTGTCAATTTCATCAAGTAGGAACACTGGGTTGGTAACTCCAACTTTTTTCATACCTTGAATTATACGTCCTGGCATTGCTCCAACATAAGTTTTTCTGTGTCCTCTAATTTCTGCTTCATCGCGAATTCCACCAAGAGAAATTTTTACAAATTCTCTCCCCATTGCCTCAGAAATTGATTTTGCCAATGAAGTTTTCCCAACTCCTGGAGGCCCAACTAAAGTAATAATTTGACCTTTAATTTTGTTGGTATTTTGTTTTACAGCAAGATACTCAATAATTCTTTCTTTAACTTTGTCTAGACCATAGTGATGTTCATCTAACACTTTTCTAGCATAAGTTAAATTGGTTTTCTCTTCTGTTTTTTTTCATCATGGTGTGTCCATCATTCAATCAATATATGTTCTAATGATGTTTGCTTCTGATGATGCAGAAGGCATAGTTTCATATCTTTCAATTTCTTGTAAAATACGTTTTTTGATGTTTTCTGGGAATGGTTCAATTTCTAAACGTTTTTTGTATTTTTTAATATCGTCGCCTTCACCATCAAGATCTCCCAATTCTTCTTTAATGGCTTTTAATTTTTCTCTTAAATAGTACTCTCTTTGTTGTTCATCTACTCTTGATTTAATTTTCTTACTAATTGATGATTCTATATCTGCTGATTGTCTTTTTTCATCTAAGAAATCATTGATAATTGCAATTCTTTTAACTGGATCTAACTCCTCTAAAATTGCTTGTTTTTTATCAATTGGCATAAATGGCATTAAAGTAGCTGCATTATCAACTAAGACACTAGCATTACCTTCTACCTTTCAATCTTTTAAAATTGAATCCATTTCTGATGGAAATTCATCTTGACTAGTAATCATAGCCTTCATCAGTTTTGTAACTTTTGTCAAGTTTTCCTTATTGTTTTTTTCATTAGGTTTTTTTTCAGTATATTCTGCTGAATAAAATTCCCCTAATTCAAAATTTTTAAGTTCTGCTCTTTCAAGTGAATTGATGTTTACAGTTAAAGTACCGTCTTTTCATTCTTTTTTTACATTAACTTTAGCTAAAACCCCAAAGTTAAATAATTCTTTAATGTCTGGTTCATCATCTAATGGTTTTTTTTGAGAAACAATTAGCACCAAACCCTCATTCTTTTCTACTGCCTCTTTTACTGCAGTAGTTGTTTTTTCACGCCCGATTTCAAGCACTTGTTCAAAAGTAGGAAAAATATAACTTCCCCTTGTAACAAGCACTGGTAACCTATTTTGTGTGCTCATAATAATCCCCCTCCTGTTGGTACAAGATTATAATACCATATTTTTTAGCACTTTCAAGTGCTAAGTGCTAAAAATTTTAAAAAAATAAGTGTTAAACCCTTATATTTAGGGGCTCAAATGCAATTGGTAAATTTTATTAATTAAAATGATTTTAGCAAAACTTGAGTCCAAATTCTAAGTTTTTATTAAAAATTGTTAATTTCTATAATTATAAAGGCAAATTCAACAAAGTAATAAAAATACAAACCCAGGGGTTTGTATTAAAATCTAACCATTGTTTTGGTACAAGAAATCAATGATTTTTTCTTTAATTAGATCTTCTTTAACTTGATCTTCAGGTAAAAATCCTTTAATCATTTCAGCTTCAACACCAAATTGTTTTGCCAACACTTCATATTTTGCTGCAACTTCTTCAGGAGTAAATTCAAATTTCTCATTATTTCTAACTTTATCAGTTACTAAGTGACTTGAAATACGACGTTTTGCATCATCCACTAATTCCTCTTTAATGGCTGCATCTGTTAAACCAGTTTGTTTTTTGTAATCTTTCATAGTTAATTTTTGTGAAGCTACTCGGGCTTCAAATTCTTTATATAAATTCTCAACTTCTTTATCAATAGCAATTTTTGGTAATTCAATTTTTGAATTTGCAATAATTATGTCAATTACTTGGTTAACAAATTGATTTTTTAGGTTAGTAGTTTTTTGCTTAATAATTTCAGATGTTACAAAGTCAACTAATTCTTTGTAAGTGTTGATGTTAGGCAGATTTAAATCTTTTGCCAATTCATCATCTTTGGCAGGTAATTCTCTTTGTTTAATTGTTTTAATATCTAAAATAAATTTAGCTTTCTTACCACTTAATTCAGGAGTGTAATCTTCTGGGAAAGTCACAGCAATTGTTGATTCTCCAATTTTTTTACCAATCATAGCATCTTCAAAACCTGGAATCATTTGTTTTGAACCAATTACTAATCTAAAGTCTAAACCTTTTCCACCTTTAAAGGGCTTGTCATCAATAAATCCTTCAAAGTCAAAGACAACAACATCACCAACTGCTACTGTTAGGTCTTCTTTATCTTTTTCTAGTGCAAAACGAGATTGGTACTGTTCAATTGCTCCATCAATTTCTTCAGCAGTTGCTTCAAAAGTTTGTTTTACCAATTCTTTTGCTTTAATTCCTGTGTATTTACCAATTTCAATTTCTGGTTTTAAATCAAAGACAAAGTCAATTGTACATGACTCTTCACTTATTTTTACTGGGGTTGGCACTGGTGAAGTAAATGGTTGAATTTCTGACTTTTGAGCACTTGCAAATTCTCAAGCATCTTCTAAAATCACTTGGATTGCTGCTTTTAAGTATTTGGCCGGGGTTAGAAATTGTTCAACTTTTGCTTTTGGAACTTTACCCTTTCTAAATCCAGGGATTTCAATATCTGCGGCAACCTTACTTTTTCCTTTTTTAATAGCATTTTTTCAATCATCGCCATTAATTTCAACTGTTCAAACTCCTTGACCTTTTTGAGTTAATTTCTTAGCATTAAATTTCATTTAATATTTGCCTCCTATATATTTCATACAATTCTTATTATAGCAAAATAAACTTAGTTTTTTTGCAATTTGTTTGCTAACTTGTCTTCAAATACAGATAAATTAGCTTCCAGGTCTAAAATCTTCTCTTTTGTGGAAGTATGTAGACTGAGATTATACTCTGTTCGGGTTACAGTGATAAACAATCTAGTAATTTGGTACAAACTTTCAGAAATACTTTTTGTTAATTGCACCAAATTTTCATACAAAGATCTTGTAAAGTAAGTTTTTTGTAAATCTAACAGTACTAAACCTAATTCTAAAATTAGTTGCCATTCATTAGTTTGGTGACGAATTTTATAGATCAAGTTTTGTTCAATTGCTTCAAATAAATCAGGTTCACTAGTGTTTGGATCATTTAGTTCTACTGTAAAGTCAACACTTTGTAGCTTTTTAAAATTATATCGACTCTCAATTAAATCACTATTAATTTTTTTTATAATCTTTTTCAATACTCGCAAATGTTTTTCTGTTTTAAATAGCTCAAAAATAGCACTAAACATTGCATTATAAAAATCATATTTTGCCAATTCTTTGCTTCACAAGTGAAAAAAACAGCACCAACAGCAACTTTGTTCTAAACAAATTGTTTTATAAATTGCACAAGAACAGTTTTGACGATTAGGAGTTTCACAACTACAACACATGTGTTTGCCTTCTTTCTAGTTTTCATTAGTGAGTTATGAATCTATTATAAATCAAAAAGATGTAGTAAAACAAAAAATGACCCAATTATCTAATAGATAGCCTAATAAAAAAAATGCCAAAAAGCATTAATGATCATTATTGACTTTGTTGAATTAAATTGTGAAGACTTGCTTCATCAATCTCTTCCATGTTTTTTAATTTTTTTTGTAATATTGACAAGACCTGATGATTATTTTTTAACTTTTTAACATTCATTTTCTTAATTAAATATTCATATTTTTGTCTTAAAAAGAGTTTTTTTAAAAAATCATCATAAATAAACATTTTCATATATTCTTGACGACTAACTGCATCAATTTTTCAGTCTTTACCTTTACTTGCAATTTCAGCCATACCAGATTTTAAAACAGCTTGGTAAAGTTCTGCCACCTCATCAAAAGCTAGTTTAAAAGCATTATTAATTAAGGTCTCAAATTCTTGATTTGGTTCAATTTTATAAAGTGATTTTTGCTCTTCATCTAAAACTGCAGCAATTGTATATGGGAAAATATAATTTAAACCATAATGGGAAAGAATATTGCGCATTTCTCGCACAAAAATGAAAAAGTATTTGTAAAAAAAGTATTCAGGTTCATTTGTTAACTTAAAAATCTTAGCATAACAAGTCTGAGCGATTTTTTTATACTTATTTCATCATAAGTTCTCCAAAATGTTATTGTATTTTTTTAAATTTGCCATAATTTGCTTGCTACTAGCATAGCTTGTTTTGTCAAAAATAAACTTATTTGTATTGACAAAGTTAGAGTGGAAAAAACCAATTGCAAAATTTTCTTGATAACCAAAGAATCTCATTTGGTAATCATCAACTTGACCATTCATTCAAAGTTTTTCAAGCTCTCCAGCTGCAGAAATTCACCATTTTGCCTTCTTTGTGCTGTTATTTTCAGAAGTAATCCCAGCAATTGCAAAACTAGCTTTTCTTTTTTGCTGTTTTTTCTTAATAATCAAAACAAGTACTCAAATTAATATAAGAACTACTGCTAAAAAGCCACTAAAACTAGCAATAAATATAAGGATTTGATTAGTCATTTAAGAGGACCTCCTTTTATAAAACTATCTTACTTTGCTTCATTTTTAGCATTAGCCATTTTTTTAATTGTTTCAGCTTTTGGTGTTGTTCCACCTTTTCTTCTCAATTTTTTTTCATATTTTTTTCTTTGTCTATTAACTTTTTTCAAAACCCCTTGAGGTTTTTCATGAATTAAAACATAAATACTTGGAACCCCATATTTTGCTTTAATTGTATTTCAAAATGAATAGCAACGGTTTTTTGGATTTGTAAGTTCTTCAACCAAATAAATATCATTGCCAATTCTAAAATCAGTTGGATCAATTTCAAACTGCATTGATGGGCGTTTGTCATCTTCTCCTGTTGGTTTGAATTCAGATGCTTTCTTTTGGTCTCTTTCAACTAATGATTCAGTTCTTGTTTTACCATATAATTCCAATCATAAACGTTCTTTTTCTCTTTGTTCTTTTTCATAATCTCGATCAACTGCAGTAATTTTAATGTCTTTATCTTGAGCTTTTGCTTTAGTTTTGGCATTTTCTTTGGCATCACTTTTTGCCTTAGCTGAGGCTGCTTTTTTAGCAGCAAGTTCTGCTTGTTTTTTTGCCTTAGCTTCTTTTAGCGCTTTTGCTTCAGCAGCTTTTTGTTTGGCAAGTTGAGCTTTTAATGCTTTTGCTTCAGCTTCTTTTTTTTGTGCCTCTTTAATTGCTTGTCTTTCTCTTTCTTCTGCTTCTTTTATCATTTTAGTAAAATTTGTTTCTTTCTCTTTAACTACTTTTGGTTTTTTAGTACCTGAAGTTGTTGATTTATTTACCATAGCAACTGGTGTTCCTAATTCAAGTCTTTTTTCAGTATTTTCAAACTTTACTCGATTTGCTTTTGTAGCACCGAGATTTATTTTTTTAGTATCAGTATTTTCTACTAAAATTTGTTGAATTTTTAAAACATTTGATTTTTTTTCATTAAACTCCATTTTGCGGCGATCCATCAAAATTTTGTTTCTCACATCATCTGCTTTAACTGCTTGGGCATTTAGTTGTTCTTCTTCATTTTCTAGTAAAAAGAAAATGTATTCTAAAATTTCTAAGCGTACAGCAGCATCATATGATTCATATTCTTGAGCAAATAATGCAATTGTTTGAGTTGTTAAACGTTTTTCAATTAGGCCTTTAATCCTAGCCTTGGTTATGTTTGAAATTAATTTAAAATCCTTCGAAGTTTTTTTAATTGTTCCCATGTCATATTCCTCCATATATTCAGATAATTTTAGCAAAAAATGGACTAGTTAACTCAAACTTGCCCATCATTTGATTATTTTATATTTTTTGTGAATTTTCTACTAATTTTTTCAATTCTATTCTTACGTTTCTCATTTTCAATTTTTGCCACTGTTTCTGCTCTCTTTTCTAACTCAATAAATTTATAAGTTTTTTTAGCAGCAACTAGTGATTCATCAAAAACTCGGTCATCATTTGCTTTGGTAAAGTAGGCTTTCATTTTCAATTCAGTTCTCTTGATCATTTCTTGTTCATGTCTTATCTGTGCATCAATTGAAGCAATTTCTGATCTGTATTTTGCATCTCTTTCAAAACGTCTTTGCCTTTCTAAACGTAAGACTGATGCCACACGTTTTTCTTCTGCCCTTTTAATTTGACGTTCTTTCATTAATTCAATTAATCTTTGACGTTCATGCAATCTTCTTAAACGATCTGCTTTTTCAATAGCTTTTAAGTTAATATCTTCACGTTTTTTAGCACGATTTAGTTCCCTAGCCTCAGCCATTCTTCGTGCACGAGCCACAATGTAACTATTAGATCTTTCTAACTTCATCATAGTAATACGGTGGCGACGTTCATTTCTTAATTCTCTTAAGAATTCAATTTTTTCAGTCATTTCATCAAGAGTTTTAATTTCTTGTTGATTATTATCTAAAATTTCTTGCATTGCTGGTCGTTTGCTTAAATCAACAGAAACTTGGTAGTTCCCAATTGGTTTAATTTCATGATAAGGTTTTGAACCAACTGAAACTTCACTTTCAAATGCTTGCCCCACTGCAGGCATTTTGTCTGGATTTGTGGTAATTTCAAAACCTTCTTTTGAGTGAATGTTTCGTTTGCTTGGATCAATTCCTAAATCACCTTCATACATATATTTGTTAATTGGTGAATTAACATATTGGTATTCTGTGGTTTGTGCTTCAGGATTTAAAGCTGATTGGAAAAAATCAATTCCCAAAGTTACTTCTGGTTCAGCTAATTCTGAGGTTGGCACTTGTTCAATTTCTGCTTCATCAAAATCAATGTTGTTCACTGTGTTGAACTCTTCACGAGTCATATCTTCATCAATCACAAAACCATGTTTTGGTGTAGTGTCTGTCAAGGTTGCAGCCTCTCTGACAAATGAATCAGTGTCATTGACAAAATCCTCTAAACTTGGATCAGGTACTGGACTGCTAGTTAAATTATCAGTTTCAGGTACTTCATTATATCTAAGTGTTGATGAAGTGTCAGTGCTAGCTTTATTTGACAAGATACTTTCTGGCATTCCAAGACCATTGCTTTCAGCATCATTTAATAAATTTTCAATTTCCATTATATTTTTACCAGTTTTTGGTTGGGCTGTGAAATTAAATTGCTCAACATCAATATCTGTTTTGTAACCTGCACGATTTAAAATTTCTTCTCTTGTATTACGGTTACTTGATTGAGATGTTGAAAGTCTAGACATAAAAACTTGACGTTTAGCATCAGGGGTTGTTGGTTCTTGTCTGACATCAAGTCTATCTTTTCAACCACTGATTCCTTTGTCAATTTTTTTAGATTCAGATGAGTAGTTTTTTCAAAAATGTTTAAACAGTCTGTTAAATTCAACTTCTCATAATTCTACTAAATTAATTTTTCTTGAATCACTATCTGGAAGTGATTCAATGCGGTCATATGATGAAAGCAACTTTTTGTAGTTTTCATCATTTTGTAAATTATATTTATGCACCAAGGCTAGTGATTTTGGGGTGAAATGTTGTCACACATACCCTTTTTCACTTGTAGATTCACTTGAATTTTTTGTTACTGTGGTTGCTTTTTTTCCCGAAGCCATAGTTCTACCTCCTAAAAAATTTATTTTAATTTATAAATATTATACACTATTTTTCACTTTTTTGCATACCTATGTTATAATCATATGTAATTTCTAGATAAAAAAAACAAAACTAAGTTTTGTTTGACATATTTTCTTAATTTTTAATATAAACAAAAGCAATATTTTTAGGCTTAAGCCCAATTGCATTTTCAATTGCAAAAACAATTGAGTTATTTAATTTTAACTCATCAATTTCTAATTTCTTGTGGATGTTGGCAAAAAGTTTTACCAAAACAAATAAATGATCATCATGAAGTAAATTAGTTTCGATTTCGAATTTCTCTAAATCTCTCACATTATTCATAACAACAAATTCAATAACTTTATTAAGAATACGTTGGTCAACCTCTAAATTACCACGAGCATTTCTTTCTAATAAAATATACATTTTCTCAACCCCTTTATTAGATAAATAATTGTTTAACTATTAGCTCTCCCAAAGTATTTACCATCATTTGTGTTGATAATTACCTTGTCACCTTCTTTAATGAAAAGTGGCACCATTATTTCTAATCCAGTCTCTAAAATAGCACGTTTTTGAGCCCCACTAGTTGTATCGCCTTTAACTGCGGGTTCTGCTTCTCTGATTGCTAATTCCATTTTTTCAGGAATACTAATACCTAAAATTTCACTATCATATTCAGTGACTTTAACCATAATTCCATCAGTTATAAATTTTAATTCTCAATCAAGTTTATTAACTGGAATTTCAATTTGGTCATAAGTTTCAGTGTTCATAAAGACACAATTTTCACCATCATTGTATAAATATTGCATGTCTTTTTTTTCAATCATGGCTTTATCCACTTTATCTCCACCAGTAAAGGTCATCTCCACACGAGCACCAGTTCTTAGGTTTTTTACTTTAACTGTAACTTTACCTTGTTGACGACCTGATTTAGAAAATGAATTTTCTAGTACCACAAAAATGTTTCCATCATATAAGAAGGTACTACCAGGTCTTAAATCGTTTACTAACATAAGTTTTCTCCTTTAATATTGATTAAGTTCTATGAATATTATAACAAAATTAGACCTTTTTATATGGTTTTTCACAAAACATTCAAGTGATGCGAAAAGGTGAATTTGGAAAATCAAAACTTCCAGCACTTGTCATACTTTTACCAGCTCTTTGTAGTTCTAAAATTTTGATGTAACCATCCTTAACTTTGACTGTGATTCCCTCTTTATCAACATTTATAATCATTCCAGGACTTGAAGTAATATTTAAAGCACTAACCTTTTCATCACTACTAACCACTCTGGCTTGTTTTATTTTAATTCTTTCTTCAAATAAATATGTGTAAGCCACTGGTTTAGGGCTTAAACATCTAATAAAGTTAACAACACTTGTAGAATCTTGCTCTCAATTAATAACCTCTTGGTCATTGGTTAAATTATAAGCAAAGGAAACTTTGGTTTCATCTTGGGGAGTTCCCACAATTGTTTTTTGAAAAATTGCTAACAAGTATTTTGCTAGCATACTTTGTCCAAGTTTACCTAATTTTTCAAATAAACTTCCTGCATCATCACTTGGAGCAATTGCAATTTCTTCTTGTGCATAGACTTCACCAGCATCCATTTTTTTAACCATTTTCATTAATGAAATACCAGTTTTGGCATCACCATTTTTAATTGCATATTGGATAGGACTACCTCCACGATATTTTGGTAATAATGAGGCATGAACATTAATAGCATTTTCAAATAAATTTAAAACTTTTTCAGGGATAAACTGCCCAAAAGCACAAGTAATTAAAAAATCTGGTTTTAATGCTGCAAGTTCATCATAAATTGCACCAACTTTTTCTGGTTGAAAAACTTGATATCCTTGTTGCTCTGCATATACTTTAACTGGAGTTGGAACTATTTGTTTTTTTCTGCCTTGAATTCGATCTGGTTGACTAATTACCCCAACAATTTTTAAATCTAATTGTTCAAGTGCTTGTAAAATCTCTACTGCAATTTGGGGTGTACCACAAAATATTACTTTATACATTCTTCTTCACCATTAAGTCTTTCTACTGTTTCTTTAAAATCAGGTTTAACTTCTTTTATTAATTTTACTACACTTTGCAGTACCACAACCATAGCCAAAGTATCTCGATCACAATATTTTAACATGTCTTCTCTAATAATATTGGTCCAAATTTCAGGAGCAATAACTTTATCCATAAATTGCCTAAAGGTTGCACTAGCTTTATCACCTTTGTTAATTTTTAGGTCTTGATAACTTAAAGTTGAATCAAGTGCTGGTTGAGTTTTTTTAATTGAGTAACTCCCACAAAACTCTGGGTCATAAATTAGTCAGTTGTTTTCTTTTAGATTAAAAAAACTCATTAAATCAATTGTGTTTTGATAAATTCATTTTAAAGGTTTATAATACTCAGGAAATTGTCACATCAACTGTTTTAAAACCATTTTCTCAAAAGCCACATTATATGCCACATAAACCCCAGGTCCACAACTAAAACTATCTTTGATAAAATTTTGAATGAAATCAACTCGTGGATCTATTAATTCATTAGCAATGAAATTGAAATGCTTCATAGTTTCATTGGGGTGATTAAAATCATAATTTTCATCAGTTAAGACGTGGATTGAGTATTGAAATGGAATCTGTTGATATGTTTTTGAGCGATTAAAATTTGGAATTGCTCATTTTGCTGTTTCAAAATCATACATGTAAACAGGGAATTTATAATAATCTTTAAGTAATTCTAAAATATCTTTCATTTTTGACATTTTTACAATGTCAGTTGGATTTTTTTGATGATTATTTTGCTCATAATTGACTGTGACCTTGACAATTCTTTGTGAATTCTCATTGAAATAAAGTTTACCATTTGGTTTATAAAAATCATCAAAGTCAATTTTCTCATAAACATCTGTCAAATACACCAAACCAGTGTTGTAATAGATTTCAGCTGCATCTTTTTTGAAACGTGTTAATTGAAAAAGATTTGGACGAGTTTTTTCATAATGTCTGACCACTGTTTGACAAACAACTTGATCAAATTTGAGATTTTCATTTTTGTAATCAAATTTATATTTGGGGCAAATTGGTTGCAATAAGGTCTCAATGTTATTTAATTCTAATTGCATTTTATTGATAATTAAATCTAAGTTAATGGTTTTGTTAATGTTTTTAAACATTTCAACAAAATTTATATGTTTGGTTTTAGAACCCATATAACACTCACTCACATAAAAAAGTGAATTAATAGCAATATCATCAGGTATTCCAGGTTTGCTGGTGCTTGCAAATTCTTTTTCTAAAAATGGTTCATAAATCTCAGTTTGAAAGTCAATTTCTTCAAAGTCAGAATTAAAATTAATATCATCAGCATCAAGGATGCCCATTCCGCGATAATAATCAGGATTGATCAAGCACAATGAAGTCTTAATTACATTATAACCAAGCTTTGTCAGCACATATCATTGGTACATTAGGTCATAAAAATGTTCGGGTTTGTGGTGACTTGAGGCCTTAACCTCAATGATTTCAACTTGTTTATTGCCATAATTAATTAAAGCATCACATTTGACCCTCATTTTACCTGCTTGATATTCAAAGGTTGGTTCAAATAGGAGCTTATATTTTTTTTGTTCTAAAATTTTTTGGGTTTTTTCTAAAGCTTCATAGTAAGGTAAACTTTCAAATGAAAATCAACCAAAATCTGTTTTATTTAAATTGTTTTCTAACTTCAATTGAGAACGTAAATATGCCCTGGCCTCACTACCAACCAAGTTTCCGTCAACAATAGTTTCAGCATCAACATTGTGCATATCTAAACCATCAATATTGGCAAACTGAGTTTGCAGCACTTCTTTTTGCATTTGTTCTTCTGGAGTTAAATCAGCTGCAGTTAATAGTCTTTCATAAATTGCAAATGGATCAAACCCAGTACTTGTATCAAAATCCTCAGCACTATCAAAAACTACTTTCAGATGTGTTTCAATTCTTTGAAAGTGATGCTTAATTTGTAAATTGTTTTGTCATGTTCGTCTTGTTGTTAATCGCACAGTGTCATTATGATGTTTGATTTTTTTCTTGATTAAAGCATCTTTTCAAACTGCTCTTAAATTAACATTGGTTTTTAATTTTAAAGCAGTTTTAAAATTTTGAAGACTATAAAATATCCAAGCCTCTTTTGGACACTTGACAAAATATCTTTTGAAATCTTCTTTTGACACCTTATTAGTTAAGACTAAATCTTTCATCATTCACCTCGAATACTACTTGTTATTATAAATAAAAAAACATATTTCTTAAAATATGTTTTGATTATTTACTACGACGAGGTACAAATTTGACTGTACCAGCTTTTTTTTCAGGATCAATAACATTGCTAACAGGAGTTTTTTTAGCTTCAATTCTTAGGGCTTTAAGTTCTTTTTGTTTTTCTTTAACTTTTTGAGCCTCAAGTTTTGCTCTGTGAACTTCATCAGCTTTTAGTGCTTTTTTTTCTTCTTTTGTTAACTTAACCTTTTTCTCTGCAATAGCAATTCTTCTTTTGGTATCTTCAATATCTGACTCACCATTAACATTTCAAGTGGTAGTAACTGTTTTACGATCTGCTCTTGTGGTAATTCCTTCAATTTCAAAGGCTTTAATATCCATTAATTTATTGGTTTTAGCATCATACATTTGCACAATTACATCAAAAACATCTCGATATTTGTATTCAGGTCCTTTGCGGGCAAATACTTTTTCATATTCAATTCTTAGGTTTTTTTGATTAAAATTTGCTGCCAAGTAGTTTTTAATTTCCTCTTTAACTACTTTTTTACGTTTTGCTTGTTCTTTTTTTTGACTTTTTTTACTTGTTATTTGAGCAATAATAATAAATGCTAATACAACAACAACTGCCACAATAATTACATATTGCATTAATTTCACTCCTTGTTTCCATTATGATTTTAACTTATTTTTAAGATTTTTTACAAAAATTAAATGTTTACTTTGTCAATAATTCCCCCACCTAAACAAACCTCATTTAAGTATAATACTGCTTCTTGACCTTCAGTGACTGCTCTAACTTCTTCTAAATAGGTCAATTGCAAAGTGTGTGCATCAATTAGGTTTACTTTGACTTGCACATCTGGTTGACGATAGCGAAATTTGGCTTGACAAGTAAATTCTTTTCCTGAAAAATACTTGCCAATGTCACTAATAAAATTAAATTCAGTAACCAAACATTGGCTTGATTTTAAATAACTTTCATCACTTAATTTTGAGACATAAAGAATTTTTTGTTCTATATCTTTTTTAGCAACATAATAGGGTTCTTTTTGTCCACCAAGATTTAAACCTTTTCTTTGACCAATTGTATAATACATAACCCCAATGTGTTCTCCTAAAACTTCATTAGTGTTAATATCAATGATTTTTCCTGGTTGATTGGGAATGTAATTTTGCAAGAATTTTGTAAAATTTCTCTCCCCAATAAAACAAATCCCTGTAGAGTCCTTTTTATCAGCTGTAGTTAACTGATATTTTTTTGCCAAGGCTCTAATTTCAGCCTTTTGATAGGGTTGCAAGGGAAAAAGAGTTTTTGCTAACATGGTTTGCGTTAATTGACATAAAAAGTAAGTTTGATCTTTTTCAACATCAACTGCTCTGATCAATTCAAAAGTTTGTAACTTTTCATTAAATCTTACCCCTGCATAATGACCCATAGCAATAAAATCTGCTTGTAAATTTTCAAGGGCATAATTTAAAAACTTATCAAACTTTATAAATTTATTACATAAAATATCTGGGTTTGGTGTGCGACCCTTTTGGTATTCTTCAATAAAATATTGAAAAACATAGTTTCAGTATTCTTCAATAAAGTCTATTCTGTGAAGTTTTATTTGTAATTTTTTAGCAACTGCTTGAGCATCTAAATAGTCTTGCTCTTGAGGACAAATTTCAGCTTCAAGTTTATTTCCTAAAATGTCATTGTTAAGGTTACTGTCTCAATTTCGCATAAACAGCCCTTCAACTTCATAACCTTGCTCTAATAAAATCGCAGCAGCCACAGAGGAATCAACCCCACCACTCATACCAACAATCACTTTTTGTTTCTTCATAGCTTATTACTTTCCTTTTTGTTTTTTTAACATTCTTTTTTTATCTTTTTTTGTCAATTTTCCTAGTTTATCAATTTCTTTTGACTCACCAAATCAAGCTTCATAGTCACTAAAATCAAAAGCCTTTTTTGCTTTCTTTTGGTTTTTTTCAGCAGCAGAAACAATGTTATTTAGCATAACAGTTGTTTCCCCACTTGATTCAAAGCGTTGTTTTTTCTTGCTTTTTGTTCTTTTAGCAACTTCACGCTCCATATCATCTGTTTTATCTGAAACTGTGTAATCTAAAAAACTTGTGTTTAGACGGTGTGAAGTTTGAGATTTAAAATTATCATTTGTGCTTTTGTTTTTATTTGCAAGTTCTGAAGATAATTCAGTTTCAATTTTTTGAAATAGTTCCTCACTAATTGGTTTTGGCTGCACTTGCAAAGTGTCTGTTGTGGTTGTGTTTAATAAATCAACCTCATGAGTTTGAGTTTGCCCCTTTTTAGGGTTATTGCTGATTTTTTTCTCAAAGTTTGAAAAAATATCTTTAATATCACCTGTATTAGTAGTCTGTTCATTGGCAACTGCTTTGGGCTTAATGCTTGGAGTTGGTGCCAGGGTTGGGATTGCTTCTAAAGTTGCTGAATTTTCAAATTCTGAAACTGGTTTGATTGTTGATGCCTCTTCAACCTTAAAGTTTTTGGTTGGAGCTGGTTTGATTAAATTCTCACTAACTGGAGTATTACCAATTAAACTCTGACGAATTTCATCAATTCTTTCTTTTGCTAATCCTGAATTTTGCTTTGTTAAAACATAGTTTTTTAAATGAACTTCACAATTTGGTTCATTATTAATTTTGTCAAGCAACTCATCTTTTTGAGATTGTTCTTTTGCATAAGAATTCATTCTCAAATTTAAAATGTTTTCTGGTAATTTTGATTGTTGTTTAATATTTTGACCATCAAGTACTTTAATTGAGGCAAATTGTTTGACATCAAGATCTGCACGATTTAGGTTAAATTCAAAATCTTCACCATACTTTAAAAAATGAGAATTGGCATTTTGAATTAAAGTAATTTTTGGCTCATTGTTTAAAGTTTTTTTCTTAGCCAAATCAAAAACTTGTGTCTCATCAAAATCCATTGTTAATGAAGTTTCTGTTTCTTCTTCAAATCATGGTTCAGCAATTGGACTAAAATGTTTTTTATCAGTAACTGCATTAATTTCATCTTGGTCTTGACGATTAATTTTTAAAATTTTAATTTTATCAGCCATAATTGCCCCTCCATTATTTATTTATATTATAAACTATTTACAAAAAAATAGCCGACTTGGCTACTCTTTAATTTCATTTGTAACTTTAAAATCAGTTTTTTCTAAAACATCTTTTAAAGCAGTTTTTTCCTTGTCATTGATTTTGTCTGGTATAACAAGGTTTACAACTAATAATAAATTTCCCCGTTTGTGTGACTTCACACCTTGGTACAGCCCATGGTTGTGTAAAGTAATGACATCACCATTTTTTACTTTTTTTGGTAATTTAACAGCCACTTGTCCATCAAGTGTATCAAGAATAATTTCATTTTCTAAAATTGCGTCTAAATAAGAGACATTAATTGTAGTTCTAATGTCATAAGAGTTAACAATATTAATTTTTTTAGAAACTTTTAAATTAATATTTCCATAAATATTTCCTTTGGTTTTGGTTTCACTGTTAAAGTGCCCAGAGTTTCTCAGCACAATTTGTTGACCAGGTGAAAGACCTTTGGGAATTGGGAGAGTCACTTTCTCACGACTTTTTAACTCTCCATCACCCTTACATTTTTTACATGGGTTCACAACTATTTTCCCAGCCCCTTTACATTTTGGACAAATTTGTTGAGTTTGAAATTTAGCAATTCCCATATCTTGTAACACAGTGACTGAACCATGGCCATTACACATATCACAAGTTTTTACATCATTTTTGTCTAAGGCTCCATAACCATCACAAGTTTCACACTTAGTAATTAAGTCAATTTCAATTTCTTTTTCAACACCAAACATAATTTCATTTAAAGTTAAATAAAGTTCAACTACAATGTCGCTTCCTCTTTGACTTTTTTTACCACCTCTAAAGCCACCAAAACCTTGATTGCTTCTGCCAGATCCTCCAAAAAACGATCCAAAGATATCTGAGAAAAAATCATCGCCATCACCAGACATTTTTGAGAAGAAATCACTAAAGCCACCAAAACCACTAAAGCCTTGTCCGGCACCGCTTACTCCTTCATGACCAAACTGGTCATATAATTTTCTTTTTTCTGGATCTAATAGAACTTCAGCAGCTTCAGATGCTTCTTTGAATTTTTCTTCTGCATCAGGTTCTTTGCTAACATCAGGGTGATACTGCTTTGCTAATTTACGATAAGCTTTTTTAATCTCATCTTCAGTTGCGGATTTACTGACTCCCAGCACTTCATAAAAATCTTTTTTTTTGGCCATTAGTTTACACCTCTCTTATCAATAAAAACAACTATTTTAGCATAGTTGTTTTTAATGCAATTATTTTTCATCTTTATCTTTATCATCAATTTGGTCAGTATTTGCTTCTGGGTTTTGTGCTTGCACCATTTCTGCAGCCATTTTCATTGCTTGCTCTAATTCAGTCATTTTTTTCTCTAATGCTTCATAATCTTCTTTGGCAATTAATTCACGAATATCTTTTGCCAGTGCTTCAGATTGAGTTTTTTGTTCTGGACTGACTTTATCTCCACCCTCTTTTAGTGAGTCTTCAATAATGTTCAAGTATGATTCAGCTTTATTTCTTAATTCAATATTTTTGCGTTTTTTGCTGTCTGCTTCTGCATTTTGTTCAGCTTCTTTAACCATTTTATCAATTTCAGCATCAGTTAAACTTCCTGAGTTTGAAATTGTAATTGTTTTTTCTTCATTAGTTGCTTTATCTTTTGCAGTAACTGAAACAATCCCATTAACATCAATTTTAAATGTTACTTCAATTTGAGGTACTCCTCTTGGAGCTGGTTTAATTCCTGATAATTCAAAACGACCTAATGATTTATTGTCACCAGCCATTGATCTTTCACCTTGTAGAACATTAATATCAACTGAAGGTTGATTGTCAGCAGCTGTTGAAAAAATTTGAGATTTTTCAGTTGGAATTGTTGTATTTCTTTGAATTAATGGTGTCATAACTCCACCCATTGTTTCAATTCCTAAAGTCAATGGAGTTACATCAAGTAATAAAACATCAGTTACATCACCAGCTAAAACACCACCTTGAATTGCAGCTCCCATTCCCACAACTTCATCTGGGTTAATAGTACGGTTTGGTTCTTTTCCCAATAATGATTTTACTAAAACTTGAACAGCTGGAATTCTTGTTGAACCTCCAACTAATAAAACTTCATTAATATCAATAGCTTTTAATTTAGCTTCTTTTAAAGCATCTTCAACTGGTTTTCTAGTTCTTTCAACAAGATCTTTGGTAATTTTTTCAAATTCACTTCTTGAAAGTTTAGTACTAAAGTTAACTGGACCATTTTCATTCATGGCAATAAATGGCAAGTTGATTTCAGTTTCAACTTGACTTGATAAGTTAATTTTTGCTTTTTCAGCTTCATCTTTAAATCTTTGTAAAGCCATTTTATCTTTTGACAAGTCAATATTGAATTCTTTTTTAATTTGCTCACCAATTCAGTTCATAATTTTTTGGTCAAAGTCATCTCCACCAAGTTTGTTATCCCCTGAAGTTGATAAAACATCATAAGTTCCATCAGCTAATTCTAGAATAGAAACGTCAAATGTTCCCCCTCCTAAGTCATAAACTAAAACTTTTTGTTCTTTATCTTGTTTATCAATTCCATATGCTAATGCTGCAGCAGTTGGTTCGTTGATAATACGTTCAACATCTAGTCCTGCAATTTTTCCAGCGTCTTTTGTTGCTTTACGTTGTGCATCATTAAAGTAAGCAGGCACTGTAATTACTGCTTTTGAAATTTTTTGCCCTAACTTATCTTCTGCATATTTTTTTAAATATCTTAAAATTTCTGCAGAAATTTGTTCAGGAGTATAATCTTTACCTTCTAAATTTACTTTGTGACTTGTTCCCATTTCACGTTTAATTGAAATTGCTGTGTTTGGGTTTGTTACTGCTTGTCTTTTAGCAGCTCCCCCAACAATAATGTCACTATTTTTAAATGCCACTACTGATGGCGTTGTTCGTTGTCCTTCAGGATTTTCTAAAACAATGGGTTGTCCACCCTCCATCACTGCTACAACTGAGTTAGTTGTTCCTAAATCTATTCCTATAATTTTTTCCTTTGCCATAATGTTCTCCTCTTTTCTTAAAACTATTTTGCTACTTTTACTATTACATGTTTGATAACTCGATCATATAGTTTGTATCCATTTGAGACTACAACTGCAATCTGACCTGGTTTAACCTGGTCAGTTTCAATTTGTTCAATTGCATAATGTATTTCTGGATTTAATTCATCCCCAATATTTGTAGTTATTTGGGTTACCCCTGAATTACTTAGGGCTTGATCAATTTGGTTGACCACCATCTCAAATCCCATTAAGTAATTTTTGATTTCAGGCTTGTCTTCAAGTGAGTTAAACACACTTTTAAACATATCAATTGCTGGTAGCATTTCACTTGCCAACTTTTCCCCACCATACTTGCGTACAAGTATTGCCTCTTTTTGAAAAAGCTTCACTGTGTTTTGGTTATCAGCAACAGCCATCAGCTTTGCCTCAGCTAATTTAGCATTGTCATCAAGCAATGCTGCAAATTCTAATTCTAACTGTTCAATTGGACTTAACTCCACATTTTCATCTGTAGTTTCTGGTTTTGGTTCAATTTGCAGTTCTTTTTTGATTTGTTCAAATAAGTCTAATACTTTTTTTTGTTGTTTTTTATCCATAGTTATTTTTCTTCCTCGTTAAACCTTTCTTCAATCATCTGACTTATCCACTCAAGCAGTTTTGATACTTTATTGTATTCAATTCGTTTGGGGCCCACAAGGGCCAAAGACCCTTGCTCACCCCGATTTGTCAAAAAATTTGTACCAATTACTGCAAAATCATCATTGCCAATACCAGTTTCAAAACCAATTGCAACTGCTGGTTTACTAATGTTTGTTGATTGAGTTTTAAACCAAGCAAATGGTGATGCATTTTCAATGAACCCAATTAAGGTTTTAATTTTTTCTGGGTCATTAAATTCTGGATTTTGTAACAAGTTTGACATTCCACTTGTTTTTGATTGAGAAGAATTTGCATGCAAGATTGCATTTATAAAGGTTTGCAGTACAAATTCATATTTTTTGATCTGTTGTTTTAAAACAGGTAAAATGGCTTGTGATTTGTACTCAATTTCAGAAATCTTAGAATTAATTAATCTGTCATTAAACAATTCAATGGCAATTTGCAATTCCTCAAAAGTGACATTATCTAAATCAATAATTTTGTTTTCAATTTTTCCATTAGATAGAACAAATAACACAACTGCATTTCTTTCATCAAGTCTCACCAATTCTACCTTGGCAAGCAATAATTCATCTGAGTAGTTTGATTTTGAAACTACTGTTGCTAGATTTGTCATTTCACTTAAAATTGCTGAAGTTTGTTCTAAAATTTCATCAATTGTGGAACCCCTTCTTTTGAAGATATCTTCAATTTGAGACTTATAATCCTCAATATTGTTACTGCTCATCAGGTTATCAACATAATAACGATAACCTTTTGAAGATGGTACTCTCCCTGAAGAGGTATGTGCTTTTTCTAAATAGCCTTTTTCTTCTAAAAACGCTGACTCGTTTCTGATTGTGGCCGAAGATATTTCAATCTCCAACACCTCTTGGATTCTTTTTGAACCCACAGGAGAAGCTGTTTTAATATATTCTTCAGTAATAGCTTTTAAAATAGCACTTTGTCTACTGGTCATATAGCTCACTCCCTTACCCTATTTAGTTTAACACTGGCACTCTTATTGGTCAAGTGCTAATTCAATTTTTTTGCACTTGTGATAATAAAGTGATCTTTTTCCACATCAAGAACATAATTTCTTTTTTTCTCAATCTCTTCACTAACAATTGCTCTCGCAATTAGGGTTTCAATGTTTTTCTCAATATAACGCTTAATTGGTCTAGCACCATATTCACGGTTATAACCTTCATTTAAAATCTTCTCTAGAGTTGCTTCTGTAAAGTTAATGATATACTCATTTGCTTCAAAGATTCTAGTTTTTAATTCTTCTAAGGTTTTTTCAATAATTTCATATACCACTTCTTTTGAAAGTGGGTTGAACTTAACAATGTTGTCAATTCTATTTAAAAACTCTGGTCTAAAGAATTTTTTCAAAGTTTCAGTAATAACTGATTCATCAATTAATTCTGGCTCAGTTGATGACAAGTACTCTGCTGCAATATTTGAAGTCATAATAATAATGGTGTTTTTAAAGTCAATGGTTTTTCCCAAAGAATCTGTAATTCTTCCATCATCTAGAATTTGTAATAATACATTAAACACATCTGGATGTGCTTTTTCAACCTCATCAAACAAGACAATGGCATAAGGTTGGCGACGAACTGCTTCAGTTAATCTACCACCTTTTTCATAACCAACATAACCAGGAGGAGAACCAATTAGTTTAGAAACTGATTGACGTTCCATGTATTCGCTCATATCAAAGCGAATCATTTTTTTCTCACTACTGAATAATGCTCTTGCTAAACTACGAGCCACTTCAGTTTTTCCAACCCCTGTTGGTCCTAAGAATAAGAAACTTCCAATTGGTTTAGATGGATCTTTAATTCCACTTCTACTTCTTAAAATTGCATCTGACACTACACTGATAGCTTCAGGTTGACCTTTAACCATTTTTTTCAAGTTTGTGCCTAATCCCATTAGTCGTTCACGATCTGATTCCATTAGGTTTTCTACTGGAATACCAGTTCATCTACCTATAATTGTTGTGATTTCTTTTTCAGTAACTTCTTCTGACATTAATTTGTTATGACTTTTCTTTTCTTCCTCTTTTAATTTTTTTTCAATAGCAGGTAATAGTGAATACTGAATTTCTCCAGCTCTTTCATACTTACCATTTGATTGAGCAGAATCTAACTCAATTTTTAGTTGATTTAATGATGAACGTAATTTATTTACTTTATCATGTTCATTTTTTTCATTTTCTCAACGGGTATTCAAATCAGATTGTTTCACCTTTAGTTTTGATAGTTCTGCTTCATTTAATTTCAAACGATCTTTTGACTTTTCATCAGTTTCTTTACTCAAAGCAGCACGCTCAATTTCAAGTTGCATAACTTTTCTATTGATGTGATCTAACTCAGTTGGGACTGAGGCAAGCTCAGTTTTAATAGTAGCACTAGCTTCATCAACTAAATCAATTGCTTTATCTGGTAAAAAACGGTCTGAAATGTAACGATCACTTAATTGGGCTGCAGCCACCAAAGCATTATCATGAATTCTCACTCCATGGTAGGCCTCATATTTTTCTTTCAAACCCCTTAATATTGAAATTGTTTCACTAACTGTTGGTTCAGAAATTAGCACTTTTTGAAAACGTCTTTCTAAAGCAGCATCTTTTTCAATAAATTCTCGATATTCATTTAGGGTTGTAGCTCCAATTGCTTTTAAACCACCTCGAGCAAGGGCAGGTTTTAATAGATTAGAAACATCCATTCCTCCACCAGCACCAGTTTTACCAGCACCAACAATCAGGTGTAATTCATCAATAAATAAGATGATTTCACCTTGTTCTTTTTGAATGGCATTGACAATTCCTTTTACCCTACCTTCATACTCTCCTAAATAACTAGCTCCAGCCATAACACTTCCCATATCTAATTCTAGGATTTTTTTGTTTTTTAAGTTACTTGGAACATCTCCTTTAACAATTCTTTGAGCTAAACCTTCTGCAATTGCAGTTTTACCAACTCCTGGTTCTCCAATTAAGACAGGATTGTTTTTGGTTTTTCGGCTCAAAATACGAATCACTCTCATAATTTCATCATCTCTACCAATAATTGGGTCCATCTTTCCATCTTTGGCTACCTTAGTTAAATCTCTTGTATATTTTGCCAAAATATCTGGATCGTTGCTTGGATCTGGTTTTTGATTAAATTCCATAATTGTACCCCCTTTATAATTAGCACTCTCAATGTTTAATTGCTAATAATTTTATTATATAAAAAAAAATAGCAAAGTCAACTTTTAAGCGCTAAAAATTAAAAAATCTGACTGAAAATTGGCTTTGAACTCAGGACAGTAGATAATAAAAAAACCAAGTTAAACTTGGTTTTCAATAATGTTTTGTCTAATTAACCTAGAAATAATCTGGCTAACAGTGGCTTGTTTAAGTTTTTTAAAATGATATTTTTGGCCGGTTGCTTCAAACTTAATGGTTTCTTTATAGAGTTTAAACATTGCAATAATGTTTTGAACACTCTTGTAGCTTTCTGGTTCAAAAGCACCCAAGTCAAGATCATCATAAAGTTTAGATTGGGAAATTTTTATAATTAGCTGTTTTTGTTTATAACTCAGTTTAAATCTATTATCCTCAACATTGATTAAATCTAGATTTAAATGTTTTACTAAGACATTTTCTTCTGAATTAATAACTTGTCTTTGTTTGTCTGACAAGTTAAATCAGATACTTGCATCAAAACGAATTTGATTCAGAAATAAACCTTGCACAATTTTTAATTGATTTTTTTCAAAACAGCTACCAAGGTTTAATTGCTGTAATTTTAAGATTTTTTGAGTCAGATTTTCTAAGACAACTAACTCATATAGTAAAACAGGATCTCTGGCAAATTCAAGAGAACATTGTTTTTTGATTTCATAAAAATTTGCTTCTCTAATTGCTGAATTAAGCAATTGTGAATATCTAGTTAAAATACCTGTCTGTGGCTGCGATTGCTGTTGACTGGCGTTTATTAAACCTAAAATGGGTTTAACCTTTCTTGCTCTGCGGTTCGTTATTAGAGAATGCATAGAATTACTTATTTGAAGTTTTGATATCATTGAGACAACTCCTTTAATTTAATCTACATTTAATTAATCGTAGTCATTTTAAAGAATTCGCCATTAATTTTAAATTTTTTTATAAAAAAGTGATTAAAATCTCATTCATAATGTTAAAACCCCTCTTAGTACACCTTAATCTCTTTGCAGAAATTTCTAAAAAACCCAGTTTGACTTGTTCAGTGATTTTTGCCTCATAAAAATCAAACATTTTTTTATTATCAGTTTGGGTTAAATCAATCCCATCAACCAATCTTAAGCCCATCATCAAAATTTGAAAATAGTAGTCAGCTGTGCTTAATTTTTCAAATTCTTTTTTGTAATTTAAAACATTACCCTTATTTGAAGTTAAATAATACTGTCCATCAAGATACTCAAATCCACTGGCTCCAACTCCAACTCCTGCAAACAAAGAGTTATTTCAATATGACAGATTGTGGACTGATTGCTTATTTGCTCTAGCATAATTTGAAATTTCATAACGTTGGTAACCTAGTTTTTCTAAACCAGTATTTACTAAATCATCAAAAAGTTCATCATTGCCTGGTAAATTTAGTTTACGTTTTCCCCACACTGAACTTTCTTTCATAATCAATGAATACCAAGAAATATGATCTGGACATAATTTTTCAATCATTTGTAAATCTACTGCAATATCTGCAGAAGTTTGATCAAATAAGTTATACATTAAGTCTAGACTAATATTTTTAAAACCTAGACTTCTTGCTAGCAAATACATCTCAATGGCTTGGGTGTTATCATGAACTCGACCAATTTTTTTAAGCAGAGGATTTGAAAAAGTTTGCACTCCAATACTTAACCTATTGATATGGTATTTTTGGTACAACTCTAATTTTTCTTTGGTAATTGACTCAGGATTTAGTTCAATTGTAAATTCAAACCCAGTTTTTTTTACATACTGGCTCAACATTTCACATAATCTTGTTGATTGTTTAATATCCAAACAACTTGGAGTTCCTCCGCCAATGTAAATTGATTCAAGTTCATCCAAGCGCGAACCATAGTTTTGCAATTCTGCTGCTAGTAAATCCAAATACTGATCAATAGATTCTGCTTTTTTTGGTTTAATAACCTTGACAAAGTCACAATAAAAGCAAATATGTTCACAATATGGAATGTGAACATAAAGACTCTTAATTTGTTTTGTTTCTAAGTTAGACTTCATGGTCTTAATGGTTTACCTTGTTTCTTCCTAATGATTAGTCAAGGAATAATAATAGCAATCAGAATTAATGCTAAAATCACAAGCATAATAATTAAACAAGTTCGATTTGCTCTCTTTTTAATTTCTCTGATTTCAGTTGGACTAATTGGTTCATGGTTATAGTACCCTGCAATATTGTTTTTTCTACTTCTTGTTGAAACAACGTTAAAAATATGGAAACCAAACATTGCAAAGAGAATAATGATATTGATGGTAATGTCTGTTTTGAATGATTTTAATGTTCCAATGGTTCAAAAGAAGAATTTAACTTCAGGCAGTACTCCTCTATCAATTGAACCTTGATACTGTCCTTGTAAAAAATACAAGATTCCTAAACAAATTGATCCTACAATGTAGGTTGCAAAAGCAATTCAGTTAACATAAACTTCTCGAGCAATCATGTTTTTGTAGTTTCGGATAATAAAATAGGGAATTGTTTCATAACCAGATTTTTGTTCATATAAGAATTTTGAAACTCCATTTGTTAGCAATGCCAGATCTGTTGTTGCTCAACCAAAACAAGCAATTGCTAATAGTAAAAAGAAAATTGAGGCAAATGGATACATTACACTCTCTTTTTTGATGCCCATAAATACTCCAGCTTCATTAGCATTATAATAAACTGCCAACATCAGTGAAGTTGCCACAATACCAATAATTCCTGCAAACATTAGAAAAATGTTTCTGAATTTCTCACTTCTAATTTCTCTAACCATTGGTTTTTCAATTACCTTGGCTTTTTTATACTGAGAAGCATAGCTATCACCATTATTGTGTTGGTAATTGTTGTATGGATTTGGTGCATAATTAACATTTTCTTCATAACCATAAGCACCATTAACAACATACCCTTGTGGTTGACCATAATTTTGATAAACTTGGTTTTGGTAAAATTGTTGATATTGGTTGCCTTGATAAGGACTTGCTTGTTGATAATTATTTGCATAAAAACTATTATCATAATCAGCTGGCATTGTTGGTGGATTTTCATAAACCACCCCTGCATTCTGGTAATAAAATTCATTACCAGCTGGTTGCTGGTTTTCAACAGGTTGATTTTGATAAATATGCGGATTGGGTTGATAATACCCTTGATTTGGTGCATTGTTTGCTAAACCTGGGTTATATAATTGTTGTTGGGGTACATAATTACTTAAACTTTGTTGTTGCACTTGTTGTTGAGGTTGGTATTGATTTTGATAAACATTTTGCTGTTGACCTCGTTGGGGTGCATAATTTGTTTGATAGGAATTTGTGGGAACATTATCAAGTCTAGGAGTTTGATTATCTCTATAGATTTCATTTTTTTCTCTTAAAATATCTCTTTGGTAACTTAATCTCTCATCTTGTGCAAAATTTATTTGTTGTTGTTGAGGCATTTGTTGTTGAGGTTGAGGTTGATACCCTGGTTGCAAGTTATTGACATGACTTGCTTGCATCATATTATTATTTTGATGATTTGGTAAATTCTGAATGTTTTGAACACCAAAATTGTCACCCTGAGGTTGACTGTTTGTCTTATTGTCTTTTCCTAATAATCCAAAAAATGCCATATTACTTGCCTCCCTTAATAGGGACAAAATAGCTATTTACTTGGTTGATTTCCTAATTTTTTTAATTTGCCCAATTTCAACTTCAAAGTCATTTCTTAGGTCTTCAAACTTTTCTAACCTTAAAAATTCTTTGCTGTCAACTTCTTGATTATCAAAAATATAATTTTTGCCCTTATTTAAGAAAATCAAAATGTAAATTGTAAAAGCAATTAGTGCAATAAACATAAATACCAAAAGAATGCTTCATAATGGTATCTCCACATCTAAAACTATGAATTTAAGATCTGAAACTGCAAGCACGAAAATCACCTAACTTTTTGCCCATATGTGAATGTAAATTTTTGCCCCATCTACTATTCAAAGATATAATACCACAAACTCAACTGTAATTTCTACATTTTTGATTAGAATTCTCCACTTTTATCTAAATAAAAATAACAATAAGTGGTTAAGAAGTAAAAAAATATCTGTTCGAATTCACTGACTTGCTATATTTTACCCTAATAAGTCAATGATTTTATCTGTTTTTTAAATCAATAAAAAATAACTAGTTTGACTAGTTATTTTACATTCAGTTTGCAACAAGTGCATCAATAATGTCATTTTTCCATTCAAGCACATCTAAATCATTTGAAAAGAAGTCAATAAATTGATCTCTAAAAGTAATTATTAATTCTATTGAGAATTCTTTACTGTCAATATCTAACTCATTAATTTTTTCCAACAATGGTTGAGGGTAACTTGGATTAAAGGCAATAGATTCAACACAATCTTCTGCAAAATCAATAGCATTGTCTTCACTTTCTAAAGCACCTAATAAGGTTGTAAAGATTTCTTCTTTACCAATATCAGCTTTTTTAACTATTTGTGCAATTGCTTTTGGTTCCAATTCTTTATTTGCAGGATTTTCAAATGCTTTTTCAATTTCTTCACCAAATAATAAAACGGCAAAGTAAACACTCATCCCTGAAATTAGTTCCTCAAACATTAGGTCAACAACTTCATCTGCAGCATTATCAAGGTAATCAGAAATGTCTTTGGCTTGTTTATCTGTCATAATTATGTCTCCTCTTTAATTTTTCCTAATATGAGTATACCCCAATCTAAATTGATTTCTTAAAAAGATTAATAAATTAAGAATAATTCACATTAATTTTTACAAATATCTTTATTAAATCTATTTAACTTTGATATTTTTTTGGCATTGGAGCTGATGTTCTTTTGTGCTCAGAAATTTTATGTAAGTGCTCAATTCTAACTTTTACATCAACAGCTACAGCTTTACCACTTAAATAATCATCAATTAAATCATAACTAAAACCAATTTCACTTTCATCAGTTTGATCAGACCATAACCCTGCAGTTGGAGCACGGTTAATGATAATTTCAGGAACATTTAATAGTTTAGCAGCTTCACGAACTTGAGATTTTAACAGATGTACTAGTGGTAATAAATCAACTCCTCCATCTCCAAATTTAGTAAAATACCCAATGTGTCATTCATCAGCATTATCTGTACCTAAAACCAAAGCATTATTTGATTGAGCTAAGGCATATAAAGAAGTCATACGTAAACGAGCCTTAGTATTTGCTAATGCAAGTTGAGTTAGCTTGCTACCACTTGCTTTTAAAGTTGCAACCATAGCTGCAAATGGTGCTTTTAAATCAACCACTAAGTTTTTTAATTGCAGTTGTTCTACTAATTGTTCTTTACAAGTATTGTCCAAATCACTTGATTCACAGGGCATTCATACTGTTAAGTAACTATTTGGGAAGGCTTTTTTTGCCAAGGCTGCCACAACAGCTGAATCAATTCCACCGCTAACCCCAACAATGACTCCAGTTTGACCACTTTTTTTCACTTCTACTTGTAACCATTCAACTAAATAATCTAAATATTTTGCTAAACTCATACTTATTTCTCCTTTAAAAACTTAAATTAATTATATCTCTAATCAAGAAGCAATCATAAAAAAACTAAAAAAAATGGTAAATCACTCATAAAAGTTTATTTTTAGATATAATTGAAGTGAAAGTCGGGTTATTTAAATGCAAACAAAAATTATAAACTACAAATCATTTCAAACTAATAACTTAAATCTTTGTGTTGGTTATTGTGAAAACAAAGTAATTTACTTAGGAGATCATAGCTCAGATTTAAAGCAACTCTTTGCCAAGAAAAATTATGTTTTTAATGAAGATCCCCATCTGGATTTAACTCAGATTTTAAATATTTTAAATCAGTTCTTTCAAGGGCAACCTGTTGATAAGTATGTAACTGAGTTTATGTTAATTGGTACTCCCTTTCAACAAAAAGTTTGAAGAACTTTAGCAAGATTAAGTTGAGGAAAAACTCAAACTTATGGGGAATTAGCAGCCAGCATCCAAAAACCCAAGGCTGTGCGAGCAGTTGCTAGTGCAGTTGGTAAAAATCCAATTTTTTTGTTAATTCCTTGCCACAGAATTATTGGGAAACAAAGTCAACTAAAATTTAGGGGTGGTAGTGCCTTAAAATTACAACTTTTAAATAATGAGGGTGTCTTTCTGTCAAAATAAGAAATCTCCAACCATTAAGTTGGAGATTTGCTGTTTTGTTCGATAGTTTTTTCACCTTGGTTTGCTGCTTTTTTAGAATCAAGTTTTTTGGTTAATAAGCATAATTGTGTAACTCCAATGGCAATCCCATAAATTACAATAATAGCCACAAATAACAATGATCATGCCAATCCTGGATTTACATAAGGATTTAAAACCTTATATGAATTTCATCAAACTAATGTTCCTGAATCAAAAGCAAAACCATGCACTTCAACATAAATTGCTAGACGAATTCAACCATAAATTACTCATGCCATTGGTAAAATTAACACATAATAACTCTTATAAATTAAGTAGTTTTTAAAATCAATTTTCTCATATTTGGCAAAGAAACCTAATAATACAAAGACAATTGCTGGAGCAATTAGGTGAATATTTACAGTTACTATATTTTTCATTCAAGAATTAGTAAAAATAAACCCTTCCCCTTTTACTAGTTGTAAAAAAACATCTGGTCAAAAGACAAGTGCCACCACAACACTGTAAGTAGCTAAGTTAATAATATTGAAAAAGTACTTTTCAAATTCAGACTTTTCATTTTTAAATGCAAGTCTCCCCAAAAAGACAATTCCGTAAAGTACGCAATACAATGCATACCAATTAGTAAACGCCACAAACATTCAAGCAAACAATTGATCTACTGTATATAAACTTGGTCCAGCAGCAGTTGGTTTAAAGTAATCATAGTGCATCAAACGATCAGTGGCATCAAAAATAATCCCACTAATTGGAAAGAAGATTAATAGTCCCATTAAAACCAATAATGAGATTTTAATACTCTTTTTATAACTTGACAATTTATACATTTCATTCCCCCTTCTAAAAATTATATCAAATTTTTGTTTTAACACTAAAATATTGCAAATAATTTTGAGTGAAAATGACTTAGTCCATTCATTCCAATTCAATATCAAAGATACGCACATAATCACCTTTTTGTGCACCTTTTTCACGTAAGGTATCATAGACACCAAGTTTTTTTAACTTTTCATTAAACAATAGCAAATTGTCATCAGTTGAAATTGGTGTTTTTTGATAAACTTTTAAAACATCAGCTCCACTAACACTTCAACGACCATTACCCAAGTTTTTAACCTGGACATCTTTAGTATCACCTTCAAATTTGTAAACTTTATAACCAATTGCCACATCATCATTAATTAGTCATAAAGGTTCATCTTTAACTTGTTCTAAAGCATCACCAATGGTTAACAATAATTTTTCAATATTTTGTTTTTTTAAACCAGAGATTTCTACAATCAATTTGTTTGGATACTTTTCTTTAAAATAAAGCACATTGATTTGAGCTTCATCTAAGTCAATTTTATTAGCCACAATTATTTCAAATCTTTTGTCTAAGTTTAAATTATATTCTTTTAATTCATGTTTAATTAATTCATAATTTTGGACCACATCTTCAGTTCCATAATTTCCTGACATATCAATAACATGACAAATAATGCGACACCTTTCAATATGTCTTAAAAACTCATGCCCTAACCCTTTCCCTAAACTTGCCCCAGCAATCAATCCAGGTAAATCTGCCACAGTAAAAGTTCGCCCACTTTTATCACGACTGACACCTAATTGTGGGTTAATTGTTGTAAATGGATAATCTGCCACTTCTGGTTTTGAATTTGAAATAGCTCTCAGAAGTGTTGATTTTCCAGCATTTGGTAAACCAACAAACCCAACATCTGCTAAGACTTTTAACTCAGCTTTTATGTTAATTTCAATTGCTGGATCACCTGCTTCAAAAATTGTTGGAGCCTTATTTCTTGAATTAGCAAAGCGAGCATTCCCTCTGCCCCCTCTACCACCAATTGCTAACACTTGGGTTTGATCATTTTCAATAAAATCTGCTAGTAATTTATTAGACTGAGCATCATACAAAACTGTTCCAACAGGAACTTTAATGATGACATCTTTACCATTTTTCCCATGCATATTTTTAATATCACCTTTAAAACCATCTTGAGCTGCATAAAATTTTTGCAACTTTAAATCCAAAAGTGATGATTTACCTTCATCAGCTACAAAAATGACATCGCCGCCTTTGCCGCCATCTCCTCCATTCGGACCTCCATCTGGAACATAAAGTTCATGACGAAATGAGACAGCTCCATCGCCGCCTTTGCCTGATTTGATATTAAAATAAGCTAAATCTACAAATTTCATTTTACTTCCTCATCTCTGTGTTATTGCTCTGCAACTGTTGAAATTTGAATCTCTCCATCAATTAATTGCTGATAACAATTATCACAAGCAAATGTTGGTACACCAATTGAAGCATTATAATCATCAAACTCTTGTCAAGCATCAATTAATGGTGTTAAACTTGCTTCTAAATCATCATCTTCAATGTTGGGTTGCGATGCCAATATCTCTTGTGCTAAGGTTCCTACAGTTTTTGGAGCATTGGTAACAACATAACCAATTTCATCAATACCACAAACTGAACAGGCAATCCCAAATAATTGAATCATAATATTTCTAGGATCTTCAAATTTTTTAAAGTCCTCTTGTTTGAATTCTGTTTTTTTCATACTATTTTCCTTTACACTAAACTCTTATAATATTAACATAGTTAGTTATAAATACACTAATTAAAAAGAATAACCTAGTTAGTTATTCTTTGATGGCTTTTAATTCATATAAATAATCTTTAAAGTGAACCATTTTTTCTCGCAGATTTGTTAGTATAGTAACAATCTTATCAATATAATTAGTGTCAATAGCTTTAACACCATTATCAATTATTTCACTTAATTGGTGATCAAACTGATTGCACAAAGCATTAAACTGTTTCACATATTTTGCTACTGCTTCTGCTTGTTCTTTTCAATAAGTGAACTCTTTTTCAAATTCACTGTCAATATCTTCAAGTTGCAAGGCACTGTAACGAAAGATTTCATTAATAATGTTAGAGCATTTAATTGCTGATACTTTTGAACGACTAATGTATTTTTGTAATCCACCAATTGCTTTAGTATTTAATTGCTCAACTTTTGAAATTTCATCACTACTTGGTTCATCACCAAGTAGATCATCAATTTTATTTAAACAACTATCTAAATCAATATTTAAATTATAAAGTTCTCTATCTTTGTGCTTTTTGACAAAAAACTTTGAATCTGAACGATAAATGTATCAAGCAAATAAAATAGATATAATGGCTGCAATTGCTCCAAGCAAACCTCCAATTACATTTATGTACTCTGTTCAATGCACTGCTAACATCATTTTACCTCCTGGACTTGTAATTTATTATACCAAAAAGCCAAATAATCTCTAAATGTTGTAGTTAAAAGCTAGCTTGATATTTTTCCAAAAGCATCAAGGCTTTATCATGATTGTATGTTAATAAATTTGTTAATGGTTTTTCTCACTCTAACCCCAAAGCTTTTTTTGAGTGCATAATAATAAAAGCTAAAACATCATTAAGTTCAAATTGATCAAGTCTGAAAATTGGAAAAACATTGTAAAAGTAGGCACTTGCATAGTTTTTACAAACAGTATATAGACTAGGGTTTTTTGAATTTACTAACAGTTCTAATTGCATTTCTAAATCTGCTAAAAATTTTTGTGATTCAGAAACATCAAAAGTTGCTGGATTAAAAATAATCTCAATTTTATTATCATTTTTATATACTAAAAAATCTTCATCAACTTTCTGCTCAATTAAAATCATCATTAAAAAAGTTTTGTATTCATTTTTAATTGCCTTATCTTGTAAGTAGGTTTTAATCAGTGGGATGATTTGGCGAGCATTTAACCCTCTTAATGCTTCAAATGCTAACAAATGCATTTCTTGATTTAAACTTTGTTGCATTATTTGGGCCACCTTGTCGACATTTCAAGTTAACATTGAATCATCTAAATCATTCACTAAATGTTGATTAATGATTTGGTTATACTCATAGAGTTTAACCTCAATGTCACCTGGAATGTAGGGAGCTGCCAATTCATTGGTAATAAGTTTTGCAGCATTATTGTATTCTTGGTTGTCAATGAAAATTTGGATATCTTTTAGTAATGTTTCATAATAATTATCTGCCATTGTCATTACCTCAATTCATAATTTATTTTAAACTAATTTTTTTAAAATCTTTAATAAGTTTTATTAAAAAATCAACTTCAGCAATTGTGTTGTAAGAATTAAAGCAAACCCTTATTGAGTTTTGACCCATTAAATCTCGGCCAACAAATAAATTTTGAGCCTCAGTAAATTTCATAAACTCATCAGAAACCATGTAATCAGGTAATTTTAATGCCATTAAATTAGTAACAGCATCATGTTCTTGATTTAAATAAATAATTTCTTTGTCATTTAATTTCTGCAATAGATGTTCTCGCAAATTTTTAATTTTAGCTTTAATTTGGGGAATATTAAAGATTGTGTATTCAAAACATTTTTTAAAATCCATAAATAATAATGTGTTGATAGTGTTTGGAAATTGATTTTTCTTCAAAAAATCTGCATATAACTTTAGTGATGAGTAACTGGCATTACTAAATAATGGTTCAGTTGCTACATCAATATCTGTAACAATGAAATTAAATCCAGGCATAGCATGAAAAGTTTTAGCAGAACTATAAATTGTAAAATCTGCATCAAAATTATATTTATCATTACCTTCAAAATAAAAAACTGGCAAGCTAATTGCATCCATAAATAAATATTTACCTGTTTTTTTCAATGCCTTGTAGATGTTTTTATAATTAAAAAACTCACCTGTACTGGTTTCTGAAGCAATTGCATAAAAAACTGTTGCTGGTTCTTGACTAAAAATTTCTACTAATTCAGCCTCTGATTTATTAAAAATATCACGAGCATATTCATTAACTTTGATGTTGTTACCTTCCAAAACATTTGCAATGTTATGTGCTCAATAACCTGTGTTGATCAATCCTGCACATTTTTGTTGCTTTTTATCAACACTTCTTATAAAGAGGTCAATTACATCTGTTCCTGGAATTGGATACAAGTAAGCATGTTGCTTTTTAAAATATGTTTTCATTTCTGCAACCAATTCTGCAATTAGGTTTTGCATTTCATATGAACGGTGAAAAACTGCTCTTTCTTTATCTAAAATTCCTTCAACCTTTTGTGGTCCAGGTGTAAAAATCACTGATTTGGTATTCATGACTTGCCTCCATTTTTAAAATATTATACTCTATTATTTAGTGTAATTTTTAAGAAATATTTATTTTGCACACTCTGGGAAATAAAATCTCTAACCTTGGTTAGAGATAAAAATTACAGTTCGTGGATAATATCTTTGGCAGTATTTACAATTTTTGCTCCATTTTTTAACCATAATTCAGTGCTATCAGAAACTTTTTCATTAAAAGTTGTGACAAAAATTTCTTTACCTTGATTTAAGCAAAAGTTTAATAGATTTTCATACCTATCATCTAAAACAAATTGGGTAAATAAAACTCCAGCACACATTGAACTAACTAAGCGATCAGTTAAATCCCGATTAGCACAGACATTAAAATTGTAGATCTCACTAATAACCAATGCTTGGTCTGACACTTCAAGTTCATTAGTTTGTACTATAAAACTATTTATACTTTGTTTTAGAATATCAATATAGGGGATTTGTTTTTGACGACAATAGTTAATAATTTCATTATTTAAGCCTTCGTTTTCAAATGTAGCTATGACCATATCTTCTTGATGAAGTTAGCTTATAAGTTTTACAACTTTTTCTTGTGTGGCTAAATCAACATTTTTACCCCCAACAATACCAATAATTTGTTTGTTTGAATTTAACAAGCTAATTTCACCTTGGTAAAAGATCACAAATGGCGGTTTATTGGTACTTTTAAAGCAATTTGGGTAATATGGACTTAAGATTGTAATGTAATTACAAGTAACTTTGGTAATTGCTCGATGCAATTCACTAACTGTGACACGTTCTTTGTTTAGTAAGGCTTGATAAATATCATCTCATTGACCTTCATATTTTAATGTCAAATACAATAAAATTGATTCCATTTTAATTTAGTTGCATAATTTTATTTGCAACTAACTCATTTCCATAGTTTTGTGAGTCAGTAATTCCAAATGAGACTAATCTGCCTTCAATTGCAATGTAAGCTTGATCAAAATAATCATCCTCATCACCTAACACGCTATTTCAAATTTTGACATTGATATAATCATTTACAACTGTATTTTCTTTGGCCTTAGATCATCTAGGCACTCTTAAGACAAATTTATATAATTTTTTATTTCCATCTTTTGAACTATAAATCAATTGTGGGGCACCTTCAATTTGTCCGATTATTGTTACATTATTCATTTTTTTACCTCCAATAATACTATCGCTATTTTTGAGGCAATTTCGCCAAAAATAATGAACTTTTTTTTATTTTATTTTTTAATTTAATCAAACAATTTGGAGTTTGTTATTAATATCATTTAGTAAAATGGCAGCTAAAATTAATTATAAAAAAATGAACGCTTATGTTCATTTTTAAATAGCCTTCTACTTTTTAGTAGTTTTTGTTGGCATTTTACTTAATTGTTCACTAAAATTTTGTTTAATTTGTTCTTTTTGACTTAAATATTGCTCTTTGAAACCAGATTTTTGTTCAACAAATTTCTGTTTTAAGTCTTTTTTATCAGTTGCTGACAGTTCATTATTTCTGCTAGCTTTTTCAAAAGTCTTAGTAACATTGGCAAGTTCATCTAAATATTGATATTTATTTTCTTTAAGTTGTAAAATCTGATTTTGTTTAATTATGGCACGATCATTTAATAAAGGGGAACCCTCTTCAATCATACCTTCAGATTTTGCCACAATTGGGGCGGCTGCAACAGCCGCTAAAACGTTGTTTCCCGTTCTTCCCATATCAAATAACCCATCAAGTGGAGCTATAACTGCTAAAACTGCATCAACATAACCTACAAAACCAAGTCCACCAAGAACCCCAACAGTTACAACTGTTGCAGTTCCAGGAATCCCAGCAATTCCTAGTGAGGCAATTAAAGTAACTACTAGCCCCATAATAAAGAACACTCAAATGTTTAAATCATGCACTATAGTACCTGGACCAGTTCCAGTTCAAAGGATGCTTGTAACTAATCCTGATTGAACTCCAGCACAAGCCATTAATCCCATTGTAGTTGATAGTGGAGCTACTGTACTAGTAACTGCATCACTAATCTTTAAATCATTGCGGATTGTGTCGATTGTTGTTGGTAAAGTTGCATTTGATGATTGCGTTGCAAAACCTTGTAATAATGGTCTTCAAGCTTTTTTTCATCAAGCTCCAATTTTTAATCCTGAAATTCTAACCAATAAAGTTAATCATAAAATTGAAATAAATATTCCTAAATAACCAATTCCAATTATTTTTCCTAAAGTTGCTAGGGCACCAATTGGACGAGAAGTTATTGACACTGTAATCATTGACATAACTGCTAAAGGCATAAATTTCATAAATGTCATCAAAATTGACATTGAAACATCTCAACCTGTATCCATGGCATTTCTGATTGCTTGCATTTGCACAGCTTTTCTTTTACTTAAAATTTTTACTGAACTTCCAGCTAAAGCACTAATTACCATTACTGGAATAATTGATGACCCTGCTAAGGTTGCAAAAATGTTGGTTGGAAAATAACCTGAAATTAGGTTAGGAATTACTACTGCTTGGTAACGTTCATTATTTGCAATAGCACCATCAAGGTTTGGTTGTAGGTTCAACCCTCCCCCAGCATTTAAAAAGTATCCTAAAATAAAAGTTACTGTAAAAGCAAAAGCCACATTTGATAACAATAGGGCAATCCCTTTAATACTAATACGTCCAACACCTTTTTCACCAGGTTTTGAAGTTACTTTAAAAATAGCTATAAAAACAATTGGAATTGTTAATAAAGTGATTCCATTAATAAAGATACGTTTGAAGAATTGAGCTCAGTTATTTAATTCATAAACTCAATAAAGTTTACTATCTGGATCACTAAACTTTAATATTCCCAGTTCTTCACTACCATTGAAATATTCAGTGGGTAAAAAACCAATAATGGCTTGGATGATGATTCCGTAAACCAATCCGATTCCAAAACCAATAATAACACGATACATGAATTGTAATTTAATCTTCTTTAAAAAGAATCAAAAACCAATCTGAGTTGCAATAAACAACGTGATTGCAACTAGTGATTGCCATTGACTTATCCCAACAAAGTCACGTAGCATTGTGTTTGCTAACATTAGATTCCCTCATTTCTTATTTATTTAATTTAGCTAATGCAATATGCAAGATATCTGTTGTTCGAGCAAATGGAGGTGCATAAATTAAGTCAATTTGCTCTAAAGCTTCATCAACTGGAACTTTGCTTCAAATTAAAGCTGCTAAAGTATTAATTCTTTGCATAGCTTTAACAGCACCACTCATTTGGGCTCCTAAAATCTGACGTGATTTTATATCCATAATAATTTTTAAATAAAGATCTGTTTGCCCATTAACATAATTGGTTTGATCTTTGTCTTTAATTAATACTGTTCTAATTTGATAACCTTGCTTTTTGGCTTCAAATTCCCCCAATCCTGTCCTTGCATAACCTAAATCAAAAACTCTAACAACTGCACTACGGATTGAACCAACAAATTTTGCTGGCTTATTTGCAATATTATCTGCAATTACTCTTGCAATTTTACTTGCTACAGTTGCTAGTGGTGAGTAAATTAACTCACCAGTAATATAGTTTGATGATGTTGCAGCATCACCCCCAGAATAGACATGATCAATATTTGTATGTCCAGTTTCATCAATAATGATGGCACCATTTTCTGCCAATGCTAGTTTTGTGTTTCTTAAAATTTCAGTATTTGGTCTAAAACCAAGTGCTAAAACCACTGCATCAACTTCAATAAGCGAATTATCTGCTAAAACTACTGCCTGAACTTGGTCAGTACCCTTAATTTCAGTAACTTTTGTGCTCAAATGAACATTAATCTTGTTTTTTTCTAGATTTTCTTTAATAAACTGTGAAAACTCTGGGTCAAAAGCATTGGGAGAGATACGTTCTTCAAGTTCAAATAAATGAACATTTTTGTTTAATTCACTAAGAGTTTCACTCATTTCCAAACCAATAAATCCTGCTCCAATTACAGCAACGTTTTTTATGTTTGGGTTTTGCATTGCTTTTTTTAACTCAATTCCATCTTCAAGGGTTGTTAAAGTATAAACATTTTTTAACTCTACCCCTACTAGTGGAGGAATATATGGTGTTGCACCTGTAGCAATTACCAAGTTATCATAACTATCTGTTTTATTATCAAAATAGACTAATTTATTTTCAAAATCTATTTTAAAAACTTGTGTATTTGGAACAATGATGATACCATTTTCTTCAAATGCTGTGATTGAACGAGCAATTAAATTATTTGGGTCACTAAAGTTTCCAGCCACAAAGTATGGCAAACCACAAGCTCCTAATGAAACATAACTTTTTTCTTGATAAACCACAATAGTGGCATTGGGATCATTTCTCTTAAGTCTAGCAGCCACTCCCATTCCAGTAGCACTACCACCAACAATGATTGTTTTCACATTAAAGATCCTCATATTTCTATTCCAAAAATATTATACGCTAATATAAATTGATAAGTTAACAAATAATTTTCATTTTTTAATAATTTTTTGACTTACTTGAAACCAATAACAAAGGATTTATTAAAAAAATAGTTTATTTAATTGGTGTTTTAAAAAGTAAATTTTTACTAATAGAATAAATAATTTATAAAAAATACACTTCCCTATAGAAGTGTATTAAATGGTCTATAACTATCTAAAAGCTTTAAGAACTTTGATTAGGTTTAGGGATTTCTTTTCTATCAAATCAAATGGAATAACCATTTGCATTTAAAACTCCTTTTTCAGTAATAAAGAAACTTTCATATTTGTTTTCATTAGGATTAAGGTCTCAAAAGATTGATGATTCAAGTACTTTTACTTCAACATAACCATATTGAATAAATGTATCATATGCACTTTTAATTTCATCAATCACTAGTCCATTAAATTCTGAAAAGCTATGATCTTCTAAGGTTCATTCATCATATCCATTTTTAGATTCATATCTCATTTTTGGAAAAATAAGTTTATACATTTCAAATATGCCTGATGGGGCATTATTTGGGAATTTATAATCTAAATATGAGTATGTTTCATCTCCATCTTTGTCTTTAAAAACTCAGTCATTTATTGTTTTATTTTCACTATAATCTCTTTCAAACTTAGACACTGCATATCTAAGAGGGCTGGCAATTCTGTTTCTCATAGAATATTCTATTTTTGCTCAAAATTGCCACATGTTTTCATCTTGATTATGGCCCGACCAGTTTTTTCTAGATGATATTTGATACAGATCCTTTAAGTCATAGAATATTTCACTTTTTTCCATTTGCATTTTCAAAAACTCTTTAAAACTATCAAATTTAACAAGTTCTTTAACTTTAGGGATTTCTTCCTCTTCTTCGGGGATATATCTTCTTGGAGTACATGAAACCACATTTATTACACCAATGGCACTAACTGAGATTGCTCCTAATATTGATAATATTTTTCTCATTTTCTTTTTTCTCCTTAATATATTAATTGATAAATTTCTCGAACAACTTGTTCAAGATCTTGATCATTTGATCAATAGAAGTTTTTTGTAATGTTGTTGTCTTTATAAACATAAACAAGTTCTTTTTTATAAATTGTTGTTACTGATGCTATTAAATTTATATTTGTTTTGTATGATAGAATTGCATTTTCATAACTGTTAAAGTATAAATTTTGTCCACTGGTTTTATATGTGTAAACATTGTATTTTCCGTTTGAAATTAAATCTGTAAATGAATTTTTAATATTCTTAATTTCAGCTTTGTGAACATAACTTGTTTTAATATTTAAAATTGATTTTAACTTTAATCATCTTGATTATCTTCTGGGGTTGGGATTTCTTCTCTATCAAATCAAATGGGATAACCATCATTATTTACAACATCTTTCTTGGTGATAAAGAAACTTTCATAACCGTTCTCATTGGGTTTGAGGTTTCAAAAAATTGATGATTCAAGCACTTTTATTTCAACATAACCAAACCTTTGATAAGTTAAAAATGTATCAGTGTTTAGATCAATTACAAGAGCTTTTGACTTTGTATAATCGTCAGGTACAATTGTCCAATCTGCTTCATTTTCATCAGATTGAACTCTAATCTGAGGATAAATAATGCCATAATAGTCAATAAATATCTCTTCCATTTCTTTTCCTAAAGTTTTATTTAAATAAGTATATGTTTCATCTCCATCTTTATCCATGAAAACTTCAGTATTAACTTTACCACTGTCTCTCCAAAGACTTCAACGTGAAATATTTATTGATTTTTTAACACCATCTCGCATTAAATCAAGTTTCTCTAAAAATGACTTCTCTGTGCCATCATTTGATCGAAAACTATATGTATCAAATCAAACTATGTCACTTTTTTCCATTTGCATTTTTAAAAAGTCTACAAAGCTATCAAATTTAGCAAGTTCTTTAACTTCAGGAATTTCTTCCTCTTCTTCAGGGATATATCTTCTTGGAGTACATGACACCACATTCACTATACCAATCGTACTAACTGAGATAGCTCCTAATATTGATAATATTTTTCTCATTTTCTTTTTCTCCTTAATATATTAATTGATAAATTTCTCGAACAACTTGTTCAAGCTCTTGATCATTTGATCAATAGAAGTTTTTTGTAATGTTGTTGTCTTTATAAACATAAACAAACTCTTTTTTATAGATTGTTGTTACTGATGCTATTAAATTTATATTGTTTTTATATGTGTAAACATTGTATTTTCCATTTGAAATTATTTATAGTTTACCAACATTATTCTTATCAAATTAATAATCTCTGAAGCAAGATTATAACCCCTTATTGTTATTTATTGTTTTAATTATCATCTAGTATTTAACTTCCTAATCATTTTTTCGTGGTGGAATATCATTTGTATCAAACCAAATTCGAAAACCATCATCATTCACTAACCCATATTCAGAAACATAAAAACTTTCATAACCATTTTCATTTGGTTTGAGATTTCAAAAAATTGATGACTCAAGTACTTTTATTTCAACATAACCAGACCTTTGATAAGTTCGAAATGTATCATAGTTTTGATCAATTACAAGAGCTTTTGACTTTGTATAATTGTCAGGCACAATTGTCCAATCTGCTCCATTTTCACCAGATTGAACTCTAATCTGAGGATAAATAATGCCATAATAGTCAATAAATATCTCTTCCATTTCTTTTCCTAAAGTTTTATTTAAATAAGTATATGTTTCATCTCCATCTTTATCCATGAAGACATCATTATTAACTTTACCACTGCTATTGTAATTTCTCCAAAGACTTCAATGTGAAGTATTTATTGAATTTTTAACGCCATCTCGCATTAATTCGAGTCTCTCTAAAAATGACTTCTCTGTGCCATCATTTGATCAAAAATTATATGTGTTAAATCGAACTACATCACTTTTTTCCATTTGCATTTTTAAAAAATCTATAAAACTATCGAATTTAGCAAATTCTTTAACTTCGGGGATTTCTTCCTCTTCTTTGGGGATATATCTTCTTGGAGTACATGAAACTGCATTTATTACACCAATAGTGCTAACTGAGACTGCTCCTAATATTGATAATATTTTTCTCATTTTCTTTTTTCTCCTTAATATATTAATTGATAAATTTCTCGAACGACTTGTTCAAGATCTTGGTCATTTGATCAATAGAAGTTTTTTGTAATGTTGTTGTCTTTATAAACATAAACAAATTCCTTTTTATAGATTGTTGTCACTGAGGCTATTAAATTTATATTGTTTTTATATGATAAAATTGCGTTTTCATAACTATTAAAATATAAATTTTGTCCATTAGTTTTGTATGTGTAAACATTGTATTTTCCATTTGAAATTAAATCTGTAAAATCTGTAAATGAATTTTCAATATTTTTAATTTCAGCCTTATGAACATAACTTGTTTTAATATTTAAAATTGATTTTAACTTTAATCATCTTGATTATCTTCTGGGGTTGGGATTTCTTTTCTGTCAAATCAAATGGGATAACCATTTTCATTTAGAACTCCTTGTTCAGTAAAAAAGAAACTTTCATAACCATTTTCATTAGGTTTAAGATCTCAAAAGATAGATGATTCAAATACTTTTACTTCAATATAACCTTTTTGAGTAAATGTATCATATGCACTATTGATTTCATCAATTACCATCCCTTTGAATTCTGAAAAACTATGATCTTCTATGATTCATTCACCATTTCCGTCTTTAGATTCATATCTCATTTTTGGATAAATAAGCCTATACATTTCAAATATGCCTGATGGGGTAGTATTTGGGAATTTATAATCTAAATATGAGTATGTTTCATTACCATCTTTGTCTTTAAAAACTCAGTCATTTATTCTGTTATTTTCTTTATAATCATTTTCAAACATAGACCTTGCATATTCAATGGTGTCAGCAATTCTACTTCGCATATAATAACTTACCCTAGTTCAAAACTTCCCTATATTTTCATCTCTATCACTTCCTAACCATCCTTTTCTAGGAGATATTTGGTACAGGTCCTTCAAGTCATAAAATATTTCACTTTTTTCCATTTGCATTTTTAAAAAATCTGTAAAGCTATCGAATTTAGCAAATTCTTTAACTTCAGGTATTTCTTCCTCTTCTTTGGGGATATATCTTCTTGGATTACATGAAACAACATTTACTACACCAATGGTGCTAACTGAGACTGCTCCTAATATTGATAATATTTTTCTCATTTTCTTTTTTCTCCTTAATATATTAATTGATAAATTTCTTGAACAACTTGTTCAAGATCTTGATCATTTGATCAATAGAAGTTTTTTGTAATGTTGTTATCTTTATAAACATAAACAAACTCTTTTTTATAGATTGTTGTTACTGATGCTATTAAATTTATATTGTTTTTATATGATAAAATTGCATTTTCATAACTGTTAAAATATAAATTTTGTCCATTAGTTTTGTATGTGTAAACATTGTATTTTCCGTTTGAAATTAAATCTGTAAAATCTGTAAATGAATTTTCAATGTTTTTAATTTCAGCTTTGTGAACATAGCTTGTTTTAATATTTAAAATTGATTTTAAATAATTAACTGCATCATTTTCATTGTAGTCCTCAGCAATCAATTCTCCATTTGGATTATATAAAAATACTTTTTTATATAATATTGGGTTTTGTTTGTCAAACTGAATTTGCTTTGCACCCTCAATAGTATTTGACAAATTGTATCCTTGTAAATCACTAAAATCTTCAAGGGTTGTTTTTGTATCACTTACAAATCATTTTTCTTGTAAGTTGACACTTCCATTATTTGTATCGTCTAGTAAATAAAAATTGTTTTTTCATTCATCATAAGTCATACTGATATTATACCCATCAAGTAAAACAAATTTTTCATTTGGATCAATGCTTTTATATTCATTTAATAGTTCTTCTTGTATTAACTTACTAGTATAAACTGAAAAGTTGCTTATATTGCTATTGCTGTAAATTCAATCTTCAACTAAAACTTTACTGTCAAAAATAGCAGTTGGGTTATCAGAAAGATATTTTTTAATTTCATCTTTAAGTCTCAATTTTACTTCATAACTCATTGCTATATATGACTTAAATATTAATTGATCTTTAAAATTGTCAATCAATTTTTTTCCAGCATTGTAAATATATTTATTTAAAACATAACCAACACTTTTAGGTATGCTACTGTTTAATCTAAATTGAACATTATTGGCTAATTCACTCTTTTTGAAAGTGCTATCTTTTAAATTTGTTTTTGCATATTCTTCTCCTCATTTTTCATAAGTGGCAGATTTTATTGTGAAACTTTTACCACAAATTGTAAATGTTTTCTGATATCAATCAAATAAATCATCATCACCCCATCATCAATGTTTACCTTGTTCTATACCTTTTTTTCATGTTGCATAACTTGTAAAATCATTGTAAAATGCAGCTGGATCAAATTTTTTCATTAATTTATTTCCAGATATTTCAATAGTTAAAACATCTTTTCTATTATTAACTGATTTACCATTTGTTGCTGATGAGATTTTAATAGTACCTTCATTTGTTGTGTATATGTCTGAACCTTTACCATTTACTGTAAAATAATCCATATCCTCACCAATTTCAATTTTAATTGTGTAAACACTTTGATTTACATTTTCAACAATATTTTCAACTTGTTTGCCTGAAAAGATTTCATTAAGATCTGCTTCAAGTTTGTTTACATAAACATCAGCAAAATTTTCTCGACTTACAGCAAATGATTTGTTTAGATTTAATTTTTTATTGCCATTATCTAAGCTACTTGCATCATAATAATATGCTTTTGTCATTGATGCTTTCATTCTTTCAAAATCATTTTTGTTAAATGCGTTATAGTAGCGACCATTGTAATAGTACATTAGAGCTTTTTGAGGTTGATTAAAACTTGTATTTTTATAAGCAATTTTTGCTTCTTCAGTTGAATCATAAAATAATGAGTTATCATAACTATATTTAACTCTTGTTAGTCCAGGATTTATGTAACTCTCTAAGACTCTCTCATAAGCTGTTTTATTACTTTGAATGCAGCCTCCAACTCCATCACTTTCCATACAATTTGGTAAAATTGTTTTACCATAAAAATTTCGAGCAACTTGGGTAAAATCTTTTTGATTAGTTCCATAAATTCTATCTCCATCAATTTTTCCGGTTGCATAATCTAATGATATTTTTTGTGGATCACTTGATGTGGTAATTTCACTAATGGGATTTTGTGCTAAAAGTTCTTTTAAAATTTCATTTTCACTTTTATATTCTTTTCCATTATATTCATAAGTACTTCCTTCTCTTAAAAATTGAGAATTATATTTAACTTCTTCATATATGGCTTTAATTTTTTCATTATAATTAATTCCCACTGGTATTGCTGCTGCAGTTGGTACTGCAAAACTAGTAAAACACAGTGATGCTAATAATTTTGTTTTAAGCATTTAAGCCACCTCCTTCACATTATTTAATAAGTAATCAGTTAATTGGTTAATATTGTAAAATATAATGCCATTTAACTCATAAGTTGATGCATTAATTTGAATCAATGAGTTTCTAAAGTCATTTAGTTGCATATATTTGACAATTGCACCATTGTAGTCGTCAAAATAATAGTTTTTACCATTGAAGAAGAATTTATATAAGTCATAACCATCGTTGTCAACATTTTCTAATTTTTCAAAATTATTGGTTGATAAGTAATCTGTAAACTCAACTGCTTTACCTTGTAGATCAACAGTTTCAACAACTCTATCATAAACTTCATTGTAATCATAGCCATAGATATAATTACCTTGAAAATCGTATTTAAATACTGCAATATATTTTTGACTTGCAATTTTTCTAATTGCACTATTTACAGCTTCACTTTGGTTTGAAAAAGTTTCTCCAAAACCATCACTATATGCATTTTTTTTATCAGTTTGTTGCATCAATAAACTGATTAATTTATTTTTATCTATGTTATACATGTGTTCAAAATATTTTGAAACATATCTTACTTTACTTGGATCTGCAAAAAGATCATCAATAATGTCTCTTTTTAATCTGTATAAAGCATCATTATAACTTGTAAAGTATTTTTCATTGTATAAATATGTAATTGTATCTTTTGGTTTTGAAATTTCTAATGTCTGAACAATATTTTTAGGATTGAACTCTTTAACATCTCAAAATCATGAAGATCTTTGATAAGTTACTTTATTTTTAGTATCCGGAATAACAAATTCTCAATTTTCTGTTGTTTTTCCAGGAATCATATTAATTAAATTAATTGCAAGGTCAACTCATACCAATGCTTTCTTTAGTTTTTTAGTCAATTTTTTAAAATTTTCTGATACATCATTCATAGTGTCTCTTATATCATGTATCTTTTTTGCTCAATATTGAACATCTTTTAATGAAATAACTGCATCTTTTAAATAATTATTATAAGTTTGAGCCAAGCCCTTGCTTTTTACAGAAGATAAATTGTTTGGATTCATCAACAAATCTAGTACTTCATAGATTTTACCACTAGCTTTTGCTGTCTCTATAACTTCAACTCACTTATCACTAAGTTCAATTTCTCCATGATTTGTTCTTTTTGAATCTGAACCAAAGAAATTTATATTTAAAGATAATAAACTATTATACATAAACTCTTCCATTATTTTTGCATCAGGTTTTGAAATATCTACACTTCTCAATAGCTCTCTTATGTTGTACAAAACTACAATTACTTTTTTGTTTTGTTCCATTTCTTTCATTGGAGCCAATCCATTTCAAAGTGCATCAATTTCTTGATCTAATTGGTACTTTTCAAGTACACCTTTAAAACCTGAACTTGATTTTTTTAAACTACTGCTATTTTTTAAATAATTAGTCATTCCATAAGTTACAACACTATCATTTTTTGAAACTTCAAGAAACTTAGCCAGTTTATCAAAATAAACTTCTACTGTTGAAGCAAAATTATTCAAGAGAGAACCACCTGAACTACTAAGCATATTGTCATAATAACTCATAGATCCTAGTGCTGATACCAAATTATTTGAAACTGTGTTAAACACCTCATCAGCCAAGCCTGATGTAGACTTAGATATCAACGTTCAATTGTTTTTATCTTTAATTAATTCTGAAACATTGTTGGTAGTTTTTTGGTAATTACCACCTTCAATTTGCAATGTACCATCATCATTAGGATCTGCCTCTAAATAATACATTCCAGGTTTTTTCTCAAGTTTTAAAATCTTGTCAAGATCACTGTCTTTTACCTTAAAACCTGATAAATTAAATTTATTTTCTTCACTAATAACCTGGTTATTGTATTCGACTGATTTTACAATACTTTTCTCTAGACTTTTTTCAAATACTCCTTTTTCATATCAAAAATTACCAAGTTTATGGTATTGTTTTTTGCTTAATTTAATTTTTTCTCCTTCAAATTTATTTTGATAGTATGCAACTAGTTGCTCTTTGCTTTGAAAGAATTTACCATCTGCTTCAAAACCATTTTGAATTTTGTTTGTATATGAATTAAGTACATCAATTTTACTTTTTTCATCACTTCCAGAATAAACTGCATTACCGTTTGAATCCTTGTAGGCATTTACAATATCTTCTTTATTTACAACTCCATCTGCTGAAATTGAACCCAAAGAATCTGTCAAATACATTTTTGGGTCTTTGTAGGTTTTTACCTTTGTAATACTGGACTCACTCTCAATGTGATTTAACATTCCTGAAATTGATGTAAAATCCTTATTTCCTAATATTATTTCGTTTTTGTAATTTTCACTTTTGTTTACTGTAGTCTTTTTTGATACAAAGTATTCCACAGCCGCTATTTTTGAATCAAATGTTTCACCAAATAATTCATATTTAATATTATCGTCTTCTCAGTTTTCTAAAGTTGGAACATTTTTTGTTCCACAAGAAACCACAGATACACTAGTTGATGTGATAAGCATAACACTTGCAAGTGTTAGCAGTAATTTTTTCATAAAATCACCTCCAAATCAACCCTAACGCTTTTTTTCCAAAAAGGCAAATTTTTTTTGAAAAAAATTTCATTAGTTAATTTGGCAGGTAACTTTTTACAAAATTAGTTTTACAATTAAATTCTTATCTAGTTGTAAAAGTTTTAGCATGATTTTACAACTTGTGGTGCTTATAAATTATTTTCACTTACTTAACTCATTCATAATATATGCTTTTAAAAAATTAAATATTTAATCATCTAAAGTTCTAATTTGATTATTTTTTCTTGCTTATCAGTAACTCAATTTTCTTTCAAACTTCATCTCTTAGTTCTAACTTAGCATTCTTTTTCTTTAACTCCTTATTCTCATTTCTTAAGTTTATTAATTCTTCTTTATTGGCTGAATCTTGCAAACCTAAACCATCAATTCCAAATTGATCATATTTTTTGCACCAATTTAATAGAGTTTGACCTGTTATGCCATAACTCTTAACAAATCACTTAACACTCACTTTATCTTGTCTAAATTTTAAAATTATTTTTTCTTTTTGTTTTGGTGAATAATTTCCCATAAACAGTCTCCTTCCTGACAATATTATTTTACATTTAATATAAATATAATTAAATTTTTTGTCTAGAAAAAGTGGCTTTTATATAATTTAATAGCTAATCTGATGCAATTACAAAATAGTTTTAATAAAAAATGCACTTCTTATGAAAGTGCATCAAAATATTTTACTAGTAGTTTTATGTCTGATTTAATTAAATCTTTAAATGAATTTTCAATGTTCTTAATTTCAGCTTTATGAACATAACTTTTTTTAATATTTAAAACTGATTTTAACTCTAATCATCTTGACCAATTTCTGAGGTTGGTATTTTTTCTCTATCAAGTCAGATGGAGTAGCCGTTTTCATTTAAAACTCCTTTTTCAGTAATAAAGAAACTTTCATAACCATTTTCATTTGGTTTGAGATTTCAAAAGATTGATGATTCAAGTACTTTTATTTCAACATAACCTTTTTGAATAAATATATCATATGTTCTTTGAGTTTCATCAACTACCATTCCATTGAATTTTGTATTATCATTATCTTCCAAAATTCATTCATCATCTTCACCCTTAGATTCATATCTTATTTTTGGATAAATAAGTGTATAATTTTCAAAAATACTTGATACAGAAGAAGTAGGAAACTGAGATTTTAAATATGAGAATGTTTCATCACCGTCTTTGTCTTTAAAAATTCAGTCATTTACTGTTTTATCTTCATTATAATCTCTTTCAAACATAGATCTTGCATAACTAAGGGTGCTAGCAGTTCTATATTGCATATTGTAACTTATACCTTTTCAAAAGTTGCTTATATTTTCATCTTTATCACTTTCTAGCCATCCTTTTCTGGAAGGTAACTGGTACAGGTCCTTTAAGTCATAAAATATTTCACTTTTTTCCATCTGCATTTTTAAAAAGTCTGTAAAGCTATCGAATTTAGCAAGTTCTTTAACTTCAGGGATTTCTTCCTCTTCTTTGGGGATATATCCTCTTGGAGTACATGACACCACATTTACTACACCAATGGTGCTAACTGAGATAGCTCCTAATATTGATAATATTTTTCTCATTTTCTTTTTCTCCTTAATATATTAATTGATAAATTTCTTGAACAACTTGTTCAAGGTCTTGATCATTTGATCAATAGAAGTTTTTTATAATGTTGTTATCTTTATAGACATAAACAAACACTTTTTATAAATTGTTGTTACTGATGCTATTAAATTTATATTGTTTTTATATGATAAAATTGCATTTTCATAACTATTAAAATATAAATTTTGCCCATTGGTTTTGTATGTGTAAACATCGTATTTTCCATTTGAAATTAAATCTGTAAAATCTGTAAATGAATTTTCAATGTTTTTAATTTCAGCTTTATGAACATAACTTGTTTTAATATTTAAAACTGATTTTAACTTTAATCATCTTGATTATCTTCTGGGGTTGGGATTTCATCTCTATCAAATCAAATGGGATAACCATCATTATTTACAACATCTTTCTTGGTGATAAAGAAACTTTCATAACCATTCTCATTGGGTTTGAGATTTCAAAAAATTGATGACTCAAGTACTTTTATTTCAACATAACCAAAACTTTGATAAGTTAGAAATGTATCATGGTTTAGATCAATTACAAGAGCTTTAGACTTTGTATAATCATCAGGTACAATTGTCCAATCTGCTTCATTTTCATCAGATTGAACTCTAATCTGAGGATAAATAATGCCATAATAGTCAATAAATATTTCTTCCATTTTTTTTCCTAAGGTTTTACTTAAATAAGTATATGTTTCATCTCCATCTTTGTCCATGAAAGCTTCAGTATTAACTTTACTACTGTCTCCCCAAAGACTTCAATATGAAATATTTATTGATTTTTTAACACCATCTCGCATTAATTCAAGATTTTCTAAAAATGATTCCTCTGTGCCATCATTTGATCAAAAACTATATGTATCAAATCAAACTATATCGCTTTTTTCCATTTGCATTTTTAAAAAATCTACAAAGCTATCGAATTTAGCAAGTTCTTTAACTTCAGTGATTTCCTCCTCTTCTTTGGGGATATATCTTCTTGGAGTACATGACACCACATTTACTACACCAATGGAGCTAACTGAGATAGCTCCTAATATTGATAATACTTTTCTCATTTTCTTTTTTCTCCTTAATATATTAATTGATAAATTTCTTGAACAACTTGTTCAAGATCTTGGTCATTTGATCAATAGAAGTTTTTTGTAATGTTGTTGTCTTTATAAACATAAACAAATTCTTTTTTATAGATTGTTGTTACTGATGCTATTAAATTTATATTGTTTTTATATGATAAAATTGCATTTTCATAACTATTAAAATATAAATTTTGCCCATTGGTTTTGTATGTGTAAACATTGTATTTTCCATTTGAAATTAAATCTGTAAAATCTGTAAATGAATTTTCAATGTTTTTAATTTCAGCTTTATGAACATAACTTTTTTTAATATTTAAAACTGATTTTAAATAATTAACTGCATCATTTTCATTGTAGTCTTCAGCAATCAACTCTCCATTTGGATTATATAAAAATACTTTTTTATATAATACTGGGTTTTGTTTGTCAAACTGAATTTGTTTTGCACCTTCAATAGTATTTGATAAATTGTATCCTTGTAAATCACTAAAATCTTCAAGAGTTGTTTTTGTATCACTTACAAATCATTTTTCTTGCAAGTTGACACTTCCATTATTTGTATCATCTAGTAGATAAAAATTATTTTTTCATTCATCATAAGTCATACTGATGTTATACCCATCAAGTAAAACAAATTTTTCATTTGGATCGATGCTTTTGTATTCACTTAATAGTTCTTCTTGTATTAACTTACTAGTATAAACTGAAAAGTTGCTTATATTGCTATTGCTGTAAATTCAATCTTCAACTAAGACTTTACTATCAAATGTATCAAATGGATTATCAGTGAGATATTTTTTGATTTCATCTTTAAGTCTTAATTTTACTTCATAATTCATTGCTATATATGACTTAAATATTAATTGATCTTTAAAGTTATCAATTAAATCTTTTCCAGTATTGTTAATGTATTTATTTAAAACATAACCAACACTTTTAGGTATATTGCTGTTTAATCTAAATTGAACATTATTGGCTAATTCGTTTTTTTTAAAAGTGCTATCTTTTAAATTTGTTCTTGCATAGCCTGGTCTTCATTTTTCATAAGTGGCAGCTTTCAATGTGAAGCTTTCACCACAAATTGAAAATGTTTTTTTATATCAATCAAATAACTTATCATCACCTCAGTCTGGATCATAACCATATTCAATACCTTTTTCTCATGTTGCATAACTTGTAAAATCACTGTAAAATGCAGCTGGATCAAATTTTTTCATTAATTTATTTCCAGATATTTCAATAGTTAAAACATCTTTTCTCTTATCAATTGATTTACCATTTGTTGCTGATGAGATTTTAATGGTACCTTCATCTATTGTGTATATGTCTGAACCTTTACCATTTACTGTAAAATAATCTTTATCCTCACCAATTTCAATTTCAATTGTGTAAACACTTTGATTTGCATTTTCAACAATATTTTCACCTTTCTTGGTTGAAAAAACTTCATTCAGATCTGCTTCAAGTTTATTTGCATAAACTTCAGCGAAATCTTCTCGACTTACTGCAAATGATTTGTTTAAATTTAATTTTTCATTGCCATTATCTAAGCTACTTGCATCATAATAATAAGCTTTTGTCATTGAAGCTTTCATTTTTTCAAAATCATTTTTGTTAAATGCGTTATAGTAGCGACCATTGTAATAGTACATTAAGGCTTTTTGAGGTTGATTAAAACTTGTATTTTTATAAGCAATTTTTGCTTCTTCAGTTGAATCATAAAATAATGAGTTATCATAACTATATTTAAATCTTGTTAATCCAGGATTTATATAACTATCCAAAGCTCTTTCATAAGCTGTTTTCTCACTTTGAATACAACCTCCAACTCCATCGCTTTCAACGCAATTTGGTAAAATTGTTTTCCCATAAAAGTTTCGAGCAACTTGAATAAAGTCTTTTTGATTAGTGCCATAAATTCTATCTCCATCAATTTTTCCAGTTGCATAATCTAATAATATTTTTTGTGGATCACTTGATGTGGTAATTTCACTAATGGGATTTTGTGCTAAAAGTTCTTTTAAAATTTCATTTTCACTTTTGTATTCTTTTCCATTATATTTATAAGTACTTCCTTCTCTTAAAAATTGAGAATTATATTTAACTTCTTCATATATGGCTTGAATTTTTTCATTATAATTAATTCCCACCGGAACTGCTGCTGCAGTTGGTACTGCAAAACTAGTAAAACACAGTGATGCTAATAATTTTGTTTTAAGCATTTTAAGCCACCTCCTTCACATTGTTTAACAAGTAATCAGTTAACTGATTAATGTTGTAAAATACAATGCCGTTTAACTCATAAGTTGATGTGTCAATTTGAATTAATGAGTTTCTAAAGTCATTTAGTTGCATATATTTGACTATTGCACCATTGTAGTTGTCAAAATAATAGTTTTTACCATTAAAGAAGAATTTATATAAGTCATAACCATCGTTGTCAACATTTTCTAATTTTTCAAAATTGTTGGTTGACAAGTAATCTGTAAATTCAACTGCTTTGCCTTGTAGATCAACAGTTTCAACAACTCTAGTGTAAACTTCATCATAATCATAACCATAAATATAATTACCTTGGAAATTGTATATAAATGCTGCAATATATTCTTGACTTGCAATTTTTCTAATTGCACTATTTACAGCTTCACTTTGGTTTGAAAAAGTTTCTCCAAAACCATCACTGTATGCATCTTTTTTATCAGTTTGTTGTATTAATAAACTGATTAATTTATTTTTATCTGTATCATAAATATAATCAAAATATTTTGAAACATATCTTACTTTACTTGGATCTGCAAAAAGATCATCAATAATGTCTCTTTTTAATCTGTATAAAGCATCATTATAACTTGTAAAGTATTTTTCATTATATAAATATGTTATAGTATCTTTTGGTTTTGAAATTTCTAGTGTCTGAATAATATTTTTAGGATTGAATTCTTTAACATCTCAAAATCATGAAGATCTTTGGTAAGTTACTTTATTTTTAGTATCTGGAATAACAAATTCTCAATTTTCAGTTGTTTTTCCAGGAATCAGATTAATTAATGTAACTGCTATATCAACCCATATTAAGACTTTGTTTAGTTTTTTTGTTAATTCTTCAAAAGCCTCTGTTACATTTTCTAATGAGTCTCTTATGTCATAAATTTTTTCTGCTCAGTACTGGACTTCTTCCAAAGAAGTAGCAGCATAGACAAGGTAATCACTATAAATTTTATAAATATCACCTAAAAAATTTCTGTTAGTAGAAGATAAGTAATTTGGATCCATAAGTAAATCTAATATTTCATAAACTTGGCCATTACTTTTTGCAGTTTCTACAACTTCAATTCATTTATCACTAAGTTCAATTTCCCCATGATTTGTATCTTTTGAGTCTGAACCAAAGTAGTTTATGTTTAGTGATAATAAACTATTATACATAAACTCTTCCATTACTTGAGCATCATCACTTGCAACATCAACACTTCTCAATAGTTCTCTTATGTTATATAAAGCCACAATTACTTTTTTGTTTTGTTCCATTTCTTGTAATGGTGTCAAACCATTTCAAAGGGCTTCAATTTCTTGATCTAGTTGATATTTTTTAAGGACCTCTTTAAAGTCTAAACTTGATTTTTTTAAATCACTTCTAGTTTTTGAAACAACTTTTGCATAACTTTGTTTTCCGTATTTTGATGCTCCAAGATTTTGTTGGTTTTCAAAGAATTTAACTAGTTTGTCAAAATAAATTTCAATTGTTTCCATAAAATCATTAAAGAGTGATGCCCCTGCAGTTAAAGTTACACCATCATAGTAGCTCATAGAACCTAGAGCAGACACCAAGTTGCTTGAAACTGTGTTAAACACTTCATCTGCTAAACCTGATGAAGATTTTGAGACCAAGCTTCAATTGTTTTTATCTAAAATTAGTTCTGAAACATTTTGGGTGGTTTTTTGATAATTACCACCTTCAATTTGCAATGTTCCACCATCACTGGCATTTGCTTCTAAATAATACATTCCAGGTTTTTTCTCAAGTTCTAAGATTTTATCAAGATCACTGTCTTTTACTTTAAAACCTGATAGGTTAAATTTATTTTCTTCACTAATAACCTGGTTATTGTATTCAACTGATTTTACAATACTTTTTTCTAAGTTTTCTTCAAAAGTTACTTTGTCATACCAAAGATTACCAAGTTTGTGATACTCTTTTTGATCTAACTTAATTTCATCTCCTTCAAATTTATTTTGATAATATGCAGTTAGCTGCTCTTTGCTTTGAAAGAGCAAACCATCTGCTTCAAAACCACTTTGAATTTTGTTGGTGTATGAATTAAGTACTTCAGTTTTACTTTTTTCATCACTTCCAGAGTAAACTGCATTACCATTTGAATCTTTATAGACATTTACAATGTCTTCTTTATTTACAACTCCATCTGCTGAAATTGAACCCAAAGAATCTGTTAAATACATTTGGGGGTTCTTGTAGGTTTTTACCTTTGTAATGCTAGCTTTACTTTCAATATGATTTAACATTTCTGAAATTGATGTAAAATCTTGATTTCCTAATGTTATTTCATTTTTGTAACTTTCATTTTTGTTTACCACAGTCTTTTGAGACACAAAGTAATCAACAGCTTCTGCTTTTGAGTTAAATGTTTCTCCAAATAACTCATATTTTGTACTATCATCATTTCAGTTATCCAAGTTTGGAATATTTTTTGTTCCACATGCAACTACAGATATACTAGATGATGTAATCATCATAACACTTGCAAGTGTTAGTAGTAATTTTTTCACTAAATCACCTCCGCCTCTACAATAACGCTTTTCCTCCAAAAAAGCAACTTTTTTTTAAAAAAAATACTATTTTTTTAAAATTTAATGGTTTTTTTAAATAAGTCCTCTAATAGGTCATCTAGTGTATAGATATTTGAAACGTCAGCTACAAATTTATTTTTAATAATAATTAAGACAAAATTTGTAATGATCATCAGACAACTTAGTGTTAGTGACACCAGTAAAACATAATTTTCTTGGTAACTTTCTAATTTATCAAGACTGATTTCATTATTAATTTTTCTAAAACCAATGTTTGTCACCCCATCAAAAAGATATAGGGTTTCAATATTTTGGAGTTTCACATCAAGATTTGATCTATCCTGGTTTTGGTTTTGATAAATGTAAAATAACTTATTAAAATAATCTAAAACATTTAAGGAGTTGTATAGTTTATTGTTTTCTTCATTGACTCTTAATTTCAAAACCTCTGCTTCAGTAATTTTTGCTGTAGACATTAGATTAACTTTTAATATATTTGAAAATGGGATATTAATAAATTGATTAAGACTTTGATAACCATATCTTTTTTTAAAATCACTTAATAACTTATTATCAGACAAGTTAAAGACTGAGTCAAAGTAATTTAAATTTGCCTTTTTTATACTCTCACCTTGGAAAAACAATAATACATACTCTTGGTATGTTTGTAAAAATTCTTCATCAGTTCATGATTTATAAATGGTACAAACAAATACTTCTTTTAACAATTGTTTTGATAGTGCTAAAATATAAACACCTCTGATTTCATCAACTTTTACCATAAAGCCATCCATATTTATTGACCAATAATCAAATAAATTAACTGGGATTTTATCAAATTCTAATTCTGTAAATTGTTGAAAATCTTTTTGTAAATCATAAAGTAGATCAGATCCTTTAACTCAAGTTATTAGTTTATCTAAATTAACAAAATTATCTTTGTTATATAACATATTGTTAACTAGTTTGTCTAATTTTTGATCTTGTAAAATATTTGCTATATTATTTGGATTGATTTTTTCAAAAGCCAATAATTGTTCATTGTGATTATTAAGTAATTTATAGTCAATATTAAAATTACTTAAAATTTTTGTCAAGATTGCTAATGAATCATTATTAACTGATAATGTTGAAAAGTTATCTTTATAGATTTTTGAGTTTTTAATGCTAAGTAGATTTTTAACTTCTTTATAATCATATGAATCATCATTAATCTGAAAGTAAATTTGGTCCTTATTTAATGAAAAATTTGACAATGAAACTGAAGTCATTATTAAATTTGTTACAAATAAAACAAAAATTACAAACATTGGTGTAAATGATAAAAATTTTTGTTTTCTAAATAAATAAACTACTAAACATAATATTGGCAAGTAAATCAAAATTACTATAACTGCAATGGCAATTGTTGTTAAATAATAAATGAAATTATTTAGACCATTTGTTGTAATACTAAATTGTAACAAGAAATTAAAAAATCCTAGTATTGCTATAATGGCCACTATAAAAACAATTGAAAAAAGATAGTCATATAATGTGGTGAGAAATCTTGTTCAACCACTTTTTAATTCATCATAATATTTTGCTTTGTAATTTTTAAAGATATACTCTCTGGCTTCATCAAATGTTAATCATGGGATTAAGAATAAAAACAAAAAGGGACTATAAATTCTTAAATTAGCTGCAACTAAATTCAAAAATTCACTGCTGTCATTTCTATGCAAATTTATAAGACAATTTGCTATAGCAAATGCTATAAAAATTATTGTAATTATGGTGTATCTTTTTCATTTCTTTAATCTTAATTTAAAGTTAACAAGCATTTTATTCACCCATCTTTCAATCTTGAAGTTTGATATTTAATGCATAATTTAATTTTAAAAATAATTTTTGCTTTGCTTTTTAATAACATTTCTATTATAACAAAATTTCTGAAAATAAATTTTTTTCAAGATTATTTTTTAAATAACTCCTAAATCCAACAAATTCTTGAGGTTAATTATTTTTCCTAAAATAAATCAATGGTTGGTAATTTTAAATAGAAATTAAAAAACCTCTCTTAGAGAGGTTTTGTTGTAGTTTTACTTGCTTAAATTAAATATTTCAATTAAAATTTCACCAACACAATCTGCTTCTGCTGAACCAATAATGTTCTTGGCTTCTGCTTGAACACATTTAGGAGCACTATTTGGTACATAAGCTTGATTGTAATATTTTTGGATCATAGTTAAGTCATTTACTCCATCTCCAAAAATATAAACATCATTATCCTTAATTGCCAACTTTTGATTTAATGCTGCAATTGCAGATGCCTTAGAAACATTTGCAGCTGTTAACATAAACAGTGGTTTGTCTCGATAAATTGCAGCAGAGTAAATTGCTTCAATTTTAAAATCATTTTGTTGAAAGTAACTTTGAAAATAATCAACTTCACTTCTTAAACATTCAAAAGTAATCATGGCAACGGTTTCCCAGTCAAAATCCTGGTCAATTGGTTTAATTTTAACTCCAACTGTTTTGGTTGCATCAAACTCAATATTTAAAGTATGATGGTTTGTAAAATAAAAACCTTGATTCAAGTAACTACTGATGTAAATTGGTATTTGCTTTGCTGTTAAAAGCTCATAAACTTTTTTTGCAGCAAAGACTGTAATTAAATTTAAATTAAAAGGATTGAAAACATCAGTGGTTGTTATGTAAGCTCCATTGCTACAAATTGCATAGTTTAAATTTTTATCTAGTTCTAATATTTTGGCAAAGGTTTTAATTTCTTCAAAGTTTCTTCCTGTAGCAAAAGCAACTTTAATACCTTGCTTTTGAATCTCAATAATTGCTTGTTTGGTTACTGGCCCTATTTCTTTACGACTATTTAAAATAGTTCCATCCAAATCTAGATAAACAATTTTTCCCATAAACTTCTCCTTTTAACCTTGCACTCTTACATTATTTAAAGTGCTGGTAGTTCTTTAAATTCACTTACATTACTGCTTTAAATTATTTTTAACTATTTATATTTTACCTTGATTTAAAGGTATTGTTGAAGAATATCTAGATTAAAAAACCCCAATAATTATTGGGGGTTAGTTTGTCGACATCTTTTTATAATCCTAAGAATTCTTTTAGTTCTGCAAACAAAGTATCACACTTAGCTTTGGCAGTTTTTTCATCTTTACCAACAGTTACAAAGTAAATTTTTATCTTTGGTTCAGTTCCACTTGGACGGACAGCAAATCAACTACCATCTGTAAAATAAAATTTCATTAAATTTTGTCCTGGCATGTTGTAAAGCCCATCAATGTAATCTTCTGCATATTTCAATTCTAAGTCACCAAATCTTGAAAAACTATCATCTCTTAATTTTTCCATAATTGGTTCTACTTTTGACTTAATCTCTTCAGGTTTGAAGTTTAAGTTTTCTGTATAAGTATAGTAATAACCATATTTTGCAAAAATTTCATTCAACACATCAATTAAAGTCTTACCTTGTTGAGCATAATATCAAGCAGCTTCCACTAACATTGTGGTTGCTTGGATTCCATCTTTGTCTTTTGTGGAAGCATCAATAACATAACCATAACTTTCTTCATATGCAAAAACAAAGTTTAAACCTCTTTGGGGTTCTTTTAAAATTTCTGAACCCATTCACTTAAATCCAGTTAAAGTTTTAATTACTTTAACTCCATAAGTTTCACTAGCAATTCGATCTCCTAAATCACTAGTTACAAAACTTGAATAAAGTGCTGGATTTTCAGGAATTGAATCTGTTTTTTTCATTTGACTTAGTTTTCACTCAATTAAAATTGGTCCTGTTTGGTTACCGTCAAGGCGAATTCATTTTCCTTTGTGGTTTATTGCACAACCAATTCGGTCTGCATCTGGATCTTGTAAAATCATAATTGCAGCATCTGGATGTTTTTTACCATACTCAAATGGTATTTTTCAAGCTGGATCAAACTCTGGATTAGGATTAACAACATTTTTAAAGGTTGCATCCTCAAAAGCATGTTCTTCAACTTCAATAACTTCATAACCAAATTTTCTTAATAATGGTGGTGTGAACTCTGTTCCTGTACCATTAACTGCTGAATAAATCATTTTAAAACCATCTCGAGATTGATCTGGATAAAACTGTAAATTAGCAATCATAGTTTTATAGTTATCAAGTGTTTTTTTACCAACTGTTGCTAGTAAAGTTTCATCAATCTTATACTCTCAGTTTAAGATATCTTCAGTTGCAGCAATAGTTTCAGCAATGACACTGGTGTCTTCATCGGTTAATTGACAACCAAATTCATCATAAATTTTATAACCATTATAATTTGCAGGGTTATGACTGGCAGTAATTACAATTCCCCCAATGGCATTTAAATCTTTTGTTGCAAATGAAACCACTGGTGTTGGTTTCATTTTATTGCCTTTAAATAAATAGGCTTTGATACCAAAACTTGTTAAAATTTCTGCTGCTAGTTGAGCAAACTTAGTTGAGTTGTGACGATTGTCATGTCCAATCACAACTCCTCTATTTAAACTATCTGGGTATTTTGAAATCAACAATTTAGCATAACTAATTGTGACTTTTTTAATAGTATAGACATTAAACCTTCCTGGTCCTGGTCCTAAAATACCTCTAATTCCTGCAGTTCCAAATTCTAATTGTAAACCAAATGCTGCAGTTAGTTCCTCATCACTTGCAGAAGCTAACAATGTACTTAATTCACTATCCAATGTTTTGGCATTAACTCATTCTAAATATTTTTCATTTAATTTATCAAACTTCATCTTATTTCTCCTGTAACTTGGCTATTGGTTTGTAACTCAATCGGTGTACATCTAAAATACCCAAGCTTTCAACTAATTTAATATGTTCTTTTGTACAATAACCCTTGTGTTGGGAAAACTTATACCCCTTATATTTTACATCATAATTTATCATAATTTTATCTCGATAAACTTTTGCCAAGATACTAGCTGCTGCAATGCTTTGACTTTTAAAGTCACCTTTAATTACCTGCAAGGTCTGATAACCTTGGAGATTTACTTTTTCTCCATCAGTTAAACAAAGCTGGGGTTTTTCTTGTAAGTCTTGAATTGATTCACACATTCCCAAAACACTTGTAGCTTTGGGGTTTAATTTGTCAACAATTAGAGCACTGTACTCTTTAATTGAATAAGCAACTGTGTTTGCAATTATTTCAGTATACAATTGCTCTCTTTTGGCTGCAGTCAATAACTTTGAATCTTTAATCTGGGGGTTACAGTAATCGGGTTTTAAAATAACTGTTGCTACCACAATTGGTCCTGCCATAGCTCCTCGACCAACTTCATCACTTCCTGAAATGACTTTTACTTGATATTGCTTTTTGAGGTTTTGATCAAAATCATATCTGCTAGTATCTACCATTCTACTGTTAAATCACTTTCAATAATTTTGTCAATATCTTTCTTATCAATTGAAAAAGAACTGGTTTTGTCAATTTCAATTGGCTTTTCAAAAGAAACTGGACCAAAATTGTGGGCCATTAAATCTGTGATAAATAAGTTAATTGCTTTGTCAAAGTCTAAAACTTCATCAAAAACAGTAAACTTACGAACCTTGGCAATTTCTTCAAAGATTTTAAAAGTATCATCATAGTCAATTGGTCTGAGTATTTTATGGCTAATTTTGTACTTATTTTCAATTAAATTTGGATAACTGTTGTAAAGATAGCGCATTAACTTTGTAGCAAAGCGCTCCTTTGGAACCACATCTAAACGAATGGAATTCACTGCTGCACAATTACAAGCAGTGGTTTCATTCTCAAATTTTGTTGGCAAAATTCCTGGAGAATCAATCAAGGTGATTTGATCCGTCATCTTGATACGATGTAACCCAACAGTAACCCCTGGACGATTGGCAATTTTAAGTTGCTTACCTTTACACAATTTACCAATTACAGTTGACTTCCCCACATTGGGGATCCCCACCACTAAAATGTTTAACTGTGGTTTTTCAATCCCTTTTTGCTTTTGTTTTTCTTGTTTTGGCTTTGTCATTTGATTAATTAGTTTTAAAATGTCATTGTAAATATCATGTTGTTTGTTTTTTATTAAATATGGATTATCGCCTTGCTTTTTAAAATAATCAATTCAAATACTAGTCACTGCTGAATCTGCTAGATCCCCTTTTGACAACAAAACTAATTTTGGACTTTTTGTTAAAAGCTTTTTGAAGATGGGATTTTGAGTTGAAAATGGTGCTCGAGCATCAACAATTTCAATCACCAAATCAACAATTGAAATCATTTCCTCAATTGCTTTTATGCTTTTATTCATATGGCCGGGGAACCAATTGAATGTTGACTTATCTGCCATAAATTCACCTCTAAAACATCTTAATTAATTTTATAGATATTTTAACCAAATTCCTAGACTTATTACAAGATTTGCAAATCTTTTTTGCCTTTATTTATGATAAGGTTCTTGACGATTAATTTTAATTGCTCGATAAATTTGTTCTAATAAGATTAAGCGAACCAAATTATAAGGAAAAGTGACCAAGCCAAAACTGATTTGATTGGGGTATTTTTTTACAAATTGTTCACTAAAACCATCACTTGGACCAATTAAAAACAAAATTTTACCCCCTTTATAATCTTGATTGGCTTGTAATGCTTGGGCAAATTCCAGACTTGCCCACTGTTTACCCTGAATTTCAAGTAAAAATACTTCAAAATCCTTAAATTCTTCAAGTTTTTTTGCCAATAGTTCTTCATTGCGCACCTGATTTGATTTTAAATCTCTACTCACAAATTCAGGAATTTCAAGCACCTCAAGGGTTTGAAATTTTTTAATTTTTGCAACATAATGGTTGCAAACAGCAATAAATTCTTGTTGCAGTTTATTAAAACAAATTATTTTTATTTTCATAATTTTTACCTCTGATTTAAGTTTAAAAGAATTTATCAATAACTTAAACCCTTTCACCAGTTTTTCTTAATTTAGTTCACGCCATTGACACCTGTAAATGTCAAGTGCGGATTTATCTACAAAAGTGTGTTAAATTGTGATAAAATATATTTAGTTTTTGGAGGAAATAACAATGTCAAATAAAATTCAGTTCAAATCAATTTTAGATTATAAGTTACAAGTTAAAAATGTTCTTGATGCTTTAGTACCTGATATTCAGTTTTCATACTATGCCATTATGAACAACTCATCTATTCAAACCTACTTTAATATGATCTCAATGGAATTATATGGTTATGAATATTACCAAATCTTAAGATTAAATGGCTTGGAATTTAAAGTTGATGAAAAAACCATCAATTTAACAGTTTTAGAAATAGTTTATAATGTACTTAAACAAATTGTTGATCGTAAACTAAGATACTCAGAGTACATTGCCTATGATATCTATATTTTACCAATTAGAATTGACAAGTATATTCATGCCTTAGGGTATAAGTTTGAAGAAATTACCACTCCACAACAAAAACGAGTATTAAAATTAGTTAGTGAAAAAAGTCGTTCATTGGCTGAAGAAATTTCAGAAATTCACCATGAAGATAAATTTGATGCACTCTATACTCATTTTAGAAAAACACCAGAAGAAGAAGTTGGTGTGAGGTTGGCATTATTTAACCAATTATATGTTTTCTTAAAAGAAGGAGAACCCATTGTTTATCAAAAATTTGATAAGAAATTTGGGGACAATTTCTTTGCAGAGATTGAAAAATTAAAAGCACTTAACCCTGATAAAATGTCAGAAAAAGAAAAAGCTTATGTTAAAGGATCAATTGCAGAAACTTTCAGCATTGGAATGATTATCTTGTTAATGCTTTCAGATTCTAAACTTGCAGGAGTTTGAAAGAAAATTCAAGATGAAGAAAACCGCAAGCGTGAAATTGCCAAAGCCAAAGCAACTATTGCTGAAGCAGAGAAGAAAATCTTATTAATTGAAAGCAAAGAAAATTAAAATTCAGGCTAAAAAACCGCTAGTATTAGCGGTTTTTTAAATTGGTTGTTTAGTAGCAGCAATTACAATTTCTTTTAAAGCAACATTTTGAGGTAATGTGAAAGCATAATAAATTACTTCTGCCACTTCTTTTGCTGATAAACCCCCTGCCAAGTTTTCTTTTCAAACACCATAATTTTTAATAACTTCAGAGTTTGTGGTTGTTGAAATTAAGTCTGTATCCACTAAACCTGGTGCCACAGTTAAGACTCTGACATTAAATGGTGCAAGTTCTCGACGAGTTTGCTCACTAATTGCATGAACTGCAAACTTAGTTCCATTATAAACTGCTCGATTTTCCCCAGTTCAGCGCCCAGCAACACTACTAATGTTGATTATTGTTCCAGTTTGAGCTGCTTTCATTTGGTTCATAACAGTTTTCATACCATTTAAAACACCTTTGATATTAATGTCCACCATGTCATTTTGTACATCTAAGTCTAAATTATAAATTTTATCAAGTGGCATAATTCCAGCATTATTTATTAAACATTGAGTTGGTCCATATTTTGCCTCAGCTTCAGAAACAAATTTTTGAAAACTTGCATAATCTCTGACATCAAGAGCACGGCACATTGAATTTGGTAAATTTAATTCTTCTAATAAGTTTACTCGACGAGCTAATAACAATAATGCATAACCATGTTGCGAAAATGTGATAGCTAATTCTTTTCCAATTCCTGAGCTAGCCCCAGTAATGACTACTAATTTATTTTTCATTATAGTTTCAGTCCTCCAAGATTTGGCATTCTTCCTTGTTTTAGTTGTTTAGTCATTTCTGCAACTTGTTTTTTACCTTTATCGAATTGGTTTAATAAATCATTATACTCTTTTTCTGTTCTGCCTGAACCTTTGATAATTCTTTCTTTTCGCTTAATTGCTTTTAAAACCCTGGGATCTCTTCGCTCTTTTAAAGTCATTGAGTCCATTAAGACATTTGCTACAAATAACCTTTGTTGAGCTTGTTCAATTTGGGCATCACTTACTTTATTACCTAATCCTGGCATCATTTTCATAAGACCACCAAGATTACCCATTTTTGCAACTTGCCCTAACTGGTTACGTAAGTCTTCTAAATCAAATTGACCAGCAAACATTCTTTTCATGGTTTTTTCCATAGTTCTTTGGTCAACAACACTGGCTGCTTTTTCAAATAAAGTATCAACATCTCCCATTCCCAAAATTCTGTCTGCCATACGTTTTGGGTGGAATTCTGCCAAGGCACCAATTCCTTCACCTTCACCAATGAATTTAATTGGAAGTTTTGTAATATCTGTAATTGATAGAGTGGCCCCCCCACGAGCATCTCCATCTAACTTTGTAACAATTACTCCAGAAAGTTTTAATAATTTATCAAATTCTTGAGTAACATTGATAATATCTTGCCCTGTCATTCCATCAACAGTTAAAATAATTTCTTGAGGTGATACAGCTTTTCTGATGTTATTTAACTCTTTCATTAAATCTTTATCAATTTGTAAACGACCAGCAGTATCTAAAATTACTACATCATAACCATTTTGGTCTGCAAAATCAACTGCTTGTTTTGAAGTTTTAACAGGATCTTGTTTTCCTTTTTCAAAGCTAGACAAACCATTTTTTTCACCAAGTTCTACTAATTGGTCAATGGCTCCTGGACGATAAATATCTAACCCAACCATTAATGGTTTTTTCTTATACTTATTTGTTAACAAGTGGGCAAGTTTCCCAACTGTAGTAGTTTTACCAGCTCCTTGTAATCCAACCATCATAATAATTGATGGTTTTTTATTGATTTCAAGAGGTTGATTAACTTTTCCAAGTATTTCAACCAGCTCTTGGTGCACGATTTTAACCATTTGTTGGTCTGCTCTTACCCCTTGTTCAATGAACTCTCCAAGTGCTTTTTCTTCTATTTTTTTAATGAATTTTTTTACAACATCAACATTGACGTCAGCTTCAAGTAAAGCAAGTCTTATTTCACGTAAGACCTCATTAATATTATCCTCAGTTAGGGTACTTTTCTTTAGGTTTTTTTCAATAGATTTCTTCATTCTATTGGCTAAAAAATCTCCAAATCCCATAGTTGTCAACTCCAATCATCATTTCCATTATAACATATTTTAAATTTTTCAAATTTGAGAATTAGTTATTATTAATCTAAATTTTCAATTATTGACCCCTATTTTAAAGTTTAATTTTATTAAAAACAACCAGAACTATGTGCAACACTAGTGTCAACATAATTTACTGGTTGGGTTAGTTTTTAACTAAATTTTAGATCAAGACCAAATTTTTAGTCATAGTTTTCATAATTCAAGAAAATATTTTGTTTGAAGTATAGATATCCATACTTTTGGTTGTGAAATTTTCAAATTATTAAATTATTAAGTCCTAATGCAAGACTTGTAGTAAATCCAAAAATAAAGATACTTAAAATATTTAAAGAAATATACACTACAAGGCCAATTGAACGAACATCCATACCTTTATATGGGAAGGGAATATGTTCATTTCTGATAATTCTATCTGAAAAAACATAACTTATTCAAAGAATATAACCTGTCACAATCAACATGTTTGGTATACTTGATAATAAAATTTCTTTTAAACTGTATAGATAGTTGATTTGAAAAACACATAAGTAAAGCAATAAACCAAGTGGGATGATATAGTGATTTACAGTCATTCTGTACTTTGATATTCCTGATGGAAATGGTGGAGTTATTTTTAAAATAAATCCTGCAGTTGTCACAATCATTGTCACAACTGCAAAAGTACAAACAGATATTTCAATATATTTAAAATATATTGGGGTTTTTCTTGTTATTGTTAAGAACAACTTGACAATAAAATAAATTAAAGCAAAGGTTGTACATCAAACTGATAAAAAAGTGACATCTTCAAAAATTCTAGCTTCGATACTTACCACAACTTTTTCACCCATTATACCCATTGTTGTTGAGATATAAGATAGCATGTAAGCGGTTGCAATAAAAAAAATCATAACTGAACAGAAAGTGATGTCAATTCAAACTTTTCTTTTCATTTTTTTCTCCTGACTATTGAATTGATTATTCCACTTTAAAAAGGTTCAAGCAAAAAACGGTTACGTATTTTGTCAAAACTGTAGAACCAATAATATCTGCTAAGCTCTGAAATTGAATCAATTCTTTCAACAATATATTTATTATATCTTATGTGCACTGCATTTTTAAAAATTTAATAAAATTTACAAAAAAACATTAAATGTTTGTTTAAACCCTCATTTTAGTGTGAAAAAGGTTTATTTAATGACAGTTTTATAATTAACTGTCAATGACAAACTGAAATTATAAAAATTTTTTTAAATTTTAAAAGTTGTTTTAAATTAAAGAATTTAATCACTAACTGCCAAAAAACCTATATACTAATCAATATGGAGGGAAGAATTTATGAAAACAGCAATAATTATTGATTCATCAACTGGGATTAAAGACTTATCAGGTTACCCTAATGTATTTTTAGCACCATTAATGATCATCAATTCTGAAGGTGATGCCTTTAAAGATGATCTACTTTTAACAAGTGATGAATTTTATAGTTTAAATGATAAAGATTTATTAAAAACATCTCAAACAGTTGTTGGTGACATGTATGCACTTTGAGATGATATTTTAAAAGAATATGATAATGTAATTTGTCTTTTACTTTCAAAAGGACTAAGTGGTCAATATGCCACATACAAAATGCTTGCAAATGAAGAGCAATATATGGATAGGGTTTTTGTTGTTGATACTAATGGAGTGGCAGTTGTTGGAAAAAGACAACTTGATTTAGCAATCAAGTTATTAAATGAAGGCAAAACACCTCAAGAAGTTATGCAAACTATTGAAACTTTATATGCAAATAAAGTTGGCTACATTATTCCAAAATCACTTACTCAATTAGTTCGTGGAGGTAGAATCAGTCGTGCTGCTGCTGGGTTAGCAAAAATTTTAAAAATAACACCAGTGTTAAAGTATAATGGAATTATTGACAAAGAAGATAAAACTAGAACCTTTAAAAAGGCCATTAATTTAGCAATTACAAAAATAAAAGAGCAATATACAGGTGATTATGTAATTGATGTGGCTTATTCAAGAAGTCCGCAAGAAGTTTTGGATGAAGTTTTACAACTAGTTAAGGATGCTGGATTTAAAATTGGGTTAATCTATGATATGCCCAATGTTATAGTTTGTCATACTGGAAGAGAAACTTTTGCCCTTATACCTCATTTTGAAAATTAAAAACCTCCACTTGATTTGAGTGGAGGTTTTTAGATTCTTTCATATTCACGCTTTTCACGAATTAAGGTGATAACAATTTCCCCTGGGGTTTTGTTGATTGCTTGAATTTTTTGTTTGATTTCAAAAATAAGTTTCTTCATTTCGTAATCATTAACAACTTCTGGGTCTAAAATTACTCGAATTTGACGGCCTGATTGTAGTGCATAAGCACTCATAACTCCATCAAAACCAAGACAAACTTCTTCAATTTCCTTCATTCTTGATAGGAATTCTTCTGCATTTTGGTTTCTAGCACCTCTTCTTGAAGCGCTAATTGCATCTGCAATCGCTACAATTGCTGCATAGACACTGTTTTTTTGTGTATCACCATGGTGAGCTTCAATTGCATTGACCACAATTGCGTCCAAACCACAAGCCAGAGCAATTTTTTTACCTAAAGTAACATGACTTCCAGAATTTTCAAAGTCTGATGCCTTACCAATGTCATGGAGTAAACCACAAACCAAAGCAGTTTTTTCATCTAACTTTAAAATTTGAGCTATTGATCTTGAAAGTTTGGCAACTTCAATTGAATGTTGTAAAACATTTTGACCATAACTGTGTCTAAATTGCAATTTCCCAAGGTTTGAAATAATTTCATCAGGGAAATCAAAAATTTCAAGTTCACTAACAACATCAGCACCAATTTTGTAGAATCTTTCTTCCATTTTGGTTTGTTCAATCAAAAGTGATTCTTCAATTAGAGCTGGTTGCAATCTTCCAGATTGCAATAAAGAACTTAATGTATTATAAGCAATTTCTCTTCTAATTGGATTAAAAGAAGAAATTAATGCACGGTTAGGTACTTCATCAATGATAATGTCTACTCCACCATACTGTTGAAAGGCTTTTATATTTCTACCTTCCCTTCCAATGATTTTTCCTTTTAAAGAATCATCATCAAATTTAAATATGGTTGTATTTTTATCATTTGCAACCTCAACATGACATCTTTCCATAGCATCAATTAATATTTGCTTTGCTAAATCATCTGATTTTAACCTTAGTTTCTCCTCATGTTCATTTAATTCTTTACTTAATTGATCCATATAGGTGTTTTCTACAAACATAATTAGTTTTTCTTTGGCTTCCTCACTGCTCATTTCTGAGATTTTCTCAAGAACTTCTACAGCTTGGTCAATTTCACGATTTAGTTTATTTTTTAATTTGTTGTTTTCTAATTTTGCATTTAGGTTTTTTTCCTCTTTAATACTTAATTCCTCTAGGTCTATTAAGTATTTTTTTCTTTTATCTTCAAGAACTTTAACTTCTGTTTCCAGTTCTTGTTTCTTCAGTTTTATTTCATTGTCAACAGTACTTTTTAGTACTGCGATTTCAGTTTTAGCATCAGCTGTAGCTTGCATTAGTATTTTTTTAGCATCATTTTTAGCTTTTTTAATTACTAATTTTCTTCTACCACTGAAAAATAGATATAAACTTGTCAACAATAGCATAATTGAAACGACAGTTAATACTGCAATTGCAACTACCAAACTATAATGGCTATTGTTTTCTGAGAATTCTTTCATAAATGTTCCCACTTTCTAAGTGGCTATGGTGTTGCTTACAACATACTTATTATACCACCTTTCTAGAATAAGACACTAGGAAAATGTTAACCATTTTAAAGCAAAAAAATGGAATTTCCTTTTACTAGATTCAAAATACTAAACAAAAAAAATCCTTAAATTATTTAAGGATTTTGTCTTTATTTCATAATTTCAATTAGTTTTGTTTGGATTTCATTGTATTTTTCAGGGTTTGTTAAAAATCACTCTTTAACAGCTTCTTTACCTTGACCAATTTTTTCATCTAAATATGAATATCAGACTCCTGCTTTGGTTAAGATATTATACAGTGATGCTAACTCAATGATTTCTTGTTCTTTATCAATACCTTTATTGTAGGCAATGGTAATTTGACAAGTTTTAAATGGTGGTGATACTTTGTTTTTAACAACCTTAATTTTAATTTTATTAGCACTGGCTTCACCATTACTAGTTATGGTTTCACCTTTTCTAACTTCTAAACGCACTGATGAGTAAAAGCGCAAGGCTCTACCCCCAGGGGTGATTTCTGGGTTTCCAAAAACTACTCCTACTTTTTCACGTAATTGGTTAATAAAAATTACAGTTGTGTTGGTTTTTGAAATTATCCCATTTAATTTTCTTAATGCTTTTGACATTAATCGGGCCTGTAAACCAATATTTTGGTCACCCATTTCACCATCCAATTCAGTTTGTGGTACTAATGCTGCCACTGAATCCACAACAACTAGTGAAATAGTTTTTGATTTAACTAGCATTTCTAAAATATCTAGTGCTTGCTCACCTGAATCAGGTTGGGCCACCACCAAGTTTTCAATATCAACTCCAAGATTTTTTGCATATTTGGGATCTAGTGCATGTTCTGCATCAATAAATGCAGCTCTGCCCCCAAACTTTTGAGTTTCTGCAACTGCATGTAATGATAAAGTAGTTTTACCACTTGATTCAGGTCCAAAAATTTCAATAATTCTACCTTTAGGGTAACCACCAATTCCGATGGCTCTATCAATTAAAAAACTTCCTGATGGGATTGCTTCAATTAAAGCATTGGCTTTATCACCAAGACGCATAATTGAACCTTTACCAAAGGTTTTTTCAATTTCTTTAATGACATTTAAAAACTCTGGGTCTTCATAAATATTTTCTGCCAAATTAATCACCATCCCTGTGTTAGTTTCTGATTTTTTTTCTTTTAACATATTATTTGCCTCCAATTATATAATCGTATGACAAATCCTATTTTCGCACAATATTTTCAAATTTTTTTAAAATAAATTTGAGGGCAAGTTTTTTGTATTTTAGTCTTGCAATATTTTTGGTACAGTAAAACTCATAAATGTATTGCTGTTGACCAATCTTAAACCCTAAATAACTTAACCCACTAGCTTTATTGCTTTTATCAATTGGAGGAGCAAATCCTGTAAAAGCAAAGCAAACATCAGCTTGTAATTTACTTTGAGTCTGTTCTAACATTGCCCCCAGAGCTTCTTTGCTAACCTCACTAAAATTTTTAATTACTTGTTCAGGTACTCCAACTTGCTTGATTTTAAAGGCGTTAGTGTAGCACACAAAGCCACCAACAAAAACACTACTACTTCCTGGAATGTTTGTAAATTCACTGGCAAAAAAACCACCAGTAAATGATTCACAGGTTGCTAAAGTGTAATTGTTTGTTTTTAAAAAATCAAATAACTTTTTCATCTGTCAAGTCCTTAAAAAAAATAGTGAGATAATTTATCATAACCCATGTTCTGTTTACCGAAGCACATCAATCATCTATCTATTGCAAATGCAATCCAAAAAATCAGTTCTTGATTCCTAACTTTCTAGTTCCTCTACCAAAATTTGAGTTTCATACTTGTGGAGTTTACCCGTTCCATTTCACTTTTTCAAGCTAATCGTCCCTGTGGCACTTTATGAGTTTCACCTTATGCAAGCACTTAGGTTACCACTCTGTCGTCACTATTGCTAATGCCTAGAGTTATCTTTTCCTCTAGCACAAACACTACATCCATCACAGGATGTGTATGCATGGAGTTTCCTCTATATCATTTTTCAGATACAGCGATTGATTCAAAATTATCCCATATTTATTGTATACTAATATTTACTTTTTAAATGTCTTTTTTTCTACTTCAGAAAGTCTTTCATGAAGTTTTACATAAGGTCCACTTGATGAAGAAAGTTCCCTAACTTTTTCATCTTTTTCAGTAATTGCACTTTCAACCACTGATAATTTTTCATTTGTGGCTTTTAATTCTGCATTTAAACGTTCATTTTCTTTTTGTAAAACTTTTAACTTATCTTCAAAAAGTTTATAATCTTCTGCAATTCCATCTAAGAAATTGTCAACCTCTTCACATTTATACCCTTTATATTCAATCTCAAAGTCTTCTTCTAAAATATGTTTTGAAGTATATCTAATATATCCAGCCATTTGCCCTACCTCCATGATATTATTTTATAGTTTTTTTAGACAAAAATGTTTAAAAAAACCAAATGATTTTGGTTTTGTTTGTTATATTAAAAGTTTAAAGTAATTGAAGCTGCAATTCTTTTAGAACCCCTATTTTCAAAATTATTAACTTTATACAAATCCATACTTTATTGTTTCTCCATTTCAATTATTTTTTTAACAGTTCTTTGATCTTTATCAATTATCTTACCGATTTCAGAATAATTAAATCCATTATCATATAATTGAATTGCACTTATTTCACTATTAATTTTTTCAAATAAACATTGATATATGTTTTTATTGAAAAAGATATTATTATCAACTAAACTGTCAACTAGTGACAAAGTTAAAAAATTACCTTCAATTTCATCTTTACTTAAATTTGAGCTTTTAAAAATTTTCTCAATTAATTTAACATCAATGTCTATATTATTAAGTTCACATTTTTTTCTAAGAAGATTGATAAAATGCTCAATTTTTACAGTATCAAGTCTTATTGTTAGATTAAATCTTCTTAAAATTGCTGAATCTAACTGATCCACCTTATTTGTAATTGCAAATACTATTGCTCCATTTGGAATATCATCAAGCATCAAGTTAAATGTTCCAATCATTCTTTTGTACTCATCATTGGTACTATTTTCACGATTACCTACAATTGAGTCAAATTCATCAATAATGATTATTGAATGACCATTTGTAGCTTTTATATCTGATAATAAGTAATCAATATTTTTTTGAGTGTCCCCCAAAAAAGATGACACTAAACTAGATGCCATAACACTAAATGTATTTGTCTTAAGTTTTAATGATAAATATTGTACAAATGTTGTTTTTCCAGTTCCAGGTCTACCTTCAACTAGAATTTTTATGGGTCTTAGTCTTTCTCTCATGTTTCTTTTTAAACCAGAAATTAGGTTTTGAACTTCTTTTTCTGTAAATTGATTTTCAAAATTTTTTAATAAGTTTTTATCAATTTCTTTATATTCATTTAAAATTTTTAGGTTAAATGTTTTTTTGGAATTGGAGTATGTAATTTTGTTTTTATTAACACCAATTAAGTTAAAAATATTTGCTGCTTCAAAAGCATCACCACTGTCTGAGAGTTCTCTTGCATACTCTTCTATAAATTTATAAATTTTTTTATCATCCTCTTTGTTAACATATGCTTCAATTATCCTATATACTTTTTGATTGTGCATAATCTATTCTCCTTTTGTAATTCAATCTTACCATAATGTAATTAAAAAGATATAAAATGTCATTGGAAATGTAAAAAATGTAATTAAAAAGATAAAGTGTGTAATTGCAATGTTTAAGAACTCAAATCTTAATCTTTAACTCTAACTTGATAGATTCTGGCAATTACAAGTGTATTTAAAGCAAATAAAGTTAAATAGACACAAACTGCCAAATAATGATTGAAACTATAATTTTCATTAAACTCAAAATCTTTTCAAAGGATCTCAGTATTCTTAGGATTTGTAAATTTGCTTACATCAATATCACCAAGAACCAAATTTTTTGTTGGACCAAAACTAGGGACTGTATTAATTCCTTCGTTAGTAGTTAATTTATTTTGGTTAAGGTTATTTTGATAAAGTAAGGCAAAATGATTTAAAATATTAAATTTATTCATTGTGGCTAATTTTTTTTCATTATTAATATAACTTGTGACTTCATCGGGTTCACCAAGATAAAATTGTCAACGAAACAAGTTAATTAAGATATTATTTACAATTGCAACTCCTGGTGCTTTTATATATAAGGTTTTTAATTTTTCATTAAATTGATCGGCATATTCACTGCCACTTGTATTAAAACGAACGTTTAAAAATGGTTCGAAATCCTGAATTCAATTAATAGTAAAATCTCGATAGAGACCCTGGCTATCATCAACTGTAGCTCTAGCTACTAATAAATATTCATCATAGATTTTTTTTATAGTACTAAAGATATTTTTTTCTTCACCCTCATAAAAACTTGTCACCAAATCAATAAATGCATCAAAATCATATTCTGTAGCAATATTCTTTTCTGATGGTCTTCTGTGGTCAAAATCAAAGTAAGCAACTTTTAAACTTTTTGCATCTTTTGTCAGGTTTTCAATTGCCTCTGCATTGGTTAGGCATTTGTTAATAAAGTTTTCAATAATATCGCCAAGAACTGAACAATGATAAAAGGTTTGTAGATCAGTTGATGATTTGCCAAACTGATAAATTAGTCCCAAAACATTAAATGATCCAACCCCTTTTGAATAAGCAGCCATACTAATGTCTTTATCAAAAAAAATTCACTAGTAAAATCAATTTTTGTTGGTTGCTGATTTGTTTGATTCAAAAAATCATTAAATTTGGCAAAATTTTGATTTAAGCTTGTTAACACATCTGTTTTAGGTGTAAAATCCTTAAAAATTTCAAAACCTGCTTGTGCCAAATGCAATTTGTTATTAAAGCTAGCAACCTGGATGTTTTCAATTAAAATTTGATTTTTATTTTTCCCTAAAATTTGAGTTTTGTTAACTATTGGCCCTAAAATGACTAAGATTCCAATTAAACAAATGCCTAATGTGCCAATTATTTCTTTAAACAAAATTGCCATTAGTGGACAAGTGGTGGCAAAGAAGGTGGCAAAAAAATATAAACTTAGTGTTGGTAAAATTAAATAATTCAAACGAATAATACTTGAAGTAGTTCCAAGTGAAAGCAGGCTAGTAAAAACTAGAACAATTGTTACAAACAAATAACTTACAATTAATAAAATTATTAAACGAAGGTAAAATGTTGTTTGGGAATTAACCCCTTTTCTTTGTTCAATATTATGATAACCAAGTTTTTTTTGGTCATAAAATAAATAGTTAATGACTATAATTTGAAATCCTAATAACCCTATAATTTGACAGATAAAAACAAAAGCTATCATTAAACTTAATATTATCCTACTACCTGGTTGCAAATCATTGATAAAATAAGCAATATTTAATAAACTAATTAAAACTACAAAAGTTAATCCTAAAACGATAACTTTTCAATCCCTAAGTGTAAACTTTAAATTAAGTAAAAGTAAGTTTTTAGCAGTTACTATTTTTTTTGATGTGAACACCATAAATCTTCCTTTCTTTACAATAAATCTTATTGTCTATTTTTTCTTGTAAAAATATATTGACCCAGTAATAAAAAACCAGTTGCGATTATTAGATAAACAGTTATTGCAACATAATGATTATAGTTTTGTGTTATTTTTAGCTTATGTTTGGTTCAATAAACTGTTTGATTTGTAGGAGTTACCAATAAATTAGCATCTGTTGCAGATATTTTGGGTACATCTATCGGTAATATGCTTCCTGCGACAATTTTGTTTCACTTAATTTTTTGATTATTATTTAAATTATTTATGTAAATCTCTAATCCGTGATTTAGTAGATTAATTTTGTTTAAAATGTTACTAGTTTTGGCATCTTTCAAAAAGCCGCTTAAATTTGCATTTTCACCTGTATAAACATTATCAATGTAATATACACTTCTCATTCCACTCATTAACATACTGTTGACCATTACAACTCCAGGAACTTTTAAATAAAGATCATAAACTGCTTTATTTTTTTGATCTACTTTTAAGTTTAATCCTTCTTCTCAAATGGGGTTCTCAATTGCTTCTTGTCAGCTTGAACCACTCAATTTTCCTCGAAAAATTACATCCTCAGTTTCTATGCCATTAGTTTCTAAATCAAGCACATATTTTTGATAAGTATTTTTTAAATAATCAAACAATTCAGGTTGTTGATTTTTAAATAATGGTTTAATTGCTTTTAAAAACCCTTGAAAGTCATACTCAATAGTACTGCCTGATAAAAATGTACTTCTATCATAATACTGAATATTAATTGATGTTTCAGGACTTACTTTAGGTAAATCAGCTTGATTTTTCAAACACTGTTCAATAAATCAATCAAGTTTAGTTCCAAGTTCTGTATTTGCAAAAATGTTTTGCAATTCACCTTGTTCATTTTCAAAGTAAGAGATTATTCCTATATCAAGATTATTAACATAAGCTTTTGAATGATTATTTTGTTGATTTTTCAAGGGATTATAAAAGCTTAGGTCTTCAAAATTAACTTCAGGAACTGTTTCACTAACATTTAAGAATTTATTTAAAGTATTTAAGTTTTGATTTAGTTTTGTCAGAAGATTATCATCTTCTTGAATGCCTCCAAAAGCTTGGTAACTTTGTCCTGAATAAATTAATTTTTCACTTGTCTTGTAAAATTCACCAACTCTATCTTGATTGTAAATTGACTTTTTATTAATCTCTCCTGAAAGTGGAGAAATTATTGGACTAACTACTGTGGTTAAAGTTATCAATAACAAAATAAGAATTGCTGGAGCACCTTTAAAGAGCACAACCACAAATGTTGTTGTGACACAAATCACAAAACCAAAAAAGTACAGTGACAGCACTGGAAAGTAAATTAAATTTACAGTGTATTTGCCAAGGTTTGGAGTTAATCAATAAAAGCTTGCAAAAATTAATACTACTGTTATGCAAATATAATTGATTGTTAGTGATACTAAAAATCTTAGATAATATGATGTAGCTAAAGGAATTCCTTTTCTTTGTTCGGTTTTAATGAAACCACTTTTTTTATGATTTTGAAAAATTGCATTAAACAATATTATATTAAAAACTGACAATGCTGAAATTGAAAGGCAAAATGTTGTTACCATTCCTTTTGAAAACTGTAATAAGTTTTCAGCACCTGAGTTAAGATAAAGTTTTTGAATTAATAACATAAAAAGACAAAATACTAAGGCAGAGATTCAAACACTTTTGTTAAAAATGCTTGCAATTAAATTAATTCTAAATAGGTATCACCCTTGTTGTCATCTAGATTTCATATTATCTAGGTCTTAAAACATCTTCTAATTTGATGTTTCCTTCTTTTTTGGTGTGATGTTTTAAGTAAATTTGTAAAATATCATCTTTACTTTTATCAATTTCTTGACTAAAAACTATTTTACCTTGATCTATTAAAACTAATTTGTTTGCAACTTGTTGAAGCTCTTCAAGTACATGACTTGCAATTAGTATTCCAATTCCTGCTTGGTGAATCTCTTCAATTGTTTTCATAAACTCAATTTTACTTTCTACATCTAGATTTGCTGTTGGTTCATCAAAAAAGATGTATTGTGGTTTTTGAATCAAAACACTTGCTAAAATTATCTGCTTTTTTTGCCCAGCTGAAAGATTTATTATTTTATTATTTAAAAGATTTTCGATATTTAAAGATTTTGCAATCTGATTTAATCTTTCTTGGATATCATTTTTTTTCATGCACATAACATAACCATGATAAAAAATATAATCTTTAGCCTTAACACTTAAACCTATGTTATTGCTATCTGGAAAGAAAGCAACTTTTTTTAAATTTTCATTTTCAAAGATGCTTTCTCCATCAAATAAAACTTCACCTTCAGATATCTTTAATTCATTAAAGATAGCTTTAATTGTTGTGGTTTTCCCAGCTCCATTGTTTCCAACAAAAGCAACCACATCACTAGGTTTAATGGTAAAATTAATTTTTGTGATGCCAAATGTGCTATTTTTGTATGTTTTTGAGAGATTTATTACTTCAATCATAATTTATTATCCTTTCCTTTTGGTTAATGAACCTTGTTCACTTTTCTGTTTTTGCATAATAACAAAAAATAGCAACTAAAGAACTTGACTCTTTAGTGCTATTTAATTTAAAATTTTTGTAATTCTGCAAAGAACTTGTTTTTACATATCAAAAGCAATTTTTGCTGAATTAAACATTAACCTATTTGTACCTTTACCTGCAGTGTTTATAGCTCCATTCCCACCATTAACAGCATATGAGTCCATAACAATATGGAAATTTAGCTGTTTGTTGTATGCAGTATACATATACTTGACACTATATGTTGCTTCAACAAAGTCTCCATCAACCTGAGATCTTGCATATCCTATAGTTTTTGCAACTTCCTTACCTTCATCACGATAACCAAATTCACTATAGCTTATAGATACAATCGATCCACTTGGTATTAATTTTTTGTAATATATATCCACCATTGAGCCTGAAATGTCAAATTCTACAACCATATTTTGAAAGATACTTGGATATTCTTCTTGTTCTTTTTGAAAATCAATTGTATAATTATTAGTAAATATTGTATGTGCCTGAGATGTTTTATTTCAAGCCCAGTCACCAGTACCTGCATCTACTCTATCGGTTTCATCATAATTATAATTCTTGGTAAGGACTATTCTAACATAGTCTTTCTCTTTTCAGCTTTCAGTTGAAAGTTGAGTGATTGGTGTGATTCCAAATGCAGTTATTGCAATCGGTAACAATAATTTTTTCATTTTTCTTCCCCCTTTTAAACTAAATTTGTGAAATAGGTTGAAAAAGCATGCTTTATAAAACTATATCTTATTCAACTCCACTCGCAAATATTCTAACGCTATTTTTACGTAGTTATTGTAAATAAAACAATTTTTATAATTTAAAAGTTTTTTTATTGCTCTTACTTTAAGTTTGCAAACTCAAAGTAACTAAAAAATACTTACATGTAGACTTATTTGTTTATAATTTTAAAAGTTAGCAAAAAGTTTGAGTAAATATTTTTAATTGCAAACTAAATTTTACTTATAAGAGCCACAATAAATATTTACACACTTTAACACTAAACGATTTGTACCTTTACCTGCAGTTACTAAATTTTTATTACCATTATTAAATGCTTTGGACTCTAACATCACATTAAAAACTAATCTTTGGTTATAAGCAAAATATTTATATCTTAAACTATATTTACCTTCAATAAAATCTTCATTTACTTGTGAACGAACTGTACCAATAGTTATTGTAGATCATTCCCCTGGATCTTGATGTTCAAAATCGCTATAAGTCACCAGAACAACTGGTTGATCCAAATCTAATTTATTGTGATAAATATCTACTAGTGAACCTGTTAAATCAAAGGCCACTGTCATTCTTTCAAAAACATAAGGATATTTAACTGCTATTTTTTTAAAATCAATTATTAATTCAGGAGTCATGTAAATTCGGTGGTTTGAATAATCAATTTCTTCAAAACCAACCCTTGACTCTACTCTCATTTCTTTTACTAAATTAAATTTTTTTGTAATCACAAATTGGTCACTAAAATTGCTAGGTGTTGAGTTTTTTAACGTAGTAGTTTGGTCTACAAACTCAAGTGTGTCTTCAGCATCTTGAATAACTGCTTTTTTCATATTTTAGCCTTCTCTCTTTGATTTAATTTTAGCACTATTTCAACCTTGCTTTCAAAAAATGGTTATTTTTTGAATTGAATAAACTAGAAAAAGACTAAAATTGTTCACTAAATTAAAGCAAAAATAACATATTTGATAAATTTAATTAGTTAAATGATTAATTTTAAGAAATTTAAATTTATCTTTCCCCTACCCCTATTTGCTTTAAAATAGGGTGTTTTACTAATCATTTAGTTTACTTTAAACAACCGAAAAGTTTGCATAATACGAAACGGTTTTATATAATTAATTAGTAAGGGAAATTGATAATATGAAGAAAATACTAACTATGTTATCAGTGCTAACAGTTGCAGCTCCTTTAGCTGCAACTGTTCAAGCATGTGACCTTGGTCGCTTTGGTGGAATGAAAGTTCCCAAACCAAATTATGACAAGGATGGAGCTGACAATGTTGAAGCAGAAACAGATCAGTTCTCAATGAAACAAAATCAACAAAAAAACAGATTAGTAATTGATCAGGCATTAACTACTGATTATTCAAAACCATCAACAAGAAATTTTGGATTAAATATTGAATCAAAAATCCAAATTACTGGACCAAGTAATCCAAAATCAACTCTTGCTGGTAAAGATATATTTAGTCAAAATGTAAGTGAAGAAACTAAATTCACTCCATATGCAGATGCAGGAATTGTTGAAGATACTGCTGAATACATGATGAAACAAAAAGGTGTTGGAGGTTCACACAGAGGTGAAGCAGAAGCACAATTAGGAGAAAAAAACATTGATTACAGCATCAAAGGATATGCAAAACATGCAGGTAATGACTACAAAGGTGTAAAACTTGGATTTATGCAAAATGCTTCAGATACTGGTGAATTGATGCCGATGTGAAATGCGACTCCTGCTCAAGTTGGAACTACCATTGATTCTAATGGTATCTTAGCAGAAACTGGAAAAGGTGCTGAATATGCTGACTGATTCAATGAAAGAATTGATGGTTGACTAAATGAAGAAAATGCAAAAGAAAAAGATGTAACTATTTCATTTGGACCATTTGCAAATTCATTTTGACATGTAGCATGACAAAATAACCGTACTCCTGAGCAATTAGCTGAATCAATTCAAAAAATTGGTGAAAGATACAAGACTCAAAAATTTGAATTCTACTTTGCAGCACCTTATTTAAGTGCAAGAGATGGAGATTACTTTGATTCTCAAATCTTATTAGCAAGTGCTTTAAAAATCTTAATGGAGAGAGATAAACATTTTGATTTCACTCTAGCATTAGTGGTATCCACAAAAGATGGAGTTGCAGCAGTTGGAGATGCCAATGCAATGAATATTGGTGATGAAGCAAGTGCATTGTATTCATTTACAAAATATCTAGGAATGAACTTTAGATTAAACTTAGTTCCCTACTTAACAATATCTGATTACAATATTGCAAAACCTGAAACAGATTGAGAACTACCAGCAATCACAAAAGCAATTGAAACTACAAATGCAACTTGAAGATCAATCCAAACCAGACTTAATGGTAGTGAAACTGTAAATGAACAAAACACTTATAAAAGAATGGGTGTTACACCTTGAATTGGAAGAAGAGCAGAAGCAGCAACATATAGTTTTACTCCACAAGATGCATTAAAATTAAGACAATTTGCAAAAGATAAAAAACTGGGAAACATTTCAATGTTTTATATTTCAAGAGATGTCCCAAGTTTATTTGAATCAAATGGTGGAACAGTTGATAGTCTAGCAGATCAAAATGCACTAGACCAAAACATCAGAAGTGGTGCAGGATATAAACAGTACACATATGCAGATGTTTTAAGTGGAAAAACAACTAATGTTGATGACATTAGTGAGAAAACAACATTAACAGACATTAAAGCTATTGGTGGAATTGACTACCATGAAACTTTAAACTCAATTAACTTTACACCTGATGAAGGTGATTGAGATTGAACTATTCCAGGTGAATCAACACCTAACCCAGGTGGTGGAGCTGGAAATAACGGAGATGGTGCTATTACAAACCCATCACTTCCAGATAAAATCCCTACAGGATTTGGAAAAAGTTTATTTACTTCATGAGCTGATGCAAACCCAAACAGAACAAACAAAATTTCAAAACAAGCAAATGCAAACAGCAATGTTTACTTCTCTCCATATTTGGATGCAGGACTATACAGTGGAAATGATATAAAATCAATTAATGATAAATCAGGATTAGACCATTTAACATTAGCCTTTGTTCAACAAGCAAATGCAAACAATGATACAATGGAACTATCAATTGCTGGAACAAGTAGAGGTGGAGAAGCTTATACTTGATGAGAAGACAGTCAATTATGAGGACAAATGTTAAAACCTCTTGCTGAATCTGGAAACTTCAAAAATATTAAAACTGCATATGGAGGAGCAATTACAGGTGGTTTTGTTGATAAAAACCCATGAGACTTTGCTCAAACAAGAACTAACAATGATGCAGAAGCTGTGGCAATGCTTGAAAAAGGTCTTGTTGACTTCCAACAAGACTTAGTCAACCTTGCAAAAAGAAAAGGTGCTACCAATGTCACAATGCCAAAAGCAATTGACTTTGATATTGAAGGACATGCCCAAGATAGAGATGATGCTAACCGAGTTTTAGCAAAAACTCTTGCAAAAATGAAAAAAGCAGATTCAAGTTGAGACTTCTCAGTAACATTACCTGTTTTACCTACTGGTTTAACAAGTACAGGTTACAAAGTTATGGATATTTTTGTCAAAGAATACCAAGCAGCTGGTTTAAGTATCAATGACTTACCAGTAGTTAACTTAATGTTAATGGACTATGGAGACCCAATTTACCAAACTGCTATGGCTAATGGTAAAACAAACTTTGATCTTGCTTATGATGCCATTGTTAATACCAGAGACAACTTAGCAACTTCAATTTTCAACAACTATGGTCAAAAAGTTACTGGTGATAATGCCCTATTAAACAAAATTGGAGCAACTCCAATGATTGGGGTTAATGATACAGTTTATGGAGTCTTTACATTAGAAGATGCTAAAGAATTATATAACTTTGGTCATGAAGTTGGTTTAGCCTACTTATCAATGTGATCAATGAATGATGACCGTGGAAATGACTTCTACACAGGTAAACCTGGAAACAAATCATTATTATCACATGGACTAGCTTACTTAAATGAATATGACTTTGCCAAAGCATTATATGGTAAATGAGATGCTGGAGTTACAAATCCAAAAGACAGTGTTAGTCAATAAATTATTTTAAATACAAGTAAAATTACTTGTATTTTTTTATCAAAAATTTTAAAATTAGTGGCGAACTTAGCTTTTAAATTACGATTATATCTTTGAAAGGAAGTCTTAAACAATGATTTTAAAAAACAAAGGCATGTATTTAGAGACAATTATTAATAATAGTATCTCTGTAAATGCCAGTAAACATCTCTTGATTCAAAAAATGCCACTCAGTGGATCAATTTTTGAGGTTAATAACAGTGTTATTAAGGCAAGATTAACCAAACACACATTTTGTGATTATGTAGGTCTTTTCCATGGTCATTACTTAGAATTTGATGCTAAGGAAACTGAACTTAACTATTTTTCACTAAGTAATATCAAAACAAAGCAATTAGAAAAACTAAAGACTGTTGCTGAACTATCTGGTTTAGCTTTTATAGTAGTTTATTTTCATAAAATTGATAAGTACTTTGGATTGACTTACAAAGAAATTACCCAATTTCAAACAAAAAAAATACCACTTGAATGGTTTGTTCAATATGGTACTGAAATTCACTTTGCAAACTTAACCTTGCAATTATGTGATTACCTTAATCATTTAATCAATTATACTTTGTAATTTTTAATGGCTTATTAGTTTTTAATAATAAATTAAGTTCTTTAATTAAATCTGGATAGTTTTTAATTTGTTTTTCAATAATTAAAGCTTTAACTTTTTGTTGAGAAATCCCCTTATCAAGAAACTCATTTAACTCATCAACTTGAGCTGTAGTCAATTTTTGAGCTACAATTTTGCTAATGTAATCAAAATTGTCCTGAGTTGAGTTCTTGCTAAGTTCTTCTTCTAAAGCAATTAAAATTCTTGTAAAAAGTGGGGTAAAATTCAGAACACTGCGTCGGTTTTTTTGTTCAATACTTACCAAATTTTTATTAACTAAATATGACATTTCTTTTTCAATGGCATCTCGATCCATTGTCATATACTCAGATAATTGTGATGGGGTGAAACTTTTAGCTTCATCATTAGACAGTTCTAAAATTAGCAAGATTATGGCAAGCTGCTTTTCAGTAATGTTTAGTTTTGCATAATTTAAGATTAAAAGTGATTTTTTATTAATCAATCCTTTATTAAAAAGTTCAAACATTTTTTTACTCCTCGAAAAAAATAAAAGTTGCTAGGGCAACTTTTATTTCAAATAGAACTATTTAGCAACAGCTTCTTTTAATTGTTTAGCTGGTTTGAATTTTGCAACAGTAGTTGCTGCTATTTGAATTTTTTCTTTTGTTTTAGGATTAATTCCTTCACGTGCTGCTCTTGGTGCTGCCACAAATTTACCAAATCCTGCAATTGAAACTTCTTCGTTTGCAACTAAACATCCTGTGATTTCATCAAAAAGGAAGTTTACGTATGATTCAGCATCTGTTTTTGAAAAATCACCTTTAATAGCTAATTTATCTGCTAGATCTTTTTTTGTCATGGTTAATTACCCCTCGTCTATACCACCTCAGCGTTTTTAAATAAATCATTTATTAATGCGCTAGGTCTACCCTTATTGTATAATATTTTGTGCATTATTTCAAAAAAAGGTGAAGAAATTTCAAGTTTTTTACATATTTTGTATGCTAATTTGCAAGCATAAACCCCTTCAACAGTATTTTTATGAGATTTTAGCACTATTTTTGCATCATCTCGCTCAGCAATTTGCAATCCAAGACCATAATTTCTCGATTTATTGCTTGATGCAGTCAAGATTAAATCACCTAATGCTGCAAAATTCATAAAAGTTTCAATTTTTGCCCCAAATCTCTGAGCAATTTTATAAATTTCAGAGTTTCCAATGGTTATTAATGAAGCTTTAGCATTATCAGCTCCACCAAATCCTGCTAGAATCCCACTAGCAATAGCTACTGTGTTTTTTAGTGAGGCTGCAATTTCACAACCCACTAAATCAGTAGTTGGTTTAACAATAAAATACTCATTTGTAAAAATTTGAGCAATTTCTTGGGCAATTTGCAGGTTTTCATTACAACTCATAACACAAGTTGGCTTTCTCATTACAACTTCAATAGCTACTGAGGGACCATAAATTGCTCCAAATGACTTCATTACTTGATGATTTGCTAGTTTTTTAATGATTTTTTTACTTAACACGTCGAGGTTTTCCTCATCTAAACCTTTTGCTGTGTTAATAATGTGCATTTCTCGCTTACCATATTTTAAAATACCATCTAAAACATTGTCAACTGCAAAAGTTGGCACTGATAAAATTACTATTTCTGCTTTTTCTAAAGCCACTGCTAACTCAGTTGTGGCTTGAATATTTTCATTTAATAATAAATCTTGAAAAAAGGCTTGGTTTAAATGATTTTCATTAATGTCATTAACCTGTTTTTCTTCAATACCATACATCAACACTTTATGTCCATTATCTGTCAAAACATTTGCCAGGGCTGTTCCATAAGCACCTGTTCCAATAATTGCTATTCTTCTTGTATTCATACTTTTTTTACTTCCTTTCTCTGAAAATAATTGTAATTGGTACTCCACTAAAATCAAAATGTGAACGAATTTGATTTTCTAAGAACCTCTTATATGAAAAATGGACATAGTTTGGATTATTAACAAACAACACAAAAGTTGGTAAGTAAGCCTCTACTTGTGAACCATAATATATTTTTAATCTACCCCCATTATGATTTGGAGCTGGATTGATTAATTGTGCTTTGTTAAAAATTTCATTTAAAAGACTTGTTCTAATTCTTTTTTTAATGTTTGTTTTCACAAGTTCCACTGCTTCAAAGATTTTTTGAACCCTTTGGTTTTCTTTGGCAGAAATAAACAAAACACTTGCATAATTTAGATACTTAAAATAAGTGCGAATTTCTTCAGTTTTTTTAACCATTGTATTTGTTTCTTTATTGGCAATCAAATCCCATTTATTAGCAATGATAATAATGGGTTTATTTTCCTCAAAAGCAAAACCACCAATATTTGTATCTTGATCACTAACTGTTTGAGAAACATCAATCATTAGCAGTACAATATCTGCTTTATTGATACTAGTCATTGACCGTAAGTAACTGTATCTTTCTAAATTTTCATAAATTCTTCCTCTTTTTCTCATTCCTGCTGTATCAATAATGATGTACTCATTACCATCAACTTTTAACTTTGAGTCCACACTATCAACTGTGGTGCCTGCAATTTCTGAAACTATCATGCGCTCTTCCCCAACCAGTGCATTAACTAGACTTGATTTTCCCACATTTGGTTTTCCAATAATTGCTAACTTGGTTGTGTTATCTTCTTCATCTTTATTAAAACTTGGTAATTTAGCAACCATTTGGTCAAGTAAATCACCAACTCCAATCCCGTGAGTTGAAGAGACTAAACAGTAATCTCCAAAGCCAATACTCATATACTCATAAGCATCATCATACAACTCTTTTTTGTCATATTTATTAACTGCTAATATGACTGGTTTTTTAGTTTTGTATAAAATTCGAGCAATACTTTCATCTTCAGGAGTAAGCCCATCTTTAAAACTAACTACAAATACGACAACATCAGCCTCTTGAATAGCAATTTCTGCTTGCATTTTAATTTCTTTGGCAAAAGTTTCTTCTTTCAGAGTAATTCCCCCAGTATCAACCACAATGAATTTTCTTGTTAATCATTCAGTATTACCATACATTCGGTCACGAGTAACCCCGGGTTTGTCTTCAACAATTGCTTTTTTTTCACCAATAATTCGATTAAATAATGTAGATTTACCAACATTGGGTCGCCCCACAATTGCTACAATACCTTTTCTTGCCATAAACCTACACCCCTTACTAATTGATTATACAACAGCTTTTAACTTTTCCCTGACCTTATCAATAACTTCCTCAAGCGTTAACATGCTTGTATCCAAATACCAAGCATCAGCAGCTCTTTTTAGTGCCCCCACACTGCGATTTTGATCTCATTGGTCCCTTTGTTGGATTTGACGTAAAATGTCTTGATATTGATTGGGATTAACTCCCTGTTGTTCATTTTGAATAAAACGACGCATTGCTCTGGCTTCTGGAGAAGAGTCAAAATAAATTTTTAACTCTGCTTCGGGTAAAACAACTGTTGTAATATCTCTTCCAACCATGATTTTGCCCTTATTTGCTGCAAACTCTTGTTGTAGTTCAACCATTTTTGCTCGCACCTGAGGATTTGCAGCCACATACTTAATGTTTTCAGCCACATTATAATCTATTAAAAACGGTGTGTAATCAGTTGTTCCAATGTAGATGGCCCCATTTTGATCATAACTACAATTAAAATCAGGAACTAAGCTTGCTACTGCTTGTGGGTCTGTAAAATCTAAGTTTTTTTCTAAGCACAATTTTGTATAAGCTCGATACATTAAACCTGTATCAATAAAATCAAAGCCAAATTCTTGGGCAATTTGACTCATAACTGAGCTCTTACCACTTCCAGCAGTGCCATCAACTGCCACATTTATTTGTTTATTCACAATATTTTCCCCCTTTATGCAAAATTAAAAACTATTAACAACACTAAACAAATTAAAGCAGTTAACAATAAGAAACAAGTTGTTACCATAAAACCTTTGGTTTTAATGTGTAATTTTGATCCTTTCCAACTTTTTTTCAATTTATCTTTGTAATTCACTAAATTTTTGTCAAATTCTATGTTAAAAACAATAAAGCTGTCTTTATCACTTGCTAAGTACTCTTTTGTTTCCTCATTAGTTCAAAAAGAGTTCTCTTTAGCTTTTATTGAGGTTAAATCTTGCAGTTGTTTATTAAAACTATTAGTAGCTTCAGTGCAATTTTTTGCAATTGTCTCATACCTTGGTGTTTCAAATCTCAGATTGTTAGTATCTTCTGTTTTAGTTTTGGTAATAATTTGAACATTTTCTTCTATTTTTAAGATTTCTGTTTCTGCCTCTTTTAAATTTGGAACAAAACGGTCTGGGATCAATCTTTTTTCACGATCTTTATCAAAATATGGCTTTTCAGTTTCATGCAAACGATCAAAAGCTTTAATTTTGCTTCTAAAGTAATCATTTTTATCAAAAATTTTAATACGTTCAAAGACTGCACTAATTAATGACTTTTGATCAAAAACTTGTCGTTTGATTGCATTCTCCCGATTAATTTCTTGGTGTAAACTTTGTAACCTTTGCATTCTTTTAATTGCCATATCTAAAAACACTCCTAAACTCTTATATTATAAATTAAAACTTAATAAATTAAAAATTTTGTTATGATTATATTAATAGAGGTGATTTTATGAAAAAAACTTGAATCGACAAACCAATGTGTATTGGATGTATGGCATGTGTGGAAATTGATGAAACCGACACTCTTTTTGAAGATAGTGATGGTTTAGCAGAAGCCAAAGAAAATGATTTAGAACTAAGTGAATGCCAAATGGTTTGCCCCACAGGTGCAGTCAAGATTGGTGAAGAATAGTTCTCACTTAAAAACAGCACTATTAGATAGTGCTTTTTTATAATTTTAAGGTTTCATCATTTTTTAAGGCTTTTAATTCCTTTTCTCTTTTCATTAAATCTAACAAGTAACTTTGATATTTTTTTGTTCCATTAATTACTGCTAAAAGTGGTTGTTGAGCTATTCGAACTGGTAGCCCTAAACTTTCAGAAAAGTATTTATCCATTCCTTTTAGTAAAGCAGTTCCTCCACAAAGCAAAATTCCACTTGTATAAATATCACCAGCTAATTCTGGAGGTGTTTTTTCTAAAACTGTTACAACTAAATCAATAATTTTAACAACAACAGCTCTGAGGGTGTCACGAATTTCATCTGGATAAACTATAATTTCTCTTGGTAAGCCAGAAACCAAGTCTCGACCATGAACTTTTAAAGAATTTTCATCATTATATCTACCAATTGAACCAATTTTGATTTTAATAGCTTCTGCTGTTTTAATTCCAATTTCTAAACCATGTTCAGATCTAATTAATTTTAAAACTTCTTCATTTAAAACATTTCCAGCAACTTGAATGGAATCACTTAAAACAATGTCTCCAGAGGCAATGACTGCCACATCACTAGTACCTCCACCCATATCAACAATTAAAGAACCCTTGGGAGCATCAATATTAATTCCACCACCCAATGCTGCCATTTTGGCTTCTTCTTCAATAAAGACTCTTGAAGCACCAAAACTTAAACCTATTTTTTCTAAAGCTCTTTTTTCTAGGGCTGTAATTTTTGAAGGACAGGCCAGCAGCATAACACAACCTTGCAGTTGTTTGTCAATTCTTAGTTTATTAAAAATATGTCTTAATTGACCAAGTGTTGCTTTAATATCTGTAATTACACCATTCATCATTGGTCTAATTACTTTTAAGGTTCTATTACCTTTACCAATCATGTTATATGCATCTGTACCAACAGCAACAATTCTTTGTTCTCTTGTATTGTAAGCAACAATTGCTGGTTCATTATAAACTACACCTTGACCTTCGATATAAACTAGTGTATATGAAGTTCCTAAGTCCATTGAAACAAATTGTGGTTTTTTCATGGTCATAATTCCTTTCAAAACATATTCTAATTTTACCAAAAAAGTGTGTCATTTTTTTAGTAATTTTCTTAATTTACTTAAAAACACAGCATCAAAGTTGCTGTGTTTAAAGTCATTTATCTATATCTGTGGTTTAACTTTTTAACTTGAGGTTCAACAACTGCAAAGGCTGCATAACAAGCTGAAAATCTTAAAAGTTCAAATCCAAATAGACCAAATATTAAGACTGCTCATTTACCTTCAAATTCTGAGTGTTCATGATGTTCTTCTAAAGCATTAATCATTTTAAAAATTTCATGAACATGTTCTTCATGTTCGTGCTCATGTTCGTGTGCCACAAAGATTGTATCAACTGAAAATCTAATTAATAATGTAATTAAAGTTGTGTAAAATAATGTCAAAATAATTACATAAAATGGCATTGGTAACCATCTTTTAAACAAATCTTTTTTTCGATTTGGATCCTTGTGAATGTATGAGTTTCTAAAAATTACATAGTAAAAAAGTCATAATACTCAAACTGCTAATAAGTAACCTCCAAAATCCATCATTGCATCAATTCAAGTGTGAGCATGAGCACTATCAATTACCAAGTGCATTCAAGGTACTACTGCTGCAATTAGTGAGGCAAAAATTGGTCCAATACTTCCAATTGAAAGTAGGATAAAAAGTATATCAAAAAATCTAAAACTTATATTTATCCCTGCAATTGGAATGTGAATGAATTCTAAGAATATGTCAAAAGCAGTTCCTCCAATTGCTAATGCCAGAAATACTCCAGTTAAAGTAATACGATAAATTAAGTTTTTTTGACTAGTATAAATGCTGTTCTTGAAATGAAAGTCATTAAGAATCACATCATCATGATTTCCACTTGCATCAAAGTGGTGAATATCATGATAGTGATCTTTTTTAGCTTTACTACCCTGTTCGCTATGCTCAGCAACTTCATGGTCAGCATGTTCGACATCATTAATGTCTTTGTCTTTGTTATTTTCCATAGTTTCTCCTTATTTATAATTTTTATAATTTAATTATACACCTAATTTATAAAAATTATAAACAAATTTAAAATTTTTATAATACTTAACTAAAATGTAAAAAATGTAGCAGTGAATTTAAAACTAATTTTTTTATACTTTGATACTTGTTATAATTTTTATATAATGCTGATCAAAACCAGTATTTACATTAAAGGAGGTTATTTTAATGTTAAACATAATTATTTTTAATTATCAAAGACTTATCCAAAGATGATATTTTATTATTGCTTTTATTGGTTATGCAACTTTTTGAATTATGCCCTGATTTGGAGGTTTTGATTTTATAACTACAGTTAAAACTTCTAGTAGTTTTGTACAAAACTTTATAATGAGCAGCAACTTAATAATAATTTTAATGACATCATTCTATTTATATTTTGATTACAAGTCTGGTCTTTGAAAACTATTATTTACTTCAAAAGCTAGTAAATTAAAAATAATCTTAGGTTATTTTTTGAGTGCCCTAATCTTAAGTCAATGCATTCTTTTAATTATCTTGTTACTGGTTAGTGCTATTTATGCAAAAACAATCTCAGATTACGGAATTTGATTTAACATCATTTTTGACTTCTGGGTTTTACCAACACTAACAACCTTGGTTTTTATTTTAATTGCTTGTTGTATTTTTTGTTATTTTCCCAAAGATATGTCTCTTGAAGTCTTCATCTTGGGTTTAATCTCAATTATTATAAGTGCTCTGCGCATGACGGTTTGAACACTAACACTTGAAAAGTGGATGGTATGGAGTTTGATGGTTTTACCACTACTAAATCTTTTCTTACTAGAAAGCCACTATAATTATTTTTGAGTTCCTGTAATAGTTAACACATGCTTTGGTTTACTGGTATTATTAGTTATTTTTTTAAAAACTAAGGAGGTGAAAAAGAATGAAACTTTCAATGTTAAGGTTAATATCAAGTAATTTTACTTTAGAAGTTACTAATCTAGTTATCAACCCCTTTGATGTCATTGCAATTCTCGGTGCCAATGGTTCCAGGAAAAACTACATTTATTGAAACTTTAACTAATCCTTTTTCACCAAAAAGGGATTTTACCTGTGATACAAATTTTACCTATAATTTACTACCTCAAATTGCAAACTATGGAAATGTTAAATTAATAAACTTAGTAACATTGCTTACCAAACTTAATCAAGCAAACCTTGATATCAACAACTTATTCACAAAATATAGTTTACAAGATTTTAAAACACAATATTTTTCAAAACTGTCACCAGGACAACAACAAAGATTTAAGTTTATGCTTTTAGAATTGTTTGATAAAAATAATCTTTTGATATTATATGAAGTTTTTAATTTTATTGATTTAGATTGAAAGGAAAAAATTCATGCTCAACTTGAAAATTGAAAAACAGCTTATTCAGCAATTTTATTAGTAAGTCATGACTTAGAATTCATAAAAAGTTTTTGTAATCGTGTTTTAGTATTTGATGCAGGAAAAATTGTAATTGATAGTAGCAACTTTGATGATGAACTCTTCAAAGATATTAATGATGTGATCAAAAAAACTAATGATTTTGAATAAAACTTAAGACTAATAAAAACACCAAGTCTTTTGTTTAGAACTTGGTGTTTTATCTTTCATTCATAAAGTTATTCATTCATATGTTTTTAATTTAATTTAAAATTTCTAATTCTTACTTATATCTGTGGTTAAGTTTTTTAACTTGTGGTTCAATCATTGCAAAGACTGCAAAGCAAGCTGAGAACCTTAATGCTTCAAAACCAAACACTCCAATAATTAGAATTCCCCATTTACCATTGAACTCACCCATTTCATGTTCATGTTCATCTGAGTGTGGTGAAACCATTTTACTTTCAATTGATTGGTGGTTTGTTGCATGATTGTAATTTGCAAATGCGCCATTCAAATGGAAAACTCCAATAATTAAACCTGTGTAAAGTAGTGCACAAGCAATTACAAAGAAAGGCATTGGTGATCACCTTTTAAATAAATCTCTTTTTCGATTTGGATCTTTGTGAGTGTATGAATTTCTAAATAGTACATAATAAAAGATTCACAAAATTCAAGTAATTGTTACATACCCACCCAAATCAATTAAGGCATCATACACTGTATGTCCATGAACATTATCAATTAAGATATGCATTCAAGGAACTACTGCAGCAATAATGCTTGTAAAAAATGGACCTATGCTTCCAATTGATAATAGTATGAATAATAAATCAAAGTATCTAAAGTTTATATTAACCCCAGCAACAGGAACTCTAACAAATTCTAAGAATATGTCAAATGATGTTCCCCCAATTGCTAATGCTAAAAAAACTCCTGTTAATGTTATTCTATAAATCAAGTTTCTTTGACTTGTATAAATACTTTCTTTAAAATGGAAGTCACCTTCAGCCACATCATCATGATTGCCCCTCTTGTCAAAGTGATGAGTACCATGGTAGTGATCTCGCTTAAGTTTGTCTCCTTGAATATCATGCTCTAGAACTGCATGCTCTGGATTTGATGATATATCATCGTCTAAGTTGTTTTTCATTTCTTTCTCCTTATTTATAATTTTTACAAATTGATTATACGCTTTACTTATAAAAATTATAAATAAATTTAAAAGATTTTTTTCAATAGTGCATTGTTATCAAAACAAAAAAGGACTAAATGTTATCAAAACAAAACTGGACTTTATTATAATAATAAAGGAAATCAGGGAATAAAAATGAAAAGAAATTATAGAGGTAAAAGACAAATGAAAACCAACAAACATATACAAGATATTATTAGGGAGGCTGCTTTATCCAGGGATAAAGCAGCCAAAAGAGAACTTTTGATAAAAAGTGGTGGCAGTAGATCATGGTTTTATGATGCCATTAAAAAATACAAAGAAATTGGTGAGGCCTTCTTTATCCACAAAAATAGAAACAATAAGCATGCTCAAAAGCGAACCCATATGCAAGCACTAGAGATTAGCGGGATTTTTAGGGATGAGTACTTAAACTGTAATTTTAGGGATTTTATGCGCTATTTAAAAGCAGATAAAAGATATGACTATCAGTGGGTGAGTTATTCATATATTTACAATATTTTAAGATCTAAAAATCATTGCTCAAAACTGGCACATAAAAAAACTATCAAATTGTTAGCAAAAGAAGAAGAGTTGAAAAATAGACCTCAAAGTCTACTGGTTCCCTCCTCAGCTACAGAAAGAGCAAAAGAAAATATCCATATTGCAAGGCCAAGAACCCAAAGGCGTGGTCATGTTGTTGAAGCTGATGCTACATTTTGAAGATTCAGTGATGAGGAGATTTGGGCATTGCATGGTTATATTGATGAGGCAAGTGGAGAGGTTTTAGGATTATATTTTGATCATCAAGAAACTACTGAAGGTTATTTCAATGCTTTGAAACCGGTCTTAAAAAATTATGGGACTTTTGAAGTGCTAAGAATTGACAAACGCAGAACTTTTTGGAGTGAAAAAAAAGAATCTTCGCCCGAAGATTCTCGAATTCAGTTTGCATTTGTAGCTAAAAACTTAGGTATTGACATCCAATCATCAATTTCACCACAATTCAAACCAAGGATTGAAAGGCTCTGAAAAACCATTAAAGGTACAATCACTACCTTTATGGAACAAAATAAAGTCACAAATATTAATGAGGCCAATCTAGTCTTACCAAAATTTGTTGAGTATTTAAATAATCATGTTGTAACCCTTCAAAAAGATTTTACTACAAATTCATTCAAAAAATTTGAGGGAGATCTAAATATTATTTTGGGACACAAATCAATTAGAGTGGTTGCAAGAGATCTAACCGTTACCTATGAAAAGAAAAAGTACTTTATATGCAATTTTACAACACCATTAAATATACCTAGACGAGAGATTATGATAATTCAATGTTGTGATGGTAACCTTATCGCATCACTTGGTGATAACTATTATAGTATGATTGAATTTGATAATGAAATGCTCTACAAATCAAAAGTTGTTCTTGAAAATGAAGGAGTGAAACCTGAAGATATGCCACAAAAAATTAAAAGCAACTCTGTCTGAGCTCAATCAAACTTTATATTTTTTAAGAAAAAATACTCAAGTTGATATAAAAAGCACTCCTATTAAACTAGCAATTTATTAAAAGTTGTATTAAAATTACTAAAAGCCCAAATTTGTTTTGATAGCTACACCTGTTGCCATGCCTGTTGCAATTGCAATTATTAACCACTCTGGTATTCTACCATCAACAATATGATCATGGTTAATTGGATTTGTGTCATCTGGTTCAAAATCTATATCTTGATTGTGTTCAGTGTCATCTAAATGAAATCATGCATCTATTTCAAAATTACCTTGAAAATTACTACTAGGTTTTATTACTCCAAATAACTTTATCAACAAGTCTTGTGATTGGTTGTTTTCATAAATAGCTTTGAAATTAGTTTCATTTCAAAGAATATTTTTTTTGCTATAACCCAAATATCAGTCAACTTGATCAAAAGTTAAATCACTTTGTCACAGTTTAAAACTCTTCTTAAAATGCACATCCACTTCAACAAACAAGGCATTAAAATCTTTATTTACAATATTTAACTCAAAGTAATCCAATAAATCACCTTGAAGTGATTTGGGAATCTGTTCAACAAAGTTAATCTGAAATTCAATTTTGCTTGCATATTTTTTAATGACTCCAAATAATTTAAAACTTGTGTTGCTTTTTATTAATTTCCAATACTTTTGATATTTATTTAAATCGGTGCCTTCAGTTGTACGATAAACAGCATATTTATAAAGCGAACCATAAATCTCCCTAGCTTCTAATTTATTAATTAATTTTCCCTCAAGAGCTGATCTTTCATTTACTGCAAAATATATATCAAGAATTGAACTATTTTTTAAAACAAAAACTTCAAGTTTATCAAAATATTTGTAATCATCATCTGCTGAAGGAATTATTTCAGCTGGTGCAGGGTATGTTTCAATACCAAATTTCATGTTCTCGCTACACCCATATCACTCTAAAAAATATTGAATTGCTGACTCATCAAAAAATCTAATAAGACTACTTGCAGAAATGCTAGCACAGTGGCTCATTGAATGTGCAATTTTATGATAGATTGTGGAAAATTTCAATTCATTGTATATGGTGTAACTAACTCCAACATGTTTTTCACGTAAATCAGTTGCAATTTCACTTGATATCCAAATTCTAGTTTTTATATCACCTCGATTAGAAATAGTACTGAATACACCATAAGATTTGAAACCTGCTGGGTCCTTGGAAAAGAAAATCAGTATTGGATTTGTAACTCAAAAGTCTATTTTATGGATATTATAAAAAATATTCATTGACATTAATAATAATTGTTGTGTTTTCAAAACTTCATTCTCATAAGTGTAATCATAAAAGTGACTCTTATTAGCAAGGCCATTACTTCAGTTCAGAGCTGCCTGAATCATGTCTTTAAACATTAAACCACTACCGTTTGCTTTAGTAAACTTAGTTTTTTTAACGTATTTTCTATCCATTTCATCAAAATCTTTCCAATATCACAGTTCTTTATTTTTAAAATTTAAATCATCTTCAAAATATGGAGTATGAAAAATATTATCTAGTACTGAAAACTGTTCATTGATTAACTTGATTTCTGATTGACATAATCCTCTTGGATTATTATAACCAATATCACTCATTATATTTTCATAAAATTTTACTATGAAACTGTCATCTTTATCACGAGCAGTAGCAGTTTCACTATAATGAAACCTTCCCAATAAATATGGGTCTACTATATCTTTTTGATTTAAAATAGTTGAAATATAAGTATTTATTTTAGTTTGAGAATTTCCATTAGAAACCATTTTTGCTATAACAGGTAATTTAATCCAAAAAAAATCATCAACTAGCTTTGTAAAAACCGTTGGGTTATCATAAAAAATTTGACTTACATAGTTAGTATAGGTTTCTGCAAAAAACTCTTTCGGGTTTTTGCCTGAATACTCAGTACCTCCCATATATCTACCTACAAATTCTGTTTTAATCAATGCAAAATTGTCCATAGAAATATTGTTTCTTTTCATTATTGCCTTTATGGAACTATCAAATTCAGGAGATTTTGATAGATCTATTCTTGAATTAAAATAGTGAACTAATGCATCTGAGGCTTCATCTGTGTTTCTAAATAATTTATCACTTTTTAAAATTGATTCAGTGCTTTGTGACTCAGTTTTATTACTGGACTTATTAAAATTTATAACTCCAAAACTGCTTGCCACTAACAAACAGGTTGTTAAAATTAGTTTTTTAAATTTAACCATTTTTTCTCCTATTCTTTTATTTTTAAATAAAGATGTTTTTTAGCATATCTTTCGTTATTATTTAGTTATTGTTAAAATTACCACTGCTAAAAAGTACCTAAAAATATTTACTCATTGCTCTTTCCTACAACACTTTTATCTTACACTATTATCACATAGGTTTGGTTAAAACCAAGGTATTTTAAAAAGATAATTTCAAAATAAAAAGTGGAGACATCCACTTGGTATTTATTTATAATTTAGATTTTTTCAACATATGGTCTTAAAGCTAATCGCAATGGACCAAACATAGCCATAAATAGTGCAAAAACAATTGCTAACTTCGTGGTGTTAAAGGCTAGCAAAAATCCAGCCATTTCTCAGGTGTTATAACTTCCATCATCTCCATATAAGCGGAAAATAAAGGTAAAATTAGCAAAGATATTTCATAAGTTTGCTATGATTATGGTAATAACACTTGCCACAGCCAATTGTCAATACATTGACTTGGTATCTTGACGGTTAAAGACCAGTTTTAAAATAAACATAACTAAAATAAAAACTGCAAGTGTAACGATATCTCCTAAGTTTAGTGCCAGTAGTCCAATGACTTCATTTGTTGGCATAAAAGTAAGTCTAAATCAAGTTAAAGGCGTGATTAAGATTAAGGCATAAAAGCCATTAACACAAACCCAAATAATAAGATATGATAAAAAAGTAATTTCAAGCTTTAAAAAATCAGTGAAAATAGGAAATAAACCTAGCACATAAAAACTAATTAGTGCCAAGATGATGTTAATAGCAGTTAACATCCCCAACAAGGTAATTCTAAAAATACTTAAACCAAAGTATTGTTGCAATTCTTGTCGTTTAATTTGTTTTAGATGAAGTACAAGTTGAGCTTCATCCTCTAAATCAACTTCGCTAATTGTTAATTTATCTTGATTTTTGATGTTTTTCATAGTTTTTCTATCCTCCAAATTTTTAAATTTTTTAGCAATACTATTATATTTTACTATAAAATTTATATGTATAAGGAGAGTATATTATGAAAAACAATGTTATGGAAATGATTGTGGAAATTCCTAAAGGAAGTTCAAACAAATATGAATATGATATTAAATCAGGGACAATTGCACTAGATAGAGTTTTATATGGTGCTAATTTTTACCCAGGTGAATATGGATTTATTGATGAAACCTTAGATTGAGATGGGGATCCACTTGATGTAATTTCATTAGTAACCTACCCAACTTTACCAGGAGTTAGAGTTAATGTGCGTCTTTTGGGAACAATTCGTATGATTGATGCTGGTGAAATTGATACAAAATTATTTGGAGTTTTTGCAGATGATCCAAGATTTGCTAGCTACCAAAAATTAAGTGATGTACCCCAACATCTAAAAGATGAAATTGAAAATTTCTTCTTACAATATAAAGCTTTACAAAAAAAAGAAGTTCGTATTGAGGGTTGAGGCGATGTCAAAGAAGCTGCTCATGAAATTGAAGAGTGTCAAGCAAGATTTGTTGAATACAAAGATAGATACCTAAAACCAGGTGGCAAAGAAGAAATTTTAGCTGAATGAAAAGCAAAAGGCTTAGGTCAAGCTTAAAAAAACTATGTTAATAAACATAGTTTTTTTATAAACAGACAAAAGGACCAAGAAATTTCAAGTTTGAAGTTTTACTGTTAAATCGAAAAGAATCAAAATGCATTTTTTTTATTTGAACTGCATAAAGTCTTGCTGCAGTTATATCTGACTTATAACCTGTTAACTCTTCATCAACAAACTTTACAATATTTCTCTCATAATTACTTTCCAATAAGAACTTTATTTGTAAAGAATTAACTTCACAAAGTAGGTAAATAGCATAAAATACCAAACAGATGGTTTCCAGAATTTTAATTTTATAAATAATACTTAAAAATGAGCTTTCAAAGTCAATTTCATTCATTATTAAAACTTTAACAAACAATAAGGTTATTGCCAAACATAGTGCTAATACATAAATACATCCAGCCACTAGGGGCAAAGTATGAGCTATAATTTGCATTCTTCTGATACCTTTATCTTTTTTAAATAATTTGGCATTGTACCAAATACTAGCCAAAAGATAATCAAGTTCATAACCAACACTTGGCATAACTCATTTAGGAATATTAATGACTTTCTTTCTTCTATTTAGCATTGTGAAAATTTTTGTATAAGATTCACCAGTTTCATAATTAATTTTCAATTGATCTTGGGTAATTCCCAAGTAGTTCATAAATGCTTTGATAATTTCTTCAACTCTTGCTGATGAAATATTTTTATCTGCAGAGTTGATTTCTGCAACTTCTACTTTAGAATAGTCAAAAAAATTAAAAATCTTTTTACAAAATATAGTTAGCAAAGAACCTCCAATTGCTACATAAAATATTATATCTAAGTTACTCAAAAAATCACCTACTTTATTTATTATTATAGTTTAAAACCCGAGCATTTTTTAATATTAACGTTTATATTTTTCAAATAAGTACTTTATATCTGGTTTTAGTTCATTAACTTTCTTAACATCATAAACTGTAAAAATATTTCTCACAATACCATGGCTTGCAATAAATGCATTTACAAAGAATTTACCATTTTTATAATTAATTGGTCTCAAAGTTCCCCCAGCAGTGATTCCTGCTGCAAAAAAGCGAGTCCGATGATCACTGATTAAATCTAAATCTGTTAAAATTGTTTCAAAATCAATTTTGTGCTTGCTAATTCAAGCATTTTCTTTTATTGTTCGTGATTCAGTTTCAACTTCATTTGGTCAAACTTGACTATATGGAACTAAACGACAAAACATTTTTGAGCCACTAGCAATAGCAAGTGCTGCCATCAAACCTCCTTCAGGAGCTCCTCCAACTCCATAAACAAAATCGGCTTCTTTATTAACAACATCAATTGCTGCTAAAACATCTCCATCTTGAATTGTTCTCACAACAACTCCCATTCCTCCAAGTTTTTCAATGACATCCTGGTGGCGGGGTTTATCTAAAACAATACATTTTAAGTCTTTACGTTTGGCAAAAATTTGCATTTCTTTAACTGTCTCAATGATATCTTCACCCATAGTTATGTTGTTTGTGAATTCATCACTAATGAACAGTTTTTCCATATACATTTCTGGTAATTGTAACATTGTATTTTCTCGAGATAAGGCAATAGCTGCAATACTCCCAGCAAAATTATAAGCTGCAGGATTTGTTCCTTCAACTGGGTCAACAGCAACATCAAAAATTGGAGCTTCTGGATTTGAGGTGTCACCCAGCATTTCACCAACAAACAGCATTGGGGCATTATCTAGTTCCCCTTCACCATTAACAATTTTTAATTGAAAACCTTTTTCGTTTTTTAACATAACTTGTAAAGCTTCCACTGCTGCTTTATCTACTAAATTTTTATCTTTTTTTCCAATATATTTGTAAGTAGCAATAGCTGCTACTTCAACTGATCTTAATAAGATCATATCTTTATTCATTATTTATGCCTCTAATTCTACATTATGATAAACATCTTGAACATCCTCTAGTTCATTTAGTCTATCAATTAATTTTTCAAATTGTTTTTTTGCTTCTAGGTCTTGAATAGTAATTAAACTATCTGCTAACATTGTGGTTTGTGCTATTTTGTATTCTTTAATTCCAGCTTGATCTAAGGCAGTTTTTACTCCATTAAATGATTGAAATGGTGCAATGACCTCAACACCATCCTCATCATCAACCACATCACTAACTTCAACATCTGCTTCCATTAATAACTCTAAAATTTCTTCAACAGTTTTACCAGTGAAAGCAAAAATACTTACTGCTTGAAATGAGTGAGAAACTGCTCCTGTTTGACCAATTTTTCCCCCATTCTTATTGAAAGCATCTCTAATTTCTGCAATTGCTCGGTTCACATTATTTGTCAATGAATCTACAATTAGCATTGAATTTCCTGGTCCATAACCTTCATAGCGGTTTGCAGAATAACTTTCTGCATCCCCACCTTCAGCTTTTTTAATAGCTCTTTGAATTACTTCAGTTGGAACTTGTTTTGATTTTGCTTTATCAATTGCACTTCTAAGTGCTAAATTTGCTTCTGGATCTGAACTTCCATTTTTTGCTGCCATATAAATTTCTTTAGATGCCCGCCCATAAATTGCCGACTTCATTGCAGCCGTTTTTGCCATACTTTGCTTTCTAACTTCATGTGCTCTTCCCATAATTGCTTACCTCAGTTTCTATTTCTTGCAATACTTAAAAATTTTACAATATTTTTAAGTAAATTAAAACTACCTGAGTGGTAGTTTGCAAAGATTTTTTAATATAGTAATTGTGTTTCACTAGTAAATTTAATTAGTTTATTTAAGGTTGGTTTTGCTAAAAGGTTGTTAAAAAGTATTTCATCAATTGTATTGATAGCAACTGTTTGTAATGCTTCAAGTTGATTATTTGGTTGTAAATAAAGTCCTAAAATTAATCGAATAGGTTCTCCATCTCAAAGCAACTCTTCTTTTAAATGTCAAATAAATATCTTTGGTTTTTTAACTTTTTTTGAAATTTCATATGTACCATGAGGTGCTGCAACAAGGTTCCCTAAATTAAATGAAGCAATTTTTTGACGTTCTAAAATTGAATCAACATATTCTTGATCACATCCACCAGCTAGCATTACTTCAAGAACTTGATTTAATGCAGTTTCTTTATCTGCAAATTTGCAGTTCATAAAAATGTTTTTTTCATCATACATTATTCTTCACCTTTATTTTTAGATAACATGTAATTGTTATCTAATTTGCCTTTCTCTTCACAAAAAGTATAGCATTATTTTTTACAAGTTAGTTTTGAAATTGCTAATTATTTATAAAAAGTCAAGATGTCTTTATTTCAAACAAAAAAACCCATAAATATGAGTTTTTTATTGTAAAAATTATGAAACAGTTTGTAAAGCAAGACAAATTAAGACAATTGCACAAACATATACCAAAAACATTAGAGCAATAAAAGCATAGTGCTGTCAAATTTTAAATTCCTTGGTTTGTTTGGCAACAATATTAAAATTATTTTTATTAGCATTTTTAAAACTTTTAACTTTTAAAAGAATATAAGTTAAAAATATCCCTACAAACATTAAGACAATTCCTACTGCTAGTAGAATGTATGCTAAATTTTTACTTAAAATCATTGTTTATTTACCTTAACTTAGTAAACTTGCTGCAGCCTCATCAACAACCACCAATATATCAGAGTGATCTTGTAAAACTGTACATGGTCATTCAGTAGACTGGTTACCTTCAATTAATGCTTTGATAGCTTCAGCTTTTGTTGCTCCCATAGCAATTAGAATGATTTTTTTTGCATTCATAATTGATTTAAGACCCATAGAAACAGCTTGCTTTGGTACATCTGCTTCATTATCAAAAAATCTAGCATTGGCTGCAATAGTACTTGGTGTCAAGTCAACAATTCTTGTTAGTGAATCAAAACTAGTTTTTGGTTCATTAAAACCAATGTGCCCATTAGTTCCAATCCCAAGAATTTGCAAATCAATACCTCCATGTTTTTTAATTTCTTCATCATACTTTTGTGCTTCTAAGTCATTTTTTACCAAACCACTTGGCACAAAAGTATTTTTGATATTAATATTTATGTTTTCAAATAATTTTTTATTCATATAATAACAATATGATTGCTCATCAGTTTCTGATAAACCAATATATTCATCAAGATTAAAAGTTACAACTTCTTTTCAATCAATTTTTTCTGCTGCAGTTTTTTCAATCACATATTGATATGTTGATTCAGGTGAACTTCCTGTAGCTAACCCCAAAACTGCAGCTTTATTGGTTTTGACAAGATCTATGATAATGTCTCCAACTTTTTTTGCTATTTCCTTATCATCTTTTAAAATTACTAATTCCATTTTATTTTTTCTCCCTTTCAAATTTAATATCTCCATCAACAAAAGTCTTCACAACTTCGAAATTTTTGTCTAAAATAACTAAATCTGCTTTTTTTCCTACTGTAATACTTCCAGTTTGTTCAAAAATACCAAGTTGTTTTGCAATATTTATTGAGGTCATATAAATTAATTCATTCATTTTTAAATTACTAATTGTTTTTAACATTACCCTAACATTATGGTCATAAGTGGCCCCAGCCCCTGCTAAAGTACCGCTATCACTTAAAAACACTTTGATACCTGTTTTAGTGACATTTAAATTACCTAATTTGTAATTTCCATCTGGTAAACCTTTAGCATTAACTGCATCAGTGATAATGCAAATTCCTTGATAACCCTTAATTTTATAGGTTAGTTTAATTGTTTCTACATCAACATGAATTCCATCAGTGATTAATTCACATAAAACATCATCATAATACAACCCAGCAGCTGCTAAACCTGGATCTCTTTGAGAGATACCTGACATTCCATTATAAAGGTGAGTTAAGTGCTTGATACCTTGCTTGTGGTGCATCTCAAAGTCTTTAAAAAGAATATTTGAGTGTCCTGCTGATGGTAGAATTTGGTTTGCTAATAAAGATTCTGTAAATTCCCCATTTTGCAATTCAGGAGCATAGGTAATGATTTTTACCAATTGTGGGTTAACTTCCATAAGTTTTTGTAATTCAGCAATGGTTGGTTTTTGTAATAAACTAAGTTCATGTGCTCCTTTTTTATCTGGCGAAATAAAAGGACCTTCAAAATGTGCACCTAAACATTTTCCTACCTGAGAATCTTTTTGCTGCATAAAATTTTGAAATTCAGTCAAGTATTTTAAATTATTTGCTGTTGAATTTGTCACACTTGCTTGAACATAGGTTGTTACTCCTTCTTGAACAATGTTTTTTGAAAAATGCTCAAATCTCTTGGCATCACCAAACTCAAAGTCAACTCCATAACCACCATGAACATGACAGTCTATAAAACCAGGTAGGATTCATTTTCCTTCAACATCAAGACCTGGCAAATCGGTTGTGCCTGCCTCAATTTGAACAATTTTTGAATCTTCAATTTTGATTCACCCTTGTTCAATAACTTTGTCTTCTAAGACTATTTTTCCATTTTTTACTATCATATATTTCTCCCTATACTTATTCTAAACAATTTTTTTTGTTTTTAATAAGAATTATGATTTTTATTTTATCTATCAAAAAAAATCCATTTATTTAGTGCAAGTTCCAACTAATTTGACTGTTAACAATTAAAACTCCTGCATTTCAGTAGAAAATGATTTAATAAGTTTATTTTGCTTTCAACTGAGGGTCTTTTTCATAGATTTTTGCCATAATTTGTTCCATTTTAGCCTCAATATCATCTGTATCTGCATCAATCACAATTGAATCAAACATATGTTTGCGGCGATTATAAAAATCATCATAGCGAGCATTTAATTTTTCTCAATACTCTCTTGGTGTGTCTAACTCTTGAAATCTACCTCGACTTCTAATTCTTTCAATTGCTTTATCTGTTGATACTTTTAAATAAATCACCAAATCAAACTCAGCACGATGTGCTAAATTTGGAATAACAACATGCTCATAAAAATCTGTATAAGTTTTAAAGTCCACATCATTCATTGTTTTTAAATCATGATTAACAGCTACAAAGATTGGATCTTCTAAGATTGATCGGTCAAAAATTACATCTTTGATTTTTCTAGCATCAATTAACTGCTTGCTTCTTGCTGTCAACATATAAATTTGCATTTTAAAAACATTTGCCTCCATATCTTTGTAGTAATCATCAAAGTATGGGTTGTTATCAATTGGTTCAGGAAAGATTTCATAACCTAGTCGCTTTGAAATTTCAGATGAAATTGTAGATTTACCTGCACCAACTGTCCCAAATAGTGCAATTCTCATTTTTTTACCCCTTTTCTTTAGTTTTTGTTGATTTATACATTCCATAAAGTTGCCTTACTTCATGGGTTTTTAGTTCTCTAAATTTACCAACTTCAATATCATTGATTGTTAAGAACTCAATTTGAGTTCTTTTTAGTTTTTGTAAATAAATATCTGCTGCTATTAACATTTTTTTAACATGGTGTTTACGCCCCTCTGCAATTGTTAATTCAATAATTGACTCATCTTTATCGGGGTCATATTTAATTAAATTTGCATAAATTGCTTTGGTTAAGTACTCATCATCAATTTTTACCCCAGTCATAAGTTCTTTAATTTGATATTTGCTAACTTTACCTTGGCACAAAGCTTGGTAGGTTTTTCTAAATTCATAGCGAGGGTGCATAATAAAGTTTGCTAATTCACCATCATTTGTCATAATCAAAGCACCACTAACATCAAAGTCAAGTCTACCAACTGGATAAACTCTTAAATCTGAGTCCTTAAAAAAATCAGCAACTGTTCTTCTTTTTTTTGGATCATACATGGTTGTGACAACCATTCTTGGTTTATTAAATAAATAATAAACTTTCTCATCGGTTTTCATTAAAGGTTTATTATTTATTAAAATTTCAACATTTTCATCAAATTGTTCCCCTAGAGTCATAATAATTTTACCATTTACTTTAACTCTACCTTCAACAATTAATTTTTCTGCATTTCTTCTTGAACAATAACCGCGACTGGCAATTATTTTTTGGAGTCTTTCCATACTTTAACCTCGATTGAAGATGTCTTTTTCATCTTCTTCTATGATCTCTTTTAGTTTTGGGAGATCGTCTAAACTGCTTAAATTAAAGTACTTTAAAAAATCTTCAGTAATGTTGTAAAGTGTGGGTTTACCAACTTCTTCAGATTTACCAACTTCTTGAATTAAATTCCTTAACTTTAACTTGTAAAAAATAGTATCACAATTTACTCCACGTAATTCCTCAACCTGAGCTTTTGTGATTGGTCCTCGATAGGCAATGATTGAAACTGTTTCAATGCTTGCAGTAGACAAACGAGTTTCAGTCTTAACATTTGAAAGCTTTTGAAAATATTCAGCATTTTCTCGTTTTGTTACTAAACGAAATTTGACTTTATTAAACTTTTGAATTGTTAAACCAGACATTTCGTTGTTTTCATA